>JAXMNQ010000061.1:0-32964 GCA_034670345.1 Paracoccaceae bacterium | reverse complement strand
TCTCGATCTCGGCCTCGCCCTCCACCATCATCTGCGCGAGGTAATAGCCGGTGCCACCCGCAGCGGTGATGCCGAAAGAAAAGCCCTCGGCCAGCCACATGTTGCGCAGACCCGGCGCTGGGCCGACCAGCGGGTTGCCATCGGGGGTGTAACAGATCGGGCCGTTGAAATCGTCCTTCAGGCCGGACTCCTCGCAAGAGGGCATCCGGTGGATCATCGCCATGTACTGGTCCTCGATCCGCTCGAGGTCGAGCGGGAAGAGATCGGCGCGGAAGCTGTCGGGCACACCGTATTCAAAGCAGGCCGGCGCGTTCTTCTCATAAACGCCGAGGATCCAGCCGCCACGCTCTTCGCGGACATAGGACTGGGCGTCGGCGTCGCGGATCACCGGATGCTCGGCGTTGCCGTCCTTGCGCCAGGCCTGCAGCGCCGGGTCCACGTCGGTGACGATGAACTGGTGCTCGACCGGGATCGCGGGGATCTTGATGCCCAGCAGTTTCGCGGTGCGTTGCGCGTGGTTGCCAGAGGCGGTCACCACATGCTCGGCGGTGATGGTGACGGTCTCGTCGCTCTCAACCAGGTTGCCGCCCTTTTCCACCATCTTGGTGCAGGTGACTTCCCAATGGGTGCCGGTCCAGTTGTAGCTGTCGGCCTGCAGCTTGCGCACGATCTCGACACCGCGTTGACGCGCGCCCTTGGCCATCGCCTGGGTTACATCGGCCGGATTGATGTAACCGTCGGTGTGGTGATAGAGCGCGCCCTTCAGATCCTCGGTGTTGATCAGCGGCCAGCGTTCCTTGATCTCGTCCGGGGTCAGCCAGACGTAGGGCACGCCGCAGGTCTCGGCGGTGGTGGCATAGAGCTTGTATTCGTCCATGCGCTCATCGGATTGCGCCATGCGCAGGTTGCCCACGACCGCAAAGCCCGCGTTGAGGCCGGTTTCTGCCTCGAGCGACTTGTAGAAATCCACCGAGTATTTGTGGATATGCGTCGTGGCAAAGGACATGTTGAACAGCGGCAACAGGCCGGCCGCGTGCCAGGTCGAGCCGGAGGTCAGCTCGTCCCGCTCGATGAGCATGACATCGTCCCAGCCCGCCTTGGCCAGGTGATAGGCAATCGAGGTGCCGACGGCGCCACCGCCGACGACCAGGGCTTTGACTTGGGTTTTCATGACGCGACTCTCTTGTTCGTTCGGCCCCTCAATACCGCGCCGCCGCCCCCTGCGCCGCGCGCGCCCGACACGTCATGCGGAGAAAACGACGCGCGGCAGAATGAGCTCTCAAGAAAAAGCCGCGAGGCGGACCCGCGGCTTGTTTTCTCTTGGTTTACCCGCCCCGGAGGTGTCCCGATTGGCGCCGCCTCAGCAGTTGTACATGTAGGTAAAGACCAGCGTGTCCTGCTTCCACTGACCGGTGGCCTGGCAGTTCTGGTGGACCTGGTACTGGCCGCTTACCTGAACGCGCAAGGGGTTCTGCAGGACCGGCCCCTCGACGTGATACTCCAGAGGCGTGCCGGGGCAGGAATTGGAGAACCGACGCGCGGTGCCACTGTACCACTCACCGTTCTTGACGCCATTGAACATCAGGGTGCCGGGGGTCACACCCGCCGGGTATTGCCAGGAATGCGGCGTGGTTTCGTACCACAGCCAGCGATTGTTGCCTTGGTCGGTCAGGCGCATGACCGAACCGTTGTGGTTCCAACAGGAATCCGCCACCGCCTGACTGGCAATGAGGCAGGCAAGGATCATCGAAATCAGACGCACCATGAAAAGACCTTTCCATTCAATTGAGGTAGCAACAGTTTCCGCACGCCCACACGCACCTGTCAAACCTTTCTTGCGCCGAGTCTTCTCGGAATTTTCTCGGCGCAGCCAAAGTCTTGACGAGATTTGACGTCATGTCACCATACAGGGGTTGAAACGGAGTTCGGGATGTCGTTCGCAAAGGTGCTGGGCGCATTTGCACTGGCCGGTTTGGGCGGGTTTGGGCTGTTGGCCGCCGACTATGTCGGCCAGTGGTCAAAGGCAGACTCAGGCTTTGGCGGACCGCACTATGTCGAAACCCTGATCGACCGTTTTGGAGAACGTGGCGGCCCCGTCGGTCTGCTGTTGCGCAAATCCGCGACCGTTGCCGCCGCGCGTCCCCCCGCGCCCGCCGGATGGATTGCCGAGGCGCGGCGCGCGGATCACGACTCCCTTTTGTTCAGCCCGGCCCAGTTGCTGGCCCTGAACCATGAATTGTCCCGCGCCAGGATGGGCCTGCCCGACCTGCGCCAGCTCAGCCGGATCGACCTGGCCGCCCATCATGCCTATGTGTCGGACACCTCGATCGCCTACCGGAATGACAAGGGCGTGATCGCACTCAGCATCCAGGACCCGGCGCGCCGAATCGCGCATCCGGTCTGGCAGGCCTATGAAACATCAGTTAAGGCGCATTTCGACCGGATCGACACGCTGATCGAACATGACACTGTGCAGGGCCTCACATGGTACGAGGTACACGGACCGGTTGAACTGGCCGACAACGGACAGCATCCCGACCGCCTGCGCTCTTTCCAGGCCAGGCTGGGTGAAATCGACCTCTACCTGACCACCCGCGCGCCCGATCATCACATTGAGAGGTTCCTGAATACCGTTGATCTGGACGCTCTGCGCGCCCTGGCGCAGGACCGCCCGACGTCCGGCCCGACGAAACTGCCGTTACCGGAACTGGCCCGCGCGACCCAGTCGCCCGACGCGTCGCCACCTGTCTTCAGGGCGAACCGAGGGCTGGACTGACAACAGGCCACCCGGCATACGGGCACTGCGGCGATTCCCCGCTGATTTACCCCCTGCACCCCCTTCACCATCTCATGGCGCAGGCTTATACAGACGCAGGTCCGGACTCCGAGGAGTCGCGGGCCTTTGAGGCAATGGGGCAAGAGCAAATAATGTTTGGCATGGATCGTATCCTAGGCCTGTTTTCTTCGGACATGGCCATCGACCTTGGGACGGCGAACACTCTGGTCTACGTGAAAGGTAAAGGTGTAGTATTATCCGAGCCTTCCGTGGTGGCGTATCACATCAAAGACGGACAGAAGAAAGTGCTCGCAGTGGGGGAGGACGCCAAGCTGATGCTGGGGCGGACACCCGGCAGCATCGAGGCGATCCGCCCGATGCGCGAAGGCGTGATCGCTGACTTCGACACCGCCGAGGCTATGATCAAGGAATTCATCCGCAAAGTGCACCGTCGCTCGACCTTCTCCAAGCCCAAGATCATCGTTTGCGTGCCGCATGGCGCGACCCCTGTTGAAAAGCGCGCCATCCGCCAGTCGGTTCTGAGCGCCGGCGCGCGCAAGGCGGGCCTGATCGCCGAACCCATCGCGGCGGCCATCGGTGCCGGCATGCCGATCACCGATCCGACCGGCAACATGGTTGTCGACATCGGCGGCGGCACAACCGAGGTTGCGGTCCTGTCGCTGGGTGACATCGTCTACGCCCGTTCGATCCGGGTTGGTGGTGACCGAATGGATGAGGCGATCATCAACTATCTGCGCCGCCAGCAAAACCTTCTGGTTGGCGAATCCACCGCCGAACGCATCAAGACTTCGATCGGCACCGCCCGCATGCCCGACGACGGGCGCGGGTCCTCGATGCAGATCCGGGGCCGTGACCTGCTGAATGGCGTGCCCAAGGAAACCGAGATCAGCCAGGCCCAGGTGGCCGAGGCGCTGGCCGAACCGGTGCAGCAGATCTGCGAGGCGGTGATGACTGCGCTCGAAGCCACACCGCCGGACCTTGCCGCCGACATCGTTGACCGTGGCGTGATGCTGACCGGCGGCGGCGCATTGTTGGGCGATCTGGACCTTGCCCTGCGCGAACAGACCGGGCTGGCCGTCTCCATCGCTGACGAATCGCTGAATTGCGTGGCGCTCGGCACCGGCAAGGCGCTGGAGTACGAAAAACAACTGCGTCACGCCATCGACTACGACAGTTAGAGAGTGCCCTTGGGCCCGGCGCGCCAGTCAATTCGGGACAACGCCGAGTCCAGGGAACCCTTCTCAGTGGGCTGAACCGGTCTTTCGCTTGCGGTCAGCGGTCGGCGCCTCAAAAAGGAAAGCTCCGACATGCAAATTCTGCTGTTCACTGACCCGATGATCTGGCGCGACTCTCCGAACCACTCGGCAATTCACATTCCCTGGTTCAAGAAAATCCTGACCAACCTGTCTGTGCAATCCTCGGACACAGTCTTTGTGTTCGGAAACGCCCAGGTCTGCCATTTCATGGAAAGCGAACTGGCAGAGACCTGCGAGGCGCGGGTCACCGGTCTCACCGTCTCTCCGGCAGCCATCCTGGAGGAGGTCGACGGCAGCATTCACGACTATTCCAGGGATCTCTTCCAATCCCCGTTTGATCCGGTCGGGAATTTGCATCTCAGCAGTGCTGTCCGTGATGCCTTTCACCAAGCCACGCCCGATCTCGCCCTTGCCACGCAGCAAAACCGCTATGTTGCCGCACACTGCCCCGCAGAGACAAACCTGTTCTTCATGGAGGCCGCTCCGCTGCCCGCAGCGCTGCGCAGGAACATGGTCTATCTCGATCCGATCGCGCACAACTTTCAGAATACCATCGCGACAAACTGGACAAAGATCGTAAGAGGCGATTTTTCGCAGGACGACGGGCTTGGCAAAACACTGCTGGCCAGGTTTGATCAGGCGCTCAAGACATCTTCTCAGGATCCGGAATTGGTCGGCGTCCGCAGCCGTCTGAAAACCGGCGCGCCGCCGGTCATGGTCGCGCTGCAACCCCCAGACTGGATCACCTGGGAAGGCGCCCAATCCGGCAGATACCGCCCCCTCGACCTTTGCTGCCAGGTTGCGTCGAAACTGCCCGGCCACACGATCTTGCCGACTTTTCACAAACAGCAGAACGCGCGTGCGGGAGTCCTGGCGGCCCTGGCCACCATGCATCCCAATATTTTCGTTGGTCTCGCGGACACGGTGACAGCAAAGAGCGAAGGGTTGCTCGACCTTGTCGAAGGCGTATTCTGCGTCACCTCAGCGGTTGGGATGTCGGCCATTCTTGCCGGAAAGACAATCATCTCCGACGCGCGTTCCCAATACGGACCCATGCAGGTTTCTCCGGCCGATTTCGCAAACGGGAAGCGTACAGCATTGTCCCGACCGCAAAGAGAGAACCTGATCGAATATCTGATGCGCCATTACTGCAAGGAACTGGACAGTTTTCGCGATCTAGATGCTTTCAAGGCGCATCAAGATACGCTGCTGAGCGGACAGTCAAAACTCGCTGCCCCGAATCTTATCGAAGCCCGTGGAGAGCGAAAGATAGCGGTTCTTGATTTCGGGTATAAGATTTACACCAACTTCGAAACGGATTGCGATACAACGGGACGCTTCTCGGTCAATCTGGGTGACTATGTTCAATCTGTAGGCGCTTACCGGGCGCTGCGCAGCATCGGAGTGGCAGACGAAGATATAGTCCGCATGGATCGCGACACGTTACACCAATATGACGGCCCACCGGTCCGGTTGCTCACCAACGCCGTCTTCACGCCATCAAATTTCCCGCAATCCGAGGCGCTGCACCCGATCTATTTTGGCCTGAGCTACCATTTCAACAACATTCTGAAGATGGACAGCCGCGAAGCGCTTGAAAACAGCCTGATCCCTTTGCGCGGCTTGCGGGTTGGGTGCCGCGACAGGTCCACGGCCGAGTTGCTCGGACAACACGGCATCGAAACCTACGTGTCCGGCTGTCTGTCTCAAAGCCTCTCGCGCAGCTCGCTGGCAAACCGATCCCGGTTGCCAGAGCTGATTTGCGGCGTGCAATCCCCGGACGTCGAAGACCAACTGAAAATGCAGTTCCCGGATCATGTGCGACTCAAGGATCAGAGGCGCTTTTTCCAGAACTTCCCGCTAAGGACCCGGGATCGCGAAGAGTGTTGGGACGCCGCCGAACGCCTGCTCGACTTCTACGACAACTCTTTCTCTCTGTGTCTGACGAGCCTGCTGCATTGCGCCTCTCCCTGTGCTGCGATGGGAATTCCGACGGTCCTGCTGCGCCGCGACCCGGGGAATTTGCGGTTCACCGATCTGTCCGGTGACCTTCCGGTCCTCCACGCGCCGGATGCCGCGTCGATCCCCGGCGCAGAAGTTCTGCGTAATATGGCGAAAACACTTGATCGCAGAGAAGCCATCTTACGCAATCTCAGAAAAGCGATCACGACTTAAGCGCGGCAATGCCTACAGTTGGCTATCGGCTTGCTCGTACAGGCCGCTCTCCGGTAAAACGCAGTATCTTGGCTAGGACAATACCGTGGCACGGGACAACAGCGACGAATTCACCACCCCGCTAAAGCGTTTGCTTCTGGTGACATTGGTGTTGTGCCTGGCGGGCATCTTCCTGTTGTGGCGAATCGACAGTCCTCGCGTGGAACGGTTTCGCGCGCAGGTGGTCGATGCCGTGGTGCCGCGCATGGACTGGGCCATGGCGCCGGTCACGGCCACCGTCCGCCTGCTGCGCGAGTTTCAGAGCTATCAGCGGCTCAACGAACAGAACGAGGAGCTGCGCCGCGAGTTGCGCCAGATGAACGCGTGGAAAGAGGCGGCGCTGCAGCTGGAGCAGGAAAACGCCCGCCTGCGCGATCTCAACAACGTACAGCTGGACCCGCGCCTGACCTATATCACCGCCGTTGTGCTGGCCGACTCCGGCTCTCCTTTTCGCCAGTCCGCACTGATCAATGTCGGCAGTCGGGACGGGATTGTTGACGGTTGGGCAACAATGGACGGAATCGGACTGGTCGGCCGCGTGTCTGGCGTTGGCGCCAACACCAGCCGCGTGATCCTGATCACCGACGCCACCAGCCGCATCCCGGCCGAGATTCAGCCCTCGGGCCAGCGGGCGTTGATTGCCGGCGACAACACCTCTGCACCACCTATAGATTTCCTTGAAAACCCGGGCCTTGTCCGCCCCGGCGACCGGATCGTCACCACCGGCGACGGTGAGGTCTTTCCCCCCGGATTGCTGATCGGGCAGGTGGCGCAGGACCCGGGCGGGCGTCTGCGCGTGCGGCTGGCTGCGGATTATGAGCGGCTGGAATTCCTGCGGGTGCTGCGTGACCACGGCTCGCGCGCGGTCAATGCGCCCTCCGGCCTGATCCTGCCCAACGCGCTGCCCGACGGGGGCGAGCCGCCGACACCGGCAGAGGCACCTGGCGATGGCTGAGAACAGCCCGCGCCGGCTCTGGTCAATGCGGGCGACCTACTTCGGGATCGCCTTGCTGATCGCCTTTTTCCACCTGTTGCCGCTGCAGTTCACCCCGCGCAGCATCGCCGGACCGGACTTGCTGACGGTGGTGACCTTTGTCTGGTGCCTGCGCCGCCCGGATTACGTGCCGATGCTTTCCATCGCCGTTGTCATGCTGCTGGCCGACATGCTGTTCCAGCGCCCGCCCGGCCTCTGGGCCTTGTTGGTGTTGCTGGCCGGTGAATGGCTCAAGACGCGGGGCAGACAGGTGCGCGAAAACACGTTTTTCGCCGAGTGGCTGGCAGCGGCAAGCGCGCTCTTGCTCATAACCGTGATTTACCGATCCGTTCTCGCAATCTTGATCGTGACACCCGGAATGCTTTCATTATGGGTGATGCAATATGGTATGACGGTCGCGGCCTACCCGCTGGTGGCCGCACTTTGCTATATTGCCCTCGGCGTGCGCCGCAGCACGCCAGGCGAATATGACCACACGGGACGCCCGCTATGAGACGCAGCCCTCGCGAAACCGCCGAATCCGCCCGCCGCATTACGCGCCGTGGGTTGATCCTTGGCGGGGTACAATTCGGCTTTGCCGGGCTGCTGGCCCTGCGGATGCGGCACATGCAGGTGGATCAAGCCGATGAGTTCCGCCTGCTGGCCGAAGAGAACCGCATCAATATCCGGCTGATCCCGCCGTCGCGCGGGCGCGTCTTTGACCGCGAAGGCAGAATTATCGCCGAGAACGAACAGACCTACCGCGTCACCATCACGCGTGAGGACGCGGGCGACGTGGGTCAGGTGATCCAGCGGCTTGGCCAGTTGATCGAACTGGATGAGGACGACCTGAACCGCGCTCTGACAGAGATGGAGCGCACCGCCCCGTTCTTTCCGGTCACCGTCGCGGACCGGGTGACCTGGGAAGAATTCAGCCGGGTTGCCGTCAACGCCCCGGCGCTGCCCGGTGTCACCACAGAGGTCGGCCTGTCGCGCTTCTATCCCAACCGCGATCTTTTCGCCCATGTGGCGGGCTATGTCGGACCGGTGTCAGAGCGTGATCTGGCCCGCTACGAGGATCCGCCGCCGGTTCTGCGCATCCCGCGTTTCCAGATCGGCAAGGTCGGCGTCGAAGCCAAGTACGAATCCACCCTGCGCGGCAGCGCCGGGGCCAAGCGGGTCGAGGTCAACGCCGTCGGTCGCGTCATGCGAGAGCTTGACCGGCGTGAGGGGGAACCCGGTGCCGACGTCCAGCTGACTGTCGATACGGAACTGCAGGAATACGTGCAGGCACGACTGGGTCAGGAAAGCGCCTCTGTGGTCGTCATGGATGTCAACAACGGGGACCTGCTGGCCATCGCCTCGGCCCCGTCTTACGATCCCAACAAGTTCGTGCGCGGCATTTCCGTTAAGGATTACAGCCTGCTGCGGGACAACGATCACCGCCCGCTGGCCTCCAAGACAGTGCAGGACGCCTATCCGCCCGGATCGACCTTCAAGGTGATCACCGCGCTGGCGGCGATGGACGCGGGCCTCGTGACGCCCGACGATACCTTTTGGTGCCCGGGTCACCTTGAGGTTGGCGGGCGCAGATTCCACTGCTGGAAGCGAGTCGGCCACGGCCACATGAACCTTGAGGCCAGCCTGCGCGAAAGTTGTGACGTCTATTACTACGAATTGGCGCTGAAGGTCGGCATCGAACGCATCGCGCAGATGGCGCGCCGGTTCGGCCTTGGCCAAGCGCATGATATCCCGATGTCGGCGGTGACCAGCGGTCTGATCCCGGACAAGTCATGGAAGTTGCGCGAACGCGGGGCGGAATGGGTGATCGGCGACTCGGTCAACTCTTCGATCGGTCAGGGTTTCGTGCTGTCTTCGCCGCTGCAACTGGCGGTCATGTCCGCGCGTATTGCCACCGGCAACCTGATCTCGCCCCGGCTGGTGCGCAGCGTCGATGGCGTCGAGACCGAGGTGCGCAACGACGGCCCCATCGGGCTGAACCCCAATCACCTGCTGAACGTGCGCCGCGCGATGTACGCGGTCTCCAACCATCGCCACGGCACCGCTTTTCGCACGCGCATTGCCGAGGCAGAACTGCGCATGGCTGGCAAGACCGGCACCAGCCAGGTCCGCAACATCACCGCAGCCGAGCGCGCGCGCGGCGTCACCTCGAATGATGACCTGCC
The DNA here is from genome assembly GCA_034670345.1 of Paracoccaceae bacterium. GTDB lineage: Bacteria > Pseudomonadota > Alphaproteobacteria > Rhodobacterales > Rhodobacteraceae > Antarctobacter. The sequence continues at coordinate 23,538 of JAXMNQ010000061.1, read as the reverse complement.
GTGGGACCGCCGGGACCACGCCTTGTTCATCAACTTCGCGCCGTATGAAACACCGCAGATTGCTGTGTCGGTGGTGGTCGAACACGGCGGCGGCGGCAGTACCGCAGCCGCCCCGATAGCCCGTGACGTGACCTTGCAGGCGCTGTACCGAGGCGATCCCCCGCTGGAGGCCTACCCGTCCTCCGACCGCCGCCGCATCAAGGCGCAACAGGAGCGGCTTGCCCGGGAACGCGCCATACGCCGTGACGGGAGCGACAGTGCGTGACCTATCTTGAGTACAACGTCAAATCGGTCCCGACCGGTTGGCGCAAGATCCTGTACGTCAACTGGCCTTTGGTGGTGCTGCTGAGCGCCGTCTCCGGGGTCGGCTTCCTGATGCTCTACTCAGTCGCTGGCGGCTCTTTCAGCCCATGGGCGGAACCGCAGATCAAGCGGTTCGGCCTTGGCATCGCGGTGATGTTCGTCGTCGCCATGGTGCCGATCTACTTCTGGCGAAACATGGCGTTGGTGGCCTATGCCGGATCGCTGGCACTGCTGGTGCTGGTCGAGTTCTTCGGGTCGGTCGGCATGGGGGCGCAACGCTGGATCGACCTCGGGTTCATGCGCCTGCAACCATCGGAGGTGATGAAGGTCGCGCTGGTCATGCTGCTGGCGGCCTATTATGATCGCCTGCCACTGAACAAGACGTCGCGCCCGCTCTGGGTCCTGATCCCGATTGGCATCATCATTCTTCCCACCGCGCTGGTCCTGACACAACCGGACCTTGGCACCGCGATTCTGCTGATGACGGCGGGTGGGCTGATGATGTTCCTTGCCGGGGTGCACTGGCTGTATTTTGCCACCGTGATCGGGGCCGGCGTCGGCGGCATCTGGACGGTGTTCAAATCGCGCGGGACGGATTGGCAAATGCTGGCGGACTACCAGTTCCGCCGGATCGACACCTTTCTGGATCCCTCCTCCGACCCGCTGGGCGCGGGTTACCACATCACGCAGGCCAAGATCGCCATGGGTTCGGGCGGCTGGACCGGGCGCGGGTTCATGCAAGGTACGCAATCGCGGCTGAATTTTCTGCCGGAAAAGCACACCGACTTCATCTTCAACACACTGGCCGAGGAATTCGGCTTTGTCGGCGGGGTGTCCCTGCTGGGCCTTTACGCGCTGATCCTGATGTTTTGTGTCTTTGCCGCCCTTCAAAATCGGGATCGCTTTTCGTCCTTGTTGATCCTTGGCGTCGGCCTGACCTTCTTCCTGTTCTTCGCGGTCAACATGTCGATGGTGATGGGACTTGCCCCGGTTGTCGGCGTACCGCTGCCGATGGTCAGCTATGGCGGCTCGGCGATGCTGGTGTTGCTGCTGGGCTTCGGACTGGTTCAGAGCGCGCACATCCACAGACCCCGGTAACGCGGCGGCCCCTTTCGCCCCTGTCCCGGTATCGTCTAAAGCTGGTCCCCAAGACATAAAGGACCCAGCCCATGCCCACGATCCTCTTTTCCGCCAAATCCGAACGCTGGCAAGACTACGAGTCACCCCTGCGCACGGCCCTCGACGCCACCGGGCTGCCCTATCTGCTGTCGCCGGATCTGCCGCCGGATAGCGTGGACTACATCATTTATGCGCCCAATTCCGACGTGCAGGACTTCACCCGCTACACTCGCCTCAAGGCGGTCCTGAACCTCTGGGCCGGGGTCGAGGACGTGACCGGAAACAAGACGCTGAAAGCACCCCTGACCCGCATGGTCGACGACGAAGGGCTGACGCAGGGAATGGTCGAATGGGTCACCGGCCACACGCTGCGGCACCACCTAGGCATGGACCGTCACATCGTGAACCCGGCACAGATATGGGATTCGACGCCGCCGCCGCTCGCGACCGACCGGCCTGTGACCATTTTGGGCCTTGGCGCGCTGGGACAGGCCTGCGCGACGGCGCTGACCGCGCTCGGCTTTCCCGTCACCGGGTGGAGCCGAAGCCAGAAGGACCTGCCCGGCGTGACCTGCCATGCGGGCGAAGCCGGGCTGCACGCGGCGCTGTCGGATGCGCAGATCGTCATCCTGCTGTTACCGGACACGCGAGCGACGACCAACCTGCTCAATGCCTTCACTCTTGCGCTGCCCGCCAAGGGTGCCGTGATCCTGAATCCCGGACGCGGTCCGTTGATCGACGACGATGCGCTGCTGGCGGCACTGGATCATGGGCAGATCGGCCATGCCACTCTGGACGTTTTCCGCACCGAACCCCTGCCGCAGGACCACCCCTTCTGGCGACACCCAAAGGTTACGGTTACCCCGCACATCGCCTCTACCACCCGGCCGGACAGCGCCGCGAAGGTCGTCGCCGAAAACATCCGCCGAAGCGAGGCAGGCGAGCCACTGCTGCACCTGGTGGACCGGGCCGCCGGATATTGACCGGCACCGTCCCGGGCTTGACCCGGGACCTCCCAGCCGCCACAAGCCAGAGGCCCCGGATCGGGTCCGGGGCGCGTCTCACAGAGCCCCGAGGTTGCCCATGACTATTGACCGCAGCGTGAAAATCGCCCCCTCCATCCTCTCCGCCGATTTCGCCGACTTCGGGCGCGAGATCGAGGCGGTCGAGGCGCAGGGGGCCGACTGGATCCACGTCGACGTGATGGACGGGCATTTCGTGCCGAACCTGACCTTCGGCCCTCCGGCGGTCAAAGCCTTTCGCAAACATGTCAAGACGGTCATGGACGTGCACCTGATGATCGCGCCGGTCGATCCCTATATCGACGCCTTCGCCGAGGCCGGGGCCGACATCCTGACCGCCCATGTCGAGGCCGGCCCGCACATCCACCGCACACTGCAGGCGATCCGCGCCGGCGGGATGAAGGCGGGCATCGCCCTGAACCCCGGCACACCGGCGCAGGCCGTCGAGGACCTTCTGGACCTGACCGACCTGATCTGCGTCATGACGGTGAACCCCGGCTTTGGCGGACAGAAATTCATCGACATGACCGCCAAGGTCCGCAGCTTGCGCGCCATGATCGGCGACCGCCCGGTGCATATCGAGATCGACGGCGGCGTCACGCCGGAGACCGCGCCGCTGGCGGTGGATGCGGGTGCGGACGTGCTGGTGGCCGGTTCGGCCGTGTTCAAGGGCGGGTCTGTCGCCAACCCCGGCCCCTACGGCGACAACATCCGCGCCATCCGCACCGCTGCGACGACCGTCGCCGCATGAGCCTGACCATCGCCTTCGATCTGGACGGCACGCTGATCGACAGCGTGCCGCATATCCACCATGGCGTCTGCACGGCGCTGGAAGAAATGGCCCTGCCCGTGCTGGACCGCGAAACGGTCCAGGGATTCGTGGGGCGTGGCCTGCCGATCCTGCTGCAACAGGTCCTGGACCATATCGGCGCGCCGCAGTCTCACCATGCGGAACTGACCCGACGCACGATGTTTCACTATGTCAACACCCCCAGCGACCCGGCCTCGGTCTATCCACAGGTGCTGCAAGCGCTGACGGCGTTGCGGGACCAGGGCCACCGCCTGACGCTATGCACCAACAAACCGCATGAGGCGACGCTCTCCGCCTTGTGCGATACCGGTCTCAGCGGCTTTTTCGACGTGGTCATCGGCGGAGACAGCCTGCCCACACGCAAGCCCAATCCCAACATGCTCTTCGCCGCGCTCGACGGCGCCGCGCGCGCGCTTTACGTGGGGGACAGCGAAACCGATGCGGAAACCGCGCAGGCTGCGGGGGTGCCGTTCCTGCTCTTCACCGAAGGCTATCGCAAATCCCCGGTCGACGCCCTGCCACACACCGCCCATTTTTCCGACTACGACGCACTTCCCGCACTGGTGGCGCAGATGGCGTAGGGCGGGGTTTACCCCGCCGCGTCAAGACCGGTATTTGAAAACGCCCGTGCCCTTGGCGATCAACTCCCCGGTTTCATCGGTGATCTGCCCTTCGGCGAAAAAGCTCGACCGGCCACCACCGGTCTTCCAGCCCTCCGCCTTCATCACCTGCCCGCGTGGGCGCGACAGGTACTGCACGTTCAGACTCAGGGTCAATGCCATTTGCCGGTGCGCCGGATCGCCGGTCCAGCACCCCGCATAGCCCATCACCGTATCCAGCAGAGACGCATGAACGCCGCCATGCGGATTGCCATGACGGTTCATCAGAAACGCCGCCAGCGGCAGGTCAAAGGCGGCATACCCGTCGCGCCAGTCGGTCATCTCCATGCCCAGATGCAGAACAAAGGCATAGGGGTCTTCGCGGAACGCCTCATCCATATCGCTTCCGGGCCTCCAGCCCCAGTTTGGAAAACTGCGGCACGTAAGCGCCCAGTTTCAGGGCCTTTTCCGGGTTTGCCGCATTGCCGTCAAGGGCGCGTTTCTTGACCCCCTGCAGGATCGCCGCCATGCGAAAGAAGGCAAAGGCGACGTAAAACCCCAGCCCCTCGATCGCGTCAATGCCGCGCCGTGCGCAGTAATCGGCCACAAAGCCCTCATCCGTGGGCAAGCCTAGCGCCGCGCGATCCACCCCGGCCAGCCCCCGCCCCTCTGTGCCCGGCGGCAATTGCCACTGCATCAGGACCCCGGCAAGATCGGCATAAGGGTGGCCCAGCGTCGACAGTTCCCAATCCAGCACCGCCAGACAGTCCGCCCCCTGTGCCGCGAACAGCATATTGTCGATCCGGTAGTCGCCGTGCACCAGCCCGCGCTGCCCGTCATCCGGCGGCAAGGCGCCCTCCAGCCATGAAATCAGCGCCTTCATATCCGGCTGTGCTTCCGTCTCCGACGCCCGGTATTGCTTTGTCCAGCGTCCCAACTGCCGCGCGTAGTAATTCCCCGGCGCGCCGTAATCGGACAGCCCCGCTGCCGCGACATCCACATCATGGATCGCCGCCAACACACGGTTCATCTCAGCCATGATCGCGGCCCGCGCCTCCGGCGTTTCACCGGGCAAGGTCGGGTCGATCAGGTTGCGCCCGGCGACATGCTCCATGACGTAGAACATCGACCCGAGGACGGCGTCATCGTCACAAAGCACATACATCCGCGGCACCGGCACCGCAGACCCGGCCAACGCGCTCTGCACACGATACTCCCGGTCCACCGCATGGGCGGATTTCAGCAGTTGCCCCGGTGGTTTGCGCCGCAGCACATAGGCGCCTGACGGGCTTTGCAGCCGAAAGGTCGGGTTCGACTGGCCGACGTCGAATTTCTGTGCCGTGACCGGGCCCTGAAACCGCGGGACATGTGCCGCCATCCATTCTGCCACACGCGCCAGTTCGTCCGCCTGCATTCCGCCTCCTGTTTCTTCTCTCTGAAAATACTCACCAGCAACGGTCGGGTTCAGATCTTTTCGTTGGCATATTTGCGCAGTTCGGCGCGCGCCACCTGTCGCCGGTGGACCGCATCCGGTCCGTCCGCAAAGCGCAATGTCCGGATATGGGTCCACATCATTGCCAGATCGTAATCCTGGCTGATGCCGCCCGCGCCGTGCAGTTGCATGGCCTCGTCCACGACCTTGCCCGCCATCAGCGGCGCCACCACCTTGATCTTGGAAATCCACGGCTGGGCTGCGCGCACACCGGCGGTGTCCATCATCCAGGCCGCCTTGAGGCACAGCAGGCGGGCCATCTCGATCTCCATCCGGGCATTGGCGATGATGTCGTAATTGGCCCCCAGATCGGCGATCCGCTTGCCAAAGGCCTCGCGCGAGAGGCCCCGCTTGCACATCATCTCCAGAGCCTTCTCCGCCTGTCCGATGGCGCGCATGCAATGGTGGATTCGCCCCGGCCCGAGTCGGCCCTGGGCCACCTCGAACCCGCGCCCCGCTCCCAGCACGATATTGCGCGAGGGAATCCGCACATCGGTGAACCGGATATGCATGTGCCCGTGCGGCGCATCGTCATGACCAAAGACCTGCATCGGCCGCAGCACCTCGATCCCCGGGGTATCCGGGTCCATGACAAACATCGTGTGCCTGGCGTGTTTTGCCGCCTCCGGATCGGTGCAGGCCATCAGGATATACAACCCGCAACGTGGATCGCCTGCCCCGCTGATCCACCACTTTTCGCCGTTCAGGACATAATCGTCCCCGTCCCGCCGCGCCTCGAAGGCCAGTTGCGCCGCGTCTGATGAGGCCACATCCGGCTCGGTCATCACATAGGCCGACCTGATCTCACCCTCCAGCAACCGCGTCAACCAGCGGTCCTTCATCCAGTCCTCGCCGTAGCGCTCCAGCACTTCCATGTTGCCGGTGTCCGGCGCGTTGCAGTTGAAGACCTCGGCAGCGATGCTCACCTTGCCCATTTCTTCGGCAAGATAGGCGTATTCCACGGTGCTCAGCCCGAAACCGCGCTCTGATCCGGTCAGCCAGAAGTTCCACAGACCCCGCTCTTTCGCACTGGCCTTCAACCCGTCCAGAATCTCCAACTGGCGCGGAACGTGCCGGAACCGGTCACCCGAGGGATGGGTCCCGACCAGCGCATGAAACTCCGCATCCAGCGGCGCGATCTCTTCCTCCATCATCCGGCGCACCTGCGCCACCAGCGGTTTCACCCGCTCCGTCAAACCCAGATCCATGCCCTCTCCTCCCTCGATAAAGCCGCCCGCGCGTCGTGTGGCGCGCATGGGTGGGCGGGTGGGTGCCGCGCCGCTCGATGCGCGGGCGGCGTCCCGCCGTTCAGTCCAGATACAACCGCGTGATCCAATTGGCCGCAAGCGCCGGTCTCGCCTCACCCTCGACCTGCACCTCGACGTCCCAATGCACCCCCAGCCAGCCCTCGCCTTCATCGACGCTGGCGACCACGAAACGCCCCCGCACCCGGCGTCCCACCCGCACCGGGGAGACAAAGCGGATGCGGTCAAACCCGTAGTTCACGCTGGAGGACACGCCCCCGATCCCCGCCATCACCTGGTAGGACATCATCGACAGCATCGACAGAGTCAGAAAGCCATGCGCTATACAGCCACCAAAGGGCGTCTGGGCCGCACGGTCCTCGTCCAGATGAATGAACTGCCAATCGTCGGTGGCATCGGCAAAAGCCTTGACCCGCGCCGCATCCAAAGTCACCCAGTCCGTCACCTGCGGGTCCAGGTCGCTCAATTCATCAATCAGCATCGGGCAACGCGTAGTCCGCAAACCGCTGGCGCAGGGTCAGTTTGGACACCTTGCCGGTCGCCGTCAGCGGCAAATCCTCGACACACTCCATTGCGTCCGGCAGCTGCCATTTCGCCAGATGCTCCAACATCGATTCGTGTATCTCGGCCAGGTCCGGCGGTTCCCCCGCATCGCGCGGCACCACCACCAGCAGCGGCCGTTCCTCCCACTTGGGATGCGGCACGGCGATCACCGCGCAATTGGCCACCTTTGGATGCCCGATCGCGATGTTTTCAAGATCCAGCGAACTGATCCACTCGCCGCCCGATTTGATCAGGTCCTTGGCCCGGTCCTGAATCGTCAGGAATCCCTGCGCGTCGATCACCGCCACATCGCCGGTGCCGAACCAGCCATCCGCGTCAAAGGTCGCCTCAGTGGCCTCCGGGTTCTCGAAATAGCCGGAAATGATCGTGTTGCCGCGCACATGCAACTCGCCCGAGGAGGTGCCGTCCTGCGGCAAGGGGGTTCCGTCCTCGCCATCAATCCGCAATTCGACCCCGAACAGGCGCCGCCCCTGTTTCGCCTGTAGCGCCATGCGCTGGTCAAAAGGCAGGTCCCGCATCTCCGGGGACAGGATGCCATGGGTGCCGATGGGCGACATCTCTGTCATGCCCCATGCGTGCATCACGCCGACCCCATGTTTTTCGTAGAACTCGATCATCGGGCGCGGAGCCGCCGAACCGCCAATCGCCAACTGCCGCAGCGCCGTGGGTTTGTCCCCCCGCGCCTCGATCTCGGCCTTCAGGCCAAGCCAGACCGTGGGCACACCCCAGCTGTCGGTGACGCGCTCGGTCTCCATCAGGTCAAAGACCGAGGCCCCGTCAAGCTTGCCCCCCGGCATGATCAGCGACGCTCCCGCCAGCGGCGCGGCATAGGGCAGCCCCCATGAGTTGACGTGGAACATGGGCACCACCGGCAGGATTCGTGTGCCGTTGTGCAGGTTGCCGGGCACCGAGGCCAACAGGAACAGGGCGTGCAGCACGGTAGAGCGATGCGAATAGAGCGCGCCCTTGGGATGCCCCGTGGTTCCGGAGGTATAGCACAAGCCCGCCGCGGTATCCTCTGGCAGGACCGGCCAATCGTAGACCTCTGGCTGGCCGTCCAGCAGATCCTCGTAACACAACCAGTCCAGCGCGCTTTCGGGCATATGCGCCCGGTCGGTCAAGGCGACCAGCTGCAGGCCTTCCGGCAAGTGCGGTGCCAGCGCCTCGACAATCGGCACAAAGGTCACATCAACGCAAAGCACCCGGTCGGCAGCGTGGTTGATGATATACAGCATCTGCTCTGCTGACAGACGCGGATTGATGGTGTGGCAAACCGCGCCCATCCCGCTGACCGCGTAATACAGCTCAAAATGCCGATACCCGTTCCAGGCCAGCGTGGCCACCCGGTCGCCGGTCTCAACCCCCAATGCCGACAGCCCATGTGCCAGCTGCGCCGTGCGGGCGTAGGCCTCGGCATAGCTTTGACGGTGAAGATCGCCTTCCGTCCGGACCGAGACAATTTCCGCCCCCGGATGGGCCTGTGCCGCATAGTCGAGAATCTCGATGATCCTCAGCGGCATATTCATCATCATGCCTTGCATCTGGCCCTCCCTTGCCGTCTGAATTCGTCTCGCTAGACTGAGCGCGTTAGCACCCATTGTGCAACAATATTTCGCGAAAACCGGATCTCAAGGAAACGCCATGTCCCGCAAGATGCAGCGCATCGCCCTCGCCCGCCGTCCCGAAGGCATGCCCGTGCCGCAGGATTTCTCTCTCGAAACCACCCCTCTGCCCGCGCCCGACGAAGGCGAAGCGCTGATCGAGGTCACACATCTGTCGCTGGATCCCTACATGCGCGGACGGATGGACGATGCGGGCAGTTACGCGGCCTCGGTTGGCTTGGGCGAGACCATGGTCGGCCAGGGCGTGGGCCGGGTGCTGATCTCCCGCTCGGCCGAGTTTGCCGAAGGCGACATGGTCACCGGCATGACCGGCTGGGCCAGCCACGCGGTTCTGGCCGCCGCCAACCTGCGCAAGCTCGATCCGGGTCTGCCGCCCTCGACCGCGCTTGGCGTGCTGGGGATGCCGGGGTTCACCGCCTGGACCGGCTTGCGCGAGTACGGCCGCCCGCAAAGCGGCGAAACGCTTGTTGTCGCCGCCGCCACTGGCCCGGTCGGCGCCATGGTCGGACAGCTGGCCAAGTCAAAGGGGCTGCGCACCGTCGCGATTGCGGGCGGTGCAGAGAAATGCCGCCTCGCCACGGACAGCTTCGGCTTTGACGCAGCCATTGACCACCGCGCCTTTGCCGGCGCCTCGGCCCTGCGCAAGGCGCTGGCCGCCGAGGTTCCGGATGGTGTTGATATCTATTGGGAAAACACCGGCGGCAAGGTGCTGGAGGCGGTGATCCCGCTGATGAACACCCACGGGCGCATCCCGCTTTGCGGCACCATCGCCTGGTACGGCGGCGCGGAGGGGACCGAGGACCGCCTGCCCCGGGTCTGGCGCTCGATCCTCGTCAAGCGGCTGTCGGTCAACGGCTTCATCATCTTTGATCACTGGGCGCGGTTCCCCGAATTCCTGGCCGAGGTCGCGCCAAAGGTTGCCTCGGGCGAGATCGCCTACCTCGAAGACATCACCGAAGGTCTCGACAACGCGCCTGCCGCCTTTATCGCGATGCTGACCGGCGGAAACACCGGCAAGAACATCGTGCAACTCGCCTGACGCCCTTGTCCTGCGCCAAGGTCCTGCTGTGTATTGGATCAGGAAAGGGTAGCGGCCCGGTCCTCTGCCGCGCAACCAAAACCGACAGTCCTCAGGCGGTCGGCCCGTCCACCTGCGCCTCCAGCGCCAACGGGGCCGGAGCCGCGACCAAGTCATCGACACGCAAGGCGCCGGACGGTCGCGCCAGACGGTTCCGCACCACCCAGAACAACCGGGACTGTGCGCGCGTGATCGCCACGTAAGCCAACCGCTTCCACAAGGGTTGCCCGGCCTCGTTGCGCCCGGCCCGCGCCGCCGCGTATAGGTCCGGCGCAAAGACCTGCACCGAGTCCCATTGCGAGCCTTGCGCCTTGTGGATCGTTACAGCGGCCCCGTGCAGAAACGTCGCCCCCATCCGCGCCGCGTAGGGGAGGAACGGCTCTTCCTCATCCGGCATCTCGATCTTGACGATCGAGGCGGCCGAGACCTGTGGCTCCAGCGCGCCCACCACGTGCAGCCTTGAAAATCCGGGCTTTTTTCCGGGTCCAAGGTAAATCACCTGCGCGCCCTTGATCAGCCCCCGCGCTTCGAGGTCCAGCCGCTTGCGCCGGTGTTTCATGGGTAATTCGATGCCGTCGCAGATCAACGGTTCACCCGGCAGCAAGCTGTCTTCGGGGGCCTCATGCACCCGGCGAAAGGCGTTTATCAGCCGGATCCGCGTCGCGTTGCGCCAGACAAGGACCGGAGAGCGGGCCATCAGATCGACCTCGACCCGCTGCGCAAAGACCACCCGGTCATCCTTGCGCGCGGCCTCTTCCACCATGCGTTCGAAATCCTCGAAGCCCAGCGCCGGATCGGCCAGGGCATGGGCAAGGTCAAGGATCGGGTTGTCGGCCTCTTGCCGGTGAATGCGGCTCAGCTCGCGCTTCTGGCTTTCTTTCAGCCCGTCAAAGATCATCTTGCCCGACTGGTTGACCGGCGCCAGCTGCGCCGGATCCCCGAACAGCACAAGATTCGGGAAAATCTCCTGCAGATCCTCGAATTGCCGCTCGTCCAGCATCGAGGCCTCATCGACAAAGCCGATGTCCAACGGCTCTTCGCGTCGTTTCCAGCCGGTGATGAAATCGCTGCCGCGCAGGCCCGCAGAGGCCAAAGCAGCCGGAATCGACTTGTGCTGGGCATAGACCGCCTGCGCCCGCGCCAGTGCCTCTTCAGCGAGGCCTTCGATCTCGGGCTTTTCATCTTCGTTGCCCATCAGCCATTCGGCGATGCGTTCATATTCCGGATCATAGACCGGGGTATAAATGATGCGGTGAATGGTCGTCGCGGGCACGCCGCGCATCCGCAGGACACTGGCCGCCTTGTTGGTCGGGGCCAGTACGGCCAGCGTGCGTTTTTCATGGGAGCGTCGGCTTTCGTAATCGCCCGATACAGTCTCGACGCCCAGTTCTTCCAGCGCCTTGACCAGCTCCGCCAGCAACAGCGTCTTGCCGCTGCCCGCCTTGCCCATCAGCGCCATGACCTGCCCCCGCCCCTCCGGCGCTGGCAGGCACAGGCCTTGGTCCAGGTCGACACCTGCCCCGCGCAACAGGTCCGTCACGCTGTCATAGGCAGCGGCTTGATCGTCGGAAAAAACAAGAGCGGGCGCGGTCATGCGGCGCACCCTATCCCGCGCCGCCACGGGCCACCAGAACCCTTTGCAGCTTCTACGTTATGGAAATATCCAGCATCTGCGCCAAAGGATGAAAAAACGCGCGCAGGTTTCACCCTGCGCGCGTTTTGGATTGTACGACGGACGCGAAAGCGCCCGGCAAGCTCAGGCCGCGACCAGTTCCGAAGTTGCGACGATGTCGCCAAAGGACCGTGCGAACCAGCGCTTGGACATCTCCGGGGTGATGCCCGCGCTCTTGGACACCTGGGCCTGGGCTTCCTTGTTGAATTCCCAAAGGCCCACGCTGATCCGTTCGCGGCCTTCACCCTGGCTGCCCAGAACCTCGGGCGACGCGCCGATCCGGCGATAGATCCGCACCATGCGCGCATCAAAAACACCGACGTAGTGTTCCACGCCGAATTCCTGCATCACTTCACCACCGGCAAGCATCAGGGCCGCGGCAACGCCGGGTGTCGCCCCACGGGCCAGACAAAAGCGGGTGCATTCCCAGATCACCGGCGACTGGATGTGCACGCCATCGGTCAGGTGCACAAAATGATCGTTCACCATCGTCTTGCCAAGAGTCGGCAACAGGCGCATCGAGCCGCCATGCGTGCCGTCATTGTTTTCCCAGATCACGTAGAGCGGGTTTTCGGCATCGTATTCGTCGCGCTCGGACCCGTTTTCGTCCACCGATACCTCCCACCCAAGACGGGTCTTGAACTGATCCGCGCGGTCGCGGAACATGGATTGAGCCAGCTTCGGAAACTTGTGCAGGTCGGTGCCGTAAATATAGCGGATCATTTCGTTTTCCCCTCGGAGTGCTTGTTCGATGGGAAAACTGTGCCGCTGCACTGGTTAACAGGACTCAACACCGGCGTGCGCATGGTAAATGCGCACTTAACCGGTATGCATTCTCAGACCACGATCACACCGCGGCTCAGGGCCCGTGTGACCGCGTGTGTCGTGTTCAGGGCTCCTAATTTATGACGGGCGCTTTCGACATAGACCCGCAGGGTATGCTCTGAAATCGACAGGGTTTCCGCCGCCTGAGCCCGGCTATAGCCCACGGCGAGGAGGGTCATGGCTTCGATCTCGCGAGGGGACAATGGCTGAGCCTGATCGGGTGTGCGGCCCGGTTCGAATTCCAACGCTTTCTGGTTGAAGTAATGCGCAATCAGAATCAGATCGCGACGGCTGCTTACAGTGAACTCCTCCCATTCCGTGTCAGAACAATTGTGTGAAAGGGTGAACAGGGCGAACTGGCCATTGGGGCCGCGAAGCGGGATTGAAAACCCCTGGTTGCCGATCCCATGCCCGATGGCATCCTGCATGAGGGCGCGCGCCATCTTGCTGGACCAATCCAGCCGCTTCCAGTCCACCGGATGGAAGCGCTGATAGCAGCCTGACACCACAGGATCATGCCGCAAATAGCCCTTTTCGAGATAGTGGTTGACCCATTCAAGGTCATAGGTTCCACACCCGTATTGTTCGCCATTGCTGTTGACCCAGTGATAGACAATGTGATCGACTCCGTACCTGTCCCTCAGATCCTCGATGAGAAACTGCAGATCCTCGAGTCCCTCAGCGGACTCGAGCCGCTCGATCAGCCCGTCCAGTCGCGGTGCGTTTACCGACAAAAACCCCAATGCCTTTCCCCTCGGCCTGGGACGTGATCTCGGCCTGAGCGACGAATGACGCATCATCCAACTGCGTTGCCAAAGACGGCATGCCGTTGGCCCGAGCGAAAGTCTTCAGGTCCGTGAGAACGTCCAGTATCCAGTCATGTCCCATAATCAACCTCGTGCATTGGTGGTTAACGCTTCATTAAAACAACTATAGCACGCAGCTGATCGCGCCGAAATTCACGGAATCTTCCTCCCCAGAAACTGCGAGGGGGCGAAACACAACCCATTGATCACGTTACGGCGGGGTCTGAAACGCGAAACGCCCGCGATGCCGGGGGGCGATTCGCGGGCGTTCAATGGGCCGGTCCGATCGTGCAATTCTTACTTGCGCGCGTCCAGGCAATCCTCAAGCGTCCGAAGGCCGGTCTTGGGCGCCTGCACCAGCACCGACATGTTTCCGGGCTTGTGCTCGTTGTTCATCATCTTGGTGTGCGCCGCCGGAATTTCATTCCAGGGAAAGACCTCGGACATGCAGGGATCGAGGCGACGCTCGCACATCAGGCGGTTGGCCGAAGCGGCTTGCATGAGGTTTGCGAAGTGCGAGCCCTGCAGGCGCTTCTGGTGCATCCACATATAGCGCACGTCGAAGGTGCAGTTGAACCCGGAGGTTCCGGCGCAGATCACGACCATGCCGCCCTTTTTCACGACCAGTGCGGAGACCGGGAAGGTCGCCTCGCCCGGATGCTCAAAGACCATATCGACGCTGACACCCTTGCCGGTGATTTCCCAGATCGCCTTGCCGAACTTGCGCGCCTCTTTGAGCCACGCGTTGTATTCGGGCGAGTTCACCGTGGGCAGCTGACCCCAGCAATTGAAGTCCTTGCGGTTGATGACGCCCTTGGCGCCCTGATCCATCACGAACTGGCGTTTGCTCTCGTCCGAGATCACGCCGATCGCGTTGGCCCCAGCGGTGTTGGCCAGCTGAATCGCGTACGAGCCGAGCCCCCCCGAGGCGCCCCAGACCAGCACGTTCTGACCGGGCCGCAGCTCATGCGGCTGGTGGCCGAACAGCATCCGGTAAGCAGTCGCCAGCGTCAGCGTGTAGCAGGCGGACTCTTCCCAGGTCAGGTGCTTGGGGCGCGGCATCAGCTGCTGCGCCTGCACCTTGGTGAACTGCGCAAACGACCCGTCGCCGGTCTCGTATCCCCAGATCCGCTGCGAGGGCGAAAACATCGGATCGCCGCCGTTGCATTGCTCGTCGTCGCCGTCGTCCTGGTTGCAGTGGATGACGACCTCATCGCCCACTTTCCAGTTCTTGACCTTGTCGCCCACCGCCCAGACGATGCCCGAGGCGTCGGAACCCGCAATGTGGAAATCCTGCCCGTGCACATCGAACGGGCTGATCGGAACGCCCTTCCCGGCCCAGACGCCATTATAGTTGACGCCGGCGGCCATGACGAGAACCAGAACCTCGTGGCTGTCGATGTGCCAGACGTCGACTACTTCCTGCTGAAAGCTCTGCTCGGGATCGCCGTGGCGGTCCCGGCGGATCGCCCAAGCATACATCTTCTTGGGCACAAAGCCCATCGGAGGCATTTCGCCGATCTCGTAGAGGTCTTTTTCCGGCGCATCGTACTGGGCGATGGTGGGTTGTGTGTCCAGAGCCATGGCGGCCTCCTGTTTAGCAAGTGTTGTCGTTTGAACCGGTTCTGCGGCGCAGAATCGCGGGATTGGCCACCGGAATATTCGGCCCGGCGCAACTTTGCAACACTTAAGGATGCAATTTTGTAATTTTATAACCGAGCGACCGCAGAAACATCAATGCGACCGCAGCATGATACCGCCCAACACTCAAAACAAGTGCGCGATGGATCGTGCGTAGTAGCTGGCAAGCGCGCCGCCGTCCGGGGTCAGAACAAATGTGTCGTTGTCCTCCCGGGCGATCCCACGTTCGACCAGGTTGCGCAGGCCGGTTTCAACGGCGTAATCGCGGTTTTCGCGCGGTATGTGGACATGCGCGTCCGGGTGGGACTTCAGCGCAGCGGTAAAGGCAAGCTCGACCTCGGCGCGGGTCTTTGGCCCTTGCAACAGGATATGCGAGACCAGCGGCACCGGCAGGATCGGAATGATCCTAGCAATGCGGTCCATGAGATGTTCGGCAAGGCCTTCGGGTTCTTCGGCAAGGTCGGGGTTTTCCCGCAGGGACAAAGGTTTGCCGAAGCTGACCGCGGCATAGCCAAACCGATGGAACCGCCCGGTCAGGCGCAGCCAGATCTGTCGCAGCACCGAACGGATCACGCGGGTGACCGAGGCGTCAAAGCGGCGCCCACCCGATTTCCCGGCCCGCACAAGCACGGAGTCCTCCAGCACGCGGTCATAGTTCAAACCGATGGGAACAAAGACGACATCCCGCTGAGACAGGTCCAGATCAGCAAGGATATAGGCCAGGAGCCCCAGTTTCGGTGGCGCCAGAGCCCCATCAATGCTCAACCTGCCCTCAGGGAAAATGGCCTGTGTAACACCACCGCTCGTCGCCATCTGCACATAGCGCCGCAATACCTTTCGATAGAGGGCGTCCCGCGACTTGCGCCTTATGAAATAGGCCCCCATCGACCGGATCAGTTGCGACAATGGCCAGACCTGCGCCCATTCCCCGACCGCATAGGACAGGGCCGAACGGTTGGCCGCCAGGTGCGTGACCAATACATAGTCCATGTTGGACCGATGGTTCATGACAAAGATAACCGTGGCCTCGTGGTCAATTTTTGACAGTGCATCAGCGTCATGATGGCCCAGCCGAACGCGGTAAAGAGAGTTGGACAGCCAGCGCGCGCCCCGCAAACCAAGCCCGAAATAGGCAAATGCCGAAAAAGATGGAACGATTTCGCGCGCGTAGCGCCGCGCCTTTTCAAATGCCACGTCCTCGCGCAGGCCGTTCTCGGCGGCGTGTTCGACAATCGCCTGCGTGACCTCCGGGTGGTAGAGCAGCCGCTGGATCAGGTCATACCGGCGCAGCAGGCGAAAGGGTTCGATGGGCCGTTCCAGCCGTTCGTTCAGGCGTGCCACGGCCTTTTCCAACCGCCGCCGCAAGAACCAGCGCACCGAGGGAAAGAGAAAATGTGTGGCGAAACTGATCGCTGCAAAGGCGCAGATCAGCGCAAAGAGCCAAAGCGGAAGGGTCACAGGCGTCGTCATCAAATGGACTCTTGCAGGGGGCGAAGCGCGCGGCAAGAGGCCCGGACAGTTTGTATAGGCAGTGCGGTTCGCGGCCCGTTTCCGGCCGCTCGGCAACACAAGGGATCCTCTCGCCTTGCTTACGCCTGCGTCATAGACAGCCGAAACTGCCCGGTCTGCATCCAGAGCCACAATGCCCGCCGGGTCATTTGGGCCATAACTGTTTTCTCAAGGATCAAACCCGGCCTATGCTGCAGCTGCTCGCGCTGCGACGCGGCGAATTGACAGCGACATAATATTTCGCCTATTCATTCCCGAACGCAACAAGATTGCCGAGCCCGATTCATGCCGACGGAGGCCCCGATGACCGACCCGACCCGCGATAAACAGACCGGTGAGACTGCGCGACAAGCCGACAAGCCCTGGCTGATCCGCACCTATGCCGGCCACTCGACCGCCAAGGCCTCCAACGAACTCTACCGCAACAACCTTGCCAAGGGGCAGACCGGACTTTCGGTCGCTTTCGACCTGCCGACACAGACAGGCTATGACAGCGACCACATTCTGGCGCGTGGCGAGGTGGGCAAGGTCGGCGTTCCGGTTTGCCACCTCGGCGACATGCGTGCTCTGTTCGACGATATTCCGCTGGAACAAATGAACACCTCGATGACGATCAATGCGACGGCTCCGTGGCTGCTGTCTCTCTATATCGCGGCGGCCGAAGAACAGGGCGCGGATGTCTCTAAACTGCAAGGCACAGTGCAGAACGACTTGATCAAGGAATACCTGTCGCGCGGCACCTATATCTGCCCGCCGAAACCCAGCCTGAAGCTGATCGGAGACGTCGCCGAGTACTGCTATACCAATGTGCCCAAGTGGAACCCGATGAATGTCTGTTCCTATCACTTGCAAGAGGCGGGCGCGACGCCGGAACAGGAACTGGCCTTTGCCTTGGCCACAGCGACGGCGGTTCTGGACGAATTGAAGACCCGCGTTCCGGCCGAGGATTTCCCGACCCTGGTTGGGCGGATTTCCTTCTTTGTGAACGCCGGCATCCGCTTTGTCACCGAGATGTGCAAGATGCGCGCCTTTGTCGATCTGTGGGATGAAATCTGCCGGGATCGCTATGGCGTGGAAGACGCCAAGTATCGCCGCTTTCGGTATGGCGTACAGGTCAACAGCCTTGGCCTGACCGAGCAGCAACCGGAAAACAACGTCTATCGCATTCTCATAGAGATGCTTGCCGTCACGCTGTCGAAACGGGCGCGCGCGCGCGCCGTTCAGCTGCCCGCTTGGAATGAGGCCCTTGGCCTGCCCCGCCCATGGGATCAGCAATGGTCGATGCGCATGCAGCAGATCATGGCCTATGAAACCGACCTGCTGGAATTCGATGACTTGTTTGACGGCAACCCGGCGGTGGATGCCAAGGTCGAAGCCTTGAAGGGTGGCGCGCGACACGAATTGGCAACGATTGACAGCATGGGCGGCGCGGTCGAGGCGATCGAATACATGAAGGGCCGCTTGGTCGACAGCAACGCCGAACGTCTGAACCGAATCGAACGGGGTGAAACCGTGGTGGTGGGCGTGAACAAGTTCCAGCGCGGTGAGCCAAGCCCGTTGATGGACGAGGACGGCGGCATCATGACGGTCGACCCGGCCGTCGAACAGGAACAGATCGACCGCCTGAACGACTGGCGTTCGGTGCGCAACGACGGCGAAGTCAAGGCTGCGCTGGCGGATTTGCGCGCGGCGGCCTCTGACGGCAAGAACGTCATGCCTGCCTCTATCGCCTGCGCCAGGGCCGGGGTGACGACCGGCGAATGGGCGGCACAGATGCGCGCCGTATTTGGCGAGTATCGTGGGCCGACCGGCGTCTCACGCTCAATATCGAACAAGACCGAAGGGCTCGAGGATTTGCGCGAAGCGGTGAACCTTGTCAGCGATCGGTTGGGCAAAAGATTGCGGTTCCTCGTCGGCAAGCCGGGGCTGGACGGGCATTCCAACGGCGCCGAGCAGATCGCATTCCGCGCGCGGGATTGCGGAATGGAGATTGATTACGAGGGTATCCGGCTGACACCGGAACAGATTGTCGAGGCCGCGCGCGAGGGCGCGCATGTGGTCGGCCTGTCAATCCTGTCCGGCAGCCATATTCCGCTGGTCGAGGACTTGATGGAGCGGATGCGGGCAGAGGGATTGGGCCATGTGCCCGTGATCGTCGGCGGAATTATTCCGGACGAGGACGCCCGGAGGTTGAAGGCCATGGGCGTGGCGCAGGTTTATACGCCGAAGGATTTCGAATTGAACACCATCATGCGGGACATCGTTTCCCTCGCCGATCCGGCCTCTTTCGCGGCGGAATAAAGCCTGACTTCCGACTTTTCGGTTTTTTTGCACCATGCCTCCGCCAAATTGGCGGGGGTTTTTATTGTACCAAGCTGATGCTAATGCGCGTCACGCCCATCACGAAACCGCCCCTCGGTTGTGCAAATTCAGTACCAATCAGCCCAAGATAACTCCGATATTATATACTTTGGAAGCAACCCAAAGAGTGACACAAATTAGCAGTTGTGAATAGAACGGTTTAGATGGAAAAACTCGCGCGATAAATAGTGGGAGCAGAGACATGAATATCCAACTCGAGGGACTGACACGCGACGAGCTGCAACAATTGATTTCAGATGCCCAGAAGGCCCTGAAAACGGTAGATACACGTCGCAAGGCAGAGGCAAAACGCGCAGCGGAAAAAGCGGCAAAAGAGTTCGGCTTTTCGCTGGAAGAAGTCGTTGCAGCCGGCCCCAAGGGCAGCAAGGGCGCCCCGAAATATGGCAATCCGGCAGACCCCGGCCAAACCTGGACCGGTCGAGGCCGCAAGCCGAATTGGGTGATCGCTGCCCTTGACGAAGGCAAGTCACTGGACGATCTGGC
The DNA here is from genome assembly GCA_034670345.1 of Paracoccaceae bacterium. Lineage (GTDB taxonomy): Bacteria > Pseudomonadota > Alphaproteobacteria > Rhodobacterales > Rhodobacteraceae > Antarctobacter. The sequence continues at coordinate 4,345 of JAXMNQ010000061.1, read as the reverse complement.
ACTCTGAAATGACGATCCATATCGGCGCAAAGCCGGGGGAGATTGCCGAAACGGTTCTGATGCCGGGCGATCCCCGGCGGGCGGAATGGGCTGCAAAACGGTTTCTGAAAGATGTCACCTGCGTGAACGACGTGCGCGGGATGCTTGGCTTTACCGGGACATGGAACGGTCACCGGGTGAGCATTCAGGGATCGGGCATGGGAATGCCCAGCCTTTCCATCTATGCAAATGAACTGTTGCGCGACTTCGGCGCAAAAACGCTCATCCGGATCGGATCCTGTGGCGCGATGCAAAAAAGCGTCGCGCTGCGTGATATCGTGATCGCGATGACGGCGACGACCATGTCGACGCCGTCTCGCGGTTTTTTCCGGGAAATGAGCTTTGCCCCCTGTGCGGATTTCGGTTTGCTGGAGGCGGCGGTTTCGGCGGCGCGGGCCAAAGGGATTTCTCCCCATGTCGGCGGAATCTATTCCTCGGACGTTTTCTATGACGAACGTCCGGACCTGAACGAACAAATGGTCCGGCATGGCGTTCTTGCGGTCGAAATGGAAGCGGCGGAACTCTATACCGTGGCGGCCCGTTTCGGCGCGCGGGCTCTGGCGGTCTTGACCGTATCCGACCATCTGCTGACCGAAGAAGCGCTGTCGGCAGAGGATCGCGAGCGGTCCTTTGGCGAAATGGTTGAAATTGCGCTGTCGGCGAGTTTTTCCGGAGCGTAAGCGCCGGTGGAAATTGCGGATGTGAGGGGCCAGCCCCTCACACTCCCCGAGGTATTTCCGAAACCAAAGAAAACAGCGATGCGGCCCTACAGGCCATGCGTGCGGTCATAGCCGTTCAGCGGCGGACTGGACCAGCCTTGCAGGGTTGCGGCCGCCGGGGACAGAACCTCGACCTTGAGCGGGTAGCAGGCGGCAGTGTCGGAACTGTGCTCGGATGAGCAATCGCCGCCCGGGCAGGCGCTGAGCGCGCCCAGCAGGTCGATCTCGGCGAAGAACGTCAGATGATCGCCGGGGCGAACCGGGCTGGCCTTCATGAAATACTGTCCCGTATCCCGGGTGAAGCCCGTGCACATGAAGACGTTCAGGACATCGTGGACATGGGTTTCCGCCTCGACCAGCGGCAGGTTCCGCGCCCCGGCGAGGGCGCGGGTCAGGTTCGAATGGCAGCAGTGATGATAATGTGATCCCGACAGGAGGTTGCCCGTGTAGGGATCGCAGCGGGTGCCGATCACGTCGTGGACGGAACCGCCGAAGGCGTCGATGCCGTACCAGCCCAGCGTGTCCTGAACGATGGTGGCCATGGGGCGCATGTGGGGAAAACTCGACCACAGGCGTTCGCCGGTGGTGACGTGGGTCCCGTGCAGAGCGCGGGTCTTTCCCGAGTAGAAGCGCTCCGAGAGGTCGTTGGCGTTCCACAGGTTGAGGTCACCGACCTGCGGCCCTTCGACCGAGGTGATACGGAAAAAATGTCCGGCGGGCACGGCGAAGCAACAGGCGTCGCGAGGCGGGGCAAAGCTGGTCTGGATGACCTCGGCGGAGTCAAGAGCGGACTGGTAGAGCGGCAGGTCAGGCCGAGGCAGCGTTTCGGTGGGGTAACAGATCACCGGCGGAATGGCGCGGCGGGCCTCGGCGTCGTGGGGCGGTGGGATTGTCATGAGGCGATTCCTTTGCCGTGGAGTGAAGCGTGAGAGGTGGGTCTTGGCAAGGGCGCGCCCACGCGACGACCGCTCAGGAGGACCGCAGGATCAAGGGGTTACAATAACCGTTTTGCCTCCAATTGCGATTTTGCCGTTGGCAAGGACCCAAAAAAACCGAGCACTTCAGCGGCGCAGGCAGGTCGTCGGTGGCTTGTCCTCCTGCCCCTCGACCCGCGCGCCGCAATGAATGCAGGTCCAAGTGCTGCCCGTCTCGCTGCGCCTTTCGCGCCAGCGACAGAGTCGTGTGGCGCGGTTGGAAAAGACCGCGATCAGGACGAAGGCGATGATGAGACCGATGATGACGAACATGACCAGCATTTAGCGATGCGAGAGGGGCTGTGAAAGCCCCACTGCCTCATGGGACGGGTTCAGAACTTGCCGTTCTCATGGGCGAATTCCGCCGGGATCGGGGCGATCACGTCCCAATGTTCAACGATCCTGCCCGCCTCGACACGGAAGAGATCGAAGAAGGCGGTGGGCGTGTCCCCCAGCGCGCCTTCGGAGGCGGTGAAGACGAAGTTGCCGTCGGCGACCACCAGCGGCGTGCGGGTATAGGTCATCGTCACACCTTGTTCGACCATGGCCGAGAGCGCAGCGCCCGGACTGTCCTGGCCGTCACCGATCTGCGGATTGTGCTGGATATAAGTCTCGGTCGAGATGAAATCGGTGATTTGCATGGCGTCACCATTCACCAGAACCGTCTGTACAAAGTCCTGCACCAGCGCCTTGTTTTCTGCGGTCTTGTCGAGATCGGTGATCTCGGTCGCGCCGTCGGTCATGCCGTGGCCCGAGGGATTGGGACCGGCGAGCGGTTGAAGGTTGTCCCAATGTTCGGCAACGCGGCCTTCCGAGACGCGGAAGACATCGAAGCCGACCAGCGTCTGTGCGCCAAAGAGCATGGCGTTTTCATAAGTCGTGTGCATCACTACCAAGTCGCCTTCGGCAAGCACGCGATGGGTGTTGGCCCGAAGGCCAGAGTCCTTGAGCGCGGGTATCAGGCCGAGGACAGGCGGTGCGCCTGTGGGCACAGCCGGGTTGTGCTGGATGTAGTCCGGGGCCAGAAGTTTCTCTGCAAGGTCCGGGTCGTGGTTGGTGAAAATGGCGGCAAAGGCGGCCAGTGCGAGTTCCGTGGGGGTCATGTCAGTCTCCGGTGTGTGTAAGTCGTTTGTGAGTCGGCCTATGCGTCGACACCGGCATGTAGTATTCATTTGATACCAAGGATCAATTACGCACTAATTGGATATCAGGTATGGTAAAGGGAACCGGACATGGCCGAGCAAACCAGCCTTGAGGAACGGAAAGACGCGCCCTGCCCCGTGCGGGATGTTCTGTCAAAGGCGACGGGGAAATGGCAGGTCCTGATCGTGCTGACGCTGGCCGAGGGACCGCAGCGGTTCAATGCGCTGAAGCGGTCGATCGGCGACGTGACGCAACGGGTGCTGACGGAGAACCTGCGTGGATTGGAGCGCGACGGATACCTGACGCGCAACGTGGACCCCGGCCCGCCCGTGGCAGTGACCTATACGCTGACGAAACTGGGGCAGGAACTGTCGGAAACCTTGGGCGAATTGGTGGGATTTGCGCTGCGCAACATGGAAACAGTGGCGGCGGCGCGGGCGGCATTTGACGGTGTGGGCCATGCGTAAGTACCTTCGCGAAAACGATTTATTGCGAACCTGAATCGTTTCTTGATCGCCTCAAAACTCTGCCCCGAATCGCCGCTCATAGAAGCCAACGCACGCGCCTCTGTCGAGGTGGGCAAAAGCACCCAGGCGATAAAGTAGCGACGGTAACGTCTCCCTTGGAGCTGAGCAGTCTGCGCCGGGAAACCGGAATGGCCGGGTCTGATTGGAGATGACCATGGACGCAGTCGCCGCCGGGCTTGCTGCCCGCGAAGTCTCGTTGCGTGACGTCGAGCCGCACGAAATCCTCTGTCGCGCGCCGCGCGCCTTGTCCTCGCAAACCGTTTCGAGCGTTGGACGCTGCGCTGGTTATGGGCACCGACCTTGTCGCCCGTCAGTGATCCGCACTGGCGCAGGGCCTGGGCCTGGGCCGTGCACGCCTCCTCCACGCGGGGAACGCCAACCCGACGCCGGATATCCTGTCGACTCTGGTCGATGCCGGGTCGCGTGTTGACGCCGACGCGCGGGTCGAGATCGAGATGTGCATTTCGCCGGTGCACAGCCCCACGAGACCAGCTTTGGCAACACCGTAAAGAAAGGCATCCCATATCGCCTGAGAACACAAGGTGGGTGTCGACCTGTTCGCCGCGGATGCAGAGCAAGAGCTGGTCAAGATCGCCCGCCACTCCCCCGGCGCGCAACTCTATGTCCGTGTCGTGTGAGGCCGACTGGCCGCTGCCGCTGTCGCTGTCGCGCAAGCTCGGCTGCGCGCCAATCGGCTTCGACGGCTTTCCACCATCGGAAATCAACGTGCTCGGAGGTGGCGGCGGGGTAAACCCCGCCCTACTCCCGAACGGCACGGCCTGTGAAATAAAGCCCCGGCGATCCAAAGGGGATCGCGGGGCTTCGCTTTCCGTGTGGCCGAGGAGAGTCAGACCGCGCGGTCGACCATCATCTTCTTGATCTCGGCAATCGCCAGCGCCGGGTTCAGGCCTTTGGGGCAGGTCTTGGCGCAGTTCATGATGGT
>JAXMNQ010000060.1:0-33116 GCA_034670345.1 Paracoccaceae bacterium | reverse complement strand
ATGCAACCACCAAATCCGTCCCCGCCGTCCGCCATCGTCATCTCCTTCTGAATGCTCAGAAGAAAACTCGCCCCTCGGGCAGCGCGCTGGAACCGCGAAAATCAATGGGGCCGAGGCGGCGCATACAGTACAGTGCGTTACCTTGGCGTCGAACTCGACGATGCCCTGAGCATCGCTGAGCGCATTGATATCTGAGACATCTTGGCGAACGGTCCTGCCGTTCGCCATTTCAAAGCGGGTGTCTGTCCCTCATGCGGCGTTGGTCGGTGCTGAGCCCATTCTAACCGATGCTGCGCGATGCACCAAAGTCGGCTTTGGCCGGATGCCCGCACATTCCATGACAAGATCAAACCTAATCTCGCAAACAATTTCGTCTGCAGTGATAGGCCGCCGTCTCTTCATAATTGACTGTGATTACAAAGCCTGTGTTCCGCTCAACTGCGTTCAATAATGAGGTCCGCAGCTTTTTCCGCGATCATAATGACGGGAGCATTCGGATGTCCGGTGTTCATCCGAGGCATCACAGAGGCGTCCGCGATACTAAGGCCTTCAAGCCCACGCACACTCAGTTGGGGCGTGACGACAGCGTCGGCGTCCTGCCCCATCTTGCAACTTCCAACCGGATGCCATGAGGTAGAGGACACCTCACGGATGTCAGCGATAAGTTCAGCATCGCTGGTTCGCTCTGGCCCGGGGGAAATCTCCTTAACCCCAAGGTCTTGGAATGCCGGTTGTGATACGATCCGCCGCGCCTCTCGAACGCAGGCGAGCATGAGGCCGATGTCAGCCGGGTCGCTCAGGTATCCGGGATCGATCATCGGCCTGTCCAATGGATTGTCAGAGGCGATTGTGACTCGCCCCCTGCTCTGCGGCCGGGTGGGAAATCCGGAAATGGTGAAGCCGTGCCTATCGGGGGGACGCATTTCGGGCGCGCCGAGGCTGATATAATAGGGGATCATCAGCAGTTCGATATCCGGCGCTTCCGAGCCAATGTTTGATCGCAAAAATGCGCCTGATTCAAAATGGTTGGTGGTGAGCGGCCCGCGCCCCTGTTCGAATTGAGCTTGCGCCTCGGCCAGATCTTCGGCGGTGCGCCCAAAGAAAGTCAGCGGCTTCTCAATCTCCCATCTGCTGCGGTAATGCAGGTGGTCTTGAAGGTTTTCTCCGACGCCGGACAGGTCGTGGCGGACCCTCACGCCTGCTGCTTCCAATACACTGGCCGGACCGATTCCTGAGACCTGAAGAATATGGGGCGATCCAACAGTCCCTGCCGAGAGAACCGTTTCCTGTGCCGTTGCGCGCTGCACCTCGCCTGCTGCTAGATAGTCGAGGCTCGAAACACGGGACCCTTCAAGATTGAGGCGGAGCACGGTCGCGCCTGTGACCACCGTAAGATTGTCCCGATTCATCGCTGATTTGAGATATGTGCGCGCGGTGCTGCCGCGCTGGTTTTCCAGCAAAGTCGCAGGGAAATAGCCGCAGCCTTCAATTTCCCGACCGTTCAAGTCCTCGTTGAAAGGTATGTCTGCTTGCTGACAGGACGCAAGAAAGGCCTCCGTCAATGGCGACCGCTCGGTCTGCTCGGTCACCGTCAGGGGGCCAGCGTCGCCGTGCAAGTCCGGCTGACCGGGACCCTGCCAGTTTTCGGCCTTTCGGAAATAGGGTAGGACATCATCCCATCCCCAGCCGCTTGCCCCAAGCTGTTGCCACGCGTCGTAATCTGATGGGTGGCCCCGCAGATAGATCATGTAGTTGATTGAGCCGGTACCGCCGATACATCGACCACGCGGATAATTTATTTGGCGTCTTGAAAGCTGTTCTTGCGGCCCAGTACGAAAGCCCCAATCGAAGCGCGTGTTTGGCAAAGCACCAAATGTCGCCGGTGTTGATATCCGGGGGTCGTCGTCATCGCCTCCTGCTTCGAGCAAAAGCACCCGCCGTTTTGGGTCTTCGCTGAGACGGGTGGCGAGCACGCATCCGGCGCTGCCCGCCCCTGCGATAATGACATCGAATGATCTGCCTGTTGTATGCATTGTGTCCCCCGGGGCCGGATTAAGCCTAACCGTAGCCAGTCATGTCCGTGAAAAACAAGAAAATCATTTTGCTCGCCTTACCAATTGCAGACATTTGGACTGACGAGAGCAACGGCAACTTTGTCCGCGACAGGCTTGTCTGTGACTGCTGCCGCGAAAGCACGTTCTCGGTTCGGGCCGAAACCACGCTTGTGAATGACCGGTCTGGCGACAGCTGCTGCAACGCAGAGTATCGCGTGCCGCGAATGCAAACGAATGCTGCGTCAGCAACATGTCCAAAAATCGATGTCGGGAAAGTCCGCATCGTGATCCTTGAGACAGGGCGCAGCGAATGGCCGAACATGGCAAATTCAACTCCGTCAATTACTGGTTTTCGGGCGGACGGAAGCTGGTCGGTATCGAGATTGCAGCGTGCGCTGAGGGAAACGCAGTCATCGGCTCGTAGAGCATTCGAGATCTTTACGATAAATAAAATCAATATGTTAGTTGCAGAGATGGGGTGGATGCCGCTCTCCCCTGACGGCATCGCGATGTGCCAAACTCGTGGTGTCGAAACACAAGCTGAAGGAGAGGGCATCCATGGGAGAAGTTATCATCATCGGCGTCGATCTGGCAAAGAACGTGTTCCAGGTGCACGGCGCTACCGCAGACGGGCGAGCCGCATTCCGCAAGAAGCTGTCGCGGCCTCAGTTCGCCCGGTTCATGGCGGAACAGCCGCCGTGCCTTGTGGCGATGGAGGCCTGTTCCAGCGCACACCATTGGGCGCGGGAGATGGCGCGACACAGGCATGAGGTCCGGCTGATCGCGCCGCATTACGTGAAGCCGTTCCTGAAACGGCAGAAAAATGACGCCGCCGATGCGGAGGCCATCGTCGAGGCGGCGCTGCGGCCGACAATGCGGTTCGTCGAGCCGAAATCGGCCGACCAGCAGGCGCGCGCCGTGGCGTTCCGCACGCGCGAGCAGCTCGTGAAGCAGCGCACCGAGGTTGTGAACGCCCTGCGGTCGCATCTTTACGAGTTTGGCCATGTCGCCCCCGAGGGCATCGGTTACTTGCCGCGTCTCGCCAAGGTTGTCGATGATCCTGACACCGACGTACCGGAACTCGCCCGGGATATCTGCCGCATGCTCCTTGAGCAGATCGCTCACCTGACCGACCGGATCAATGCGCTGAAGGCGCGGATCGCAGCCATGTCGAACGAAGCGGAAATGCCTCGCCAGTTGCAGACGATGCCAGGCGTCGGCCCGATCACCGCGCTCGCAGTCGAGACCTTCGCCCCGCCGATGGAGCAGTTCCGGCGCGGTCGCGACTTCGCCGCCTGGCTCGGCCTGGTGCCGCGACAGCATTCCACCGGGGGCAAGCAGAAGCTGGGGAAGACCTCGAAGATGGGACAGCGTGACATCCGGCGATTGCTGGTGATCGGGGCGACCGCCGTGATCCGCTGGGCCTCGCGCCGTGGGGCGCCGAAGGGTTCCTGGCTGGCGCGGATGCTGGAGCGCAAGCCGATCCCGGTCGTGGCGGTCGCGCTGGCGAACAAGATGGCGCGCGGCATCTGGGCGATGCTAACGCGCGGTGAAAGCTATCGTGGCCCGGTGCTGATCGGCGCCTGATCTGGCGTCGAACGGGCAACCGGACCACCGAGTTGTGAGGAAGGCATGATCAGCATGGGCAAATGATCGACATGATCCGGAACGGGAAAACCAGAAACCTTCTCCGAGCTTCGAGCTCGCTGTTGGAGATTTGGACCCGGTCCGCGCATCACCATCCCGGCCAGCGGCGCCATGTCAGCCGCACGAACAGGCCTGACAAAAGTACGCACTCGATCACATGTCTCGAACGACCAGAAATTCCTTGCAAACCGAGCGGCATCCACAAAAGAAGGTTCGACGTCAGGCCCATCCCCTCCGCCACTACCTGCGAGCAAGTATCTGAATTTTCTTGGAAAATCTGAATATGGCGCAATCGCATCCCTCACTGAATCCCCCACAGGGGCGCGGACTGCCCCGGAACTCGACGGAATGTTATTTTGAGGTGCTTCATCGGGTCTGTTGAGCAATGCATAAGCACTGATGGATCGATTGGCACCGCGCATCGAGGATCTTGGTGCCGTTGCGCGTTGATCGTCCGAGGCGTGCCAGTCTAGTTTCGCAGCGCAGGTCTTTCTCGTTGGTTCCAATACCAGGAAGTCAATCACCTCTAGATCTGCTATATGCCTCGACAATCGTATCCAGCTCCGGAGGTGCGGATCTCTCCCCTCGGATCCCGACGCAACATCTCGTCATTGAAGCCTCAAGCCTTGCCCCGACGATCTGGCCGCGTCAGGAACCTTTCCAAAGAAGTCAACGCCGAGACCCACCCATGGCCCGCAAACCCGCCCTTTCCACCAACAAGCTGAAAGACCTCGGCGTCGAGAAGCTTGCGCAGCTGGTGCTGAACGAGGCAGAGCGCAACGCCGGGTTTCGGCGGCAGGTCAAGGCGGCGCTGGCCGGCAAGTCCGGGCCTCAGGCCATTGCCAAGCTGGTCGACCGGCGGCTCTCTGGGCTGGCGCGGGTCAGGAGTCTCATCGAATGGGACAAATCCCACGCCTTCGCCGAGGATCTGCGCAGCCTGACCAATACCCTGACTGCAGAGCTGGGCGCCGCTGCGCCCGGGCTGGCGGTGGATCGACTGCTGCGCTTCATCACCACCCATGAACAGGTGTTCGAACGGATCGATGATTCCTCGGGCCGTGTTCAGGACGTCTATTACCAAGCAATCGCCGCGACCGGCGACTTGGCGCTGCGACTGACGACTGCAGAGAAGGATCAGCTGCCCGCGAGAATCATGACGGCCCTCGGCGAAAGCACGCACGGTTACCTGGCAGATGTCACCGCCGCCGTGGCCCCGCATCTGCCGCAAGACAGCCTGGCGCGCTGGGATGCCGATCTGAAAGACGCCATTGCCGAACGGCAGGCCGAGGAGCTGACGCTCCCGCGCGAGGGTTGGTTCTATTCTATGACCTCGCAATGGGCCGGGATGCGCCAGACCATTGCCGGGGCACGCGGGGATCTCGATTTGCTGATCGCGCTGGAGGTGGAAAAGCGGCCGCACATGCAGGCCACGCTGGGGATCGCGACACGGCTTCTGGAAGCAGGGCGTAACGCCGAGGCGCTCGACTGGGTGCGTAAACCCGGGCGGCACGCTTTTGTTGAGGACGAGGGGGATATGTCCCCGGATAGGGTCAGCTTGGAGGCACGCATCCTGGCGGCCCTGGACAATGCACCTGCCGCGCAGGCCCTGCGCTGGCGGTGTTTCGAGGCGACCCTATCGGCCGGGATCCTGCGGGACTACCTCGCCCAATTGCCTGACTTCGAGGATATCGAGGCCGAAGATCGCGCCCATACCTACGCCTTGGAAAAAGCGGCGCCCGAGGCGGCTCTGCAGTTCTTTCTGGCCTGGCCCCGGACGGAGCTCGCGGCCAAGCTGATCGTGATGCAGCCGGACCATTGGGACGGCGGCGATTGGCACATCCTGCCCAAGGTCGCGGCACTTCTGGAACATGATCATCCGCTGGCCGCAACGATCCTCTACCGGGCCCTTCTGGACGACATCCTGACCCGTGCGCGGTCCAAGGCCTATGGGCATGGCGCGACGTATCTCGGGAAACTGGCCCTGCTTGCGGACGATGCCGATGCCGCCCGCCACGGCGAAATGGCCGACTACGCCACATATCTTGCCGGGCTCAAACAGGCGCACCACCGGAAATCTGGGTTCTGGTCGCGTGTCGGGGAGGGATGAGCAGATGCGGCGACCAGATCACTTGGCCCTGCTTGGGTCAAAGGTAGTGATTGACGGCCTGTCGCGGACCCAACTACCGGACACCGAACTGAGGTAAGGCAGGCTTCAGCCGCCCCCCAAGGCAAGCCTTGTTGGGCGGGAACCCGCCGTTCGCTGCACATGAGACCAATGTCGGCAGTGCGGACTTTCCTTCCGTTCGGCGCGAGTGCTCGATTTGCGCTGCAAATGCGAAAGTCGTCAGGGACAGAGAGTGGAAAGCGGTCGTTTTTCGCCCTTGCAAAAAACATAAAGTTGCTCTGGGAGAGTTGCAACCCAGCCTTGGAACTCCGAATGCGCGACGGCAAAGTCCCTCGCCACTCTTGGACTATTACTGTGAACAAACCTCAGCCGCCCAATCTGAATTGGTTCGACATCGCGTTCGGGTAACGGAAGACAACGAACTGCGACCAGACGACACAAGCTAACCCGGATAATTCACGAGAAGGCGGCGGAGGTAGCGTAACCGATTGAAACGCCGTATGTTTTGGTTGTCGACGCCAAACATGCGGTTTTCAGGAGGACGACCTCCGCCATGGCCCAATCTACGTGCTTCACGCCCCGCCTGTCACCCGTCAATGGCAAACCGATCCTGCTTGGATTTGACGGCGCCGACATGAGCTCCGACGCCGGGTTGGCCCTGCTGCGCGAGATCGAGCGCAAGGCGGGCCTGGCGCAGCGGCTCGCCGATTGCCTGCACGATCCGCGCGATCCGGCGAAAGTTCAGCATAGCCTGTACGACATCATCCGTTTCCGGATCATGATGATCGGGGCGGGGTATGAAGACGGCAATGACGCGGCAGCCCTGCGGCACGATCCCAGCTTCAGGATCGCACTGGAGCGTGGCCCGGAAACAGGGCCGGCCTTGTGTTCGCAGCCGACAATCTCGCGCATGGAGAACCTGCCCGACGCCCGCGCCCTGATCCGCATGGGCCGTGAGATGGTCCGGTTCTACTGCCAGTCCTTTGCGCGCGCCCCAAGCCGGATCGTGCTCGATATCGACGATACCTTTGACGCGGTGCATGGCCACCAGCAGCTGCGCCTGTTCAATGCGTTCTACGACGAGTTCGGCTTCCAGCCGATCGTCGTCTTCGACGGCGAGAGCCGGCTCGTCGGGACACTGCTGCGCCCGGCCCGCCGCCCCAAGGGGGCCGAGAGCGCGGCCCATATCCGCCGGTTGATCCGGCAGATCGCCAGGTACTGGCCCAAGACGGAAATCCTGCTGCGGGCCGACAGCCATTACTGCACGCCGGAGGTTCTGGACCTGTGTGACAGGCTCGGCCTGCGCTATATCTTCGGTCTATCGAAGAACGGCCGTCTGGCGCAGAACATCTCGGCCCTGGAGGCGTCGACGGCGGCGCGCTACGCCCGCACGCCGGGCCCGAAGCTGCGCCGGTTCAAGACCTTCTCCTACGCAGCCCGGTCGTGGTCGAAATCCCGTCGCGTCATCGCCCGCGTCGAGGTTGGCCCCATGGGTCGGGACACCCGCTTCATTGTCACCAATCTCGAGGGCGGTCGCGGCAAGCATCTTTATGAGAAGCTCTATTCCGCTCGCGGCCAGGCCGAGAACCACATCAAGGCATGGAAGACCCATCTCGCATCAGACCGAACATCATGCTCGAAGGCGAACGCCAACCAGATGCGTCTGATGCTTCACAGCTGCGCCTACTGGCTCTGGTGGAAACTGCGCGCCGCCTGTCCAAGGAGATCCCCATGGCGCCCTGCCCAGTTCGATACGCTGCGGCTGCATCTCGTCAAGCTGGCCGCCACCATCGTCGAAAAGAAGACCCGGATCATCGTCACACTGCCGGCATCGTGCCCGAGACAGGGGCTTCTCCACCTTCTCTTCGACGCCCTCGCCCCACCGAAAGCAGCCTGACGAGAGCGCCCCGACAACCCCGAAACATCAATCCACACCACCCAAGACCCAAGTCACCGGCCGGCCTGCCAACCGGACGCCGACGCAGGATGCGCGCGACAAGCCCGAGACACAGGAAAGCGGCCCCCTGGGCAGAAGACGACAGCTTCATGAATTATCCGGGCTAACGCGCCATGTTGTCGGAACGCCAGCGCACAGAACGAAATCAAATATCTATCTTCTTGCCGCCAGTTCGACAGGATCGCGGCGGCGACCACTAAAACAGTTGTGGGGGGCGCTGGCACCCCCCATTTTGATCGCTCGTTCGACATAGCACCGTTCTTCAGGATGCCGGAGTGGCCACAGGCTTGGATCTGACCACCCGTTCATTCAGCATCGACACCGCGGCACCTGCGACCAGGGCCCAGAAGGGCGCACTGATGCTGAGGAACGACACGTTCGACATCGCTACGATCAGCGCGACAAAGGCACCGATCTGGTGGCCCGCATTGCGGTCGAAGGCGGACTGGAACGCGCTGAGAAGGACGGTAATCATCGCCAGACCCGCCACGGCCCCGATCAGCGGTCCGGGCAGGGCCATGATCAACGGCACCGCGACCCCGGCGAAGACCCCGAAGGCCGCGAACAGCACGCCGTTCAGGACCGTGGCCGCATAGCGCCCCTCGGGGTTCTCGCCGGCCTGATCGGACGAACAGATCGCCGTCATGGGCCCTGCGATATTGGCGTTATGGCCGCCGATCAGTCCCGCCAGCATGCCGCCGATGCCCGAGATAACGGTCATCGCGTTGATCGGCGGGCGGTAACCCTCGGCGTAGAGGACCCCGATAGCTTGAGCATTCTCGGCGCCGATGACCAGCACGGCCAACGGCACGGCAATGGCCAGGAAGGCGTCGACGGTGAACACGGGCGTGGTAAACTCCGGTGCGACAAAGCTGATCGCCGCCTCGCCGCCCTGAAAGCCTCCAGTCAGGGTCACGGCCACGAGGCCGACGACCAGTGCCGTCAGCACCGGCGGCACTGCGCGCAGGAACCGCATCGACAGAAAGAAGGCGATGGTCGCGGCCCCGACCACGATGGGCAGCTTTTCGATCGAGGTGACCGCTCCGATACCGAAACGGATGAGTGCGCCTGCGATCATCGCCATTACGATGGGCATCGGCAGCCAGCGCATCACCTTGCCAATGAGCCCGGTGATGCCGAGGACGAACACCATCGCGCCCGCCATCAGGAACGCTCCGACCGCCTGTTCGAAGGGAAACGTGCCAAGCGCGCCCGCGACCAGCGCTGCGCCCGGGATCGAATAGGCCCCGGTTACCGGCAGCTTGTAGTAAAGCGCCATGATCAGGCTGATTAGCCCGCCAAGGCCATAGATCGCCAACAGCCAGGCTACTGTCTGTCCCTCGGTCAGCCCGCCATTATTGGCCGCCCCGATCACGATCAGCGCCGGGCCCGAGCATCCGAAGATCGCCGCGACCAGTCCCGCGCTCGCTGTCTTGATGCCCAGCGCCTCGCGTAGGCCCGATAGGCCAGCGCCGAAGCCAGGACCCTTCTCGATCCAGTTCGATTGTTCTGTCTGTTCCACTTGGGTCTCCTCCCTTAAATGTGGTTGCCTGGCCGTCTCAGCGGCCGGTGAACGCGGGCTTGCGCTTGGCGTGGAAGGCCTCGACGCCCTCGCGGAAATCCTCAGATTGGCGCAGGCGACTGTAGTTCAGCCCCTCCATCTCGATCGCGGTGCTGAGAAGCGCATCGTCGGTGTCGTTCAGCAGCTTCTTCGCGGTGCGCTGCGCCATCGGTGAAAATTCGCGCAGCTCGGTGACCAGGTCGGTCACCGCCTGTTCGAGATCGCCGTCGGGCACGCATTCGGTGGCGATACCCCAATCGAGTGCTTGTTGACCCGGGATGCGCTTGGATCGCATGACGATGTCCTTAGTGCGGGTGACGCCGACGATTTTCTGCAGCCGGGCAGAACCGCCCGAGCCGGGGATCTGACCCAGCTTCTGTTCGGGCAGCGCGTAGCGACAGGTCTCGGACACGATTCGGAAATCGCAGGCCAGCGACAGCTCGAAGCCGACGCCGAACGTGTAGCCACGATTGGCCGCGATCACCGGCTTGGTGCAGCGCGAAGGCGCGGCAATGTTCCAAGCCAGATGCGAGACATGCTCGGGGCTTGCCTCAAGGAAGCCTTTGATATTGCCACCCGACGAGAAGTGCTCGCCTTCGCCCGAGATCACGATGATGCGCACGCGATCATCGGCATCGAGAGCCTCGAAGACAAGGCGCAGCTGATCGCGTGCGTCCATCGAGATGACGTTGTAGGGCGGTCGCGCGAGGATGATGTCGGCGCGTTCGTTGCTCGCATTGAGCTGCACGTGGAAGCCGTCGAGCTCAGCGAGGCGCGGATCGGTGAAGGTAAGGGTTTCGGTCATGTGAGCGTCTTTCATGTCAGTTTCTTTCCTTGGATTCATGCGGGTGTGGTCTCGGTCGGCTCGGCCTCGTATTCGCCCGCGACGAGCAGACGGCGGAGGAGCTTTCCGACCGGGGATTTCGGGATTTCGCGAACGAAAACGTAGCGGCGCGGACGGCGGAAATTGGACAGGTCCGAGTTGCGACAATGGGCGTCGAGATCGTCTTCGGTAACATCGCCGGCGCGCTTGACGAAGGCAGTCACGACCTTGCCCCAGCGCGCATCCGGCAGGCCGACCACCGCAACCTCGGCCACAGCGGGGTGCAGCGAGAGGCAGCTTTCCACCTCGACGGGTGAGACGTTCTCGCCTCCGGTGATGATCATGTCGTCGGCGCGGCCTGTGACGAATAGATCACCGTCGTCGTCGAAATGCCCGCAGTCGCCGGTGAAATACCAGCCGTCGCGGATCGCCTTGCGGTCCGCCTCGGGGCGGTTCCAGTAACCCTCGAAGGCCTCGTCGCCCTGCATGCAGGCAACGATTTCACCTTCCTCTCCCGGCGCGCAGGTCTCGCTGGCATCCGCCGCGCCGAGCGGCACGACGCGCAAACGCTGGTTGATCGCCGCGCGGCCCGCCGATCCGGGTTTGGCCGCAGCGTCCTGGCAGATGGAGAAGGTGTAGATCTCGGACGAGCCGTAATGGTTCACGAAAAGATCGGGCTGAAAAGCCTCCGCCAGTTTCTGCAACAGGCCATCGGTCATCGACGCGCCTGCAAAGCCCAGCTTGCGCACGCTTGCAACCCGGTCCGGCGTGAATGCGGTGTGGTGGACAATGTCGTGATAGAGCGTCGGCACCAGATAGAGGTTGGTGACCCGATGCGTCTCGATGGCGTCCAGCGCGCCCGGCACGTCGAAGCGCGGCAGGCAGATGAAGGCACCGCCGATCACGCTGGCCGACAGAAGCGACCGGATGCCCATCGTGTGATAAAGCGGCATGACGCCCAGCGTCCGCTCGCCGTGATGATACATGTTCTGAGCCACATGGGCGATGGCGGCGGCGCGCTCGGCACGGTGGCGACGCGGCACGCCCTTTGGCTTCGAGGTCGTGCCGGATGTATAGAGCATGACCGACAGATCCTCGGCCCCCGCTTGTGGCACGGCGTCGGGCGCGTGTCCCGCCAGCAGCGCCGCGAGGCCCTGATCACCGCCCAGCGGTATGACTGTCAGGCCGTGCGCCAGCACCGATCCGGCTACCGCATCGGACGCGGCATCATCATGCACCAGCACGCGGGTCGCGCTGTCGCGCAGGGCGTGGTCCAGCTCATCGGCGGTGACACGCCAGTTCACGGGTGTTATGACGATCCCGGCAAGCTGACAGGCCCAATGCAGCGAAGCATTCTCCCACCGGTTCTGCATGGCCGTTACGAGCGTGTCGCCCTTGCGCAGGCCGATCTGGCCAAGCCCGTCCACCAACGCGCTGATCCGGCGATACCAGTCGGCATGAGTGATTGTCTGGTCCCCTTCGGCGATGGCCATCGCGTCGGGGTCGCGTTCCACGGACGCGAGAAAGCTGGTTCCAAGGTCAAGCATCGATTGGTCCTCCCTTGATGCGGTTGCGGGCGGCAAGCGCCGCCTGAACGATGGGCGCGTAACCCGTGCAGCGGCACAGATGTCCCGAGAGCGCCTCGCGGATCGCGCCTTCATCCGCGTCCGGTTGGCGCGAAAACAGCGCGTCGAGCGTCATCAGGATGCCCGCGGTGCAGAAGCCACATTGCAGCGCAAAATGTTCGCGAAAGGCTTCTTGCAGCGAGCTCAGCGCATCGTCTGTCGCGAGCCCCTCCACTGTGCGGAGCTCGCAGCCCTCGGCCTGTTGGGCGAGCATCAAGCAGGCGCGCGCGGGCTCCCCGTCGATTTGGACCGTGCACGCACCGCAGACGCCGTGCTCGCAGCCCACATGGGTGCCGGTCGCGCCGATCTCGTGGCGCAGGACATCCGTCAGCAATGTGCGTGGCGGCACACGCACCGAAACGGGACGTCCGTTCAGGGTGAAGCGCACCGGGTGAGTCTCGTCTTTAGTCAGTCGCGGCATGACAGGGCCTCCTTCAAGGTTGCGCGGCCGAGCTGCCGGACCAGATCGCGGCGATAGCGGGCGGTCGCGTGCAGGTCGTCGCGGGCATGCAAATGCCAGGCGAACTCGTTCAACCGGTCATCGAGACCTTGCGCGTCTGCGGGCAGATCGAGCGTGCGGGGCGTGTCGGCGACGCCGCCCACGCTCAGCGTGGCGGTGCCATCGGGTCGGGCGATGGCGGCGCAGGCGACGATGGCGAAATCACCATGGCGGCGGGCCACTTCGCGGAAGGCATATCCGGTGCCTGTCTGACGGCCCGGGAAAGTGACCGAGGCGATCATCTCGCCGGGGGTTAGGTCGGTGGACATCATGCCCTGGAAGAAATCGCGCGCCGCGACGGCACGCGTCTTGCGGCGGCGGCGCAGGATAACGGAGCCGCCGAGCGCGATCAGGCAGAGCGGCAGCTCTGCGCTGGGATCGGCATGGGCGACAGAACCGCAAACCGTGCCGCGATTGCGCAGTTGCGTGTGTCCGACCCATGGCAGCGCGGCGCGCACCAGCGGCAAGCGATCCGCCAGATCCGGCCAGCGTTCAAGCGTGCTCTGGCGCACGGCGGCCCCGATGGTGACGTTATCGTCCTTGGCCTCGATCCGTGACAGCTCCGGGATGCGAGTGATGTCAACGAGTGTGGCAGGGCGCGCGAGGCGCATGTTCAGCATCGGCATCAGCGACTGGCCGCCCGCGATGACCCGGGCCTCGGTGCCACCCTGATGCAGTGCTTCCAGCGCTTCGCCCATCTCCGTAGCGGCGACATAGTCGAATGGGGCGGGCTTCATGACCGGCCTCCTTTCGTTATGCGGTGGAAAAGGCCCATGAGCCGCGCCAAAGGCCCGGTGCCCGCGCCGCCGCAATGGCGGGCCAGCGCGCGGAAGAACTCGCCGATCACAACCTTGGCCGCGCCGTCCAGAAGCCGCCCGCCGACCGAGGCGACCTTGCCGCCGATCTCGGCCTCGTAGCGGTAGGCGATCTCAGTGCCGTCGTCGGTGTCGGTCAGTGTGATGCGGCCATGTCCGCCACCGGTGCCAAGCGCGCCGACAGCTTGGCCCGACAACGTCACGGCGTTGGGCGGGTCGAGGTCCGACAATTCAATATCGGCCTTGTAGCGGCCCCGGACCGGCCCGACGCCCAGCGTCACATCCGCCTTGAAGCGTGTCTCGCCGACCTTCTGCACGCCGTGCGAGCCGGGAATAATTGCATCGAGCGTCGCGGGATCGAGCAGCATCTGCCAGACATCGGTGCGGCTGGCCTGCACCACGGCGCGGCCTTCGCCCGTGAGCTTGCGCCCACCCACCGTGGCCTCGGCCTTCGTCTCGGGCACCGGGCCTTTCGGGGTGGGCTCGTCGCCGAAGATACACGGCGCGAGCTTGGACGCGGTCACCGGGAGGACGATATCTGGTGCATCGCCTTCGGGGGCCAGCGCGTCGGCCACGGCATTGGCGATGCAGACGGGTGTCGACATACAGTTGCCTTCGCCCACGCCCTTGGCCCCGAGCGGTGTGAAGGGCGACGGCGTCTCGTGATGCAGGATGACCGGTTCGGGCACCTCGATCACCGTGGGCAAGAGGTAATCGGCCAGCGTGCCGGACTGGAATGATCCGTCCGCACCGTAGGCATATTCCTCAAGGAACGCCGCGCCGACCGCCTGAGCAAAGCCCCCGCGCACCTGTCCTTCCACCATGGCGGGATGCAGGATGCGCCCGCAATCGTGCATGGTCACATATCGGTCGATCTTGGGCTCGGCGGTCTCGTGGTCGATCTCGACCCCGCAGAAATCGAAGATGAACCCGTGACAGAGCGAGGAATTGATCCCGTCCTCGGATGTCGGGGCCTCCAGTTCGGGCGGGCTCCAATAGACCGTCTCGCGCAGGGTCTGATCCACGCCGTCCGGCAGGGTGCCCGGCGACCAGTGCGCCGTGGCGGCGACCCGCGCGAAGGACAGGCCGTTGTCAGGATTGTCCCTGGCGCGTATGCGGCCCGCCTCGAAGGACACGTCCTCGAGCGCAATGTTCAGCTGCGTGGCCGCGACCTTGGCCAGCTTTTCGCGCAGCCGCGTTGCTGCGATCTCGGTCGCACCAGCGACAGCCGGGGCAAAGCGCGAGGCGTAGTTGCCCGAGGCGATGGACCAGGCATCGCGCATTGTGTCCACATCGGCCAGAACGCGCACCGCCTCCATCGGCAGGCCGAACTTGTCGGCCACGACCTGCGCCAGCACGGTCCGGTGGCCTTGACCCTGCGGGACCGAGGCGACCTTGACCGTAACCGAGCCGAGCGGGTCGATTGCGATGGTTGCGGTTGCCTGCGCGCCGTTCTTGGGCCCCGCCTTGGCACGCTCTTCAGGGGTCAGGACGGTGGTGATGTAGCCCATATTTGACACCGAAGGCTCAACAACGCAGGCAAAGCCGATGCCATAGCGTCGGCCTTCGGCGCGGGCCTTGTCGCGGCGGGCGTAAAGCTCGGCCAGACCGCCTTCGGCGACCGCGCGGTTCAGCGCTGTGGCGTAATCGCCCGAGTCGTAGAGCGCACCGCTTGCCGTGCGGTAGGGAAACGCCCCGGCAGGGATGAGGTTGCGGCGGATGACCTCCAGCCGGTCCAGCCCAAGCTGCCGGGCGATGGCATCCATCAGCCGCTCCAGCGCGAAATAGATTTGTGGACCGCCAAAGCCGCGGTTAAGGCCCGTTGGCGTCTTGTTCGTAAGCACGACACGATTGCGGATCGCCAGATTCTGGATGTCGTAGGCACCGGTCATGTTGCCGTGCATCCGGTAGAGCGTAGCAGGCTCCGGCGCGCGCAGATGGGCACCGCAATCCTCGATCTGATCCCAGTCAAGTGCGGTGATCCGGCCATCCGCCTCAACCGCCGCTTCAATCCGGGTCTGCCGATTGGTCGCAGAAACGCTGGCAGACAGATGCTCCAGCCGGTCCTCGATCCACTTGACCGGCGCGCCCGCGATGCGCGCGGCGATGCCCGCGAGGATCATGTAGGGAAAGACGCCCTGCTTGATCCCGAATGAGCCACCGGAATCGGGCGGTGTGCGCAGCCGCAGCCGGTTGCCCGGCACGTTCAGCGACCGGGCCACCACCGCGTGGATCGAGAAAGGGCCCTGGAAATTCGCGGTGACGTCATAGACATCCTCGCCCGGCTCGTAGCTGGCGATCACGCCGTAGGTTTCGATGGGGGTGCAGGCGCTGCGCGGATAGGTAACGTCGATGCCAATCCGGCTCGAGGCGGCCTCGAACGCCGCTTCGGGATCGCCGTAGCGGAAGCGCCTTTCGTTAATGAGGTTTGCGCCGAGGCTGGGATGAAGCACCGGCGCATCGTCCGAGAGCGCCGCGACGGGATCGACCACTGCGCCGAGCGGGCCATAGTCAACCGCGACCAGATCTGCCGCATCCTCGGCCAGGTAGCGGTCGGTTGCCACGACCATGACCAGCGGTTCGCCGACATAGCGCACGCGATCCACCGCCATCGGCCAGCATTCGACATCGGCCTTCACGCCTACGGTCATCGACCGGGTGCGCGCGGCGACGTCCTGTCCGGTGATGACGGCGACGACGCCGGGCGCGCGGGCCGCCTCGGCGGTGTCGATCGACCGGATGTCGGCGTGTCCATGCGGCGACCGCACGAAGGCCAACGCCAGCGTTCCGGGTGCCACCGGCAGATCGTCGATGTAACGCCCGTTCCCCGACAGGAGTGCCGGATCCTCGACGCGTGCGACCGAGCGGCCGACGAGTAGCTCTGTAACGGTATCTTTCATGTCTCCTCCCGGCTTGGCATGGGCAAGCCCTTGGGAAAGGACGTTAGGCGCGCATCCGCAGGCCCTGCGATCCCGCCAGGTCTCGGACCTTACCGAGGAGTCTCAAAAACCGGGGTCAGCCGCTGTCGCGAAGCGCCGAGACATCGCGGAAGGTGCTCGGCGAGGAGCCAGCATGGTCGTGAAAGAAGCGCGAGAAATGCGCCGGCACCGAGAAGCCCAAATCGACAGAGATGTCGGTGAAGCTGCGGGTGTCGTTTGCGACCGCCTGCACCGCGCGCTCCACCCGCTGGGTGTTCAGAAAGACACGCGGAGAAATGCCGGTCTCGGCCTCAAACAGCCGGAAGAAATGCGCGCGGGACACGCCGCTTTCGCGCGCCAGCCACTCCATCGAAGGGATGCGAGCCGGGTCCGCGCGCATCAACGCCTGGGCCCGCGCGATCCGCCGGTCGGGCGCGCGCATTGCTGTGGCCCGCGCCCGGAGCGACGGCTGCGCCTCGCGCCAAAGCGCCAGCCGCTCGATGATCGAGACCATTAGCCGCCCGATCAGACGCTCATGTGCTGCGGCGTCGCCCGGGTCCTGCACCATCGCCTCGGCGGTCTCGCCGACCTGACGGCGGATCTGCGGGGTGATGGCACCGCCCGGATGTGGGAAAAAACCCGGTCCCGCACTCGCTTGCCAATTGTCACGAAACGCACCCAGCCAGATCGGTTCAATGTAAAGCGCGAGGATGATCGTCGGCGGCTGACCCGCGCGGTGCACGTAGCTGTGGTGCTCCCAAGCGTTGATGAGCACGGCGCTTTCATCGGTTAGCGCCACGCACCGCCCGCCCACGTCAAACTCGGTATCGGCACCCTCGACCTTCAGCAGCACGTGGCATTGCGCATGGGCATGCTTGACGAGGGGACGGTCCATATCAAGCAGAGCTACCCGCCCGAACGTCCCGATAGCGATCCTCAGAGCAGACGACATCCGGAATCGTTACCAGTTTTCGCGAACCTGTCAATCTCGCTCGGCTGCAGGTATCGTGACGGTTAGGCGTTTCAGAACATCGTCGACGGCACTTGATGAGGCTGTAACTGAACGCGTTTTGCGGATGGCGGATACGACGCCTGATCAATGTGGTCGCAATCTGGTCGGCTCAATGAATCTGTTTCGTTGGTGCGGAAATCGCTCCGCTTAGCGCAGATGCACTTCGCTATGCGCAAGACCCCTTCGGCGACACAGAAGCCATTTCCTTTCAGTCGCATGTTAATCTGAGCTTCTTCCAAATCTCAGTCGTGTGAGCGGAGCAAAGCCTTACGTCGTCAGGCGTAGTCACTGATGAAACTGTCAGATACCGAATGATTGAATCGTAAGAAAAGGCTGAGCACTGGTCATTGGCTGCGCTGGCTACGAACGTCAGCTCCGGGCCGTTCGCGTCATTCGACATAGGGGGGGCGGAAAACGGTCATTCGCTGCATGTGCGAACTTGCCCTTGCGTCAAAACGGGAGAGGACATTCGGCTTAGCTCACGCTACCGGGCCCTGGTGATCGACAATGACGGCGAGTTTCCAACCTTCGCTCCGCATCGCGCCGACGTCCGGAAAATGCAGCACCTGGAAAACCCGTAATGTCCGGTCGTGCCCATGGCATACGTGTTCAAGAAGCTTCTCGCCTTTCGAGTATATTCAACAACGGAAGGTAGTTGGTGGCAGATCCTCGGACCGTCTGAGAGAAATGCTGAGCGCAACCTTGTCTCACTTACCTCCATACGGTTTTGATGATTTTGACTGCAATCATGAATCTGGGATGTGGTGGAAAAAATGAAGGTTGTATATCTTGGGCGTTCGAGCCGCAGGTCGAATCCGCCCCCGCAGGTCGAAGGCGACGTCATCGAGCTGTTATCCAACAACTGGGACGACTATGGGTTCAAGACAAGCTTCCCGGTCACCTGTCGAATCAACAGCGAGATTGTTGATCTGCCGGGACTTCGACTGCTGGTGGCTGGCGCCCAGACATCCAGCAGCGCCTTGGATAATCTTCGGAACGAGGGTTGGGACGGCGTTTTCCCAATCATTGGGACTAACTACCTGTCTGTACCTGGTGAGATTACCTTCTATGAGCAGATCGAAGGCATACTTGGCATTGAGGCCGCGATCGAGGTGGCAAAGGCACTCCGGGACGCGAGCTACCTCGTTCATGTGGCCGACGACGCAGACGCCAAGGCACTTGTAGACAGCGAGGGTTTTCGCAACTCATTGCAGCGAGAGCGCGCCAGTACGCAGGCCTTTATGGATGGGTGGAGGGTTTTCGAGAAGCAGGCGATCGCGGTGCTGGATCTGGGCTTCCAGTTCGAGAATGTTTTCGGGAACATCAGCACGCTAAAGCTAAACTTCCAACCTCGGACCCGACTGCCGCACGACGTCAATGTCCTGATCGGACCAAATGGCCATGGAAAATCGCAGTTGCTGCATCAGATGGTTAAAGATTGGATTTCGCCTTCGGACGAGGACGAAAACGGTTTCATTGAGAAGCCCAACCTCAGCCAGCTTGTCGTGGTATCCTACAGTCCATTCGAGCGCTTTCCAGTCGATCTCATGGGGAAAAAACTGCGGGACAAGGAGGCCTATCGCTACTTCGGCTTGCGCGGTCGCACCACCCCAAGAGACGACAGCAAGCGCGGTCGGATCACGCTGTCACACGACTATCCGAAGCGGAATGCTGCGCATTCTTTGGTCCAATGCTTGGCCGATGATCGCAGACTTGGATCAATCCGTGACTGGTCCGGCAAGCTCGCGACGATGGAGCGGGTTTTGCGAACAGCAGTGGCATTCGATTACGCTGCGGTTGAGGTCGGCCCGCGGAAGCGCAAGGACTCCTTTTATCTTGATACAATGATGATCGATCCGCTCGCTATCGACGTTGGTGAGGGAGAAGAACGACAACGCTTCATTCCGATCGCGTCCGCGCGGGTTGATCAACTTGATGATGAGCGGTTGACTGCCGACCTCAGGGCCGAGTTAGGCGTCACCTTCTTTCTCGACGGTCAGCCTATCGAACTCAGCTCCGGTCAGCGGCTCTTCGCCTACATCGTCATAAACATTCTCGGCGCGATTCGACGCAATAGTCTGATCCTTGTCGATGAACCAGAACTGTTTCTTCATCCAACACTGGAAGTCCAGTTTATCGACATGCTCAAGACGATCCTGTCTCGTTTCAACTCGAAAGCGTTGCTGGCTACACACTCGGTGGTAACGGTGCGCGAGATACCCTCCGAATGCGTTCATATCTTCGAGAAGACCGAGGAAGATGTCATCCTGAAGCACCCCCCATTTCAGACCTTTGGTGGCGATTTTCAGCGTATCTCGTCGTATGCCTTTGGTGATAAATCTGTTTCAAAACCATTTGAGCGCTGGATCGCTGAACAGCTTGAAGAGTTGGGTTCAGCCGACGCCTTGATCACGGAAATGGGCGATGACATCAATGAGGAACTTATCGTTCAGATCAAAGCGACGGAGCGCGGTCAATGGTAATGAAGCTTGATGTGCCCGCGGACTGTAGCCTGCAAATGGTGGACGACGTGGTCGCAGAGCGGCAGGGTGGTAAGAATGCCGGATTTTTCTCTGGCATTAAACAAGAGTGGAGAGACCGCGTTCAGGCCTATATTGATGCAGCGGGATCGCCAGAGATTGTGCAAACTTGGACTGATATCGCGCAAAAGAAAAATAGCTTCTTAAACTTGTACCTTTCGCCAAAGGGCGGGTCAGTTCAAGGCGCAATGCTATCAGTGCTGCGAGATCACAAACTTTCTATATGCCCGGCCTGCGGCGAGGCCGGTACACCATACACTCTCGATCATTACCTTCCGAAGGAAAAATATCCTCATTTCGCCGTCACTCCCCTCAACTTGTTTCCCATGTGTGACGCCTGCCAGTGGAAAAAGTCGGACAAAACAGGTGACGCAGTTGATCCGAGGTTCTTTCTGCATCCCTACTTCGATGTGTTTGTAGCGAACCAAGTCCTTAAACTCACGATTGATCCGCCGTTCGACGCTCCAACCTTCGGTTTGGATGTGGTAGATGGCTTGAGTGTGCAACAAATGGCTCTGGTAAGGCGTCACGTGAAAGAGCTTGGCATAGTCGAGCGTTATGCACGGTTTTTCCGTGGCCAACATATGCGCCTGCTTAAACTCGTCCACACAAGTCGTGCGACTGGTCAAAACGTTGAGACAAACCTCACCCTCTTCCGGGGCATGGCGTCTATACCGACGCAAAACGCTTGGGAGCACGTATTCTATGACGCCGTTTTGTCGAACCAGGAAATGCTAAATTATCTCGAGCATGGCGATATTCCGGAGTATCGGTAAATCTCGCTTTTTTGGTGTATACGTGTCTCACGTTATCAACTTCTTAGGTGGGTGTTTATCGCGGTGGCGCTCGCGGGCGTCGCGGTCGCGATCTATGCGCGCCTTGATGACTGGCGCCGGGGACAGAGATGATCGCCAGCATTCTCGGCGGGATCGCCGCCAATCCATGGACGACGGCCGCGCTTCGCTACGGTGCAATCGCCGTCGCCATTGTCCTGTTCCTGCTGTCGATCCGCCGATCCGGTGAACGCGTCGGGCGGATCGCTGAACGCTATGAGAACACGGAGAAGGCCAATGAAGTCCAACGCCGGATGCTTGAGGCGGCGGCTCGCCGTCCTCGTGATCGGGGCGAGCTGGTTGACCGGCTGCGCGACGGCGGGTTTTGAGGCCGGCGGCGTGGCGGCATGCCCGCCGGTCGTGGAATACAGCCGAGAGTTTCAGGCGCAGGCTGCCGAGGAATTTGCGACACTGCCGGATGGATCAGCCGTCGTCGAGATGATGGGCGATTACGCCGTCATGCGAGATCAGGCGCGGGCATGTGTTGGTCATTCACGTCTTGACGCCTCAATTGTCTGACGGGCCGGAACGCGCAGCTGAAGGCACTGCGTGCCTTGCCAGTCCGCTGCGTATCCGGCTCGTAACTGTCGGTTTACGTTGTCGAAGAGCGGCGGGGCGGATCCTCGCACTCAGAATGCAACGAAAAGAATTGGAAAGTCCTTTCCTGAAATGGGCAACATGTTGCACCCGGACGCAGCTTTCAGCCGTGAAAGAATTGCATGAAGATCGTCTGTTCGCGAAAACTCAAATCCACCTTGCCTATGTCCCGCTCTTGACTTGCGACAGGAAGCATTCGGCGTCCTCTAGATGTAGCTGCAGGAGGGATGCGTCGGGCAAGTCCGAGACGCCCAACCTCGCCTGCGAAAGCGGTACCGCACACATCTTGAGAATCTGCTCAATGGACCGTGCACCGAACGTGTATTTCCCACCAAACAGGAAGGCGTCAATCACGCCTTCGTCAATGTCTGCCCCGGCTTTTCCGTCGGTTACCACTTGTGGAAGTTGCTTCTCGAGTAGATTTCGTAGGAGCACTGCGCGGCGCAGAACATGGCCCTTTTCATCCTCAACGCCAGAAGAATTTGGTCCGAGGATGTCGATAGTTGCGGACAGGCGGGAGACGAAATCGGGCACTTTTAGCTCCTTTGCTTTCTGCGTTTCTTGGGCGGTTGCTGGCTTCACGTTTCCGCCGGGATCTTCCGTTCCGCCGTCGCGGAATTCGAACGCCGCCTTCGCTGTCCCGCCAGCGAAGACGAGGATTGCGCGTCCCACGGGATGCGTCTGCGCGCCGTCACGGAACTCACCATCCTGCATTGGAGCGAGGAAGCGTGCGATGAGCGCACGGCCGCGCGAATCGAATTCGTCGAAAAAGCAGAGCGGTGTCTCGCCTCTGAGGCGGATGTCGCGCAACTCGTGAAAATAGCCCGGCAGCGCTTCTTCTGCAGCCTCCGACATGTTGAATTCGAAAAAGGGGATCTGACGCTCGCGGACAATTTCCTTGATCCCGAAAGATTTTCCGGCGCCTGGTGGGCCGAAGACGCCGATTGAGATCGGTTTGCTAACCGATTCGTCCAAGAGATAACGATCAATTAGACGCTGGACGGTCCGGTAACTTTCAATCTCGGTTCGGTCGACGGTCGCGAAATGACCGATACGGGCAGAAGGCAGAGTGTCCAGCTTGGGTCGACCTTGCTTGACGATCTCGCGCGCAAGCTTTTTGATATTGCCGCCCTCTAGATAGGAGATAAGGCGGAAGCCATGGTTGACAGAGCGTGACTCCAGCGTCACGTCGCGAAGAGCACCAAACTCCGCGAAGCGCTTCTGTGCATCGGTTTCCGGTGCTTTCTTGCCGGGAGTTCGTTGATTGATATCGATCCCGGGCCAGCCAAGCGGCTTCGACCCGTCAACAGCGGGCACGATGATCGCGCCCACCGCATAAACTCGTGCCGCAGCGAGCGCGCGTTTTAACGGATCGACTCCTAGCGTCCAATCCGCTGCGGGCAGGGCTGCAACCAGGGCGCAGGCGAAGGCGTTCATCTGACCGTAGAGACTGCCGGGCCTCTCGTGCGAGAGATCACCCTCGGCTGAGGTGGGATGGAAGACGAACGTGATGGTTGTGTCATTCGAACGAAGTAGTGCTACCGCCTCTACGTCGAACTGGACAAGCACATTGGAGTACTCGCCTCGCAAGCGTGAGAGCAAACTACCCGAGTCGGCAAGCGCCGACGTCAGATCTTCGAGCGTTGCGTCCCACGACAGATGTCCCCTTAGGCGGACCCCCTCTAGCCGCAGGTCGCTTGCGGAGACAATTAAAAGTGAATTGCATTCCTTCAGACTCGCCAAAGTTTTTCGGAGAACCGACTCTTCGTCCAGCGGCGGATGCATCTTGTGGATGAAGATCCGAGCGGTGTCTTTGGCGCCCTTGATCCTTTTGGCGACCTCTCCGCTTGCCCGCATGCCCCCGCCTGCATCGTTCAGAAGGACCGCTCGAACCTCGTCAGGGCGAGGCGGTCCTGTCTGATCTTTCGGCAAAACAAAGGCTTCGTCACCCTCGAAATAGCCCTCAAATCCCGAAACGCGCACTCTGGCGGGCTTCCCGCGTGCCGGTGCCGTGTCAAAAACTTCTTTCCCGTTGTCTGACTTGAGCGCCGAGAGGGTAACGAGCGAGTGGAAGACTTTGCCCGACGGTCTGTCAATTCGATGAAGATCTGTCGCGAAACCGAGCGCCTTCAGTGTGCGGTCCGTTAGGTCCACACCACCTTTCTCAGTCCAGACCGCAAATCCGGGATTCGATCCAGCGTGGCCGCCGCGGGGTGGCAGTTTCATCAGGCAGATGTCGGTCACAGGATCACCGGCAAGTAGGATGCCATTGCTCGAAGTCATAGTTGCCCCTCTAAGAATGCAGACCGATCTGTGGGGCAGTGATACACCGCCAAGGGCATGATCGGTGAATTTTTCAAAGAAATCTGATCACCAAAGCTGCCAAATTTGTCACGCTCGATGCTCTTGGAAGGCAAAAGGACTGCCAACAGCGGCAAGTGTCGACCGCGCCACCAAGAAATCCAACTCCGGCTCAGCCTATGCTTACCAAGTTTCGAGCGTCCGGCTTCCGCAGTCCTAGCGAGAAACCGCAGGCACTCCGCTTCAAGGAAACAATCAGTCAAATTGAGACGAACAAATCTTTTCAAGTATTCTATCTTTTCAAATAGTCAGAATACTCTTTACCAATTTGGTACGCAAGGGCATCAGCATACTCCTTCTTTACGGCGCGGATTACTTGCCTGGGAAATCCGAAAAGATCGAGCGCATTACAATTTGCGTCCATTCGGGCGAACGCGCCGAATAGCTCCGAAGGAGTACCAATTTCCCAAGTTTCCTCGTTTTCGTCGTATCTTGCGTTTAGGCGTATACTCGCTGCAGAGAGTAAGGCGCGTAGGAACGGATTTGGATCAGTCTTTATATCGCGATACTCAATCTCTCGCACGTTCACGTAGGCAGACTCGTTCGTTTCTTCATTATTCTGGCCCGTTTTTTTCCGAGTATTCTGCCGCTTCGAGTGGGATCTGTCTCTCTCACCCTCAACCCATCGTCGATGAGCACGATGCAGATTAACGATCTTGTGAAGGTCGTCGATTGTTGCAGAATGGCCGAAGCCATCGACTAGATTAACGTGGCCACAAGTTTGTATCAGCAAGTCCATGGAATTGGAGCGAAGCAGGAAAAATCGCCAATACTCCATTGAATGCTCATCGCCAGATAGGCCTATGGTTTCACTCTTCAAATTCTCGAGTTCTTTCTCAATGGTCTGACTTATTTTCACGCAGGCATCCGAAAGCATCTTTGTCGAGGGGTTGCCAGCAGTCTCGAATGCCTCAAGTCCGAACCAAGCAGTCGTCCGGTCGCTTGCCCGCGGCAGATTCCGAAGAACGTCGCTGCGACCAAGTTCGCGTCGCAGCACTGCCCATTCGATCTGTAGTCCCACAAAAGCGAGCGCTTGCCGGAGTGACACCGGGTTTACACCGGATGAGAAGCTGCCCATCTTCCGTGGCACGCATTGGGTTATTTCTGCGCTTTGCGACAGATCTTCCGCCGCGCGTTTCAGCCATGTAAGCCGCGGCCTGCCGGGTTCGCTTGCTTCCGCGACCGCACGACGGCACAGGTGACGAAGAAAGAGCGTCTCTTGGTCGATCTGGGCAGCACGGCATCGGGCCTTGCCAAGCTTGCTCTCTGTGTCGTCGACCTTCGTGTCGTCATCGTCAAACGCGTTGTGCGCCTGTGACGCCAGGGAGTGCGCAAGTGTCCATTGACGGTACGATGCCGCGAAGATTGCTCGCATGAAATACTGCAGAGCCCGTTTCTTGTGTTTCGCAAGTTCCTCAATGCCTTTGTCGCCTCCGGTGTCTCCAATATCATTCTCGGCAACTTGCTTCATGAACCAATCGATGTTCTCACAGGCGAACTGACCATCACCACCCATTTTTCCGTCGAAACTGGTGGAGAAGTTCGCCAGTGCAGTGTCCAACGACTGGTTATGCAAAACAAACATGTAACGATACGATCCGCCGAGCGGAAGACACGCATATCTGCTCGTATCGCCCGTGCGATACCTCCGCCAGACAATGTCGATGGCCTTCTGGTGCCCTTCGGTATTGGCAAAACCGAGGTAGGCATCCCACGCCTCCTGCGCGAGTTCCCGGCTATTCTTCTTAATGTCTGAAGCTACGAACTTAACCTGCCGTTCCAATGTCGGTTCAATCGCGGCCAATACCTTTTCAACGCTAAGCCTCTCTTCTTCCGAGAAATCCTCTTTGTTGAAAACTAGTCGAAGCGCTTCTACCATTCGCGCACGATCGGTATCGTTCTCGGCTGCAGAATGGAAGAACGTGTCGCGAATGATTTCCAGTGGTTTTCCGAGCTTCTCCTCGAAAAGATCTATTTCGTCAGGTGTTATCTCTTGGTCGTCGGGAATTGTCGCCCCGAACGCGATCGCGTTGGCCACCACTTGCGACATCGCGTCCCGGCAATCTTCGAAGAGGGTCGAATCTTCCAACATCATCGCCGATCTGGGGTGGATCAGCGGAACTCGCAAAATAGACTCGTCGATTTGCCGGGTGAAATCGAAAAGCCGCGTCGAAAGGGTCACATAGCTGACCCGGACATTCAGGTCGAGGTGCGCGAGGCAAGTATTGATGACATGCACTTCGAGCAGCGCGTTTAAATCGTCAAGTTCGCCGCCGCGCAGAATTTCTGGGTTTTTCCACTGTTTGTAGTGAACGTTGGCCAGTTCGTTGGGGACACGCCTAAAGCGTACATATGCATCGGTTAATCGTCGTCGCGCGTCGTTGAGAAACGAACGGTTGTTCCTGACGAAGCGCAACAACGTCGAAAGCTCCTTGATTTCTTCGTCGCCAACTCCGGTCTCTCGGAGATTTTGGCGCAGGCTACTTTCGGTGGTCTGGAACTTGCTGGTCTTCATCACATCCACCAGCCGTGCCAATGCCATCCGCTGTCTTAGGTGTGTACCTCCACCAACCATCATCAGCCGTTCGAATGCCGTGGCGAGTTCGGTCCGGTCGTTGCTACCGCCTTGGTCCAGCCACGCTTGCTCCAACTCCGCGAGAAAATCTCGTGCCGAGTATTTCCCGCCCGAGGCGCCGCCGTTTGCACCGCGCTCTTGTGTTGCCCGCGCCTCGAAAAATCCAAACATCGCAGATAGTTCAGATCGACCTGCATCGAGGATCGTAACGTCCTTGTCGGGCGAGAAGAGCGTGCTGTATACGAAGATGGGCAAGCGCGGCCCGTCTTCAGTCTCCAGTGCCGCGCTTTCGCCAGAAAAGAAGTCAAAGCCTGTGTGTTTGTCAGGGTCCCATGGCTCCGAGTAGGCTCTGAGTAGATGTGGGTCCACGGCAAAGACGTGGCGAAGCCGCGTCTCGTCGGGCTCTTCCGCGGTGTCGTGAAATTCAATCAGGCGTCGCGCGTCTTGACAGTATCGCGCAATGCAAAGGTAGCGTTGTTGCAGTTCCGTATAGTCAGAAAAGGGTACCTTTTTGCCCACCTGATCGCCAATTAACCCGTCGACGATGGCTTCCGCCGATTGCCGCCACTTGCGTTCTGCAGCGGCGACGACCGCGCTCTCAAGATTCAGTTTCGACTGAAGCTGGGCTAGACGTGCCGGTAGGTCTGTCACATCGCGGTCCCTTGTTCGACTTCTACCCCTTCTTTGGCTGCAAGGATTGCCTCCGAGCTCGGCGGCGGCACAAAGAAGGTTCTGTCCTCGGCGTCATGCACGGAAGTCACTTGGTCCTGATATGGGCGCCATGGCTTGTTCAATAGACGGCTGTCTTTCGAGAGCAGACAGTGCCGCACTTCTGCCGAATACTCCTTGTCCTCGTGGGCCATCATCTCAATGAAGCTTACCACTTCCTCGGAGGTTTCCCGCAGCGATGGCGACAGCACATGGGCCAGTCGCCGCCAGTGGATGTCGAGGCTCCGCTGGAGATTCACGAAGCGAGCTTTGTCTTCTACTGCACCGCCGCCTTTGCGATGCACCCGCCGGAGCATCATTTTGAACTCCGGAACTTCGTCCTCACCATCGCTAAGCCTGAGTGCCTGGGCGTTGAGTTCAAGCAGTGTCCGGTGCAAGGAATCCAGCAGAGTCTGATAGCGCTGTAGTGCAGCGTCATCTACCGTGACGAAGTCGTCCGCCTCATATTGAAGGCGTGCGGCCCAGTCGGCGTCCTCATCTGCGGCCTCGGAGGCTGCTTCTGCCTCGACAAGCCCTCTTCTTTGTTTCTCAAGCAGAAAGAATACAGTGTATTGATCGAAGCCAGCCGGACGAAAACCTTTCGCGAATTGCGAGTCCACCGTCTCTGGCTCATAGAGTTCGGTTACGACGCAGTCGCATACGGCACGGTAGATGCTGTCGACGTAGGAGTAGGCCTCTCTCTCAGGATAAGGAAAAACGCCGTGAACCCGGTCCAACGCGCGAAGGATCAAATCGACAGCTTTGTCCCTGTCTTCCTTCTTCGCATTGATCGCGCGACGAAGCGCAAGAACGTCGTTGATCCAGACGACTCCTGTGTCAAATTCCGGATCAGAAGCTTCGAACGCGAGGCGGAAGGCTTCTATTACTTTCGCTGCTAGGTCAGCCGCTCCTGTCGTTTCCTCGTCGAGTAGAAAAAGCTCCAGCGTATGCCACCACCGGCCACCGGCTTTGCCGAAGCTCTCCATTGGAAGCCCGATCGGAGTTTCATCAGGCACATTTCGATCCCAACGATATCTCAGGTCCTCGACCAAATCATCAAGAGCCGCAGGCTCTGTCAGCCTGTCGGCCCACTGCTGGATCCAGTCTCTTTGGGATTCCGTCGACGATGTCTGCATGCAGCGAACCAAGCCTTTTTCTAAATTGCGTTCTTGTTTCGGATCATTTCGCAATCCGGGAGATCGTAAATGAGGTCATCTGCGAACGCCACGAGGCACTCGCTCCCAATCGCATCCTTTCCTTTGCCGGCCTCCTCAATAGCGAGCTGCGTGGGCATCACCGCTTCGGGAAGTCCCGGCGCACCACACATACATTCGTCGCCGTGGCTGTGCCGCCGCACATTGCGAAGTCTTACGGTCCTACCTCTCATGGAATCTTCACCGCTTGTGTCCATGTCAGACGGGCCCGGACGAGCAACGAAGAGGTTTTCGTATCCCTCGGAGAAGATGTTGGGCTGCGTAGGAGGCGCGGAGACAGAAGGCGAAAGCTCGACATCGAGCAAGAATAGTACGCGAAAACGTGACATCGGGCTAATGGGCTCATCTGGGGGGGCGGGGCTATCGGCAAATGATTGATCCGGGGCTCGCTCAGATGGATAGCCGCTGTGGAGCCCGAGTGCACACTTCAGGCCCGCCGCGAACCCCGATCTTTCCAGCGGTCCCGCGCTTTCTCCCAATTTCCCCAGCTCATCCTGCAATGCCTTCTTGCTTGTGATCCAGAATGGATCATCGGCGAAGCCGACCTTACTCCCCCCACTTGTCGCGGTCCTACTACGCACCGAGCCGCTTCGAGCCGCTCTGGCGTCGGCTTCGGCGCTGCGGGACCTGGCATTGTCGATGGCCTTCTTCAGTGAGCGATCAATTTGGCGTTTCGTTTCCGCCTTGAAGTTACCTGCGGGACGCCGTTTATACGGCTGAGCCTGTTCGGCCACAGCTTGGTCAATCGCAATTGTAAGCTCCGCGAGCTTGATGTCCCCATAGTTTAGCACGTGGCTCCGATGATCTAAGAAGAAGTGCGCTGTCTTTAGCGCCCTAAATGAATTTATGCCGTTTACTTGCACACCCGCGTAGGCAGCGCAATCTGCCCCTCGCGATCGTCTATCCCTTTGAGCGAAGTCTTTGAGGATCTTTTTTGCTGACGTTCTTGCGCGGTGTTTCAAAAAATGCTCGAAGCGCTTCAATACTTCTACACTGGAGCCATTCCGAAAAGAACCAATGTGAGCGCCGTTCACTATATATTCATAATTGAAAGCAATGAGATTCTCGGCTGATTCATCGACAGCCATTTCGTGCCAATCATCAATATGCACTCGACAACCTCATTTTCCCTGCCACGGCATCAAAACCAACAATAATCCATGTTTAGGCCAAGTGATGAGCCTCAGACAAGACTTACCAAGGATCGTTTGGTGAAAAGCTCTGTGCGCGTAGCCTAGGAGCCACGCATCGGATTATGGACACCAAGGCGATAACAATCCACCGTTCAAAACTCTGTCGCAACACGGACAGAGCAAGCGGTGCCGGAATCGGAGACTACCGATGGCATGGATGCCGCTTACCCCGGACGTCACAGCAATGTGCCAGATCCATAGTGTTGAATCACGATATTTAGGATGACACTTCTGGTAAAGAATAACAAATTCAGCATCTTGAGATGCAGAGAAGGTTCGACGCAGGTCCCGTTCCCTCCGCCAGAAACCTTGTTTCTGGTCCCTGATCGTGCGGGACGCCCTAAGTTTTCCGCAGTTTGTCCATCGAAAGCCCAACATCTGGTTCAAAACCCCCCACAAGTTTTGTGGGGCAAAATGTGGGGTAAAAGTATGGATGGCTCGTCCTTAGATTATGGTGCGCGCGGCAAGCAGCCTGGACCGCATGTGGAAAAACGATTGAACGCTGCCTTCGTGCGGAAAGCACCGCCGGGACGGCACACTGACGGTGGCGGGCTCTATCTCCAAGTCGATCATTCGGGTGCTCGTCGTTGGTTGCTGCGCATTGTGGTTCGCGGAAGGCGCAAAGACTTCGGATTGGGGTCAGCAAGCCTCGTGTCTTTGGCGGAAGCCCGAGAGAAGGCCTACCAATATAGAAAACGCGCTCGCGCAGGAGGCAATCCAGTGGTTCAAGAGCGCGCAGTCGAGGGCAAGGCGACGACATTCGCAGAACTCGCTCGGACCGTGCATGAGCGTAAGTTCAAGGACAACGCGAACAACGGCAAACACATCGCTCAGTGGATCACAACACTCGAAACATATGCCTTTCCAGTCATAGGAGATCTGTCCGTTGAGGATGTTCATCAGGACGACTTGGAACAAGTGCTTGATCCGATCTGGACGACGAAGCCTGAAACGGCCCGTCGTGTTCTTCAACGGATGAGAACTGTTTTTGACCATGCGTGTGGTCGGGGCCTACGAACGAAGGGGAATCCGGCGACCGGCATGCGGTCATTGATGCGAGAGCAAAGGGCAGAAACCAAACACTTCACAGCCGTTCCGTATATAGGAATCAGCGATCTCGTGCTGAGCCTCGACCAGTCAAATGATATTGGAGCGCTCGCTCTTTTGTTCGCCACACTGACCGCAATGCGGTCGGGGCCGATCCGCGCGGCGTGCTGGTCGGAGTTCGACAGTGGCTTTCAGACATGGACTGTTCCGGCGGAGAAAATGAAAACGCGGAAAGAGTTCGCAGTGCCGCTCTCGATGGCTGCCCGTTCGGTCCTGCTCAGGGCCAAGAATCACCGCACCAAGGCCAGTGATCTCGTTTTCCCTTCACCTTCGAAGCCCACACAGATGATCAGCGACGCAACAATGCGGAAGCTCCTGCAATCGAAGCACCCAGGTGCGACTGTCCACGGCATGAGGACCAGCTTCCGAACCTGGGCCGCTGAGATCATTCGCGCCGATCACGATGTGGCCGAACTTTGCCTCGCTCACAAGGTGGGGTCGCGGATCGCGCAGATCTACAACCAAGCGGAGTTGCTCGATCACAGGCTCATGTTGATGGAAAAGTGGGGCTTATGGGCCTACGGCGACTCCGAACCTTTTTCCAATGGCAATGATGTGGAAGCGATCATCCGTGGCAGGTGGCTCGAAGTGCCCTGATTGCTTGCAACATTTCGTCCATTCGGACGGCTTGTATAGGTAGTATGCAACAACTACGGTGCAGGGAACACGGATCAGGGGGGGCTGGAATGAAAGTTGTAATCTCACTTCTTGTAGGTCTCCTTCCTGCTGTAGGTTTCTTTGTCTTTGAGCCAAAGCTGACCGCGCTGGGCGAGCCACACCGAACACTTGCTGCGGCTGCGATCTTCTTGGGCTTGTTCATTTTGGCTTTCATATTCCGCAGGTTCCTACCGGGCGAGCAAGCTAAACGACGCTCCATTGGCGTTGGGAATAAGGCAGAAAAAGATCTCGGTATCGAAATGAAGAATGTGAAAGCGAAAGGCGGGTCGGGTAATATTGCCTCCGACAATGAATCAGGCGGCAACACGAAGATCAAGATTTCCGATAGCGACCTTTGATAGAATGAAACACGCGAATTTTCGCTTGGATTGGCAGCGAGAAGCCAAGAAGCTCAAGCCCTTTTTCGACGGTGAGCCGGGCGTCGTTCGTATCGACTTTCAGTCGACAGAAGCAGCGGTCAATAAGTTCAACTGGTTCATTGAAGAGCAGTTTCAAAACGCGAATGGCAACGGTCAATGGTTGTCGGCCCGACTTGATGATGATTGGAGCACCACCTATACGGTCGATGACCAGATTCATGCGATTTCACGAAAGCTGGAAGAGGCGGATATTAAAGTCGATTGGACGCAGGCACAAAGCGGTGTCGGCGATGTCGCATCTGGAAACCAGTCCGACGGCGACATCGACATCAATATCTCTGACTCAGTGATTATGAATGGTATGGATGCCTCACCGGCTGGCGTTCAAAAGCGGCTCAATCTCTTATGCGACGCATTGAGACAGTTTGTTGCCAGCGGTGGTCGCTTCATGCTGGTCGTCAACGACATGAAACAGCAGAACCAAGGAAAAATCTGGAAAGCGATCTGGAACGCAGGTTTTCGGGATGCCGGAGGGGACCGGCTGTCGCTGGTCTACTATGTCGGGCCGAAATGCGGGCAAGAACCGCATGATGATGCACCTTCTCCGGATGTTGCCTTCACGCTTCCACACAGCATTGAAGCAGACGAAACGCGGCAAGAGGAAGTCTACGACGATGTTGTCGAAATCCTAACTGCTCGCGGATACTCATCCGATGAAGCTGTGAGTGCAGCGGCCATGTTGGTCGACAGCAACTCGGACTCGGTGAGACGGCTCCACATGGGTTTGTCGAATGCGATGATGAACTGGTCGGCAAGGAAGGGCGTTCTTTCGTCATGAGCGTGCTCGATGACTTCCTCTCAGGTGCACCGGACGGCGTTACGCCGACGCTGGCGGCTTTGGCGTGTGCAGAAAGCCTGACGGATGATGTTGCGCGCGCGATCTACAAAACGGTGCCTGTGCCTGGATTGGATGCAGAGCAGTTTCTGTCCGCATTCAAATATTCTGGCCTGACGGAGCCACGAAACAGCGAATGGAATCTCAATCACGAATTGCGGGCCGAGCTCGTCCGATCAGATTTCTTGCCTTCGGACGCAAAGCACTCGATTCATCGCTATCTGGCGGAGCTGGGAGAGAAAGCAGACTTCCATGAGACGGCGGGCCGAACTGTCCCGACCTATCTATTCTCCGAAGCCGGCATTGCCTACCATTTGGCCGGGGCCGGAAATACCGAGGCCGCCTTGGAGCATTACAGCAGCGCGTCCCGAGGGCCGTTCAACGGCGCGCAATGGCTCGGTGCGAAGCTTGGCGAAGAGCAGGAAAAGACTGGCGTCATTCCAGAAGGGCAAATCGAAACAACCTTCTTGCGTGCTTGGGTCATGCTGCGGCAAGGGCGTAAGAAAGAAGCGATGCCTTTGTTCGCAAGAGTCGCGGAGACAGATGAACCAAAACGCGAAGTCGCGATTTCGCTGCACCTGCTGGGCAACGACCGCCCTCCACGGCGCTCGGATCAAGCGGAAGCGGAACTTCGGCGAAGCATCGAGATCGGCGAAAGAATCGACAACCGCTTCCATGTCGCCCAGACCCTTCATAGCCTCGCCAACCTCCTGAACAAGCAGGACAGGCGCTGGGATGAAGCCGAGAAGGCCTATCGTGAGAGCATCGCGATGTTCCGAGAGAGCGGAAGCCGTTTCGATGCGGCCAAACCCCTCCACAGCCTCGCCAATCTCCTCAGCAAGCAGGACGGACGCCGGGATGAGGCGGATAAGGCCCTTCGTGAGAGCATCGAGTTGCTGCAAGAACTCGGTGATCGTTTCGGTGTCGCCCAGACGCTTCACAGCCTCGCCAACCTCCTGAGCAAGCAGGACGGGCGCTGGGACGACGCGGAGAAGGCCTATCGTGAAAGCATCGAGATCG
>JAXMNQ010000059.1:0-33318 GCA_034670345.1 Paracoccaceae bacterium | reverse complement strand
GATCCTGGCCCACCTCAGGGCTTTTTGGGCCCTCATCTTGGGGGCGTTACGCGCTGCATTCATGTCGCAAAGCAGGCTCTCAGGCAGTCATCTCGGCAATGCAGAACGTTGTTCAGCCTGAACTAAAGGGTATCAGAAAGGCGCTCCGGGCAATTTGACCTGCGTCAACGCCGTTTCCTGCTCTATGAGCCGCGAATCCGGGTGCAGGTCATATTGCCTGCCCGGTCCTGAAAGGAGCGATCAGATATGAAGGGTACAGGTTCTCACGCCACTGAATACGTCCGCCGCAGATGCGCGCTGCCCGATTGGCCACAGAGATGACCGCAGGGCCGACCATGAAGGCTGCCGTATTCGACCGCTACGGCCCTCCAATGCGTTTGACCGTCCGACAAATGCCGGTGCCGCAGCCACTGCCTGGCGAGGTGCGCATACGAGGCATGGCATCCACGGTCGGACGCACCGACACGGTACTTGTCTCCAAGAGTAAGAACCCGCCCAAAACGTCTTGGGCCGCGCGTTGCCAACATGTCGTGGATATTGTCCCATTCAACAGCGGTTTCGGTGAAGCCCTGCCTGCCATAGTCCATCCCATGGCAATGTCAGTTTAATCGAGCGTGGCAGGGTGTCAGCCGGGAAATTCTGCGGTCTTCTTGTCTCGCTGCCTGGAAATGGCCAGGCAAATAACGAAGTTCGGCCGGAGTATCGAAGCTCCGGAGGGCAGAACGCAGGCAGGCTATTTTGGTCTGACGGTGCCGGATCGCGCTTTGAACCCATTGAATCGCCCGCAAGTTCAACTCCAGTTTGACTTCACTGATGGAGCCGCCACAAGATCCGCAATCCAAGTCATCTCAGGGCAGCATCATGCCGCGGATCATGAAAAAGAACATCGCAGACAGGACCGCCGCTATCGGGACCGTGATGATCCAGGCCGCCGCGATGCGCAGCAGCAGGTTGCGTTTGACCAGTTCGACACGGTGCACGCGCCCAAGGCCACGCCGTTCCTGTTTCCCGAGCAAACGATCTGCTGCTGCCTGCGCTTTCATTTCGCGAAGCATGTCCCCCTTGGTGGCGACATCCGCCGCTTCGAATTCGGCCAGGAAGGCGTCGACCGCTTCAGGGTCTTTGGCGGCATGATGGTTGCGGATATCGTCGAGCGTGCGCGCGTAGCTGGACTTGATGTATTCGCGCAGGAAGCCGACGCCGAATACGCCGCCAACAGCGATATGGGTCGAACTGACCGGCAGACCAAGCTGCGACGCGATAATGACGGTGATCGCGGCGGCCATGGCGATGCAGAAGGCGCGCGTCTTGTCGAGCTCCGTGATCTCGCTGCCAACGGTTCGGATCAGCTTCGGCCCATAAAGCGCAAGCCCCAACGCGATCCCGATCGCACCTACGGCCATGACCCAGAGAGGAATCCCGGCCTTGGTGGAAATTCCGCCTTCGGTAATGGCTTCGTTGATCCCGGCCAAAGGTCCCACCGCATTGGCGACGTCATTGGCACCATGCGCGAAGCTCAATAGCGCTGCCGCGAAGATCAGCGGCACCGTGAAAAGGTCGTTGACGCTTACCTTGTGGTTGTCGAGCTTCGCCGTCGTCCGGGCGATGTAGGGGCGCATGGCTACGTAGACGACAAGGGCCACCACCACCCCGATCAGAAGCGCCACAGGGAAGGAAAAGACGATGATCTTCTTGACGCCCTTCAGCATGAGATAGGTCGAAAACGCCCAGGCCATGACTGCCACCAGCACCGGCACCATGCGGTTGGCCGCTGTCAACACGTCCCGTTTGTAGGTGATCGTGCGTTTGATGAGAATGAGAAACCCCGCAGCGATCAGTCCGCCCATCAACGGGGAAATCACCCAGCTTGCCGCGATCTGGCCCACCACGGACCAATCCGCGATGCCCCAGCCCGCCGCCGCGATGCCCCCGCCAAGCACGCCGCCGACTATCGAGTGCGTGGTGGAGACCGGCGCACCGATTGCGGTTGCGAAGTTGAGCCAGACTGCCGCTGCCAGTAAGGCTGCGATCATGATCCAGATGAAGGTGTCCCGGTCCGCTACAAGGTCGGGATCGATGATCCCGCTTTTGATCGTACCCACGACATCCCCGCCCGCGACAAGCGCGCCACCCGCTTCAAAGAAGACGGCAATGAAAATAGCCCCTGTCAGGGTTATGGCGTGCGAGCCGACAGCGGGCCCGACATTGTTCGCCACATCGTTGGCCCCGATATTCATCGCCATGTAGCCGCCGATCATCGCTGCGGCGACCAGGAGTATGCCGTCGATACCGCCGTCGGTCCGGACGATGGTGAACAGCATGATGCCGACGATGAAAAGCAACGCCGTTCCGAACCGGAACAGTTCCTCCCGGTTCCGCTGCGCGGCACTCTCGACTTTTTCTGTTCTCATCACGGCATGGCCCCCCACTGTTGCGCGATCCAAGCGGGATCATCACAGGCCTGCGGAACGCGCCAATGAGCCATGTCAAGGACGGCACTTTCCACGGTCAGTATGTCTTTGAATTGCAACATTCCGAAGGAACGACACCTGTGGCAGGGAAGACCGATCCGATCGCATCAAACGAATACGTCCGGCCGTTGTCCGCACCCGTCGGCTCGATGGCTTTCCGGGCGCGCCGGTTGTCATGACGCGCTACTACCTTCCCGTCGTCATCGGAGCGCTTCTGCTGACCTTCTGGGTCAGTCCTGACGCGCAGGAGATCGCGGCGGGCGTTGCGATCTTTCTCTTCGGCATGCTGATGCTCGAAGATGGGTTCAAGCTCTTCGGCGGTGGCGCGCTGGAGCGGATTCTCGAACGCGCGACCGGCTCGACGGTCCGTGCAATCTCGTTCGGGATACTCTCGACCACGCTATTGCAATCCAGTTCGTTGGTTTCGGTCATAACCATCTCGTTTCTGAGCGCCGGGCTGATCTCGCTCATCGGGGGCGTGGGTATCATCTTCGGCGCGAATATCGGGACGACGACCGGCGCATGGCTGGTTGCGGGACTTGGGTTGAAGATCAACATCGCGGCCTACGCGATGCCGATGATCGCGCTCAGCATCGTCCTGGTGTTCCAGAAGTCCAAGCCCCTGCGGGGTATCGGATACGCGCTCGCCGGTCTGGGATTCCTGTTCCTCGGCATCCACCACATGAAAGAGGGCTTCGATGCCTTCAAGGACCAGATCGACCTGACACGGTTCGCGCTAACGGGTTTGCTCGGTCTTTTCGTCTATTCCCTCGTCGGCACCGCCGCAACCGTCGTCATGCAGTCCAGCCATGCCACGATGGTCCTGATCCTTACCGCGCTGTCCGCCGGGCAGATCAGCTACGAGAACGCGCTGGCCCTGGCGATCGGGGCGAATATCGGCACGACGATCACCGCGATCCTCGGCTCGCTGGGGGCAAATTTCCAAGGCAAGCGACTGGCCCTTGCGCATCTGATCTTCAACGCCGTGACCGCGCTTGTCGCGCTTGTGCTCATTGCCCCGCTGCGCGATGCGGTAGACTGGATCAGCGATCTGGTGGGCATCGCGCCGGGCGACTACGCGATGAAGCTCGCCGTCTTCCACACGATCTTCAATGTTCTGGGTGTCGCGCTTATGCTGCCAGTCCTCAACCGGCTTATCGCGTTCCTCGAGCACCGCATCGTCGAACCCGTGCTGGACGTGAGCCGCCCGCGCTACCTCAACGAGGCGGTGGACGAATTCCCCCAGACCCTCGAAATCGCGCTCCGCAAGGAGGTGCTGCACCTTTATGAGAATTCTGTCGAGTTGATCCTGCATGGTCTCAACCTGCATCGTGACGCGGTGTTCGCGACCGATGACGTGGCCGATCTGGTGCGCCAAAGCCGAGCGCCGTTCGAGCTTGATCTGGATGAAAGCTACGAACGCCGTGTGAAAGTGATTTACGCGGGTATCGTGGATTTCACGACGCGGGTTGGCGACAAACGGGTCGACGCCGACATCGCCGAACGGGTCTATGCGCTGCGGGACGTGGCCAGCGATATCGTGCAGGCAGTGAAATCCGTGAAACACCTGCGCAAGAACGTACTGCGCTACACCGTGCGTCGCCAAGGTGTCACGACCGAGCTTTACGATGAACTCCGCACGGAACTTGCACGGATCGCCGTCGAGATCAGGAAGCTCGGCCAGATCGAGCCCGAGAACCGCAGCGCGCTCTGGCTGGATCAGGAACGCGCCCAGATCGAGGATGACGCGCGCATGACATCGCAGCGCGTCGATGCCCTCATCCGCAAGGGCGCCCTGAACGCCACGGCCGCCACCTCGTTCATGAACGATTCCGGTTACGCTTATGGCGCCATGCGGGGTCTGATCGAAGCCGCGCGCAGCTACTACATCGAACGGGAAAGCGTGATGGCGGAAGTGGAACGGCTCCTGTCACTCGATGAAGACGAACTCAGCGAG
Organism: Paracoccaceae bacterium; assembly: GCA_034670345.1. Taxonomy (GTDB): domain Bacteria; phylum Pseudomonadota; class Alphaproteobacteria; order Rhodobacterales; family Rhodobacteraceae; genus Antarctobacter. The sequence continues at coordinate 28,890 of JAXMNQ010000059.1, read as the reverse complement.
GCCGTTACCGAACACGCAAAGAAGTCGCGGTGATGGTTGGTCGGACAACACCGTCACGGCATTGCAGTGAAGCGCGCCTCGGGTTGGCATGGGGATCAAGGTTGGAGAAGCGAAGATGGGTCTGAAAAAGCTGGCCGCAAAAGTCGAAGACTACAAAGCCCGCCTCGAAAGCGGAAAGGCAAGCGAGATCAAGTCGAGCCATGTTGAGAAGGTCCTGCACAAGCTCCGCGTGAAAGCGGCCGACTTGGAAGCCGAACTCGCCACAGCGCCCTCGACCGACAAGAAATCCCGGCTGGAGGGAAAACTTGCTATCGCGCGAACCCACATCGCCCGCGCAGAATGGTTGCTGAGAGAATTGAGCTGACTGCCCGAGGACCCCGCTTGGGACTGTCAGAAGAATTTGGCTTGCCGCATGGTAGAGGTCCGATTTGCGCCCCGGGATGAGAAAACGCGCCCGTTCAAATACTTCAAGACCAGCCCGGAAATCATCCGGCTGGCCGTGATGCTCTACATCAGATTTCCGCTTTCGCTTCGGAATGTCGAGGATTTACTCCACGAGCGCGGCGTCGAGATCAGCCACGAAACGGTCCGGTTCTGGTGGCGGCGGGTTCGGACCGATGTCCGCGGCCGAGATTCGGAAACGGCGGATCGAAGGGATGCGCTCGAGCCGTTGGCGATGGCATCTCGATGAGGTGTTCGTGAAGATCAACGGCGAGACGCATTATCTCTGGCGCGCCGTCGATCACGAGGGCAGGGGGCTGGAAAGCTTCGTGACAAAGAAGCGGGACAAGAAGGCCGCTTTGAAATTCCTCAAGAAAGCGCTGAGGAAGCACGGCCGGTCAGAGGTCTTCGTGACGGACGAACTCCGCTCCCATGGCGCCGCCCTGAAGGAAATCGGTGCGGCGGATCGACAAGAAACCGGCCGTTGGCTGAACAATCGCGCGGAGAATTCCCATCTTCCGTTTCGAAGACGGGAACGGGCGATGCTCCGGTTCCGGCGGATGCGCAGTCTGCAGACATTCGCGTCCGTCCATGCCTCCGTCTGCAACCATTTCAACCAGGAACGCGGCCCCTCGAGCCGGGAGATTTTCAAGGCCAACCGTGCCGCCGCTCTCGCCGAGTGGCGCGGTCTCTGCGCGAATTAAGGGACAGCCATCCTGTCCGGGCTGAGACTGGTCAGTATTGGTCTGGCACCACAATCAGCTTGGTTAAGACGGATCAGGACTTCCGGATACGGTATCTCTTCATCTTGCGATAAAGCGTCGGACGAGAAATCCCCAAGGCCTTTGCCACACGCGTCAGGTTTCCGTTCTCCGCCGCGATGGTCCGCCGGATGGCGCTTGACTCGATGCTTTCCAAGTCGCCGGAATGACCACCGAGGATATGCGCCATTGACCCCTCGCCGCCCTCTTCGAAATCATCTAGAATTTCCGGAGGCAGATCGCGCTCGGTCACCAATCTGTCGGACTTGATCAAGTAGAGACGCTGAACGACGTTTCGCAACTCGCGTACGTTTCCGGGCCATTGATAACGAAGAAGCAGGTCCATAACCTTGTCGGTAAAAGTCATCGGGAGCTGACCGATCTCTTCCGCGTAATGCTTTGCGAAATGCTCAAGCAGCGCGATCACGTCGTCGCCGCGTTCGCGCAGCGGCGGTACTTCGATGGTCATCACGCCGAGGCGATAGAAAAGATCGCGGCGGAAATTGCCCTTCTCGATCTCCTGTCGGAGGTCGCGGTTTGTCATGGCCACCAGCCGCACGTTGACTGGGCGCCGCGTGCTGCAGCCAATGCGGTAAATCGCCCGCTGCTCGAGCGCGCGCAAGAGGTAGGGTTGCAACTCGATGGGCATGTCGCCAATTTCGTCGAGGCAGAGAACACCGCCCGATGCCTGCTCGAACTTGCCCACACGTCCGCCCTGCGCAGCGCCGGTGAACGCGCCCGTGGCATAGCCGAACAACTCGGCGCCGATCAGTTCGCTGGAGATAGCGGCACAATTCACCGGGACGTAGGGGGCCTTGTCATCCGGAAGACGGCTGTGGATCAGGCGCGCGAAAAGCTCCTTGCCGACGCCGGTTTCGCCGTGGATCAGCACCGAGACATTGGCCAGCGCCACGCGTTCGGCAAGGCCCATGGCGTCGACCATCTTCGGTGAGGAGCCGACAATCTGGATCTGGTCCTCGGCGACATTGGCGCGCGGCTTGATCTTGCAGGTCTCGCCCTTGCGCTGGACATTGCTGCGGTCACGCAGAAACAATGCCGCGCCGCGGAACACGCCATCAAGCTTCAGCCGCTCGATGCCTTCGGCTTCGACATTCAGTGGCAGCAGCTTGGGGATGTCCTGATCCGACAGGCCGGCCAGCTTGGGCAGTAACTTGTGACCGACTGACAATTCCTTGGCACGGCGCAACATGTCTTCGCCAAAACCGCGGCGGAACAGCACCCGTCCGGTTTGGTCGACCAGCACGACGCTGTCGTGGGCCCGACTGTAATCGGACATCAGGAAGGCCTCGAGAAGCTGGGTGCGCTCGATCTGTTTCTGCTCGGCCAGTGCGATCTCGATCTCACGCGCGGCGGCCAGCACAAGCGCGACGTTGTGTTGCCGAAAGATCTGCGGCGGACCGGACAGGTCCACCACGCCGATAACGGTCTGGCTGAAGGGATCGAAGATTGGCGCCCCGGCACAGGTCCAGGATTGAACGCCCTCGGCGAAATGCTCGGAGGCATGGACGTATGCCGGCTTGCCTGTTTTCAGCGCAGTACCGATGCCGTTGGTGCCGATGGTCTTTTCGCTCCAGTCGCCACCCAGCTCGAGGTGGATTTCCTGGCCTTCGTCCAAAACATGCGCATCGCCGATCGCGTCGATGATGACCCCGTGTTCGTCAGCGAGGAGCAGGATCGTGCGAGCCTCTTTCAGATGTGGTTCGAGCCGTTTAAAGGCCGCAGAGGCCGCCCTGCGCAGCGCGGCATTGCGTTCGCGGCGCAGGTGGATCTGGTGCTCGTCATAAACCTTGAGCGACGCCACGCTCGCGGCGTCCACGCCGGATTCGCGGCTGCGCCGCCAGGAATTCAGAATTTCCTCGCGCACCTTCTGAGGCCGGTCATCGGCCTCCTGACCTACGGCAACGAAGCGTTCCCAGGCTCGGCGCGTGTCGGTATCCGAATAGCTGGAGTTGTCAGGCAATCCCGCGGAACTCTTGCTTTTCGATTTTGTCATCGCGGCACCTCTGTCAGGCCTTGCTGCATATCCTTCGATCTGTCACGGCAAATACGTGCGGTCGCGGTTCAGGCGTCGCGCGGCACAAGTAAATCTTCTAGGCGGGCAGCCAGGTCGCGATCGCTGAACTCACCGGTGATCTCCACACCATCGAGATACGCCAAGGCGGCATGCATTTTGGCATCGAGCGGCGATAGGAAGCCGTTGTCGCTGGTCGCCAGCACGAAACGCTTCGACATGAAGCCGCCGCGGATCTCGCCAAGCATCTGCATCTGGCGTCCGGTGGACCTGTCGACCAGCACGACGCGATTGTTCAGGCTGACCTTGACGTAAGGCTCGGGCTGTTCGGTCGTCACCGGTGCTTTCAGATCGTGAATGATCAGCCCGTCAGGTCTTGGCTCTTCTTTACGGCGCGCCTGATCGGCTTGCATCTTGGTGAACCCGCCGTTGCTGATCTGATCCGCGAGCTTGCGGATCGTCCCGGCATTCTGATTCAACATCCGTCTGGCCTTGACGTCTTCGAGACGCGGCCCGTCGCGCTTCGAGAAAATATCAACCACTGTCTTCCTCCCAAGTTCAATTGTTAGCAGAACGGTATCTTCGATGCCAAACCTTAATGGTCTGGCTCCCTTAAGTTAACGGGTTTGGCCGGGTCGAGGTGGCCCGGGCGTCGTCGCCGTGGAACAGCCTTTGAGGGCCGCAGGGCAATGTGTCCTGCGGCTCAATGCCCCGGGCCGCGTGCAGCGCCGGGGCAAGTTCATTTCAATGGCCACTTGCCGAGCGTCATCTCAGATCGAAACGGTCGGCGTTCATCACCTTGGTCCAAGCCGCGACGAAATCACTGACAAAGAGCCCCTCGTTGCCGCTGCTGGCATAGACTTCGGCCAACGCCCTGAGTTGCGAATTCGAGCCAAAGACCAGATCGACCCGCGAGGCCGTCCATTTCCTCGCCCCGCTGGTGCGGTCGCGGCCCTCGAACACCCGCTCCTCGCTGTTCACCGGCACCCATTCGGTGTCCATGTCGAGGATATTGACGAAAAAATCGGTGCCGAGTGTGCCCGGTCGGTCGGTCAGCACGCCGGTATCGGTCTGTTCGTGCGTCGCACCGATGCTGCGCAGCCCGCCGACCAGAGCCGTCATCTCCGGCGTGGAGAGACCCAAAAGCTGCGCCTTGTCGACCAGCAGCACCTCGGCGGGCACCGTGTGGGCGGCCTTTTCGTAGTTACGAAATCCGTCGGCGAGTGGCTCCATCGGTTCAAAGGAGGCCGCGTCTGTCTGGCGTTCGTTGGCATCAGTGCGGCCTGCAGCGAAGGGCACCTCGACGTCGTGCCCGGCCGCTTTCGCCGCAGCCTCGACACCGGCATTGCCCGCCAGCACGATCACATCGGCAAGCGAAACGCGCTTACCTTCCGTGGCGCCGCCATTGAAAGCCGAAACGATGCCCGAGAGCACATCCAGTACGCGGGTCAGGCGCACAGGATCACTCGACTCCCAGTCCTTCTGCGGTGCCAGCCGGATGCGCGCACCATTGGCGCCGCCGCGCTTGTCCGAGCCTCGAAACGTCGCGGCCGAGGCCCAGGCCACCCAGACGCAATCGGGAACCGAGAGGCCCGAGCTCAAGATCTCCTGTTTCAACGCCGCCACGTCGTTGACGTCCACGAGCGGGTGATCCACTGGCGGCACCGGGTCCTGCCAGATCAGTTCCTCGTCCGGCACTTCCTTGCCGAGATAGCAGGCCTTCGGCCCCATGTCGCGGTGAGTCAACTTGAACCACGCGCGGGCGAAAGCCTCGGCGAACTGATCGGGGTTCTCATGGAACCGCTTCGAAATTGCGCCGTAGCTTGGGTCTTTGCGCATCGCCATGTCGGCGGTGGTCATCATCACCGGAACCTTGGCGCCCGAGCCGTCGACCTGCGGCGCGTGATCCTCTTCTGTCAGCCCCTTGGCGTGCCAGATATGAGCGCCGGCCGGGCTCTTTGTCAGCTCCCAGTCATATCCGAAGAGGACGTCGAAATAGCCCATGTCCCATTGTGTCGGGTTGGCAGTCCAGGGCCCTTCGATACCCGATGTGGTGGAGTCCACGCCACGGCCCGTTTTGTGTGTGTTCTGCCAGCCGAACCCCATATCCTGCACCGGGCAGCCCTCGGGCTCGGCCCCCACCAGCGCCGGGTCTCCGGCTCCGTGCGCCTTTCCGAAAGTGTGGCCACCGGCGACCAGCGCCACGGTTTCCTCGTCGTTCATCGCCATACGGCCGAAAGTGTCGCGGATATCGCGCGCCGAGGCCATCGGGTCAGGCACGCCGTCCGGCCCCTCCGGGTTGACGTAGATCAGCCCCATCTGCACCGCAGCCAGCGGGCTCTCCAATGCGCGGTCCCCCGAAAAGCGGCTGTTTGGCGTGTCGCTGGTCGCCAGCCATTCGGCCTCTGCCCCCCAGTAGACGTCTTCCTCTGGTGCCCAAATGTCAGCGCGCCCGCCGCCGAAACCGAAGGTCTTGCCGCCCATGCTCTCGATGGCGACATTGCCGGCGAGGATCATAAGGTCAGCCCAGGAGATGGCATTGCCGTATTTCTCTTTGATCGGCCAGAGCAGACGGCGCGCCTTGTCGAGGTTGCCATTATCCGGCCAGGAATTCAGCGGCGCAAATCGCTGATTGCCGGTCGAAGCGCCACCGCGTCCATCAGCGGTGCGATAGGTGCCGGCGCTGTGCCAGGCCATACGGATGAAGAGCGGTCCATAGTGGCCGTAGTCCGCGGGCCACCAATCCTTGCTGTCAGTCATCAGCGCGGTCAGATCGATCTTCACCGCGTCGAGGTCGAGCGCTTTGAACGCCTCGGCATAGTCGAAGCCCTTGGGCATCGGGTTCGAGGCCGGCGGGTGCTGGTGCAGCAGCGACAGGTCAAGCTGGTTCGGCCACCAATCGCGGTTTGCCCGTCCCTTGGGTGTGCCGTGCATGACCGGGCATCTGCCAGCCTGCCGCATGTCGTTTCCGTCCATAGTCTTGTCCCTTGTCATGGTCTGGGTGTGCCCCCGGCTGCCCACCTTCATAGCCAGTCGAGGATTTCCTGCCTGGTCAGATGTTCTGCCGGTTCATTTCCGCCTCGATGTAATCCGCCTGACGGATCGCCAGCGCCACGATGGTCAGCGTCGGGTTCTCCGCCGCGCCTGTGGTGAACTGGCTGCCGTCCGAGACGAACAGGTTGGCGATGTCGTGGCTCTGGCCATGGGCATTGACCACGCCGTCCCGTGCGTTCGCCGCCATCCGGTTGGTGCCCAGATTGTGTGTCGATGGATAAGGCGGCGTCGGGAAGACCCGCGTCGCACCCACTGCCTCGTAGACTGCAATCCCCTGCTTGTAGGCGTGATCCCGCATCGCGACATCGTTGGGGTGATCGTTGAAATGCACATTCGCCACCGGCAAGCCGTGCTGGTCGGTCACATCGGGGTTCAGCGTTATGCGGTTGGTCTCCTGCGGCATGTCTTCGCCCACGATCCAAAGGCCCGCCATGTTCTCGTAGTGATCAAGCGCCGTGGTGAACTCCCGTCCCCATGCGCCGGGGTCGAGGAAGGCGGCCATGAAGGGCAGGCCCAGCGCCAGCGTCTCCAACTCGTAGCCGCCAACGAAACCGCGCGACGGATCGTGCCGCGCCTCGTCCTGAATGATCCCGGCCATGGTGGTGCCACGCCACATGCGCACCGGCTTGTCGAAGACCGCGTAGACCGACCCAGTCATGTGCCGCATGTAGTTGCGTCCGACCTGACCGGAACTGTTGGCCAGCCCGTCCGGGAACATCGAAGAGGCGGAATTCAGCAACAGACGCGGGCTTTCGATGGAATTGCCCGCGACGCAGACGACACGTGCTCTCTGTGCCTGCGTGTTGCCATCGCCGTCGACGTAAACGACGCCAGTCACCCGGCCCTGTTCGTCATGCTCGATCCGCATGACATGACAGTTTTCGCGCACTTCCAGATTGCCGGTCGCCTCGCCCCGCGGGATGTCGGTATAGGCGGCGGACCACTTGGCCCCCCATTTGCAGCCCTGAAAGCAGAAACCGGTCTGTTGGCAGGCAGGGCGGTCGTCATGATCGGCGGAGTTGATCGCCATGCGCCCGGTGTGGACCTCTTCGTAGCCCAGCGCCCTGGCCCCGGCTTCGAACACCTTGAAGTTGTTGTTGCCCGGCAGACCCGCGCGGCCATTGGTGCGGGTCACGCCCAGCTTGTTCTCGGCCTTGGTGTAGTAGTCGTCCATCTCACGCGGGTCGATCGGCCAGTCAAGAAGGTTGGCCCCATCCACGGCGCCATAGGTCGTCCTGGCCGTCCACTCGTGATCCTGAAACCGTAGCGACGCCCCGGCCCAGTGGGTCGTGGTGCCGCCAACCGCCTTGACGATCCAGGCCGGCAGGCCAGAGAAATCCTTGGACACGCGCCAATCACCGGACGTGCTGCGCGGGTCCGTCCAGGCCAGTTGGCCAAAGCTTTCCCACTCGTCGTTGATATAGTCCTCGGGCAGGTAACGCCCGCCCGCTTCCAGCGCGACGACGGACACGCCCTTCTGCGCAAGTTCATTCGCAAGGACACCGCCACCGGCGCCGGTTCCGATCACGACAACCACGTTGTCATCGCTCAGATCAAATGGTGCAGTCATTGATCCGTCCTCCTCAAAGCCAGTTGATGTCGTCAAAGCCGCGGTCGATGTAACCGCCTTCGGAATAGCTCTCACCCTCGTAGCCGAAGATCGGCCAGACCGCCTTTTGGTTGTAGAGACCGGTCACCAGCCCGCCGCGGATCTGTTGAAAGAACGCGCTGCTCTCCATGCTGCGCAGAAGGTCAACGCGATCGCGTTCCCAGCCGACGTCAGTGTAATTGGCATAGCCGATACCGCGCGCCGCCTCGTTCAGCGCGGCGATCCCCGCCTCGATGCCCGGCGCGGCCTCGGCGCTGTCATAGCCCTTGACCGCCACGGCATAGAATTCGTCCGCCACCTGGTCGTGCGGATAGATATCCCGCGCCATCTGGATCAGCGTGGCCATCGTCTCGGGTTTCAAATGCTCGACCTCGAGTGCCCAGTTGGCGGCCTCGGCCCGGCCTGCCACGAATCCGGCGCCGATCGCGAAACTGGCGCCGAACAGCACGCTTTGCGACAGCAACTGGCGGCGGGTCACGGCTTGAGTGCGATATGACATGGTGTCCTCCCTGTCCTGTTTGTGGTTATTGAAAGCGCCCGCCCCGTTGCAGCACCTCGATGTCGTACCCGTCCGGGTCCTTGACAAAGAAGAAGCGGGCAAAGGGCTGGCCTTCGAAGTCGAAGGCGACAAGTTTGCGCGGGTTCAGGCCCGCCTTTTCGAACCGGGCATGTTCGGCGTCGATATCCTCGACCGAAAACGCGAGATGGCCGTAGCCATTGCCCAGGTCGTAGGGTTCGGTCGTGTCCTTGTTGACGGTCAGTTCAAGCTCGAAACCGGTCTCTTCATTGGACAGGTAGATCAGTGTGAAACCGTCGAAATCCACGCGCTGCGCCACCTCGAGGCCGAACGCCTCGCGGTAAAAGGCGACCGAGCGCGCCTCTTCCAGCACACGGATCATTGAGTGGATTGCTTTGGCCATGTCAGTCCTCGGCAGTTTGGTGAAAAGGGGCCCGCGGCCACCTCGAAAGGAGGCTGGCCGCAGGGCGGGGCGCCGCACACGGGAGGGTTGCGGCGCCCTGGGGAGCCGGTCGGGAGATCTCAGGGAACGATCACGCCACGTCCGGTGAACTTGCGATCCTTGAAGTCGGAAATCGCCTGATTGATGTTGGCCAGCTTGTATTCGGTCTGGTGCATGTGGACCTTGCCGTCGGCATTCATCTCCATCAGCTCGACCAGTTCGACGAAATCGCCGACAAGGCTGCCACCGATCTTGATCTCGTTGGCCACCAGTTCCAGCGTCGGCACCCGCACCTCGCCGCCATAGCCCACTATGATCAGCTCGCCGCCCTGACGCAGCAGCTTCCAGCAGGTGTTCTCGGTCCCGTGTTCGCCGACAAAGTCGATCGCCACATGCGCGCCGCCGCCGGTCAGTTCCTTGACCTCTTCGATCAGGTTCGGCCCGCCGGGCAGCACGATGTCCGCGCCCAGCTCCTTGGCCAGAACCTGCGCCGCCGGTTCCTGATCCACCGCGATCACCCGCGCGCCGCTGGTGTGCTTGAGCACCTGAAGCGCGATATGACCCAGGCCGCCGATGCCCAAGAGCAGCACGTAACCGCCGGGATTGAGCAGCTTCGCCGCCTTCTTGGCTGCGCGGTAGGCGGTGATGCCCGCATCGGCCATCGGCGCCACGGACAGGGGCGTGATGCCGGTGTTCAGCTTGATCAGCGCGTTTTCGTTGGTCTTGAAATACTCGGCAAAGCCGCCATCCAGACCGAGACCCGGGAACTTGCCGTGGTCGCAGTACATGTCGTGCCCGTAGCGGCAGTTCAGGCAGATGCCGCAGCTGTTGAACGGGTGGCAGATCACCGCGTCACCGGGCTTGACCGAGGTGACATTGCTGCCGACATCCTCGACCCAGCCGGCGTTTTCATGGCCCATGACATAGGGCAGCAGGCTGCCTTCGGTGTCCATGATATCCTTCCAGACACCTTCGATGATGTGCAGGTCGGTGCGGCACAGGCCCGCCGCGCCGACCTTGACGATCACCTCGTCAGCGGCGGCAATGGTGGGCGCGCCGACCTCTTCGATCTTCAGCTCCACGTTCATCGCCGGGTCGTATTCGTATAGTCTCGCTGCTTTCATGATCTCGTTCCTTGATCTGATCGGACCGGCCTGCGCGACAGGCCGGTCCCGGTTGCATGAGAGCGGTCAGGCCCGGCCCAGAAGTTCGGCACCACCGCCGAGGGCGGGGCCTTCGGTCGGGTCGGCTTCGCCTTCGTCGAGGTCGCCGACCAGCGTTTCCGTGGTCAGGATCAGCGTCGCGACAGAGGCGGCATTGACCAGCGCGCTGGCGGGCACGCGGGCGGGGTCGACGATGCCGGCCTCGTACATGTTGCCGAAGGTCCCGGTCGCCGCGTTGTAGCCATGACCCGGTGCGCCCTCTGTCACCGCCTGCACGATAGAGGCGGTATCGGCCCCGGCATTGGTGGCGATCCGGCGCAGGGGCTCGGTCAGGATGGCGCGGACCAACTGGATGCCCTTGGCCACGTCGCCCAGCGCATCAAGGTTGTCGAGACAGTGGCCAATCTGCGCCAGCGCCGTGCCGCCGCCGGCAACCACGCCGTCCTCTGCCGCCGCCTGAACCGCGCAAAGCGCGTCCTCGATCAGCTGGATCGTGCGCTTCTGCTCTACCGGGGTGAAACCGCCCGCGTAGATGATCGCGCTGCCGCCGGTGAGCTTGGACAGCCGTTCGCGCAGCTTGTCCTTCTCGATATTCGGCGGGGCCACGTCATGCTGGCGCTGCACCTGGTTGCGGCGCGCGGTGATCGTGTCCGGGTCACCTTCGCCGCGCAGGACAGAGGTGCCGGAGGCGTGGGAGCGAACCATCTCGGCACCGCCAAGCTGGGCCAGCGTCACGTTCTCGATCTTCTTGCCAAGATCGCGGGCCAGAACTTCGCCGCCCGTCAGGATCGCAAGATCGTCCATCATGGCGGTGCGCCAATGCCCGTATTCCGGCGGATGCACGATCAGGTACTTTCCGGCACCGCCGTGCTCCAGCAGCTTGATCACCACTTCAGGCGCAATCTCTTCGGCCACGATCAAAAGCGGGCGGTTCTCGCCCTCGGCGATGGAGATCGCCTGGTCCAGGAGTTCGGGCTTCAGGATCTTCTGGTCGGTCAGCAGGATCAGCGGGTTGCGCAGCACCGCTTCCATGTGCTCGCGGTCGGTGACCATGTGGTGCGAGATGTAGCCGCGTTCGAAAGACATGCCCTCCACCACCTCCATCGTGGTCTCGATGGTGACCCCGAAATCGGCCGAGATCACGCCGTCACGGCCCACCCGGCGATAGGCCTCGGCCACCAGTTCCCCAAGCTTGGGATCGGTCGAGGAGACCCGCGCCACCGCTTCGAGATATTCCGGGTGGTCGTCGCAATCGAGGGAGGATGCGTCGATCGCGTCGACCACCCGCGCCACCGCAAGGTCAATCCCCTTGCAGAGGTCGACCGGCTTGACGCCGTTGCTGGTCAGGTCCACGCCGCGCTGGATCAGCGCGTTGGCCAGCACGATGGCGGTGGTGGTGCCGTCGCCGGCCACGTCGTTGGTCTGCATCGAGACCTCGCGCACGACCTGCGCGCCCATGTTCTCGAACCGGTCCCGAAGCTCGATCTCGGACGCGATGCTGACCCCGTCGCGGGTCACCATCGGTGTCCCCTGCGGCCGGTCGACCATCGCGTTCAACCCCTTGGGGCCGAGTGTCGGCTCCACCGCCGCCGCCAGCCGCGCGACACCGCGGGCCAGGCAGCTGCGTGCCGTCTTGCCGTGTACCATGAGTTTAGCCATATCTTCCTCCTTCAGCCCAGGCGGAACCTTGGGCAGCCTCCCTAGAGTTTTTCGTTTTTCAGGCGCTCAGCCCCGTGATGCGGCCCCCTCCCGGGGCGGCACACGTCTGGCGATGAAATCGACCAATGTCGGTCCATCCGGCCCGATCTCGACTTCCTTGTAGCGCGTCTTGGCAAGTCCACGGCACAGCGCGCCGTTGAACTCCATGTTGATCCGCGTGCTGCGCAGCTTGGCCAGGTGTTCGCTGAGGTCCTGCACCGCGATCTCCTGTCCCTCCCAGGTCGGAAAGGCCAGGTCGCCCGGCTCAGTCGCCAGGCACTGGACCGCCAGCAGGTCGAGATAGCGCGGCAATTGCCGCAGCTCTTCCTCGCCGGTGAAGGTCACCGCACGCAGCTGGGAAAGCGTCATCGATACGATGTCCTCGGGCTCATGACCCAGCGCCTGAAGACCCAGCAGTACCGTTTCCTGCCGCCGGTCAAAGGCCTTGGCAAGGAAGGTATCGACAACGTCGTCGAGCCGGGCACCATCGCAGTACTCTGCGAAGATGTCGTGATATTCGCGCCCGCTGTTCACGCCTTCATTGACCTTTTCGCCGAAGCAATGGTCGTTCAGCTGCACCTCGGCCTCCACCACCCAGGGAAGTGCAGTCACCTCCCTGCGGATGCCGAAGGCCATGAGGAAGGCGAAGTTGGGCGAACACCAGTAGGTGGGGAGCCGAAATTCGACCCGCACCTTCCTGGCATCCGTCACTTCGACCCGCTCGACGAAGCCCATGTCGGTGATGGGCTCGTCAAGCTCGGGGTCCGTCACGGCATCGAGACAGTCCCAGACCTCGGTTTCCAGTTCCGCTTTGAGAATGGCGACCAGCATGGCGTCACTCCGCCGCGATCTGCACAGGGGACCCGGCAAGCTGGGATTTCTTCGCCTCGACGTCGATATTGTAAAGCTTGGCCGCGTTCAGACCGAGGATCTTCTCCTTGATCTCGTCGGTCAGCTGCACACCGCTGCGTTCCGCCGAGATGTCTTCGGGGATTTGGTAGTTCCAGAATTTCTCGACCAGCCAGCCGGGTGTCCAGATCGCGTAGTCCGAGCCGAACAGGATCTTGTCCTCGCCGATCCACCACAGCAGTTCCGCCATGACCTCGCCGAAATAGCGCGGGCGCGAGTGGATGAAGGGCATGGCCACCGCCAGACCGGCATAGACATTGGTTTCCTGCGTCGCGATCCAGCAGAAATCATCGAGACGCGGCAGGCCGCAATGCTCCACGATCCAGTTGAGGTTCTGGAAATCGGTCGCGGCATAGTCCACGTCATCGACGCTGAACGCGTCCTTGGACAGCGGGATGATGGTCGGGCCCTTGTGGACGTGGATGTTCTTGATGCCCAGCTTTTCGCACAACTCAAAGCACTTGTAGGCCGCCGGATCGTTCAGCGCCCAGCCCTTGCTGTCGCCGTGCCACTCGGCGGTGTACATCTTGACGCCCTGGATATCGAAGGTTTCCTTCATCCAGTGGATGTACTCCAGCGCCTTTTCGCCATCGCGCGGATCAAAGCTGCCGTTGACGATGAAGCGTTCGGGATGCCGCTTGGCCATCTCGGAGGAGCGTTCGAGGCAACCAAACCCGTTCTTGTAGAAATCACGCAGCACGGTGGTCTGGATGATTGCCATGTCGTCCGGGCCATCGACGAAGAGATCGCGGTAGATGTCGTCCTCGGTCTGCTTTTCGAACTTGGCCTTCTCCCAGAGCTGGTCCTCGGGGCTGAGGTTGGTGTGGTAGGCGTAGAAGCAGTCGATGAACTGCTTGCCGTGCACGTTGGACTGGTTCTCGGGGCTGCCGTCCCAGAAATGAGTATGGCCGTCGAGAACGAAGATCTCTTTGCCGTCCTTGGTCTTGTACATGGTGTCCTCCCTTGCGTGTCGCTGAGTTGTCTTGTTGCTCCGGGGCCGGTCGGGGGCTGGCCCCGGAGCCTGTCAGGATGTGATCAGATGAATTCCATCACTTCGTTCATGTCGCCGAAGAGGATCACCGTGTCGTCGTCGACCCGCACCATCCGCCCGTAATGGGTCGAGGTGTTCACCTCGAAGGTCTCGGCGGTCATATCGCGGCCCAGGTATTCGGTGATCTCGCTCATCTTGAAGATCAGCTTGCCTTCGCCGTCGATCCGGATGGTGGCCGGGTTATAAGTGACCGTGACCTTCGGATCATTCTCCTCCATGAACTCGGCGATGGCGCGGGCCTCGACACTGTCGTTCATGGTGACGCCGCACTGGTGCGAGACCTCGCGGGAGGTCAGGTCGATGTCCTTCATCGACTTGAAGATGTTCTGCTTGGTCGCATTGCGCGCTATGCTAGACATTTATCTTTTCCTTTTCCGAAGGTTATTCGAGGCCCAGCTCGGCGACGATCCGGCCGAAACGCTCTTTCGACACGGCTTTGACATCCTCGAAGGACACCGGCTTGGAATGCGGCTGCGACCAGATCGGCTGCAGCGCCACGGCGGCCTTGTCGGCCAGATCGCCATGCTTCTTCAGCCAGGACTTGAAGAGTGCCTTGTTGTGCGCGGCATGCTGTTCGTCGTTGGACAGCAGGTAGATCAGGTCGACGGTGTTCGCGAGGTTGCGCTCGTAGTCGGCTTCGGCGGCAGAGATCACCGGCGGCGTGATGAAATCGTTGTTGGCCGCCGCCGCCTGCATGAAGAAGCCGGAGCGGATCAGCTCGCCCACCAGCGGCTCGAACACGATGTTGATGGCGAAGTACTGCTCGAGATAGTCCTCGGCGCCCATGATCGTCTCGATCGCTTCGCGGCAGGGCTGCCAGATCGGATCTTCCAGCCAGGTCGTCTTGCCCAGGTCGTCGTTCCAGCCGTCGATTTCCATGCCGATCTCGGCCAGGTACAGCGTGATGTCCTGAGTCAGGCGCATCTTGTAAGACGAGTTGGTCAACGTGGCGTTGTTGATCATCTGGGTGTAGCCGTAGCGCTGCGCCTGCATCAGCGAAGTGCCCAGCCCGAATTCCGCATGTTTCCACGCGCCAAGATGCTTTTGCAGGATCGTCTGCCAGGCCTTGTCGAACACCTTGTGCGCACCGGCCTTGCGGGCGTTGCTGATGACGTTCTGCACCATCGTCTCGATCTTGGACTGGCGCTGGTAGTGGGTGCGCTCCCATTCCTGGTCCGGGGCGCGGAAGGCGTGCCAGTTCGACGACCGCGCGGCGGTGTTGTCCTTCTGGTAGGCGCCGCCGCCCTTGCCACCCTCGAACTCGATGATCCAGTTCTGGATCAGGTAGCGTTCGGGATCGGGCTGGACGTCGACGGTGACATCCTCGTAATGGGTCGCCCGCTTGCCGCGCGGCTCGAAGTAGTTGTACTTGCGGCTTTTGGAGCCGACGAACTGCGCGGCACCGGCTGCACCGGACCCGACTGAGCTGGATGTTGCTACCATGGTAGCCTCCCTTTGGTTTTTGTTCACGTCACTAGCGTTCGGGCCGTCCTAGTGGCCCGAAGAACCGGAAGTGGGGGTGAACTTGTCATAGAAAATGCGGTCGGTTTCGAAGTCATGCATGAAGAGCACCGGAGTCAGCGCATCGATCATCGGCGGCGGTCCGCAGGCATAGACATCGCCCTCGCCGTCGATCCCCAGCTCTTTCAGATGGGTGTCGACATATTCATGAACAAAGCCGCGCGCCCCGTCCCAGCCGTTGCCTTCATCTTCGTGGCTGAGCACGGGGATGAACTGGACATTGGCATGCGCCTGCGTGATCGCGCCGATCTCGTCCAGCTTGAACAGGTCGTCCTGCGTGCGGGCGCCGTAGTAGAAATAGATCGGGCGCTCTTCGCCGCTGGTCACCTGGTCATTGAGGATCGACCAGACCGGCGACATCCCGGAACCTGCCCCCACCAGGATCACGGGTCCGTTTCTTTCTTCGCGCCGGAAGCACATCCCGTAGGGTCCTTCGACGGAGACTTCGGCCCCTGCCTTGATGCCGCCGTCGTCGAGCTCATTGCTGAACCGTCCGTCGGGGTATTTCTTGATGATGAAGCCGAGTTTCTGGGTTTCGCTCGGCGGATTTGCCATGGAGAACGAGCGTGTAATCTCCTCCCCCTTTTCCGTTTTGACCGTGATGTCGACATATTGGCCCGCCCAGAATTTCAAAGGCGCGTCCAGCTCGATCTGGACACCGCGAATGTCATGGGTCAGCTTCTGGAAATCGACGATCTTGCCTGTGAACTGCTTGACTGGAATGGATTTTGCCAGCAACTCCTCGTCATAGTTGAGGAGCTCGATCTCCACATCGCTGTACGCCAGCGTTCGGCACATCAGGATATGGCCACTGTCCTTTTCCATGTCATTGAGCGCGAAGGTGGAGTATTTCAGCATCTCCGTTTCGCCATCCAGCTGGACGCATTTGCAGGCCGAGCACTGGCCTTCCTTGCACCCGTGCGGCAGGGCGATGCCCTGGCGGAATGCGGCGTCGAGAATGGTTTCATCCTCCTCGACCTCGAATTCCACGCCGACCGGTTCCAATCGGACGTTGTAGATTTCCGTCATTTTGTCCTCCCTGTTCACGCCGCGCGAGGCGGGCGCTGGGGTGCAGGGGCCGGCTCTGCGGCCCCTGCTGTTGTGCAATCAGTTGCAGGGATTGATGGTGAAGCCCTTGCGGTACTCGGCGACATGCGCCTCGCGTTCCGCCGGAGCCATGCCGCGCAGCATGTTCAGTGGCGAGCGCAGGGTGTGGCCGCGGACGTGCTCCAGCTTCCACATGTCCTTGTTGTCAAAGCGCAGGTGCGGCTGGGCTGTCAGGGTCTCGCCGTCGTCGCGGACAAAGTTGAGATCCTTGATGGCATCCGCCAGGTCCCAGCCGTCATAAACGCTTTCCCATTCGCGCTTGCCCGAGAACTTGCCCATCGCAGGGGTCGGTCGGCCCTGATACTCGTCGGCAAAGGCCTCGACCGCGGTCCAGCGATCAAGCTCATGTGCGAAAGTGTGCAGTTGTCCGTCGATCTCGTCGACCACCATGTCCTCGCGGATGAGGCAGGGCACAAGGCAGGACCAGCAGCGGTGCGGATAAACGTAACCGGTGTCCTGGTTGAAGGTGACGACGGTCTCGCCCGGCTTCGACAGCTTCGCATACCACTTCCAGAACTCGCCGAACTCGGCGTACCAGCCCGGATACTTGTGCTCGAACCACTCGAAGTCCTTCTCGGTCTGGGCTTCTATGCGCCAAAAGTTGACGGGCCAGCCGACGGCAAAGAACTGGGCGACCTTGTGGACGTAGTTCTTTTCGGTGATCCGCTTCCAGGCCTCCTGGACGTCGTCGTGATGGATCTTCACGCCGTATTTCTCGAGCGGCAGCATGTAGGTCCGGTAGTAGTCTTCAAAGATCCACCGGTGCCACATTTCGGCGTAGGATTCCTTGTCCTTGTCGCGGTTGGTGGTGCCGTATTCGATGAACGTGCCGATGGCGGCGTCCACGATGGCGTGGTTCTGCCAGAAGGCATAACGCAGGTCGCGCTCCAGCAGCAGGTGGTTCTCCGGCTCCTTCAGCGCGGCCATCAACAGCGAGTGACCGTTGCCGATGTGGCGGCTTTCGTCCGACTGCACTGACAGGAACACAGTGGGCAGCGCATAGTCGCCGTTGCGGGCGGCTTCCGACGGCATGGCCACGAAGAGCGTGTTGGTAAACGCAGTCTCCGCAACAACCGTCAGGTACATGCAGGCGGCGGTCATGGTGTCGCCGGTGATGAACCCTTCGCCGAACTGGCGGCCAATGGTGGTGGCGTAGCATTTTCCAAAGGCCTCTTCGGTGATGTCGAAGCCCGCCGGGTCGATGTAGTTTTCCATGTACCACTTCTTCAGGTTCATCTGAATCGTGGAATGGCGGAACTCATCCACCATCTGCATGGTGAAGCCGGTGCGCAGATCCTCGCCCGGAGCCAGGCGTGCGACCATGGCCATCGACCGCGCCGCCGAAATTTCCGGGAAGGGGATGATCGCCAGGAACAGCTTCATCCACTCGATCCAGCGCGGTTCCACGTTGCGGAACATGTCGCCGCGCAGGGCGGCGTCGAGCGCGCCGTAGACCCTGTTGTCCTTTTCTTCTTCCATCGGAAAGTACGAACGCAGGACCTGCTTCATCGGGTCGCGCGGGGCCTTGGTGATCTTGTAGTCGGTCGGGAAGGTCGCAGCTTCCTGAACGTAGGACGGGTTCCATCCGAGATCCGAGATCTTCTTGGTGGCTTCCCCTACCGAGATACCACGTTGAGACGTGATCTTGTTGAGCGTCAAAGTCATGCCATGAGCCTCCTTAAAGCTCTGGGGCCGGTCGCCCGGCGCCCTGTTGGCGGCTTTTGCCGTTTCGGTTTGGCGTCCCTCGGGACGCCGGTTCTCGGCAAAGGTTGAGAAGATCGACTTGCCCGCTGTCATGCGTGGGCGACCTGCCGTCCTCCATGTCCTTCGTTCTTTGTCCGGGGTCGGTCTGATGCGCCGTCCGCGTCTTGTGCCTGTCTTCTGGCAAAGCGCGTTCCAGAATTGTGCGGCGCGTGGACATTGGCGATCTTTTCACGCAACAGGCTGAATAGAATTATTTATTTTTGTCGAAATTTTTCGCACATGGCTACAGGGACGATTTTTCTTCACCTGCGAGGCAAGGCATTTTGTCGCATTTCGTTACACTCGTTACTTCAAGGGGTTTACGGTTCGTTACACTCCGCAAAGTCGCGGCGTTACACATGCCTGTCGACCCTGCGCCCAGCACCGGGAGATCGAGGGGAACCTTTGAAAACGCCGCAACTTTCTGCAGCGCAGCAAGTGCAGGTTAGAGCGTGAATCACCGGTACGAAAGTGGAGAAACGCCGCTCAGGGGGCAGCGTTCGGGTCAGGCCCTCAAGCGGCGCTGCGCCGGGGATAGAATGCCGATGTCGCGGCGGTAGTTCGACACCACCCGGCGCGACACCGCAATGCCCTCAGCCTGAAGTAACGTGGTCAGCCGGCGGTCGGAAATCGGCTTGGCCGGATTTTCACCGGCCAGCAGGGCGCGGATGCGCGCCTGCACCTGGGGCTTGGACTGTACCGCCTGCGCCGAGGCCGTGCCACCAAACAGGGTGCGAGCCGCGACGATGCCGTTAGGACCTTCTATCAAAAGCCCGTTCATCACCCGGCTGACGGTACTGAGGTGAAACCCGGTCTCCTGCGCGATCTCGGACATGGTCATCGGCGTCAGGGCCTGGTCGCCATGACGGAAATACGCACCCTGCCGTTCCACGATTTCGCCCACCACCTGCCGAAGCGCCGAGACGCGCATATCCAGCGCCTGTTTCAGCGCCCGCGCTTCGGCCAACGCCTGTCTGGCTTCCGGTGTCCGCCCCGTGCGCGGCAGGGGGACAATCTCGATATCCCGTTGCAGGAACGACAGGAATTCGATCTCCCAGCCATCGCCCGCTGGCGCGATCCGACAGTCCGGTTCGCGCATCAGAGTGGCATCCGTTGAAAAGGTGCTGCCGGGTTTCGGGTCCAGCCGCCGCAGGACGGAAAGGCCCTGCTGGATATCCTCTCCGCCCAGCCCCGTCGCCCGGGCCAGCGCCGCAGCACCGCCTTGTTCCAGCACGGGAAGATGAGCAAGGATCCTGGTTAATTCGTCGGTCAACGCGTCGCGGTCTTCCAGTTGCAGCCGAAGACACTCCCGCAGATCGCGCGCAAAAAGTCCAACCGGCTCGACCCGTTTCTGCACAACGTTCAGGGCGGTCTCTACGAGGGCGGGCGCGAGGCCGAGGCTTTTGGCAATGTCCTCCGGCGCGCGGCCCAGCCAGCCCGACGGGTCCAGTTCGGAAATCAACGCGGTGATGAGTGTTTCCATCAGGCCGCCGCGCCCGATCAGCCCGGCCAGCTCACGAAAAACATGTTGATAGAGGCTGTTGGCTTCCGCGACAGCTGTCATTTCCAGCACGTCCGTCGCGCTGATTCCAGCAGGCGGGCGCGGCCGCAGGACCAGCATGGGATTGTCCTGCGCCAGTTCGGCAAGATGCGCGTCAAGCTCGGCCGCCGACATCTGAAGCAGGCTGACAACCTGTCCAAGACGGAAAACCTGGCTTTGTTTCGCGCGAAGCTGCAGGCCGACTGTCATGCCGTGCCTCCCCGCTCTGACAGCCGACAAAACACTGGTGCCACGCGGGTGCTGCGGGCTATCGTGATAAAAAGAAACCTTCGAAACGCAGCAAAATGAGCCAGGATCCCCCGATCGGCGGCATAGTCCCGCTGGATGGCGCGCCGCCCGAATTGTCCTATCCCGGCCTGTCGCCACAGCTTTTGGCGCGGGTCAGACAGCTCTGGTCGGCTGCCGGTCTGGACTTTGATGGTGGCTGGCGGTTGGGCGTTCGCAGCCTGCAGGGGTTCCGTGCCGTGCCTCGGGTCGAGGCCACGGTCAACAGCGCCGATGTGGACCTGGTTTTCCTCTTTGATCAATGTGTTCTCTGGGTGCGGGCCGCGCATGAGGCCGCCGGTGCCGGGCGTCTCGACGAAACCGAGGGGCTGAGCCCGGCGCAATGGCACGGACTGGCCGCGCTCTCGGCGCGCCTGACCGAACAACTGGCGGCGCTGCGCCTTCTGGCGCTGAGCGATCTGCCGATGCCCGCGATGCAGATCGCCCGGTCGATCTCTGAAGACGTGGATATGGCACTGGTGATCCTGATCCGCCGCAAGCTGGCTGAGCGGTTCGCCGCCTGCCGCAGCGCCGAGGAGGCCAGCGATTTCTGGCGCCGCCACATTGCCGGGGGCCGTGCCTTTCGCAGCATTTCCGAAAAACTCTATTCCGTGGGGATCGACCATTCCTCGGACACCGACTATGCCAAGTGGCGCAAGTCGGTGCTGACGACACTCGGTGCCGCGGTGCACAGCAACGCGCTGAACACGCAGGTGCCGAAACGTCCGCAGGGCGAGGTTCTGCTGAATGGCGACAGCCTGCATTTCGCGACCTTCCGCATCCATGAACTGTGTGCCTTTTCACAACTGGTTGAACCCGATCTGACAGGCGCGCTGGCAGCCGCACCGACGACCAGCCCGCTTGCCGCGCTGGCCGCGCCGTTGAACGGCGTCTTGGTCAACCAGATCCAGAGTTTGTCCTCGCCGCCCGCCTCAACCGGACAGGCGGCCAGACGCCATTAGTGCTTGACGCCCTCGGCCTTGCCGAGCCGGTTCTCTGCCACCCAACGCGCGGCGAGCACCAGCGCGCCGGCGGCAAAATCCTTGCCGTGTTCGTCGACCATCTCCTCGGCCACCTTGGCCAGTTGCTGAAAATAGCGGTCCTTGCTTTGCTCTTCGGCAGACAATGCTTGTGTCATGGGGGTCCTCCCTGGGATTTACTTGAACATGTTCTTGGGGAACGTCGCGATCGCGAGGCTGCCATCGGTGCCCGCGATGGCCAGGTGTGCGCCGTCATCGGACCAGGCCAGTGCGTTGACCGCCGCGCCCGTGCCCTCGCGCACCAGCATTTCGTCCGGATGCCCGATGCGGCAAAGCATCACCAGACCCGTGCCATAGCTGACCGCGCAAAGATCGCGTTTCGGATGCACCGCGACCTGGTCGACCAGCGTCAATCCCGGTTTGCCGGTTTCGATGGCCGACCCTTCGTGGTCGCCGAACGGCAGGTCGGGCAAGGCCCAACCCACGACGCGGAACGCCCCCGAGGCGACGAGCGCATTGGCCTGATTGCTGAAACCGGTGGTCTGAACCGCCGCGGGGAAATCAACGATCCGGTCGGACCGACCCCTGCAAACATCGACCAGCATCAGCGCCTTGTCCGCACATCCCCCAGCCAACCAGCGCCCGCAGGGCGACCACGACAGGTCGAGCACGTCGCCAGCACAGGAAACCGTGTCCTGCAGCGCAAGATCCCGTGTCGCCACGATGCTCACCTGTCCTGCACCCCAGCATGCCAGCGCGGCCTCGTCCCCGGAAACGGCGATCCGGGTAACCTCATGCGGCAGGGAGATGGCCGCCGCCTCGGCACCGCCGGATTCGGAGGCCAGTACAAGACGGTCGCCAAGCGCCACGAGGATCTGACCGGCACGGGGCAGCGCTGCCAGCGCGGTCACGGCATCGTCGCCTGCGGCATTCATGGCGAGTACCTGACCCCTTGCCGTGGCCCGCCAAAGGGTTCCCGTCTCTGCCTGTGCAAAGGCAGAGCCCTGATCGCCAAGACGGCAGGGCCGGACCCCGCTATCGGCCACCGGGACTTCGCTGATCACCGGGGGTGGCAACGGTTTGCTGCGGGGCCGGATGCTGGACCGGCCGGTGTCCGCCTCGACCCGCACCCGGCTGTCCGGGCTCTCGGCATCCTTGACCGAGACAAAGGCCATGCGACCATCCGCCAGCAGCGCGGACAGCGCACTGCCGCTGGCATTGAACTGCACCGACAGGATCTCGGTTTTCACCTCCCATGTGCGGGCAATCAGGTCGAATAGCGTCATCGCTTGGGGTGGCTTGTGCTGTGTCATTCAACCTTGCTCCTTCATGGCGGCTTCCAGTTCCTCGTCGAGCGCCGAGAGCTTGGCTTCCAGCCTGTTGATCTTGTCGGCGTTGGCGTCCAACGCCGCTTCGTTGCGCTGTTGGGCAGCTTCGTGGTCGGGATCCTCGACGCCGTCGCGGGCGTCCTTCATGTCCAGCACCATCATGCCGCTGGCCTTCTGGTTCAGCCGCAGCTGTTCGGTATTGGCCGAGGCGATGGCCTGAATGGTCTTGATCCGGTCCATCAGGATGGCGTCGATCCCGCGCGATTGACCTGTCATCATCTGCCCCTGTACACCGGCGCCGGTTCCCGCAGCGAAAGGCCTGTACGTTGACCGAACCCACAGATTTCCGTTTCTTCCGGGCTTTGAAAGAGGTCTGTTCTGCCTGTGACGGCGTCGATCAGCCCTGCCGCGAGGCGATCGACCGCGCGCTTGACACCGGCGATCCGCTGGACATGCGCGCCGCGCGCAAGGCGCTGGAAAACCTTGACGATCCGCTCAAGGGGGATCTGCTCAGGCAGGCTCATCTGCGCATGGTCAGCGACCTGTCCGCGATCTGGGAATACCTGCCCGGCGCGCCGGGGACCAAGCGGCCAAACTGACCCGGCGCGACGTGCGATTGATGTTTGAGTGGTGCAGTGCATCGTCTCCCTTCCCCGGATGGCCGATGGTCTTGAGTGTTGGACAGGCTAACGCCGAGGCTGGGTGACGCAATTGTTTTGAGAGATTTCCGCACCTTTTGCACGGCGTCGGCCCAAGAGTGTAAACATTCGTTACGCTTGGCTTCGCCTTTTGTAACGGCCTGTGCCACTGTGATTTATGCTGCAGTGCAGCAGGCGCCCGAGACCTGTATTTTCGCCGAATCAATGGATTGATCTCGTATCCGGTTTCGCGTTCTTCTGATGAAATGCAGCCCCTGCCCGGCGCACTGATCGACGATGACCTGACGCTGCGGGAAATTCGCGACTCCGACCTGTCCGAATTCACGCAGCGGTCTTGCCAGAGGAACCTGGCTTGAGGCAGGGCTGAGCGCTGGCTAGCGTCTAAGCATGACCCAACGCTCACCATTCAAGTACTTCAAGACCAGCCCGGAGATCATCCGTCTGGCTATTATGCGCTACATCCGATTTCCGTTTTCCTCGGAATGTCGAGGATCTGCTCCACGAGCGCGACATTGAGGTCAGTCACGAAACCGTCCGGTTCTGGTGGCGGCGGGTTCGGCCCGATGTTGGCCGCCGAGATCCGAAATCGGCGGATCGAAGGCATGCGATCGAGCCGTTGGCGATGGCATCTCGACGAGGTGTTCGTGCAGATCAACGGAAAAACGCATTACTTATTGCGAGCCGTGGATCACGAGGGCGAGGTGCTGGAAAGCTTCGTGACAAAGACGCGGGACAAGAGGTTCGCTTTGAAATTCCTCAAGAAAGCGCTGAGGAAGCACGGTCGGTCAGACGCCTTGGTGACGGACAAGCTCCGCTCCCATGGCGCCGCCGTGAATGAAATCGGTGCGGCGGATCGACAAGAAACTGGCTGTTGGCTGAACAACCGCGCGGAGAATTCCTATCGTCCGTTTCGACGACGGGAACGGGCGATGCTGCGTATTTCGGCGCATGCGAGGTCTGCAAAGATCCGCGTCCGTCCATGCCTCCGTCTGCAACCATTTCAACCAGGAACGCGGCGTCTCGAGCCGGGAGATTTTCAAGGCCAACCACGCCGCCCCTCTTACCGAGTGGCGCGGTCCCTGCGCGGCATAAGGGAAGGCCCTTCTGCCCTGACTGAGACGAGTTTGAATTGGTCTGACAGCACTCGCTCGTCAGATGCCCGAACAACGGCACAGCGCGACCAAAAGGCTTGATCGCGGCGCAAAACGGCGGCAACACCACCTAGTCGGCATTCTACATGGGTAATGCCAGTACAAAACTGTCAACGGCTTTCTTTTTCGGGCATGTATTCGGCGAAATCTGCCCATAATGAATACCATATTGAGTTGCTCAATGGGTGACGGACGTGACCCGGAAACATGCGGAGTTTGCGATAAGTCAACGCGCCAGCCTGACGGGGCGTTAGTCTGGTCGGGTCAGGTCAGTGCGTGTGACGGGACAGGCTGCCCACATGGCTTTCGCTTTGTCGCTGCACTCTTTGGGGGGAGCGACATGGCGATTCTGAAGTTCATTTACGGCACCAATGGCAACGACCCGATCACGGGAACCGGATTCTCTGAGACGATCCTTGGCCTTGGGGGAAACGATACGATCAATGGCGGCGGCGGCAACGATACCATTGAGGGGAATTCGGGAAACGATCGGCTCTACGGGAACGGAAATGACGACGTGCTCGTGGCGGGTGGAGGACAGGATTATCTCGACGGCGACAGCGGTGACGACCGGCTGGTTCCGGGGCCGGGGTCTGACACCCTGATCGGTGGGACTGGCTATGATACGCTGGATTATTCCGCCTCGACCTTGGGGGTTTACGTCAGCTTCGATACCGGCACGCCGGGCAACCGCGGCTACTGGGGGGTGGTTACCTCAAGCGACCCGGTCGCCACTGGCGACCTTGCCTCGCAGCAGTTCGAGTTTGTTCTGGGCGGTTCCGGCGACGATACGATCATCGCCGGCGACACGGGTCTGCGGCTGTTTGGCAACGCGGGCGACGATCTTCTGGTCGGAGGTGTCGACCCCGGCATCTTTCATGGTGGGCCCGGGGCTGACCGGATGGACGGCAGCATCGCAACCGGGGACCGCGTGGATTACACCGATGCGCAGGGCAACGTGCTGGTGCGGCTGTGGAACGGTCTCGTCCAATCCAGCGACCCGGACATCGCCTTTGATACGCTCATCGGCTTCGAGGGGGCCTGGATGGGGGCCGGCGATGACACCGTCGAAGGCACACTTGGACCGGACCGCATCCGCGGTGGGGACGGTGGGGACCGGATCGTCGGGTATGCAGGCACGGACCTGATCTTCGGTGAGGCGGGGGACGATACCGTTCTGGCCGGGGGGGACGGCGACTATGTCAACGGCGGTACGGGAGCGGATCATCTCCAGGGGCTGGCGGGAAACGACACGCTGGATGGCGGCAACGAAGCTGATGTGATCGCCGGACAGGACGGGGACGACGTGGTGATGGGCGGCTTGGGCGATGACACCCTTTCGGACGGTCCTGGCGACGACACCCTGGATGGCGAAGACGGCGATGACGTGGTCTATCCCGGCCCAGGCGACGACGTGCTGAATGGCGGCGCAGGCCGAGACACGCTGAATTTCGCGGCTTGGGCGACCATGGTGACTGTCGATCTCGGCGCCGGAACGGTCAGCGGCGCGGCCGGGACCGACAGCATCGCCGGGTTTGAAAACGCGACCGGAGGTGGCGCAGGCGATCTGATGACCGGGGATGCGGTGGGCAACCTGCTGCGTGGGCGGGGCGGCGAGGACACGCTCGACGGGTTGGCGGGACAGGATACGCTGGTCGGCGGCGCCGGCGGCGACCAACTCTTTGGCGGCGGGCAGTTCGATGTGCTGGCGGGGCAGGGCGGTGACGACACGCTGGATGGCGGGGCGCAGAACGATTTCCTGCGCGGCGGCGACGGGGCCGATCATTTCGAGTTTGTCGATGCCTTCGGGCAGGACGTGATCGACGATTTCGGCTTTGGCGGGGCGGACGTGGCGCGGTTCATCGGCGCGCCTGTAGGCTATGACAGCTTTTCCGATTTCGATGTGACCGGGGACGGGACCATTGATGCAGCGGATGCGGCGCTGACGGCCAAGGTGTCCCTGACCGGGGGATCGTTGGCGCTGGTCTTCGACGCGGCGGGTGACAACAGCGTGGAATTCTCAGGCGTGTCGAGCCTGGATTCGGCGGATCGGCTGTTCTGAAGCGGCTTGCCGCCGAGGGCAGGGCCTGTCGCTGGATGCGGTGGCCAGCGGTTCGGCCAGCATGGTTTCGGGCAGCCGTTCACCGCCGTCGAATCTGCCGTTCAGCACCAGCGACCTCAATTCGATGAGGGCCGAGCGTATTGGGCGCTGCGTTCCTGACGATTCATGAGCCTCCATCGGACTCGGTGATCTCGCCGTCCTGTGCGCATGCCGCTTTCCATGTGCCCGCCACGATTTCGGGTTGGCGGAACACAGGACGGAGTTGTTCGATAACGGCGGCCTCGGTTTCGCCCGTTGGGACCCGTCCTACGGGACAGGACCCTGCACCGTGCTTCAAAACTGCCTGGCTGACATAGTAGCGGTAGAGCTTGCCGCCTTTGCGTGTGTGGTTCGGCGAGAATGCCGCCCGTCGGGCCCGAACAGCAGCCCCTTCAGCAGCGCGGGCGTGTCGGCGCGTGTGCGGGCGGCGCGCTTCCGGGGCCCTCCTGCAGGATCGAATGGACACCGTCCCACGTCTCACGGTCGATGATGGCGTCGTGCACGCCGGGACAGCTCTCGCCCTTGCGGACCGCCTCGCCGACATAGGCAAGGTTGTTGAGCACGCGGTAGAGAAATTTCTTGTCGGTTCGGTTGCCGCGGGGCGTGCGGATGCCGCGCTTCGCGACCTCCCGCGCCAGCTCCGTGCCCGAGCCGATCTTTAGGAAACGCGCGAAGATCCAGCGTACATGCGCGGCGCACGCGTCGTCGACGACCAGCTTCCGGTACTCGACGCGGTAGCCGTAGGGCCGCACCCCGCCCATCCACTTGCCCTTCCTGCGAGAGGCGGCGACCTTGTCGCGGATGCGTTCCGCCGTCACCTCGCGCTCGAATTGGGCGAAGCTGAGCAGGATGTTCAGCGTCAGCCGGCCCATGGAGGTGGTGGTGTTGAACGACTGCGTCACCGAAAGCGGCTTCGATCCGGGCGACTTGGATTGCATTGGTTCCTGGCATTCCTGGAGAAGTACCCATCGCCACACATGATCTCGGCCATGACCTTCGCCCGGCGCGCGCCGAGGAGGTCTTTCGGGTCCCTGCCCTCGACCAGCCAGGGCTTGCGCGGGGTGTGGGCCAGAATCTAACCGCCCTTTATCCAGCGAATGACAGTCTGCTTGTGGCAACCCAGAGCGGACGCGGCCTCCCAAACGTCATAGACGCGATGCGCCTTGAGTTTGTTGGCGGGGAAGCGCTTGGCCATCACGCGCCCTCCGGACGGATCGGGCCATGAGTTTTCCGGCAAAGCTGTGCGGCCTCGTGGGCCTCGATGTCGGCCTCATCATACAAGACCCGCGCACCAATTTTCAGGAACTTCGGCCCTTTCCCGAGCCAACGCAACTGTTCCAGCGTGCGGGGGAGATGTGCCACCGCTTCGCAAGCTGTGTCTGCGTGAGTTTCGCCATGTAGTATCCTTTCAGCCTCAATGCGGACCGCGGCTATGCGGTGCGCTTCCGTGGGAAAGGATGCGCTTCTATCCGCGGGAACTCTGTGGTCGGGCGATGAACAGTCGTGACGTCTGAAGGCTTAAGATATTGAATTTATTGTGGCGGCTTCGAAGGGTGTGACGTGATTTTCTTTTTCCATGACGTGAGAAGCCAACGCTTGCGACTGAAAGCGGCTCGAACACTCGGTCAGGACTGCTCACGAACAGTCGATTTCCTCAGCAATCCCCAAAGTCGACTTTGGCAAAAATACCTCAAAAAAATCGATCTGCGCTCGACTGAAAGGGTCCCTGATCCAGGGCGCCTGGGCAGGGTATCATTCCAATAGAGAGCATTGTCTGATATCAATACTGGCAACTCCTTGTGCAGAGACCCGCCGATGCCCCTGCCTCCCGCTGCCAGCGAACTGCCGCCCTCGGCCGAAATCTACCTGTCGCTTGACGGTGTGACCGGGACCGAGTGGATCCGGCTGGACGGTTTCAGCCTGGAGATCCTGCAGTCCGCGACCACGCATGCTGGCGCGGGGGGCGGTGCCGGGCAGGTCAGCTTTGGCGATATGATCCTGACGACCGGCGCCGGGGCGCTGGATCCCAGCCTGCGCGCGCTGCTGTCGACCGGCAACAACCTGTCCGGCGGGCAGCTCGAGATCTGGAGCGAGAACCGCACGACCTTTCTGGGCGAATATGTCTTCGGCGATTCCTTCGTGACCGCGCACAGCCTTGCGCCGGATGGGGCGGGCGGGGCCGATGTGACCTTTGCGTTGACGAGCGAAAGCGTCAGCTGGTTTGCCGCCGCTCCCGGCGACCCGCACAGCGAGGGGGAAAGCGCCGGCTGGAACATCCGCGACAACAACGACTCCGATGTGCCGCCGGTGGGCACGGCCAATGTGCCCGAGGTCGTCGACGTGGTGCCGGACCTGCCGGACGCGGTCCAGTACTACCTCGAGCTGGAGGACCTGGCGCGCTCGGAGTGGTTCGCCATCGAGAATGTTGCGCTGGAGATTTCCAGAGGCTCGACCTGGGAAATCGGCGGCCACATCGCCGGGGCAGTCAGCTATGGCGACATCGCCTTCGACATGGCGGAGTCGGACGTCGCCGCCCTGCTGCGCGGCCACGTGGCCCCGGCGACCCGGCTCACTTCGGCCAATGTCGTCGCGGTCTCGGCGGCGGGGGGCGAGGTTCTCGACCGTTTCGAGCTGACGGACCTGCTGGTGTCCCGCGCGGCCTTCTTCGCCAATGCGGGCACACAGTCCTACACCAGCTTCGAGCTGAATTTCAGCGAGATCCAGGAGACGACCTACGCCAGCGACGGCACCTCCCTTGACAGCTACGGCTTCGACATCGCCGGGAACATCGCCGCCAG
>JAXMNQ010000058.1:0-33975 GCA_034670345.1 Paracoccaceae bacterium | reverse complement strand
GGGCGCCCCGCCGGGGGCCTTGCCCCCGGACCCCCAGAGGATTTTCAGAGAGAAGAAGACAGGGCGCGCGCAAGTGACCTGCGGGCGGCGAGGGGGGCGGGCGTTGGCGCTTTCCCCTTGTCGCCTTCCGGTGCGCGCCGGATTTTCCTTTGGATCTGCCGGATTCCTCCTATGCGACGCAGTGTCGTGATTGACCCATGCTGCGCTGCCGCGCTACTCAGTCGCGAAAGAAAATTTCACAGCCGCCTGGGAGGGTGCCGGAATGTCCGACGTGCAGCGCGAAGCCATGGAATACGACGTCGTCATCGTGGGGGGAGGGCCAGCCGGCCTGTCCGCCGCGATCCGCCTCAAGCAACTCGACGACAGTCTTGATGTCGTGCTGCTGGAAAAAGGATCGGAGATCGGCGCGCATATTCTCTCGGGCGCGGTTCTGGATCCCAGCGGTCTTGATGCGTTGATCCCCGACTGGAAGGACAAGGGCGCGCCGTTGAATGTCCCCGTGCGCGAGGACAACTTCTACATGCTGGGCGAGGCGGGCAAGATCCGCATCCCCAACTTTCCGATGCCGCCCCTGATGAACAATCACGGAAACTACATCGTCTCGATGGGCAACGTCTGCCGATGGATGGCCGAACAGGCCGAGGCGCTGGGGGTGGAAATCTTCCCCGGCATGGCCTGCTCGGAACTGGTCTACGGCGACAATGGCGAAGTCAAGGGTGTCGTTGCCGGTGAATTTGGCAAGACGGCCGACGGCACGCCGGGTCCGTCCTATGAACCGGGCATGGAGCTGCACGGCAAGTATGTGTTCATCGCCGAGGGTGTGCGCGGCTCACTGGCCAAGGAGGTGATCGCGAAATACGACCTCTCTGCCGGCAAGGATCCGCAGAAATACGGCCTTGGCATGAAGGAGATCTGGGAGATCGACCCGGCCAAGCACAAGGAAGGCACCGTCACCCACACCATGGGCTGGCCGCTGGGCAAGAACGCGGGTGGCGGCTCGTTCATCTATCACATCGAGAACAACCAGGTTTACGTGGGCTTCGTGGTCCACCTGAATTACGAGAACCCGTACCTCTATCCCTACATGGAATTCCAGCGGTTCAAGCATCATCCGATGGTGGCCGAGTTGCTGAAGGGCGGCAAGCGCGTCGCCTACGGCGCCCGCGCCATCAGTGAAGGCGGCCTTCAGTCGATGCCCAAGATGGTCGCGCCGGGTGTCGCCTTGCTGGGCTGTTCGGTCGGCATGGTCAACGTGCCGCGCATCAAGGGCAACCATAACGCCATGTTGTCCGGCAAGTTCGCGGCAGAAGCCGCCTTTGAAGCACTTCGGGCGGGCCGTTCGGCGGACGAGTTGAACGACTACGAGACCGAGGTGCGCGACGGCGACATCGGCAAGGATCTTTTCAAGGTCCGCAACGTCAAACCGCTGTGGTCCCGTTACGGCCTGACCGCCAGCCTTGCGCTGGGCGGCATGGACATGTGGACCAACAGCCTGTTCGGCGGCTCGCTCTTCGGCACCTTGAGCCACGGCAAATCCGATGCCGAGGCGACCCGCAGCGCGCAGGCCTTCGAGCCCATCGACTACCCCAAGCCTGACGGCAAGCTCAGCTTTGACCGGCTGACCAACGTCTCTTTCAGCTTTACCAACCACGAGGAAAGCCAGCCCGCGCACCTGCATCTGAAGGATCCCCACATCCCGACTTCGGTCAACCTGCCGAAATACGACGAACCGGCGCAGCGTTACTGCCCGGCAGGCGTCTACGAGGTGGTGCAGGACGACACTGGCCCGCGCTTCGTGATCAACTTTCAGAACTGCGTGCATTGCAAGACCTGTGACATCAAGGATCCCAGCCAGAACATCAACTGGACGGTGCCGCAGGGCGGGGACGGACCGAATTATCCGAACATGTAACAGGCGCTCGCGCCGAAGTGATGGCCCCGATGGGGCCGACACCCCGGTGCGCCCGATTGCCTTGCCCGCCCAAGCGCACTAGGCTTTGCCCAAACACCAATTGGGAGATCGGCAGTTTGACAGCTTGGACACAGACCCTCCGCGCGGGCCTTCTGGCCGCGGCGCTCGCCGTGCCGACACTGACGTCGGCCCAGGGCTTTGCCGGGGACTACCTCGCCGCGCGCCAGGCCAGCTTCCTGGGCGACTACAAGTCCGCATCATATTTCTACGCCCGCGCGCTGGCCCGCGATCCGGGCCGCCCGGAATTGCTGGAACGGGCGGTGCTGGCCAATATCTCACTGGGCGATGTCGACGGCGCCTCGACCTATGCCGACCGTCTGGGTCAGCAGGGCGTGGCCAGCCAGATCGGCCAGCTGGCGCTGATTGCCCGCGATGCCCGCGGTGAGGCCTTTGACGAGATCATCGCCGCTGTGGACGCCAAACGGGGCATCGGCCCATTGGCGGACGGCCTGATCAAGGCCTGGGCAGAACTGGGCACCGGCGACATGACCGCCGCTGTTGGCACCTTTGACGAGGTCTCCGACATTCGTGGGCTGGGCCCCTTTGCCGCCTATCACAAGGCCTTGGCCCTTGCCTCTGTCGGGGATTTCGAAACTGCCAGCGACATCATGGGCAGCAGCGACGCCGCCGGACTGTCCACCACCCGGCGCGGTGTCATGGCCCAGGCGGAAATGCTCAGCCAGCTTGGCCGCAACAAGGACGCCATCGACCTGCTCGACCGCTCTTTCGGCGGGTCGCTCGATCCGGGCCTGTCGCTGATGCGTGACCGGCTGGAGGCCGATGAGACGCTGGCGTTCACCCATGTCACCTCGCCCCGCGACGGTCTGGCAGAGGTGTTCTTTACTGTCGCCGGCGCGCTGTCGAACGAGAACAGCGATGACCTGACGCTGCTGTATTCACGTGTTGCGGAATACCTGCGCCCTGATCACATCGACTCGATCCTGCTGTCGGCAGAGGTGCTGAACGATCTTGGTCAGCACGACCTGGCGATGCAGACCTACGCCCGCGTGTCGGTGGACGATCCGGCCTTTCATGCCGCCGAACTGGGCCGCGCCGACTCTCTGCGCGCCGGGGACAAGATGGATGAGGCGATTGCCGTTCTCGAAGGGCTGACCACGACACATGGCGATCTGCCCGTCGTCTGGTCGACGCTGGGCGATTACCTGCGCTCCGAGGAACGCTTTGCCGACTCGGTCGAGGCCTACAGCGCCGCCGCCGGGCTGTTCGACGATCTGACCGAACGCCAGTGGTTCCTGTTCTATGCCCGTGCCATCGCTTACGAACGGCAAGGCATGTGGGATGAGGCCGAGGCCGATTTCCGCAAGGCGCTGGAGTTGAACCCCGAACAGCCACAGGTGCTGAACTACCTCGGCTATTCGCTGGTCGAACAAAAGGTCAAGCTGGACGAAGCCCTGGAAATGATCGAACGCGCGGTCGAGGCGCGGCCGAACTCCGGCTATATCGTCGACAGCCTTGGCTGGGTCCTGTACCGGCTGGGCCGCTACGATGAAGCGGTGCCGCACATGGAGCGCGCCGCCGAACTCATGCCCATCGACCCGATCGTGAATGACCATCTCGGCGACGTCTACTGGAAGGTGGGGCGTGAGCGTGAGGCCGAATTCATGTGGAAACGCGCCCTCTCCTTCGTCGATTGGGAGGACGCCGCCGAAGAGGCCGACCCGGACCGAATCAAGCGCAAGATCGATGTCGGACTGGATCAGGTGCTGCAGGAAGAGGGTGCATCGCCGCCGCTGGTTGCGGATGACAACAGCGGCGAGTGAGGGTTTCGCCCCGGCCAAGATCAACCTTGCCCTGCATGTGACAGGCCAGCGCGCGGACGGCTATCACCTGCTCGATTCGCTGGTGATGTTCGCCGATGTGGGGGACCGGGTTGCCGTGAAGCCTGCGCCGGAGATGGCGTTGCGGGTGACCGGGCCGATGGCCGAGGGTGTGCCCGAAGACGCGCGAAACCTGTGCTGGAAGGCGGCAGAGGCCTTTGGCGAACCGGTGGCGATCACGCTGGACAAGCACCTGCCGGCTGCTGCCGGGATCGGCGGCGGCTCTTCCGATGCGGCGGCGGTGCTGCGCGCCATGGAAGCCCTGTTTGACCGGCCTTTCGACGGCGATACGGCAGCATTGGGCGCGGATGTGCCGGTCTGCAAAGTGGCCCGGGCGGCGCGGATGCAGGGCATCGGTGAAGAGATCACGCCGATTACGATGGCCCCACTCGACGCGGTTCTGGTCAATCCCGGAGTGGAGGTCCCGACGCCCTCGGTCTTTCGTGTCCTTGCGGAAAAGGACAATCCGGCGATGTCGCCTTGGTCTGAAGGGGGCGGAACACCGGCGGCCCTGCGCTGGCTGGCCGAGCAACGCAACGATCTTCAGGCCCCGGCGATTGCAGTGCAGCCGGTGATTGCCGAGGTTCTGGACAGTCTGGCTGCGCTCGATGGCGCGCGTCTGGCCCGCATGTCCGGCTCCGGCGCCAGCTGTTTTGCGCTGTTCGAGGACGCTGACGCGGCGGCACGTGGCGCGGCGGCCCTTGCGGCGCTTCGGCCGGATTGGTGGATCCGGGCCTGCACTCTGCGCTGACCGTCAACCCGTCCCAACGGATCGCAAAATCGGGCACGCCCCGATCTGGCACGCCCCCGAAGCTGTAAGGGCATGCACAGATCCGACCTGGGCCGTCAGTTGACCCGGCTCACCACGTAGTCATTCAGGTCGATCAACAGATCGCGCATTTCCGAGGCGGGCAGCCCTTCCATCGCCGACTTGGCCCGCGCGGCCCAGGCCAGCGCCTCATCCCGCGTCGCCTCGAGCGCGCCGTGCTTGTTCAGCAGCCGGATCGCCTCTTCAAGGTCGCCCTCGCGCTGATCGCCCTTTTCGATGACCCGCTTCCAGAAGGTTTTTTCGTCGTCACTCGCGGCGGCAAAGGCCTTGATCAACGGCAGGGTCAGTTTCCGTTCGCGGAAGTCATCACCCAGGTTCTTGCCGGTCGCATCCGATCCCCAGTAATCCAGCAGGTCATCGACGATCTGAAAGGCAATCCCCAGCGAGTCGCCATATTCGAACAGCGCCTGAACCTCATCCTCGGGCCGACCCGCGATCACGCCACCCACCTCGGTCGCGGCGGAAAACAGCGCCGCCGTCTTGCCGCGCACAACCTGCAGATAGATCGCCTCGGTGGTGGACAGATCCTGCGCCGCCGTCAGTTGCAGCACCTCGCCCTCGGCGATGGTCGCCGCCGCGTCGCTGAGGATGCGCAGGACGCGCAGGTTGCCCGTCTCCGTCATCAACTGGAACGACCGCGCAAACAGGTAGTCCCCCACAAGCACGCTCGACTTGTTGTCCCAGAGCAGGTTCGCCGTCGGCCGCCCGCGCCGCTTCTTGCTTTCGTCCACGACGTCGTCATGCAGCAGGGTCGCGGTATGGATGAACTCCACCGTTGCCGCCAGATGGATGTGATAGGGGCCCTCATAGTCACACATCCGCGCCGAGGCGAGCGTCAGCAAGGGCCGCAGCCGCTTGCCCCCGGCCTCGACCAGATGGGCGGTCACCTCCGGGATGCGCGGCGCGTGTTCGGATGCCATCCGCTCGCGGATGAGCGCGTTGACCTGATCCAGATCGCCCGCCAGCAGCGCGGCAAGGCGTTCGTGCGGCTTTTGCGTGCCTTCGTCCAAGCTCATCAAACTCCCGTGCAAGGCTCGACAAACCGTGCGCCTTGTCCTTACATCCCCACCATGGAAGAGCTCTTGCGCACAAACGACATCACGCTGATCCCGCTGGTCCAAACCCTTCTGAACGGGGAGGGTATAGACAGCTTTGAATTGGACGTAAACATGAGCGTTCTCGAAGGATCCATAGGCATTCTGCCGCGCCGTCTGATGGTGCGGACAGATGAACTGGACGACGCCCGGCGCGTGCTGCGTGAGGCCGGAGTAAACTTTGAGGGCTGAGCCCTTTGACCCGGAGTCGCTGAGTGACGACGCCATGCTGGGTGGGCGCGTGCGCCTGCTGCAGCCGCGCGCGGGATACAGGGCCGGGACCGACCCGGTTCTCCTGGCCGCCTCCATTGCCGCGCGTCCGGGGCAGAGCGTGCTGGAACTGGGCTGCGGCGCGGGGCCGGGCCTGTGCTGTCTTGGTGTCCGGGTGCCGGGGCTGCATCTGACGGGGCTGGAATTGCAAACCGGCTACGCCGAGCTGGCACGCCAGAACCTGTCGCGCAACGGGCTGGATGGAGAGATCCTGAGCGGTGATCTGTCCGACCCTCCGGCGGCGCTCAGGGCGCAGAGCTTCGATCATGTCCTCGCCAATCCCCCCTATTTCGAGACGGGAAAGCGCATCGTCGCCGAGGAGGCCGGGCGGGAAATCGCCCGCGCCGGCGAAACTCCGCTGGCGGACTGGGTGATCTGCGCCGCCAAACGCCTGAAACCGCGCGGTTCCGCCACCTTCATCCAGCGGGTTGAACGCCTGCCCGATCTGCTGACCGCGATGCAGGGGCGTTTGGGCGCGCTGGAACTGCTGCCCTTGCTGCCGCGGGCCGGGCGTGCGCCCCGCCTGATCCTTGTGCGCGGGCGCAAGGAGGGCCGCGCACCGTTCCGTTTTCATGCCGGTGTGGTGATTCACGCAGGCGACAGCCATGTGGAGCCGGGCAATCGGTACACGGATTGCCTCGAAGGTGTCATGACGCGGGGAGATGCGCTGGAATTTCCGACAGTCGCGAAAACATGAATCTGAACGTAACATTCTTATGAAGAAATGATGCAGGTGCAGCGTGACTTGAGCGAAAATCTGTGCTGGACTGAAGATCTCATCAACCGAATGGAGGATCCCATGAGCTTGAGTTCGCATTTGCAGGAACTGAAAAAGAAGCATCGTGCACTGTCGGACGCGGTGGAAGAAGCCCAACGCGCTCCAGGCGTGGACGACCTGCGCATAGCGGACCTGAAAAAGCAGAAACTCCGGATCAAGGAAGAAATCACACGACTGTCGCCGGAGACGGTCTTCTGATTCAGTAGACCTCGGCCTGCCCTGGACCCGGCGTGTCACATATGGTTGTGAGACGCCCTCAGGGCAGGTCATCTACGGAAACCAGCGTCTTGCCCTCCAACCCGGTGGGCAATGCCCTGATTTCCCGAAACAGCCATTCCCGGAAAGCCGCGATCTGCGGACGTTTTTCCGTGCCCTGCACGCAGATGAACCGGAACCGGGCTTGCGTCGTCAGAGCGATCTCGAAAGGGGCAACCAATTGACCAGAGGCCAGCAACCGCTGGGCCAGAGATGTCCGCGACAGCACGATACCGCTGCCCGCAAGCGTCGCGTCCAACGCGTGATCCGCCTGTGAGAATCGCGCCGCGGGGGAGGGCGCGGAGTCGATGCCGCAGGCGCGGAACCAGACCGGCCAATTGGCGGCGGGCTGCATGAAATCCAGCGAGGCATCGTGCAGCAGGGGCGCATCCTGCAGGCTCTGCGGCGTCGGATAGCGTTCGGCCAGATCCGGTCGCATCATCGGGGTGATGCCTTCGTCGATCAGGTGTTCGCTGAACAACCCCTGATCCTCGCCGAAACCGTAACGGACGGCGACGTCGATTTCGTCCCGGTCGAAATCCATTGTCCGCAGACCGGCGATAAAGCGCAGTTCGATCTCGGGGTGAGCCTGCGCAAACCCGTAGAGCCGCGGTGCGAGGCTCTTGGCGGTAAAGGCCGGCCCGGCCGTGACAGACAGCACCCGCGTATCCTGCAGCCGCTGCGTCGCGCGCCAGGCCGCATTCAGCCGCTCGAACCCTTCGGTTGCGCCGGGGGACAGGATGCGCCCGGCCTCGGTCAGGTCGACGGCCCGGTTCAGGCGGTGAAAGAGCGGTGCGCCCAGATGCTCCTCAAGGTTCTTGATCTGAAAGGACAGGGCGGCAGGGGTGACGTGCAACTCGTCCGCGGCCCGGGCAAAGGACATGTGCCGCGCCGCCGCTTCAAAGGCGCGCAGCGCGGTGAGCGGTGGCAGACGGTCAGGCATTTGGGCAAGTTTTCCTTAAGTGATACGTGCAGAAGTCTCGTTTGTAGGGTTCATTTTTGAGGCGTATCCTGGGGTCAGTCAAGTATCCCTGATGCAACGAGGTCCGCCATGTTCGAATCCGCTCCTGATACCCGCCACCGCCGCGCCATCGACAAGGCCCACGCCGAACGCGGCGCCTTGGTCGCCGGATTGTGGAAAACGCTGTTTGCCCGTCGCCGCTGACCGCAGGACACTCCCTTCCTCCCGCCGGTCTGGACGGACAGGAAAACGCCCCCGAACCTTTTGGCTGCGGGGGCGTTTTCATTTTTCAGTCAAGCTGCGGCTCCATTGACGTTTCCAGGCCTGACCGCCAATGCAGCATGCCGCCTCGGCAGCTTGAGCGCCTCGCCCTGTCCGGCAGCATGGTGCAATCCGCTGATCCGGGTCAGGCTGGTTGACCTCGCTTGGCGCGCAGGGCGACGGTCGCTGCGGCGGACAGCCCCACAAGGATGATCCCCAGGATAAAGGCCACATCAGCCGATCCCGTGACCTCGGCCAATGCGCCGGAGAGCATCGGAAAGGCGACCATGCTCAGGTAGTAGATGGTGAAAAAGATGCCCATGCCGACGGCCCGGGTTTCGGGCTGCAGGACGCGGGCGGGCAGGGCCATGATCGGTCCGGCGGGCAGGCCAAAGAACAATCCCATGATGACAAAGACAAGGACCGTGGGCGCGGCGAGCGCAATGGCGAAACAGGCGACGGCCCCGGCCAGCCCCACGAACAGCACCGCTTCGGGCCGCCCGATGCGGTCTCCGATCAGGCCCCCGGCGGGGATCGAGAGCATCGCGGCCCAGAGCACCAGCGAACTGATGCCGCTGGCCTCTGTCAGGGGCGCGCCGCGCTCGACCAGCAGAGTGGGCCCGAAGGCGAAAACCATGGCCAGCGCCGCATTGTACAGCCCCCAGACAGATCCGGCGAGCAGGATGCCCGAAAGGGCGTCACCCTTGGGCCATGCGCCGCGCGGTGCGCCGGCGGCGCTTTGCGGCGGGTCGCGGTAGACCACGACGAGCAGGCCCAGACCGACAAGGCTGAACAGGACGGGCAGGGCGAGCGCCAGCGACAGGCCGCCGGACCCGGCCACATGCGGCAGGATCAGCAGCGCCAGGGCGATACCGGCGGGCCAGGAATTGACGAAGATGCCCATGGCGGTGGCGATCGGGCGGCCGGTGAACCAGTCGGCGATCATCTTGGTCATGACCACGTTCAGCAGCACGCCACCGATCCCGGCAAGGACGCGGCCAAGGATCTGCAGGCTCCAGGTTTCACCCAGCCACATCAGCAACCCGCCGAGGATCATCACGACCAGACCGCCAACCACCACGCGCCGGTCGCCGAAACGCTGCGCGATGCCGCCGCCGGGGATCGCAAACACGAGACCGGGGATGAGGTAAAGCGAGATCAAAACACCGAGGTCCGCCAGATCGGCGCTGTGGCGGGTCATCACCATCGGGCCAAGTGCGGCGACGACCTGATATTGAAAGGCCATGGCCAGTCGGGCGGTGAACAGCACCGCAAGCGCGGCCCAGGGGGAGGTCATTGTTTGCAATCCGCGCAGGTATTTTCTGGCAGGCTACCACGGTTCTTGGCGGTGGAAATGAAAAAGCGCCCCGGCGGGGGGCGCTTTGGTGAGAAGTGAGGGCCGAGGGGTGACGCTCGCGCCGGTCGGCGCATCGCCCCACCCGCCGTTCCTGGGGCGTTGCGCCTCAGACGAAGAACTGCGCGCCATTGGCCGAAATGGTCGAGCCATTGATAAAGCCGGCGTCGTCGGAGGCCAAGAAAGCCACGCAGCGCGCGATCTCGGAGGGTTCGCCAAGGCGACCGGCCGGGATGCCGGAAATGATCGAGTCGCGCACTTTTTCCGGGATCGCCATGACCATTTCGGTCGCGATATAGCCGGGGCAGACGGCGTTGGCGGTGATCCCGGCGCGCGCGCCTTCCTGCGCCAGCGACTTGACGATGCCAAGGTCACCGGCCTTGGTGGCGGCATAGTTGACCTGAGCGAACTGGCCCTTCTGACCGTTGATCGAGGAGATCACGATGATGCGGCCGAACTTGCGTTCGCGCATGCCGGGCCAGACCGGGTGCACGGTGTTGAAGACGCCGGTGAGGTTGGTGTCGATCACCTCTTTCCACTGCTCCGGGGTCATCTTGTGGAACGGCGCGTCCCGGGTGATGCCCGCGTTGGCGACCACAACGTCAATCGGGCCAAGGTCGGCTTCGACCTGCGCGATCCCGGCCTTGGACGCGTCATAGTCGGCGACGTTCCATTTGTAGGTCTTGATGCCGGTCGCTTCGGTGAAGGCGGCGGCTTTCTCGTCGTTGCCGGCGTAGGTCGCGGCGACTTCGTAGCCTGCGGCCTTGAGTTCCTTGGAAATGGCTTCGCCGATGCCCCGGCTGCCGCCGGTGACGAGTGCTACACGTGCCATGGGGGTGTCCTCCAGTCTTGAGTATCTTGGTATTGTAACTTTGTTACAGGGGTGATTGGGCGGTCGCAACAATATTGCGTTATTTTGGCCGGTCTATTTTTGTTCTGACTTTTGGCCCATGCCCTTGCGGGCGCCTCCCCAAGAAAAAGGGGCGCCGGAGGGCGCCCCTGATATGCGTTTTCCGCGATGTTACGGACGCTCCAGGCAGACCGCGACGCCCATGCCGCCCCCGATGCAGAGCGTGGCGAGGCCCTTCTTGGCCCCGCGGCGCTGCATTTCGAACAGCAGGGTGTTCAGGACACGCGCGCCGGAGGCCCCGATCGGGTGACCGATGGCGATGGCGCCGCCGTTCACGTTCACGATGGCCGGATCCCAGCCCATGTCCTTGTTCACGGCGCAGGCCTGCGCAGCAAAGGCTTCGTTGGCTTCGACGAGGTCGAGATCCTCGACCTTCCAGCCTGCCTTGTCCAGCGCCTTGCGGCTTGCGTAGATCGGGCCGACGCCCATGACCGACGGGTCCAGACCGGCGGTGGCATAGGAGGCGATGCGGGCCAGCGGTTCGATGCCGCGCTTTTCCGCCTCGTCGGCGGACATCAGCAGGGCACCGGCGGCACCATCGTTCAGGCCCGAAGCGTTGGCCGCGGTGACCGAGCCGTCCTTGGCAAAGGCAGGGCGCAGTTTCTGCATGGCTTCCATGGTCGCGCCGTGGCGGATGTATTCATCCTTGTCGACCACGATGTCGCCCTTGCGGGTCTTGACGGTATAGGCGATCACCTCATCGTCGAACTTGCCTGCCTTCTGCGCGGCTTCGGCCTTGTTCTGCGAGGCGACGGCAAACTCATCCTGCATTTCGCGGGTGATCTGCCATTGGTCGGCCACGTTCTCGGCGGTCTGGCCCATGTGGTAGCCGTTGAAGGCATCCCACAGACCATCGCGGATCATCGTGTCGATGTATTTCATGTCGCCCATCTTGTGCCCGGCGCGCAGGTGCGCGGCGTGGGGCGACAGGGTCATGTTCTCTTGTCCACCGGCGCAGACGATCGAGGCATCGCCCAGCATGATGTGCTGTGCGCCCAGGGCAACGGCGCGAAGGCCCGAACCGCAGACCTGGTTGATGCTCCAGGCCGAGGATTCTTTTGGCAGGCCGGCATTGATGTGGGCCTGCCGCGCCGGGTTCTGGCCCTGGGCCGCGGTCAGAACCTGGCCAAGGATGGTCTCTGAGACATCCTCCTTGGCGACTCCGGCGCGCGCGACCAGCGCCTCCAGAACGGCGGCGCCGAGATCATGCGCCGGTGTGTTGGCAAAGGCACCGCCAAAGCTGCCGACAGCGGTCCGGGCAGCTGATGCGATAACGACGTTGGTCATATGTAGTCCTCCAGGCAAGTGGATGCATAAGGGTAAGGTGCGAACTCACCGGATGCGAGTTCATTCCACTCTCACTTGTCGCTAGGCGCAATAGCGGATTTGGAGGCGTACCATAACCGGACAGGGTGTCTCAGGCTTTCGTGCATGGCGGGTATGCAGGAAGGTCGTTCAAAGTGAAGGTATTTACCCGGGCCCGCCCCTTACCCCACCTGCTGGTTGTGACCTGCGGACCGCCAGGCCGGACGCACGGTCGGCGCAGCAAACAGGTAGCCCTGCAGGCAATCGACGCCAAGCGCGGCCAGGCAATCGGCATCCTGTTGCGTTTCGACAAATTCCCCCACGGTGAACATGTCGAACTGTTCCGCGATCTTGACCATTGCGCCCACAAGGACCTGGTTGTCCGGGTCCATGGCGATGCCACGGCAGAATTCGCCGTCGATCTTCAGCAGGTCAAAACGGAACTCCTTGAAATGGCGAAGTGCCGTGTAACCGGCCCCGAAATCGTCCATCGCAAAGGTGATGCCGCGGCATTGCAGGTCATCCATGAACCTGACAACCAGTTCCGGTACGAGCATGGCAGAGGATTCCGTCACTTCGAGGATCAGGCGTTCGGCCACGGTCGGCTCTTTGTCCAACCCCTTGTTCAGTGCCCGCATCCATCTGCGATAGCCGATGGACCGCGCAGACATGTTGATCGACAGGCGCAAACCCGGCACCCGCGCCAATTCCTCCAACCCCTTTTCCAGGGCGATGCAATCCAGCATGCGCCCGTATTCCGTATCTTCGACCGTGTCGATGAAGTCGGCGGCGGGAATGACCCGGCCGGTTTCGTCCAGCACACGGATCAACCCCTCATGAAAGGCGATGCGGTCCTGCGCCTGCGCCTGCATGACAGGTTGAAACGCAAGCATGACCTGCCGGTGCTGGATCGCGCGCCGGACCATGTCCATGACCGATGAGTCGCGGGAGATAACCGCATGTTCCAGAGCGTTGCGCGCCCCGATGTCGCGTTCTGCCGATTGACGTGCCACACTAGCCTCCGACCCGTTGGTACTTTGTTTTCGCGCATGCCGGGTAAAACAATCGTTAATGTTCGCGTTTGGTTCAAATTGTCGGCGCCGCTCCGGGGGCGGCTTGACTCGGCTTGGAACGCGGGTATAAGCGCCGCTTCATTGGTGTTGGTGGCCCCCGCAAGGGGATTCCTGTCATTCCGGCCAAATCCGGGAAGAGGACAACGCCCTTCGAAACCTGAACGAAGGAGATCAGCCGTGACAAAACGCACGTCTGCCAAGTACAAGATCGATCGCCGCATGGGCGAAAACATCTGGGGCCGTCCGAAGTCCCCGGTCAACCGCCGTGAATACGGCCCCGGCCAGCACGGCCAGCGCCGCAAGCAAAAGATTTCCGACTTTGGCCTGCAGTTGCGCGCCAAGCAGAAGCTCAAGGGCTACTACGGCGACCTGACCGAAAAGCAGTTCCGCCGCATCTACGCCGAAGCCGAGCGTATCAAGGGTGACACCGGTGAAAACCTCATCGGTCTGCTCGAGCGCCGCCTCGACGCCGTGGTGTACCGCGCCAAGTTCGTCGCGACCGTGTTTG
Organism: Paracoccaceae bacterium; assembly: GCA_034670345.1. Lineage (GTDB taxonomy): Bacteria > Pseudomonadota > Alphaproteobacteria > Rhodobacterales > Rhodobacteraceae > Antarctobacter. The sequence continues at coordinate 20,567 of JAXMNQ010000058.1, read as the reverse complement.
CTGCCCGTCAGTTCGTCAACCACGGCCATGTGCTGGTGAACGGCAAGCGCGTCAACATCCCGTCCTACCGTGTCAAGGAAGGCGACTTGATCGAGGTCCGCGAAAAGTCGCGCCAGATGGCTGTCCTGCTCGAAGCGACCCAGCTGCCCGAGCGTGACGTGCCCGATTACATCGACGCCGACCACTCGAAGATGACCGCGACCTTCGTGCGCACCCCCGGCCTGTCGGACGTGCCCTATGCCGTCCACATGGAACCGAACCTCGTCATCGAATTCTACGCACAGAACTAAGCGCGCGCGGGCCCTGGGCTCGTCGCTGTGCCAGATCTCAAGGGTCGCCTGTCCGGGCGGCCCTTTTCGTTTTGCCCCTTGGTTTTTTCCGGGGTCGGAGACGGCGCACCCTTGGGTGAAGGGTGCAACCAGATCGAATCTCGGGGAATTGTTTTTCGGCGCACCAACCACGGACTGGCGTGGGCTGAAAGCCCGGGCCGCGCCCGAACCCTCCCCCAGGGAGGGCGCACTTGCGATGTCGCGCCAAACTCCGACGACAATAATGCTTTTGGGCGAATTGCCCAATTCCAGCCGGTCAAAGCGCCTTCTCAGGGTTCGGGCACGCCCCTCCCTGCCTCGAAACAACGACTTACAGGAAGAACAATTTCCTGCATTTAGAGGGGCGATCAGATTGTTTCAGCAGCCTTGGGTCTCTCCGGCGGGCGTCCTCAAAGATGCGCGCAAAAAGGACCACATATGATTTCTGTCATATGAAGGTATCTCCGGCTGTGTCATCCGTGAACATGGCACATTGACGTGACAGAACATTCAGGGGGGCATGACATGCACCGGAAGCTAAGTTGGACCGCCGCGCTAATTACGAGCCTTGGCTTGGCTTTGCCTGCTGCGGGCTTTGCGCAGATGTCGGGACAGGGCCACGGCATGGGCATGCATCACGGTGCTGGAGCCGGCCATGATGAGGTCACCATGCCCGGCCTGCGCGGGTTGGACGCCACGCCGGAGGAAAGCGCTGAATTGGCGGTGATGTTCCGCAATTTCCAGACCATCCAGCGCAGCGTGACCAACCTGCCGGACGGCATCCGTACCGTCACCCGCTCGACCGATCCCGGGGTCATGGAGGTGCTGGTCAGCCATGTATCGGGCATGATCGCCCGGGTCGAAGAGGGGCGGGATCCGCAGGTCTTCATTCAAAGTCCGACGCTCAACATCTTTTTTGCCCGCCGGGACGAGATCGAGACGGAGATCGAAGTGACCGATGAGGGGATCGTCGTCGTTCAGACCTCCCGCTCGCCGGATCTGGTGGCCGCCTTGCAAAAACACGCGGGCGAAGTCAGCGAGATGGCAGACCGCGGCATGGCGGCGGTGCACGAAATGATGATGCGCCGGATGGGCCAGTAATATCCCGAAACGAAGACGCCGCGCCCGAAAAGGGCGCGGCGGTCATTCAGGCTGGACAAGGATGATCCCGCGACGGGATCAGATGTACAGCATGTCGCGAAAGACGTAGCGGACGATATCCGTGCGTTTCAGGCCACGGGCGGCCAGTTGTTCGTCGCTCATCGCGTTCAGACGCTCGATTTCCTTGGCGCGCCGGTTTGATTCAGCCAGGTTGAGCATGACGTCAAAGATCGACGAGAACAGGCCGCCGATCCCGTGCAGGATGCCGGAGATGATGTTGCCGCGCGCTGTCGTGGTGGTGTGCATGGTTGCCATTTTCAGGACTCCATCTGTGTTGAATGGGTTTCCCCCTTGGGTCCAAAACTAGGTCATGCTGCGCTGCAGCGCCACAGGCAGGGTTGCATACCCGTCTGCGCGTCGATGCATGGCTGGTTCAGCCCTTGCCTGAATTTCCGGCAAGGGGACCAAACGGCCGCCTCCGTTACAAAAGTTTCTGAAAACCGTCACGCAAGAGACAAGAGCCGGACTTAGACGGCCCTCAGACAAAGGGGGTTCCGGCGTGTTACGCATCGAACAGCTGACCAAGCGCTTTGGCGCGAATACCGCCGTGGAAAACGTGAGTTTCTGCATCCGGAAGCCGGCGATGATTGGCATCATCGGCGCCTCGGGAGCGGGCAAGTCCACCCTCTTGCGGATGATTAACCGCCTGTCCGATGCCACGGAGGGGGCAATGTGGTTCAACGACCGTGAGATCAGCCGCCTGACCGGGGCGCCCCGGCGCCAGTGGCAGTCCGAATGCGCCATGATCTTTCAGCAGTTCAACCTCGTCCCGCGGATGGACGTGGTGTCGAACGTCCTGCACGGCACGCTGAACAAACGCTCGACCCTAGCAACGCTGTTGAACCTTTACCCGGCAGGGGACATCCATCGCGCGATCGAAATCCTCGACCGGCTGGGCATTGCCGACCACGCGCCCAAGCGGGCCGAGGCGCTGTCCGGCGGGCAGCAACAGCGTGTCGCCATCGCGCGCGCCCTGATGCAGGACCCGCAGATCATTCTTGCGGACGAACCCATCGCCAGCCTCGACCCGATGAACGCGCAGATCGTCATGGATGCCCTGCGTCGTATTCACGAGGAAGACGGCCGCATGGTCATCGCCAACCTGCACACGCTGGATACCGCGCGCAAATACTGCGACCGCGTGATCGGCATGCGCCGGGGCGGCGTGGTCTTTGACGGCACGCCAGAACAGCTGACCACCGGCGTCGCCCGCGACATCTACGGGGCGGGGGCACAGTTTTCCGAGGCTGCCACATCCACGGCCATCGAGGCGCTGAACGCCTCCGGTGTGCCGCAGCACGCCTGACTCCACTCCGACTTGATTTCATCACCCGCGCCGACGGTTGGCCGGGTCCATCAACCAAAGAGGAAGACGATGAAAAAGATCCTTGCAGCACTTGCAGCCACAACCGCACTGGCCACCCCGGCCTTTGCAGACGACACCGCGATCACCGAATTCCGCATCGGCATTCTGGGCGGCGAAAACGCTCAGGACCGCATGACCTCGAACGAATGCCTGCGCGCCTATGCCGAGGACGCGCTGGGCGTTCCGGTCAAACTCTTCGCCCCGGCTGACTACGCCGGTGTGATCCAGGGCCTCGTCGGTGGCACGCTGGACATGGCCTGGCTGGGTGCGTCGGCCTATGCCGCCACCTACCTGCAGGATCCTGAAGCAGTCGAACCTGTGCTGGTCAAGATCAACCTTGACGGTTCCTACGGCTATCACTCGATCGGCTTTGCCCGCGCCGACAGCGGCATCACCTCGCTGGACGACATGGCGGACAAGGCTTTTGGCTTTGGCGATCCGAACTCGACCTCCGGCTACCTGATCCCCTCCATCGAGATCCCGACTTACAAGGACGGCGTCACGATGGAGCCCGGCGACTACTTTGCCGACGTCCGCTTTACCGGCGGCCATGAGCAGACCATCGTCGCGGTCAACAACGGCGACATCGACGGCGGCGTGACCTGGGCCGACGGTCAGGGCAACTGGGAAGACGGCTACAATTCCGGCGCGCTGCGCAAGGCCGTGGATGCCGGGCTGGTCGACATGAACGATCTTGTGGAAATCTGGAAGTCCAAGCCGATCCCCGAAGGCCCGGTTGTCCTGCGCAAGTCGCTGCCGACAGAGGTCAAGGCCGAGATGACCGCACTGGTCGATGGCATGTACGACATGGACCGCGATTGCACCTATGCGATTTCGGCCGGTGAATCGCTGGGCTTCGACCCGATCACCCATGACGCCTACTTGTCGATCATCGCGGCACGTCAGGCAAAATCGAACTGAGTCCGATCTCTTTGGGCGGCCCCTGTTGCGGGGCCGCCTTTTCCTGTGCCGGGCCACCCGGCCCCCAGCCCCGATTGTGAGAGCCCGCCTTGGCCGATCTGACCCAGGACGCCCCGCGCCGCGTGAACGAAATTGAGGCCAGTTACATGGCCCAGGTCAGCCGCAAGCGCCTGTATTCCTTTCTGACGATCCTGATCTTCGTCATCCTGATGGCCTCGGGCTTCAGTCTGGCCGAGGATCGCAACGGTGGCGGCTTTCTGGGCGGTATCCCGAATTTCTTTGACTATCCGTCAGAGGTGGTGACCGAGGCCGCGTCCAAGCTGGATCAATTGCCCGCCCATTTCGTCAAGTTCTTCCCCGCTTTGCTGGAGACAGTGAATATCGCCGCCGTGGCGACCCTGCTGGGGGCGCTGGGGGCGATTGTGCTGTCGCTGTTGGCGACGCGCGGTCTGGCGCGGTTTCCGCGCCTGATCCCGGTGGTGCGCAGGGTGCTGGACATCATGCGCGCGGTGCCGGAAATCGTGATCGCGCTGATCCTGATCTTTGTCCTTGGCGGCGGCCCGGTCCCGGCAATGATCGCCATCGCCTTTCACACTGTTGGCGCGCTGGGCAAGCTGTTTTCCGAGGTGAACGAAAACGCCTCTTTGAAACCACTGGACGGGTTGGAAAGCGTTGGCGCCAACTGGTCGCAACGCATGGCGCTGGGCGTGGTGCCGCAGGTTGCGCCGAACTGGCTCAGCTATGCCCTGCTGCGGTTCGAGATCAACATCCGCGCCTCTGCCATCCTCGGCTTCGTTGGCGCGGGCGGTCTGGGCTATGAACTCAAGGTCGCGATCCAGTGGGGGCAGGGCCAGTTCGATGAGGCCGCCGCCATGTTCATCATGCTGTTCCTGACCATCGTCTTCTTTGACCAACTGTCGAGCCATTTCCGGGATCGGCTGGTCCACGGCGCGCGCGGCAAGGAGTGACGCCATGACCATGCTCGACGCCTCTAAGAACCTTGGCACGCAGACCGAAACGATCTTTCGCCGCAAGCGCCTGACGACATTCGCCGTCGTCGGGGCCATCCTGATCTACCTGGTCTATATCGTCTTTGCCTTCGACATTCCCGGCCTGTGGCGCAATGCCAGCGCCGACAACGCCCGCGCGCTGGTCGCCGATACCTACAGCTACAAGACCCATGTCACCCGCGACAATCGCTCTGGCGCCGTTTCCGTGGCCATCGAGGGTGAGAAAAAGGGCCGCTATCCAGAAGGGGAAAGCCCGGCATGGGTGACCCTGGGCGAGACAACGACCATTGATCTGGGTGACGGGCATATCATCACTTACGGGCCCGAGGTCATCACCTACGACATGCCCGGCTTCGGGCTGATGTCTTTCGAGGTGTCGCGCAGCAAGGGCGTGGTGGCCGACTATCCGGTGCCTCTGGACGCTTTGCCGGACTGGATCAATGCCTCGAAGAACCGAGTCGCGATCACCAGCGAGGCGGGCCGCCTCAGCATCACTCGCAACCGCACCGAGGTGTTCCGCTATTTCACCGGCTGGGAGCTTTTCTTCTTCACGCTCGACAGCCCCTATCACGGATTGGGCTTCACCGAGGTCACGCGCCGCTTTATCGGCGGAGAGGCCGGGGCGATCCTGTCGGACGTCTGGAACAACCAGATGTGGCATCACAAGGATGTGGCCTGGGCGATCTTCGAGACGATCCTGATGGCTTTCCTCGGGACGCTGGGCGCGGCCTTTGTGGCCCTGCCGCTGTCCTTCCTCGCCGCGCGCAACTTTACCCCCCGGCTGGCCCTTGGCAGGGTGTTCGGCGCGCTGCCCGTCTGGCTGCGCCGGATCGCCGTTTCGCCAAGGTTTCTGACCCGGCGGTTGTTCGACTTCCTGCGCGGCGTGGATGCCCTGATCTGGACCATCATCCTCACCCGCGCCTTCGGGCTTGGTCCGCTCACCGGCGCGCTGGCGATCCTGATCACCGACACCGGATCCTTCGGCAAACTCTTCTCCGAGGCGCTGGAAAACGTCGATGACAAGCAGATCGAGGGCCTGCGCTCGACCGGGGCGAAACCGGTGCAGCGGATTCGATTTGGCGTGATTCCGCAGATCACGCCGGTGCTGCTCAGCCAGGTGCTCTATTACCTCGAATCCAACACCCGCAGCGCCACCGTGATCGGCGCCATCACCGGGGGCGGCATCGGCCTGCTACTGACGCAGGCCATGATCACCACCAAGGACTGGGAAGAGGTGACCTATTACATCGTTCTGGTGGTGCTGATGGTGATCTTCATGGATTGGCTCTCTGGCATCTTGCGCCGTCGCCTGATCAAGGGCGGTGAGGGCGGGCATTGACCGCCCTTTCTTGTATCGAGCGCCCTCATTTTAGAAGGACGCCCGGGACGATGCCGGCTGGTTCTCGCGCAGGTCCGCCCGCAGGGCCTTGATCGGCCACAACGCGCAGACCAAACCGGAGGTCACGGACGGCAATGGCGCGGTGATCGCCTCTGGGGCCATCGTGACGCGGGATGTCGCGCCCTCCAGCACGGGGACTTGCGCGCGGTTTTGGAGGATTTCGGGCAACAGCCCCTGCCTGAGTTTCTCGAAAAGTACGGCGAATGACAGCACGATGGTTCGTCCCTGACCGCGTCACAGGGCGCATTCTTTTCACCCCAAGCAATACTCCCCAAACAAAAAACGGGCGGCCTTGCGGCCGCCCTGATTGGTCATGAAAATTACTGGTAAACACTCACAACTTTACTCGGGGTCCGTAATCCGGTGGACCCAGGGCTAAAGTCACACTCAACTGGGCCTCTGATAGGTTATCGCAGTGACAATTTTACGAATTTCCTGACAGAAAAGTCAGAAATCTTATGCAATCGCGGTTTTGGGGGCGCATTGTTTTCAGGGTTGCGCAGGCGCTGCTGAACGCAATGCTTGCCTACTCCGCCGCCAGACGACTCCCGCCCCGAACGCCAAGGAACCTATGCACGGCCTCTCCGGCCAGATGTGCGATTCGACCCCCCGAAATCGTTGCCTCGACCGCCTGGCTGTCGGCATTGACCACCACCAGATCGGCGCGCCGACCATAGTCAATCACACCACGATCCGGCAGCCGCAGGATTTCCGCAGGCCGGGATGAGATCATGGCCCAGGCGCGGGGCAGGTCCGTCACTCCCCGATCCACAAGGTAGAAAGCCGCCTGCACAAGCGCTGGATAATAGTAGTCCGACACCAGCGCATCACACAGCCGCTCCTCGATCAGCGTCTGTGCGGCGATGTTGCCGGATTGCGAACCACCCCGGACGACATTCGGCGCGCCCATAAGGATCGGATCGCCCACCGCACGGGCCAGCGCCGCAGCCGCGCGGCGGGTGGGGAATTCGCAGATCTTCGCACCGATCTGCGAGAAATATTCGCGTGTTTCACCGTCACTGTCATCATGGCTGCCATAAGAGACGCCAAGCGTGTCAAAGGCCTCGGCCAGACGGCAGAGATAGCGCGGCACATCGCGGCCTTGCTTCCCGGCCAGGCGCACCTGTTGCAGATGTTCCTCCACCGTGCGCCCCGCATCCCGCGCCCAGTGGCTCAGGCGGGCGGGGTCGGCCTCGGCCAGTTTCAGCGCCTCTGGCAGGTGATTGTTGAACACGACGTAATCCACCTGGTACCGCCGCACCGCCGCCAACAGCCGGTCAGCGGTGTCGGCGGTATGCGTCTCACAGCGGATCTGCACCCGCAGGTCGGTCAGCGCCTCATTGGAATAGGCCTCAAGCGCCTTCAGAAAGGCCAGGGCGTGGTCCGGGCCGCGCAGGCCGCCTTCCCAGCTCCAGCTGTGTGCCATCCATGCCGTGGTCACGCCGTTGGCCGCCGCGTCCCGGTCCGTCGCGCGCAAGGCGGCATGGATCGGGAAGGGGGCAGAGGGGCGCGGCGCCAGATGCCGTTCAAAGGCGTCGCCATGCAGGTCGATGATGCCGGGCAGCACATAATAGCCGGTCAGGTCCACCTCGGGCAGCGGTCCCCGGGAGATGCGGCCATCCTCGATCGCGACGGATCGCCTCTGCAGCGCGCCGTCGCGCAGGATGGTCGCGCCTGTCAGGCGCAGGGAAGAAGGGGCAAATGACATCGGACTGCTCTGGGCCGTTTGGTGTCCGGCCTGCCTACGCCTCCTTTGTATCAGGGGGGTGACATCGCACCGGTTTGGGGCCTGAAAACAAGGGCAACCAGCCCTCAGGCGTCCAGCGTCAGGGTCACCCGGTCACCCGCGAACCAGGTCCGCCCGTATTCCACGGGCAGGCCGTCCGGATCAATGTTCAGGCTGGTCGTGCGCAGGATCGGCGCGCCCTGGGGCAGGCGCAGGCGCGTGGCCTGTGTCGGGGTGGCAATCTGCGCTGTCACCCGGGTCGAGGCGCGGGTGTAATCCGGCACCCCGCAGGCAGCCAGCGCCCCTGTGACCGAGTCGTGTTTCAGCAAGGCCTCGGGCAGACCCGGCAACCGCGCCAGCGGAAAGACCCCGCAGCCCAGCGCGATGGGCTCGTCATCTGCCGTGGCCATCGTCTCGAAGCTGTGGACCGGATCGCCCGGCGCGATCTGCAAGGCCTGCGCCTCTCCCGCATCGGCCATCCGGGTTTCCGACAGCAACAACACCCGCCCCGGCACCCGGCCCGCCGCGCGCAGGTTCTGGTGAAAGCGGACGCGCTTGCCCAGGGCGTAATCGGTGGGTTTGGATGCAACAAAGACCCCGGCACCGCGCCGGGCGTGGACAAGCCCGCCGTCGGCCATGGATTGCAAGGCGCGGCGTACGGTGTGCCGGTTGACCCCGAACCGGGCCGAGAGTTCCGCCTCTGTCGGCAGCTTGTCGCCCGGGCGGTATCGGCCTGTTGCGATGTCATTGGTCAGGCTGTCGGAAATGGCGGTCCAGAGCGCGGGGCGCGGCATGTCACGAAACTTTCACCTGTTGGGGCCTTGTCCGGCTCGCGGTCTCGGCGTAATAATTTGTCTAGTTGTATATTTATTCCGACAACCTCGCAAGGTGTCTAGATGAGCGAACATGACCCCCGCAAAGACTGGATGGGCCTTCTGGCCAAGTCCCCGCCGCCGGATCTGGCGGCGCTGTGGGACGGTCGGGAGGTTCCGGGATTCACATGGCTGCGCGCACCGGAAATCGGCGCGGCCATGGTGCGCGGTCGCATGGGCGGCACTGGCGCGCCCTTCAACCTGGGCGAGATGACGGTGACGCGTTGTTCATTGCAACTGGGTGACGGGACGGTTGGCCATGCCTATGTGCAGGGGCGCGACAAGACCCACGCCGAACGCGCCGCCCTGATCGACGCGCTGATGCAGACCGGGGCCGCGCCCGAAATCGACGCGGCGGTTCTGTCTCCACTGCGCCAACAGAGGGACCGGCGCGCCACGACCCGCGCGGCCAAGGCCGCCGCCACAAAGGTCGAGTTCTTTACCATGGTGCGGGGAGAGGATTGATGGAGGCGGCTGTTCTCAAAGGGGGCTTCAGCGATGCCCCGGTCGATGCCGCCCGCGCCTTTCGCGCCGCGATGCAGGCCATGGCGCGCCCCGGAACAATCGTCGAGACCGCCGGCACAACACCGCCCGCGCCGCTCTCCGTCGCCGCCGGAACGCTCTTGCTGACGCTCTGCGATCCGGAGACGGGCATCTATCTTGCGGGCGATCACGACTGCGATGCGGTCCGCGGCTGGATCACCTTTCACTGCGGCGCACCGTTCACCACAGCGGAGTCCTGCGATTTCGCGGTTGGCACCTGGGAAGATTTGCGGCCCCTGGACCGGTTCCGCATCGGCACCGCGCAATACCCGGATCGCTCGGCCACCCTGATCGTCGAGATGCCGGACCTTGCGGCCTCGGGCGTGCAACTCAGCGGCCCCGGAATCTGTGATGTCGCCTATTTGTCGCTGCCGGAAACGCGGGCCTTCCAACAGAACGCCGCGCGCTACCCGCTGGGCTGGGACGCCGTTTTCTGCGCGGGCCATCGCCTTGCGGCCTTGCCGCGCAGCACAACCGTGAGGGATTGAGCGATGTATGTTGCCGTCAAGGGCGGGGAGCGCGCCATTGAAAACGCCCATGCCTGGCTGGCCGAGGAACGGCGCGGCGACACCTCGGTCGCGGAACTCTCGGTCGCGCAGATCCGCGAGCAGTTGAAGCTGGCGGTCAACCGCGTGATGGCCGAAGGCTCGCTCTACGATCCCGACCTTGCCGCGCTGGCGATCAAGCAGGCGCGCGGCGACCTGATCGAAGCCATCTTCCTGATCCGGGCCTATCGCACCACGCTGCCCCGGTTTGGCGCGACCCGCGCCATGGAAACCGCCGACATGGCCTGCATCCGGCGCATCAGCGCCACCTTCAAGGACGCGCCGGGCGGGCAGGTGCTGGGGCCGACCTTTGACTACACGCACCGACTGCTGGACTTCAAACTCGCCGCCGACGGTGAGGCACCCGCCGCCGCCGAGGGCACGCCGCGACAGGAGCCGACGCCGCATATCACCGGTTTCCTGAACCGTGAGGGGTTGATCCAGACAGAGGAACGCTCGGACGACACCCCGCCGGACCTGACCCGCGAACCGATGGAACTGCCCGGCTCCCGCGCGCTGCGCCTGCAAGCGCTGACCCGGGGGGATGAGGGGTTTGTCCTTGGGATGGCCTATTCCACGCAGCGCGGTTACGCCCGCAACCACGCCTTTGTCGGCGAATTGCGGATCGGCACCGTGGCGGTCGAAATGGACATTCCCGAACTGGGCTTTGCCATCGAGATCGGCGAGGTCGAGGTGACCGAATGCGAAACGGTCAACCAGTTCACCGGATCAAAGACCGAGCCGCCGCAATTCACCCGAGGCTACGGGCTGACCTTTGGCCAGACCGAGCGCAAGGCGATCTCTATGGCGCTTGTCGACCGGGCGTTGCGCTGGCGCGAGTTGGGCGAGGACGACATGGGCGCCCCCGCGCAGGACGAAGAGTTTGTCCTGTATCACTCGGACAACATTCAGGCGACCGGCTTTCTGGAGCACATCAAGCTGCCGCACTACGTCGACTTCCAGTCCGAACTGGAACTGGTGCGCCGCCTGCGGCGCGAGGCCGAAGGCGCGCAGCAGGAGGCCGCGGAATGACCGCGCGTCGGGCGCTCAGTTGTCGGATTTGTTCCTTGCGTGGATCACCTTGGCGATGAGGCCGAGGCTGAAGACGACAAGCAGGGCAGTGACGATGGAAAACATGGATGACCTCCGGGCAGGGTTGCTGTGCCCAGAGGTGTATTGCCGAAAGAGGGCAAGAATATGAAAGGCCAGAGCCGGACAAGGCGGGAAAATGCCTGCGAATTTAAGGAAGGCAGGGTGTCAGTCCCCACCGCCGCCATCGCCGCCGCCGTCAGACCCGCCACCCTCGCCATTGTCGGACGAGGAATACCACGCGCCGCCGGGTTCGTCGGGATGGGTGCCGGACCGACGCGTTTCGCCGTCGAAATCCGTCCAGATCCAGAACCCGCCGCCGTCCTGATGCAGGCTGTTGCGCCGCGCCTTGTGGCGCTGGATCTGTCGGATCTGCCACCAGACGAACGCGATCAGACCCACTGCAATGATGCCGAAGACCAAGTTTCTTCCTTTCTGCCCCGGGGGCTTGTCCATGTCTGACTACAACTTTGCCTATCTGGATGAACAAACCAAGCGGATGATCCGCCGCGCCATCCTGAAAGCATTGGCCGTGCCCGGCTATCAGGTGCCCTTTGCCAGCCGCGAAATGCCCATGCCCTATGGCTGGGGCACCGGCGGGGTGCAGGTCTCTGCCGCGACACTGACGCCGGACGATACCTTCAAGGTGATTGATCAGGGGGCCGATGACACCACCAATGCCGTCTCGATCCGCAAGTTCTTTGAACGCACAGCGGGCGTGGCCACAACCGAGGAAACCGCGAAGGCCAGCGTGATCCAGACCCGTCACCGCATCCCCGAGGCGCCGCTGACCGAGGATCAGATCCTTGTCTACCAGGTGCCGATCCCGGAGCCCCTGCGCTTTCTCGAACCGTCCGAGATCGAGACCCGCAAGATGCACGCGCTGGAGGATTACGGCCTCATGCATGTCAAGCTGTATGAGGACATTGCGCGGCACGGGCAGATCGCGACCTCCTATGCCTATCCCGTCAAGGTCGAGGGCCGCTATGTCATGGATCCCTCCCCGATCCCCAAGTTCGACAACCCCAAGATGTCAGGCAATGCCGCGATCCAGCTGTTCGGCGCGGGCCGCGAACAGCGGATCTATGCGCTGCCGCCCTATACAGAGGTGATCAGCCTCGACTTTCAGGACTATCCGTTCGAGGCGAGCAAGGCGGATGCGCCCTGTGACCTCTGCGGGTCAGAGGACAGTTACCTTGACGAGGTGATCGTGGATGATGACGGCGGGCGGATGTTTGTCTGTTCCGACACCGATTATTGCCGCGCCCGGCGTGATGCCGGGCACCGCGGCGCGCAGAACAGCGCGGAGGATGCCGCATGACCCCGCTTCTCAAGGTCGAAAACCTGACCAGACACTACGGCGCGCGGATCGGTTGTGCCGATGTGTCCTTTGATCTGTACCCCGGAGAGGTCATGGGAATCGTGGGCGAAAGCGGGTCCGGCAAGTCCACGCTGCTCAACTGCATGGCGGGGCATCTTGTGCCGGATCAAGGCCGCGTTCTGTTCGACACCCGCGCCGAGGGGCTGAAGGACACCGTGACCATGTCCGAACCCGAACGCAGGATGCTGGGCCGCACCGACTGGGCCTTTGTCCATCAGCACGCGCGCGACGGATTGCGGATGAACGTCAGCGCCGGTGGGAACGTGGGCGAACGCCTGATGGCTGTCGGCGCGCGCCACTACGGCGAGATCCGCGAACAGGCCGCCGACTGGCTGGGCCGGGTCGAGATCGACACGGGCCGCATCGACGACCGCCCCAGCGCCTTTTCTGGCGGCATGCAGCAACGGTTGCAGATCGCCCGCAACCTCGTGACCGGGCCGCGTCTGGTGTTCATGGATGAGCCGACCGGCGGGCTGGATGTCTCTGTGCAGGCCCGCCTGCTGGACCTGCTGCGGGGATTGGTGCGCCAGATGGGGTTGAGCGCGGTCATCGTCACCCATGACCTTGCCGTCGTGCGCCTGCTGGCCGACCGCTTGATGGTGATGAAGGACGGCCACGTGGTCGAATCCGGCCTGACCGATCAGGTGCTGGACGACCCGCAACACGCCTATACCCAGCTGCTGGTCAGCTCTGTGCTGCAGGTCTGAGTGTTTCGCGCGCGAAACATGGTTCATAAACAAAGGATTAACGGGATGATCGAAGTCCGGGACCTGTCCAAGACCTTTACCCTGCACAATCAGGGCGGCGCGGTGATCGAAGTGATGCGCGGGGCCTCTCTGTCGGTGCAGCCGGGGCAATGTGTGGCGCTGACCGGCGCTTCTGGCGCGGGGAAATCCACGCTGATGCGCATGATCTACGGCAATTACCTCTCGGCCTCGGGGTCGATCATGATCGGCGGCGTCGACGTGGCCCGGGCAGAACCGCGCCAGATCATACGGCTGCGGCGCGAAACACTGGGCTATGTCAGCCAGTTTCTGCGAGTGGTGCCACGGGTGCCGACGCTGGACGTTGTGGCAGAGCCGCTATTGGCCGTGGGCCGCGATGGCGCAGAGGCGCGGGACAGGGCCCGCGACCTGCTGCGGCGGCTCAATATTCCGGAACGGCTTTGGGGTTTGTCGCCCACCACCTTTTCGGGCGGGGAACAGCAAAGGGTGAACATCGCGCGCGGGTTTGCCTTTGATTATCCGGCCCTGCTGCTGGACGAACCAACTGCCTCGTTGGATGCGCAGAACCGCGAAACGGTTCTGACGCTGATCGAAGAAGCCAAGGCGCGGGGGGCGGCGATCATCGGGATCTTTCACGATGCCGCGGCACGCGACCGTGTCTGTGACCGCGAGGTGGACGTCACGGGCTTTGCCCCGCAGGCGGCGGCCTGATGGCGGGGCGTTTCATCGCGGTGGTTGGCCCCTCGGGCGTGGGCAAGGACAGCGTCATGCGCGCGCTGGCCACCCGCGATCCGCGTTTCGTGCTCGCGCGACGGGTCATTACCCGCCCGGCCGAGGCCGGGGGCGAGGATCACATTGCCGCGACGCCCGGGCATTTCGCGGCGTTGGACCGATCCGGCGGGTTTGCCCTGTCATGGCAGGCGCACGGGTTGTCCTATGGCATTCCGGTCATCGTGGATCAGCAACTGGCGCTGGGCAATGACGTGTTGGCCAACCTGTCGCGCTCTGTCCTGACGGCGGCACGGGACCGGTTCGACCGGTTCATGGTGCTGTCTCTGACCGCCCCGGCAGAGGTGCTGGCACAGCGGTTGGCGGCGCGGGGACGGGAAAGTGCAGCGGAGATCGCCGCGCGCCTGCGCCGCACTCCGTCGGACTTGCCACCCGGGCTGCAGGTTGTCACGGTCGACAATTCCGGACCGCTGCAGCAAACGGTGGCAGGGATTCTGAGCCGAATTCAGCCGGAAAGGGCGTAGCGATGCAGCTCGTGAAAATAGCCGGTCTGATCTTCGCCGCAGAGCGTCAGTGCGTCGATCACAAAGGGCCGGGGCAGGCGGTCGTGGACATGCGGCAACAGGGCATCGCGCACCTGCTCGGCCTGGGCCGCGTCCAGCTTGCCGGTGAGGGTGATGTGAAAGCGGAATTGCTCCATCACATAGGGATAGCCCCAGGTGGTCAGCAACGCGTCCTGTCGCGGGCTGAGGCGGGAATTGCGGCGCTTGGCGAGGTCGCCCGTTGTCAGCGGCGCGCGAAACGGGTCCAGATCGCACACGGCGGCGGCGGCCAGCCCGGACAGGGCATCGGTGTCACCCACAGGCGTCAGCGCCAGAAAGCGGCCCAGACGGGTCAGCGCCAAGCCATCCAGCACCACAGGCGCCCGCGTTGCACAAAAACCGGCCAGCGCGTCATGCAGGTGGTCATGGCTGCGCCCTTCGGCGATACGGAAGGGCGGCTTGATCGTGCCATGCAGGCCGTATTTGCGCGGCGTCGCCGTGATTTCATGGGCGGGCATCGGCAGCCCGTGCACAATGGGCGCGTCCGGGCGTTCACCGGTTGCCGCGTTCCAGCCCAGCCAAGCCGAACCGAAGTCCGACAAAGGTCCCCTTGGCAGGGTCACGTAGACAGCGTAGCGGGAGAAATGCATTGACGACCTCAACTCTGGCCGGGCCTGTACCCGACGCGCGTGACGTGCAGGTGACAGATGGCTTTACGCTTGCCAATGCGACACTGATCCTCGGTGACCGTGCGGTGCGCGGATGGGTACGCATTGAAAACGGCCTCATTGCCGGGATCGGACAGGGCGATGCGATACCCGCCGGCGCGGTGGATTGCGACGGAGACTTTGTTGCCCCGGGCCTGATCGAGTTGCACACGGACAACCTTGAACGGCATATCGAACCGCGCCCCGGCGTCGACTGGCCCCATGCGGCGGCGATTGTGGCGCATGATGCGGAACTGGCCTCGACCGGGATCACGACGGTGTTCGACGCCATGCGGGTCGGGTCGATCCCGTCCGGCAAGGCGCGTTACTCGCAATATGCCCGCGCCCTGTCGCGTGAACTGTGGGCATTGCGCGCGGCGGACATGCTGAAGATCAGCCATTTCCTGCATCTGCGGGCCGAGGTCTGTTCGGAAACGCTGGTCGAGGAACTGGCGGAATTCGGGCGTGAGGATCGGGTGGGGCTGCTCAGCCTGATGGATCACACGCCGGGCCAGCGTCAATTCCGGGACCTGGCCGCGATGGAGAAATACGTGACGTCCAAGCGCGGCATGTCGGATGCGGATTTCATAGAGCATGTGGCCAGGCTGAAGGAATTGCGCGCCCGCAATGGCGCGGCGCATGAGGCGGCGGCGGTGGCCGAGGCGGCGCGCTTTGGCGCGGTGCTGGCCAGCCATGACGACACCACGCGCGGGCAGGTAGAGGTATCGGCCGGGCATGGCATCCGGCTGGCCGAGTTTCCGACCACGGTCGAGGCCGCGCAGGCCTGCCGTGACCATGGCATCGCGGTGATGATGGGCGCGCCGAACCTGATCCGGGGCGGATCCCATTCGGGCAACGTGGCGGCGGAGGATCTGGCGAAACAGGGCCTGCTGGATATCGTGTCCTCGGACTATGTGCCGGCGGCGCTGCTGTTGGCGGCGGTCAAGCTGGGCGAGTTGTGGGAAGACATGCCGCGCGGGATCGCCACCGTGACCCGCGCCCCGGCAGAGGCCGTGGGGCTGGATGATCGCGGGCTGCTTGAAGAAGGGCGGCGGGCAGACCTGTTGCGGTTCCGGGTGTCCGGGCATGTGCCGCTGCTGCGGGGCGTCTGGAGCCGGGGCAATCAGGTGGCGTGAGGGGGCTGGTCGGAAAGCGGGGGGCGAGGCGTTCAATAGTCCCGACCGCTGCGCTCGATCCGGCGTGTGCGCCGCTCTTCTCCCGACTGGTAGATCAGGATCCAGGCCAGCGCGATGAACATCGGATGCGTCAGCCCGCCCGAGAAGATGATCGCCGGAATCCAGATCAGGAAGACGATGATCGACAGGAAGGGCCGCCCGGTCAGCAGGATCGAGAGCGGCGGCAGAAAAAGGGCGAGCACGTAGTTCATTCCGGGGTCCTCGGGCGACGGGGGTTTAATGTTTCTTCGATTAACATAGGGCGGATCGCGCGGAATTGAAGGGGCGCTGTTTCCGGCGGTTCTTGGTGAAAATTCCCCATTTCGTCAGAAAAAGGCGCAAAGTGACGGGGCCGCGCCATGACGGAGCGGCCTGTTAAGGGGGGAATACAAAGTGGCTTATTTCACGATTTCACATTGGGAAGCAGATGACTGGACGGACGAGATGGAGGCTCTGGCGCGGGACAAATACGTGCCGCTGGTCAAATCGGTCGGGGCGCAGCGGGTGAACATGGTGCGTGTGGCGGACCGGAGTTTCATGGTGGTGACGGAATATGCAGACGCCGCCGCCGCCGATGCGGCACAGGCGCGGATCGCCGAGATCCGGTCGCAGGCGGCAGAGGAACTGCCGATGAAGATGACCGCCGCGATGGGGGGAGATGTGTTCGCGGCGGGATAAACGCGCCGGGCTGTGATTCTGTTGTGAGGGGGCTGCTGAAGCGACCGCTCACAACAGGAAGTCATCTGCCGTCAGCCCTGTCACATCGGCCACGCGTATTTCGCCCTCGGCCGTGACGAGATTGGCATCGAGATTGATCTGCACGATGGTCGAGCCGGATCCGGTCTCGATCAGCCGCACCTGACCCGCGGCGGTGAACGGCCCGGTGCCGACGAAACCCAGTGCGCCGTCGATGATCTCGGCGAGGTCGATGACATCGCTGCCCTGGTCGAAATCGAGGATCTGGTCCCGGGTCGCACCAACCCCGGTCTCCGCCGCGGAGGCAAAGCGGAACGTATCGGCATCCTGCCCGCCGGTCAGGACGTCGGCCCCGGTCCCGCCTGACAGCGTGTCCTCACCGTCGCGCCCGCGCAGCACATCCACGCCGTCGCCGCCACGCAACACGTCGTTGCCCGACCCGCCTTCGAGGATGTCGTTGTTCGCACCGCCGTCCAGCAGGTCATTGCCCTCGTGCCCGGCCAGAATGTCATTGCCGGAGCCGCCGTTCAGCGTGTCGTCGCCCGAGTAGCCTCCCAGTGTATCGTTGAACGATCCACCATCGAGCGAGTCGTTGCCCGCGCCGCCGTTCAGGTCATCCATGCCCGCGCCGCCAAGTAGCGTGTCGTCGCCGGGGCCGCCGGTGATGATGTCGTTGTCGGCGCCGCCATTCACCACGTCATTGCCGATGCTGCCGGCCAATTCGTCGTCACCCGCACCGCCCTGGATATCGTCGTCACCCGCACCGCCCAGGATGGTGTCGTTGCCGCCTTCGCCCTGCAGCAGGTTGTTGCCCATATTGCCCTGGATCGTTTCGGCGGAGTCCGAGGCGAGGACCGTGAAATTGCCTGCGCCGAGCAGGCGGATCATTTCGACTTCCACCACGTCCAGAACGTCGGAGCGGGCATGAACGACATCGGTCCCCAACCCGCCGTCGATCCGAAGGTCATCCTGCTCCACCATCAGCGTGTCGTCGCCGAACCCGGCATCCAATAGACCGGTGACAATGCCACCGTGCAAGCCGTTGTAGAAATCGGCCTGGTCTTCCAGCAGGAGGTCCCCCTCGATCGTGCCCGTGTTGGTGACGTGGTTTTCGCCGGCCCCGGTCTGGACCTCGCCGAGGATCACGCCCGCGTTCCACAGACGGTTGATGCCGTTGAACGCAACCGCCATGTCCACGTCACCCTGGATCAGACCCGTGGCCGTGTTGCGCACCGTGACGAGGCCCGAAGTCTCGATGGCATTGTCCAAGGTCGAGGTCACCTTGCCGCTGTTTTCGATCAGGCCCGCGGTGCTGCTGACGTTGTCGTAGTCGATTCCGTCAAAGATCCGCGCATCGATGATGCCGCTGTTGCGGATGATCGGCACGTTGTCGTCGGCGCCCTGCGTCCGCGCATAGATGCCCTCGTCGGCGGTGATCGTGCCGGTGTTGGTGACGAAAATGCTGAACGCGCCGTCGATTTCCACACCATAGTGCGTCGAGTTCGGGAAGACCGAGCCGGGGACGTTAATCTCGCCATTGTTGATCACGCGGACCTGGCCGGTCTCGGGGCTGCTGCCAGCCGCACCCGTCTCGTCGATTTCGATCTGGCCCGCGATCAGGCCGGTGGCGGTGTTAGTGATGGTCAGAAGGCCGTCGACATAGTCTTCGAGCAGCTCGATGGCTTTGTTGTCGAAGTCGCCGCTGCCGATCAGCCCGGCATTGTAGATGTTGCCCTCGGGCACGGCCCAGTCGATCCCGGTCTGATCGATGGCGAAGATCGTTCCGAAATTGAAGATGTCGGCGCCAGAGTCGCCGGTGGCGGTGACGGCCGCACTCCCAACGGATGTGGTGACGACGTTCACGCCGGAGTTGATGAACAACTCGTCCCCGCTGACGATACTGACTGGGGTGCTGGTGCTGGTCTGGTTGATTGCGGTCATGGAAATTGATCCCTCTTGAATAGCGGTCAGAACGGTGTTGCTGCCCGGACCATGGGCGATCCGGACAACGGGCGCAAACTGACCAGTCCGGGATGCAGTCCCGGGGCAGGCAACTTCAATCAAGTTGCGGGTGGAGCTTGCCACCGCGGAATTGCGCCTTGCGCGCCTACCTTAACCGAAATTCCGTCCGGTGTCTGCGGCAGGCGCGGGACAAATACGTGCCGCTGGTCAAATCGGTCGGGGCGCAGCGCGTGAACATGGTGCGTGTGGCGGACCGGAGTTTCATGGTTGTGACGGAATATGCAGACGCCGCCGCCGCCGATACGGCACAGGCGCGGATCGCCGAGATCCGGTCGCCGCCGGCAGAGGAACTGCCGATGAAGATGACCGCCGCGATGGGAGGAGATGTATTCGCCTCTGGGTGAGTAGAATGAGAGGCCGGGCAAAGGCTCGGCCAGCTACATTGCTATTAGTTGTTTCCGGACATAGCCTTTCGGCATCGTTCTGAGGAGTGCGCATTTGTCCGAAATCGTTGAAACTGAAAGACCTGATCCGTGGAAAAACGATCTTTTGGGATATCGAAAAATCGGGGCAGCTTTTACGAATCTTGTCGGATCTGTCGAGGACTCTAAAGTCATCTCCATTGAGGCTGGTTTCGGAAGAGGCAAAACCTTCTTCCGTAAGGCTTGGGCGAAAGAATTGAGCCAAGCCGGAGAAGTGGTGATCGAAATCGACGCACAACTGTCGGATCATTCCGGTGATCCTGTCGTGACATTTCTTGGAGCTTTGATGGAGGCTTTGCCGACGAAGGAAAGGTCGGCATTCCTGAAAGCATGGTCTACGGGGAAGCGATTGGCTTGGGGAGGCGTAAAGTTGGGTGCCACCATCGTTGCCAGGAAAGTCGGGGAGGAACTGGCTGAAGGGGTCGAAAGCTGGGCAAACGCAGATGGTGAAACCAGCACGCTGGATGAAATGTTGACCGAATTCAGCAAAGGCGTTTCGAAAGCCATGAGCGCGCAGGTCGCGGCGCAACTTTCGGCAGAACGCGTGCGCAAGACCGAGATGCCCGTGCAGTTACAAGCGCTTCGGGCGGCTTTGACGACTGACCCTGAAAATGAACGTGTCGTTATCATTGTTGACGAACTTGACCGATGTCACCCGGACTACGCCATCGCGTTGTTGGAAGCGATGAAGATGGTTTTTGATCAGCCGGGCTTTGTGTTCGTTCTGATGGTGAACGCCGAATACCTGCAAAGCCTCGCTCATCACAGGTTCGGGACATACGGAGAAGGCGAGCAGTATCTTGAGAAATTCGTCGATCTTCGTTTGGCACTGGATGCGAGCTCGGCGGCGACCGGAGAGGCAGCGTCAATCTTGGCTTTACAACTTCCCTTGGCCATCCCCTTTGGAGATTGATTCGAGTTCACCGTCGAGCGGGCGGCTGAACTAGCAAAGATGATTGCGCCGCAAAGTGGGCTATCAATGCGGCAGATCAAGCGGTTGCTGGACCGAGTGGAGTTGGCGCTTAGATGCTACAAGGACGAGCCATTGGACTGTGCTCTATTGGTCTTGTTGGCATTTCGCGCCGCTACCGGCCCGGAACGTCTCAACCCGGCTTATTCATCCAATTCTTTTCTGGAAGGTTGCGTGCGCCTGAAAGCACCGTAGAATCAATCTGTTGAGACGAAATCCGCCGGCAGCCACGGACGCACGCATGGGTGAAACCCTACG
>JAXMNQ010000057.1:0-34302 GCA_034670345.1 Paracoccaceae bacterium | reverse complement strand
ACTTCGGCAAACTGAAGGAAAACAGAGGGATAGCGATGCGTTCTTGTAAAACAGACCTGAGCTTCAAGGCATTCATCTCGTTGGCTGCTACAATCATTCACCTCAAATGAACGTCAACAGCCCCTAATTTCGTGTGGTCAAGGACCGGGCGTCGGGCAAGGACCCGGGTCCGGCCCCGCATGTCAGACGCCTGGCGAAGGCCTTCGACATCGGATGACCATGACCGCCGCCACATCGTAACAAGCAACCGGTCACGCGCGGCTCGACGTTCCCCAGTCCTTCACGAAGCCGCAGTTCGTGCCAGGCGAACCTGCTCCACGAGTGCGCACGGCCAAACGTCGATACTTCCAAGCCATCGTCGCGAGGCGAACCTGGACGTCCGGCAAACTGTGCCTTCCCTTCGCTCTTTCGGCGGTCGCCCCACGGGCATGTGCACCAATTGACCACGTGCACAGGGTACGGCATATCTGTTTGCACACCGCCGGATTCGATCCGGACTCGGAGCAAATTTTCCTTTGATTTCAGAGGCACTTGCCGGCTGGCACCTGCACCCACCTCTGGAGCATGAATACCCCAAGCCACTGATTGCATTGGATATTACCAGACCGGAGTCGGAGCCACGCGTGCACGTGCACAAATTGATGCACATTTCGGTGCACAGACGCGTGCACGCACCGGTGCACGGACCCGCGACTCCCGGATGCCCTGGAACCCGTTTCGGAGCACCTGCCATGGCCGGAGTCGCACATACCCCACATCTCGAAGAACGCCCCTCGGGCTACTTCTTCCGGCGCCGTCTGCCGAAGGCCCGGGTCGAGGTATCGAACCCTGGTCAAAGTACGGCGCTCTGCCTCAACCTTCGGACCGACGTCCTCTCCGAAGCGAAAATCCTCGTCGCGCGCCTGACGGTGCTCACCGACGCGGCCTTCGCGCTGACGTCGGAGAGACCCGTGGATCAACTGAGCCCTGAGCATGTGACATTGCTGACCGAACTGGCGCGCTGCCAGATCGCCGCCCACGAGGTCCAGCGCGCTTCGGCCGAGCCGCGCGCACCGAAAGTTAGGCACGGCTGATCTGTTCGAGGATCGTGTCCGGGGCCGTGGCGATGTCCGCGAGGGTCGAGCGGTTCAGATGATCGAGAAACGCCATCTCGGCCTGGTGCAGGCGGGACTTCAGCCCGCAGGCGCGGTCCGGAACGCAATGGCCGCCTTCGGGCCGGAAACAATCGACCAGTGCCTGAACCTGTAGCAGTGCAGGAATGACATCGCCGAGGCGGATCTCTGACGCGGCCTTGGCCAGTCGTGCCCCGCCGCCGCCGCGGCGGATTTCGATGAGGCCGATCCTGGCCATGTGTTGCGGGATCTTGGTCAGATGATTCCGTGACAGGTTCAGCTCCAGGGCAAGCTCGGCGCTGGAAAAGGCCGTCTCGGGCTCACAGATCATCCGCATCAACATGCGCAGGCCACATTGGAAAACATCGCGGGCCGTCCGGGTGCACCGTCACGTGGCGCGCGCCAGGTCATGTCCTTGTCTGCCCAGATCAACAGAGCGCTCTGCTTGCGCAGCGATGCGTTGTGGCTGCACCAGTTCGTGGTGCGATAACAGGAGGGCTTGGGCTTGCTCATGCCACCCGTCTAACCGCATGGAGTCGTGATGTGAATCCTTGACGGCGAGGGTTATGCAACAAGGCTTGTTGCCGACTGCGTCGCAGTGATGTATTTGGGGCGGATTGTCGAATTCGGGTCCAAGCGCAAGGCTAACGAGATGCCTCAGCACCCCTACACCAAGTCGCGGCTGTCGGCGGCTCCCGAACCCAGCCCCAGGAAGTCACGCAGCCCGATCACGCAACCCTGCCTTTACGCTGCAGGCCACTTGGGGATATTCGGTTGACATGATCCGTAACCCGGTACTTCCTGGCTTCAATCCCGATCCTTCCTTCTGCCGTGTCGGAGAGGATTACTACCTCGCGACATCCACCTTCGAGTGGTATCCCGGCGTGCAGATTTTCCATTCGAAGGACCTTGTGAACTGGACGCTGGTGGCCCGTCCCCTGAACCGTGCCGCCTTGCTCGACATGCGGGGAAATCCTGACAGTTGCGGCATATGGGCCCCTTGCCTGTCCCATGCCGACAACCGCTTCTGGCTCGTCTACACGGATGTCAAACGCTACGATGGCAATTTCAAGGACGCCCATAACTTCATCACCACCTGCGAGACCATCGACGGCGACTGGACCGACCCGTGGTACGTGAACTCGTCCGGCTTCGATCCGTCGCTGTTTCACGACAGCGACGACCGCAAATGGTTCGTCAACTTGCAGTGGAACCACCGGAGTCCCGGCACCGGCGGCAACCCGGCGCATCCCAGTTTCGACGGCATCCTGTTGCAGGAGTGGTCGCCCGAGACAGGCCTGACGGGCGATGTCACGAACATCTATTCCGGCACCGAACTGGGTCTGACCGAAGCACCGCATCTATTCAAGCGGAACGGCTGGTATTACCTGACCACGGCCGAAGGCGGCACCGGCTTCGATCACGCGGTGACCTATGCCAGGGCACGGGACATTCGCGGACCTTACGAGACCCATCCGCAAAAATACCTCATGACCGCCAAGGACGACCCCGACGCGCCGATCCAGCGCACCGGCCACGGGCAATATGTCGAAACCCATCAGGGCGACGGGTATCATTCCTTTCTTATGGGCCGCCCGATCCCCGACCTGTCCGGGAACGGGCGGTTCTGTCCGCTTGGTCGGGAAAGCGGGCTGGAGCGTGTGATCTGGCGCGACGACTGGCCATGGCTGGAACAGGGCGGAGTCCTGGTCCGGGAGACCGTGCCTGCCCTGACCGAAGCCAATCCGGAACCGCGCGGCGAGATGACCTATGACTTCGCCGGTCCCGATTTGCCGAAGGATTTCCAATGGCTGCGTACACCGGACACCGACCGTATCTTTCGCGTTGACCAGGGGCTGACGCTGATTGGACGCGAAAGTATTGGCAGCTGGTTCGAACAGTCTCTGGTCGCCCGCAGGCAAGAGGATTTTGTCTACGAAGCCGAGGCGTTGCTTGCCGATTTCGATCCCGCGACCTATCAGCAGAATGCCGGTCTCACGACCTATTACAACCGCTTCAAGCATCACACTTTGATGGTCAGTCACGAACCCGGGTTTGGCCGGGCTCTGGTCCTGATGACCTGCCCCGGCGACTTTCCGGACGGTCGCATGGGCTTCCCTCTGGACACCCCCGTGCCCCTTGTTGACGGGCCGGTGGCGCTGAAGGTCTCGGTCGACCATGCCAGGCAGCAATTCTTCTGGCGTCAGGACGGAGATTGGCAAGAGGTGGGGCCGGTGCTCGACGCCAGCGTCATCTCGGACGAAGGCGGTCGGGGGGCACATGGATCCTTTACCGGGGCCTTTGTCGGCATGGTGGCCTTCGATACGTCCGGCAACGCGGCAGAGGCGACCTTCAGCCGCTTTACCTACCGGCCCATCGCCGCAGACCGGAGAAAAGGTTGACCGCCAGTCGCCGGTTTGCAGGACCGGATGGCTGTTGAACCTGGACACCGCGACATTGGGATCCTCCCCGACCCGGCAGATCGACGGATCGGGGGGAACGCGGGGCAAGTTCGGCTTGCGGCTCAGACCGGCGCGTCCGCCTTCATCAGCGCGCGCGCTGCCTGCGCGTCCAGTGGTTCAGGGCGCGGGCAGGTCGTGGTGATCGGCACAAAGCGCTGCTCTTGCCCCGAAATCAGCAGCGCCTCCAGCACTTCGGTGACATGCAGCGCCATTTCCAGAGAACAGCGATGGGGCCTGCCGGTCCGGATCGCATCCGCCATGTCCGCCAGCCCCGCCGTGCGGTAATCGGCGCGTGGCGCGGCATCGGTGGTGTCGCGGTTGGGCACGGCAAGGGGGTGGTCGGCGGCATCATATGTGTCGCGCGCGCCGCCGGGGCGGATCACCTCGGTCACGCCGCCGAAAAAGTTGGGGTCCTGCGGCACCAGCGTCGCCTCGGTGCCGTAGAGTTCCACGTTGCGGTGGCCATGTCCCTTGACGTCCCAGGACGCGCCCAGCGTGACGATTGCGCCCGACTGGAATTCAAGCAGCGCATGGGCGGTGGTCGGGACCTCGACCGGGATCACCTCGCCCTTGCGCGCGGCGGATCCGATGGTGCGGGTTTCGCTCGCCATGCCTGTCATCGCCGAAACCCGCGCAACCGGGCCGATCAGGTTGATCAGTTGGGTGACGTAATAGGCCCCCATGTCGAGGATCGGCCCGCCGCCCTCGAGAAAGAAGAAGTCGGGGTTGGGGTGCCAGCCCTCCATTCCCGCGCCCATCACGTGGCAGGTGCCGTGCACGATGCGCCCCACCGCGCCTTCGTCCACAAGGCGGCGGGCTTCCTGATGGCTGCCGCCAAGGAAGGTGTCGGGCGCACAGCCCACACGCAAGCCGGCGGTTTCGGCATGGGCGGCGATGTCGCGCGCATCGGCAAGGCTCAGCGACAGGGGTTTTTCCGAGAACGCATGTTTGCCCGCGTCCAGAATCGCGCAGGTCACGGTATGGTGCGCGGCGGGCACGGTCAGGTTGACGATGATGTCGATATCCTCCGCCGCCAGCATCCCGTCGACCGTTTCCGCGCGCACGCCGAATTCCGACGCACGGGCCGCGGCGCGGTCGGGGTCAAGGTCGGCAACGGCGCGCACTTCGATGCCGTTGAACAGCGGCGCGCGCTTGAGATAGCTTTCCGAGATATTGCCGGCACCGATGATGCCGACGCCCATGACTGTACCGTTCATGACTGTGCCGTTCATGCCAGACCTTCCGTTTGTGCCATGGCAAGCCCTGCGCGCGCAAAACGTGCATCGTCAGAGGGGTTGTCATGTTCCATGACCCATTGCTGCACCTGGCCCGTGCCTGCCAGCGCGGCACAGAGCGCGTGCCAGTCCATGCGGCCCGTGCCCGGATCGGCCCAGCCGTCCTCGTCCGCATTCTGTCCTTCGGGGGCAAGGTCCTTGACATGCACAGCGGTGATGCGGGGGCCATGTTTGGCGATCCATGGCATCGGATCCGCGCCGGCCCGCACGCACCATGCCACGTCGAATTCCCAATCCAGATCTGCGGCCAGCAGGTGGTCCATCGGCACCGACCCGTCGGGCAGTCCGACGAATTCGAAATCATGGTTGTGCCAGCCAAACCGCAGGCCCCGGGCGCGCAGGGCGTCGCCGGCTTTTTCGACGCGGGCGGCAAAGGCCTTCCATCCGTCAGCGTCTGTGGGGCGCAGGTCGGCGGCGATATAGGGCACGAACACGGTTGCGACCCCCATGTCGGCAAGCTGGGCCGGAATGTCGCCCCCCGCCTCGAGCGTGTCCAGACCCACATGGGCCGTCGGCATACGCGTTCCGGTTTCGGACAACACCTCGGCAAGCGCCTTGCGCGTCCCGGCGTCGCCCAGCAATGCGCCGTAGCCTTCGACCGCCGTGTATCCCGCCTCGGAGACCCGGCGGACCGCGTCCGCTGCGGTTCCGAATTTGCGTGAAGAGTAGAGTTGATAGGAAATCATGTCGGGCCCCTGGAGTCCAAGTGGTGAAAAAACGGTCCGGTCAGGTGGATGGTGTCAAAGCCGGGATTCGGTGTCGGTGTCGAACAGGCTGGCCTTGTTCATGGCGGGCACCAGCGTCACCTGGCTGCCGCGAGGATAGGAGACTTCGACCGAGACGCGCACAGAGACTTTCTGGCCGCTGACCTCTGTCCACAATAGCTTGTCCGCGCCCATGGGTTCGTCGATATCGACCTTGGCCGCCAGACCGCTCCCGCCCTGGGGGGCGACCGCGATATGTTCCGGGCGCAGCCCGAGAATGGCCTTGGTGCCGTCGCGCGGCACGTCGCCATCATAGCCCTCAAGCGCGATGGACTGGTCCCCGACATGGAACCGGCCACCTTCGACGCGCCCGTCGAGCATGGACATCGCGGGCGAACCGATGAAGCCGGCGACAAACAGGTTCGCGGGCCGGTCATAGATTTCGAGCGGCCCGGCCAGTTGCTGCACCACGCCGCCGCGCATGACCGCGATCCGGTCGGCCAGCGTCAGCGCCTCGATCTGGTCATGGGTCACATAGACCATTGTATTGGCTAGGTCCGCGTGCAGGCGCTTGAGTTCGACCCGCAATTCCGCGCGCAGTTTCGCATCGAGGTTCGACAGCGGTTCGTCGAACAGGAACACATCCACATCGCGCACCAGCGCACGCCCGATCGCAACGCGCTGCCGCTGGCCCCCCGACAGGGCGGCGGGCTTGCGGTCGAGCAACGGCGCGATCTGCAGGATTCCGGCAGCGCGCGCCACGCGTTTTTCGATCTCGGCCCTTGGCATGCGCTGGTTCTTGAGGCCAAAGGACAGGTTCCCGCGCACCGTCATCTGCGGGTAAAGCGCGTAGGACTGGAACACCATGCCGATGCCCCGGTCCTTGGGTTCTTCCCAGGTGACATTCTTGCCCTTGATCCAGATCTGGCCATCGGTGATGTCCAGAAGCCCCGCGATGCAGTTCAGCAGGGTGGACTTTCCACACCCCGAAGGGCCCAGCAGGACAAGGAATTCACCGTCCCATACGTCGATGTTGAGGCCCTTGAGCACCTCGACCGCGCCGAAGTTCAGTTGCAGGTCCCGGACCGAGACGGAGGCGTCCCTGGTCCCGGCGCCGGTTGTGTCATATGCCATGGCCATTTCCCTTATCCCTTGACCGCACCGGCGGCGATGCCGCGCACGAACAGCTTGCCGGACACGAAGTAGATGACCAATGGCACCAGCCCCGTCAGCAGCGTCGCGGCCATGTTGACGTTGTATTCCTTGACCCCCTGCACCGAGTTGACGATGTTGTTCAGCTGAACCGTCATCGGATAGGTGTCCGGGCGGGCATAGACGACACCGAACAGGAAGTCGTTCCAGATGCCCGTGACCTGAATGATCATCGCCACGACAAAGATCGGCAGTGCCATGGGCAGCATGATCTTGAAATAGATCCCCCAGAACCCTGCCCCGTCCACGCGCGCGGCCTTGAACAGCTCTTCGGGGATGGCGGCGAAATAGTTGCGGAACAGCAGGGTCAGGATCGGCATACCGAAAATGGTGTGCACCAGCACCAGCCCCCAGACCGACCCGAACAGCCCCAGTTCACGCAGCAGGATCACGATGGGGTACAGCATCACCTGGTAGGGGATGAAGGCGCCGAGGATGAGAATGGCAAAGAATGTCTCGGACCCGCGGAATTTCCAGTTCGACAGCGCATAGCCGTTCACCGATGCCACCGCGATGGACAGGGCCACCGAGGGGATCAGGATGCGAACCGAATTCCAGAAGCCCCGGCTCAACCCGTCGCAATTGATGCCGGTGCAAGCCTCGGCCCAGGCTTTGACCCAGGGCTGAAAGGTGATTTCAATCGGTGGGGCAAAGATGTTGCCGACCCGGATTTCCGGCATCCCCTTGAGCGATGTCATCACCATCACCCAGAGCGGCAACAGATAGTACATCGACACCAGGATCAGCGTGCCATAGAGAATGATGTTGCCACGCGAAAAGCGCCGTTGGGGTTTGGCCCCGCGCGGCCCGGACATGGGCGCGCGGGCGCTTGTCGTCAGATCAGCCACGCTTGCGCCCTCCGAATTCCAGGTAGGCCCACGGCACAAGTATGATCACCACCGACAACAACATCATCGTCGACGCGGCAAAGCCCTGCCCGAGGTTCTGACCGCCAAAGGTCGCCTCCATCACGTATTTCGCCGGCACTTCGGAACTGATGCCAGGCCCGCCGGAGGTCATGGCCACAACCAGATCGTAAAGTTTCACGATCCCGCTGGCGATCAGCACGAGGGCCGTGACGAAGACCGGGCGCATCATCGGGATGATGACGACCACATAGGTCTTCCAGATCGGAATCCCGTCGACACGCGTGGCCTTCCAGATGTCTTCGTCGATGCCGCGCAGACCGGCGAGCATGATGCACATGATCAAGCCGGTGCCCTGCCACAGGCCCGCGATCACCAAGCCGTACATGACGAGATCCGGGTTGTTGAGCGGGTCGAAAACAAAACTCTCCCATCCCATGCCGCGCACCACGTTCTGGATGCCCAGTTCGGGGTTGAGCAGCCATTGCCAGATCAGTCCGGTGACGATGAAGCTGAGGGCGAAGGGATAGAGGAATATGGTGCGAAAGGTGTCTTCGAACCGGATTTTCCGGTCGAGCAAGGCCGCCAGCACAAAGCCGATCACCAGCGTACCGACGACCGAAATCAGACCATACAGCGCGAGGTTCTCAATGGACACCAGCCATTTGCGGGTGCTCCAGAGGCGGTCGTACTGGTCAAGCCCGACCCATCGCAGCCGGGGCAACAGGCCGGAACTGGTAAAGGAATAGACCACCGTCCAGATCGTTCCGCCCAGAAACACGACCAGCGCCACGAGGATCATGGGCACCATGGCCAGCTTTGCACGCCAGTTCTGGAACAGTCGTATCGGTTTTCGCGTCACGCCTGCGGTGCGGTCGGCGGAATCGGGTTTGGCTGGGTCGATCGTGGCCAAGGCGCACCTCACCTCACATTGGCGCCGTTGGACGGAGCCGACAGGTTCAGGGCCGGGGGCGCATATGCCCCGGCCCCTCATTTGATCCCGGGATCAGGTGGCGTTTGCGATGATCTCGGCGTAACGCGCCTGAACATCCGCAGCTGTCATGGACGGCGTATTCCAGAACTCCGTCATCAGATCGTTCAGCTGGGAGACGGTATCGGCCCCGATCAACTGCTCTGTCGATGGCAGCGTCTGACCATTGGCCAGAAGGTCCAGACCCTTTTGCGTGCATTCGTTCACGGTGGTCAGATCGACGTCACCCCGGATCGGCAGCGATCCCTTGGTCGAGTTGAAGGACACCTGCACCTCGGGCGAAAGCAGAAGGGCGGCAAGCTCTTTCTGCGCGGCTTCGATTGCGGCGTCGTCCTGCTTGGGGAAGTAGAACGCATCGCCACCCGTTTGCAGGTACGCGCCCATGCCAAGTCCGGGTAAACAGCCGTAATCCGTGCCTGCAACCTGGCCGGCCACGGCAAACTCGCCTTGCGCCCAGTCACCCATGATATGGGCCCCGGCTTCGCCGGTGATCACGGCGTTGGTGGCCTGGTTCCAATCCTGAACGCTGATGCCCGTCGAAAGCGCGCGGGCTTCGGCATAGGCCTCAAAGGCGCGGGTGTACTCCTCACCCATCACGGTTTCGGCGTTCTTGTCGCGCATCACCGACAGCCAGGCGTCCTTTCCTGCGATGGCGATGGTCATGACGTTGTTGAAGGCGCCCGACTGCTGCCAGGCCTGGCCACCCATGGCCAGCGGCACAACACCGGCTTCACGCAGGGCGGGGGCTGCGGCGACGAATTCACCCCAGTTGGTCGGCATGTCGACACCAGCCTTTTGAAAGGCCGACGCGGACAGCCACATCCAGTTCCAGGAATGGATGTTGACGGGCGCGCAATAGACGCGGCCATCGACCGTGCAGGAATCAAGCAGGGACGGCGGGTTGACGATGTCCTTCCAACCCTCGGCCTCGGCAACGTCGGTCAGGTCGAGCATGAGACCCGCTTCGATCAGCTCTTCGGCCTGGCGGCCATGGTTGAACTGGAACGCGGCTGGCGGATCGCCACCGATGATGCGGCTGACCATGATCGGGCGCGCGGTCGGGCCACCGCCCGCGATGGCACCATCGACCCATTTGTGCTCGGTCCTTTCGTTCAGCGCCTCGGCGAATTTGCTGACCGCAGCGGCTTCGCCCCCGGATGTCCACCAGTGCATGACTTCAAGGTCGACACCTTCGGCTTGCGCCGTGCCGGCGATAGCGGCGCTGCACAGCAGCACACCCATGGTCTTTCTCATCGTCTGTCCTCCCAGATCAGTAACGTTACAGTAAGAGGCTATATCGTTACAGATTGTTCTGGCAAGCAGTTATCGCCATCCGAAAAAATCTCCTGTAACTTGCCGCGGATGACTCGCATTTCCTCAGCCACGCGCCCGACGCTCAAGACCATCGCGGTCGAAACCGGTCTGGCGGTCACCACTGTCAGCCGCGCCCTGAGTGACGCGCCGGATATCGGCGCGGACACCAAGGCGCTGGTGCGCGCGGTGGCCAAACGTCTGGGATACAGACCAAATAGCGCCGGGGTACGCCTGCGCACCGGGCGCAGCAACGTGATCTCGTTCCTCATGTCACCGGAGCGGCTGCTGACGGGATATTCGGCGCGCATGATCCATGCATTCGCTTCGGAATTGCGCGATTCGGGCTATCATCTCATCGTGACGCCCACATTCGATGACGAAGACCCGCTGGAACAGCTGCGCTATCTGCGTGACACCGGCTCTGCGGACGCTGTGGTGATCAACAAGGTCATGCCGGTGGACTCGCGGATCGCATTTCTGCACGCCGAGGGCATCCCCTTTGTCACTCACGGGCGCAGTGACATGGGCATTGATCATGCGTGGTACGACTTCGACAACGCCCGCTTCGGGGCCTTGGCGGTCGAGGCGCTTGCCAGGCGCGGGCGGCGCAACATCGCTGTTCTGGCCCCTCCGATGGAACAGAACTACGCGCAACTGATCATGACGGGCGCCACCGAAACAGCATTGCGCTCCGGTCTTGACTGCACGCGGATCCTGGGGGCGACCTCTGACTCCGAATCCGATGTGATCGAGGCCCGGATCACCCGTCTGCTGGCAGAGGGGCGGCTTGATGCAATCCTGTGTGCCTCCATCTCCTCGACGATCGCGGCGGTCGCAGCAGTCGAGAAGGCGGGGATGAGCATTGGGGGTGACATCGATATTGCCGCGAAGGAATCGTCGCATTTTCTGCGCATGTTCCGCGCACCGATTATTTCGATCGCGGAAAACGTCGACAAGGCGGGCGCGTTCATGGCACGCGCGGCCTTGAACGCGATACGCCGGCCGGATGAGCCGCCAATGACTTTTCTGGAAGTGCCTCAGCCCCTGAGCGACACGGCCTAAGCGACACGACCTGAGCGGTGGGCGCGCAAAACTCTCACCTGATCAACAGATTGGGCGGGCGACTGGACTGTGACCGTCCGGCGAAGGTGCTCTGGCGCGGCACCAATGCCGCCTGTTGCGCTGCCTGAGCCGCGTAACGCCGGGGAAGCAACTCGTCGAGATGTGTGATCTTGTGGTCAGCAATTTGACCGAGGACTTATGTGGCGAAACAGACCCGCTCAAATTCTCGTATCAGCCGATCTATGAGTTCGCGGCACCGGACAGGTCGATCCTGCAAGGGGAGGCCGGCAGCTACGATACTACCAACTACGTCATGGTCGGAAGCGAACCCAAGATCCCGGTGGATTTTGACAAGCCAGACATCGTGTATGTGTCGCGCTGGAATCGGCATATTTTCGCTGCTTTCATGATCCTGCTGGGCTTGGGGAGCGTGGTGTTTCTGGCGTTTTATGCAGCGATCGCTTTCGAGGCGTGAATCTGCAGGCCGGACAAACCGGCGTCCCGCCCATTTTGTTCCGGGGCCGACACCACCGCGCAGGCACAATGGATGCAAACCCGGAAATCGGTCGCGCCCTCTGTTACTTGCGATCCTTCTGTGCAGTATGGGCCCTGCGGCGCCTTCCTCACCGAAACCCCGACTGTGAGAGGCGGCGCTTCAAGCTGAGGCGCTTTCACAAGCGGAGAACATCATGGTCCAGATCGACGCGCATCACCATTTCTGGCATCCCGCCCGGGGCGACTATGGCTGGATGCCTCAGGATGACCCGGTGCTGACCAGGCCGTATCACCCGGCGGACCTATCGCCCGCCCTGGCGGAGACCGGTGTCGGCAAGACGGTGTTGGTTCAGGCCGCGCCCACGGTCGAGGAAACCGAATACCTGCTGGGCATCGCCGATTGCACGCCGCATGTGGCCAAGGTGGTCGGCTGGGTCGATTTCGAGGACTCCCGGGAAATCGACACCCTGCGCCGTCTGGCGCGGCATCCGAAATTCTCTGGCGTCCGCCCGATGATCCAAGACATTGCGCAGGACGACTGGATGCTGCGCGCGGATGTGCAATGGGCCTACCAGGCGCTGAACGATCTGGATCTGACCTTCGATTGCCTGGGGTTCCCGCGTCATATCCCGCATTTCCTGACGCTGTTGCAGCGCTATCCGGGGATGCGCGCGGTGCTGGACCATTGCCTGAAGCCGCAGATCCATGCCCATTCGGAAGCCAGATTTCAGGACTGGGCGCAGGGAATGACCCGGCTGGCCAAGGAAACCCCCGCCTGTATCAAACTGTCCGGGCTGGTGACCGAAAGTGACGAGAATTGGTCATTTGAGCGGTTGCAGCCCTATGTGCATCATGTGCTGGAAAGCTTTGGCGCGGACCGGGTGATGTGGGGGTCCGACTGGCCCGTTGTACGGTTGCGCTGTGAGTATGCGGAGTGGCATGCACTGTCCCGACGGCTGACCGATCATCTGAGCGGGGAAGAGCAGGACAGGATCTTTGCCGGGACAGCCGCCAGCTTTTACCGGATCTGACAGCGCCGTATCGCGATTTTCCCGGTCTCAGATTATTGCCGCGATCAATGTCCTGAGCGGCGCGGACCGCCAACCTTGGCAATTGCGTTTCGCGCCCGACCTGAATGATTGCGCTTCGCGCCGGGGCCTGAAACAGTGCCGCGAAACGAACGCCCCGGAGCCATGGCCGCATTCCGATTCATCCACGCCTCTGACCTTCATCTTGGTCGCCGCTTTGCCAGCATTCCGCAGGCGGAGGACGGTAATATCCGGGGCCGCCTGATGGAGGCGCGGCATATGTCCATCGCACGGCTTGCGGCGGCGGCGCGGCAGCACGATGCCCGGGACATCCTGCTGGCGGGCGATACCTTCGACACCGCCACCCCCTCGCCCGGTGTTGTGCGGCAGGCGCTGTCGGCAATGGGCGAAGACGCAAGCCTGCAGTGGTGGCTGCTGCCCGGGAACCACGACAACCTGCGCAACGCCGAACCGCTCTGGGATCAGTTGCGCGCCGCCGCGCCGGACAATGTCCACCTGTTGACGCATCCCGAACCGCAGGAGATGGCGCCCGGTGTCTGGCTCCTGCCCTGTCCGGTTCCTTTCCGCAATCCGGGCCGCGATCTGACCGAGGTGCTGGTGCAGATGCCCTCGCCCGAAGGCGCGTTGAGGATCGGACTGGCGCATGGCGGGGTGACGGACTTCGAAGACCTCGGCGCGCACATCCCGCCGGACCGCGACCGCACGGCGCGGCTGGAGTATCTTGCGCTGGGGGATTGGCACGGTCGTCTCGCCGTGGGCCAGCGCATCCATTATTCCGGCGCGCCGGAACAGGACCGGTTTCGCCATGATCGGCGCGGGCTCTGCCTTGCGGTCACGCTGGACGGCCCCGGTGCCCTGCCGCAGATCACCGAAATCGAAACCGGGCAGTTTCTCTGGACCGATCTGCCGCTGCCGCTGCAATCCGGCGCGGATCCTATGGCTGCGCTGACCGCGCTGTTGCCCGATGCCGGACGACGGGACATGCTGGTGCGCGTGCAGGCCAGCGGCTGGGCCAGCCTTGCGCAGCGTGCCGCGCTGGACCATGCCGTTGCCGATGCCGCGCCGGATTTTGCACATTTCGAACTGGACCTTGCGAACCTGGGCACCCTGCACGATGTTGTCGATCTGGACGCCATCGACCAGGCGGGCGCACTGCGGCAGGCGGCAGAGACCCTGATGGCCGAGGCGCAGGACGAGGCCCTGTCGGCGGAGGACCGCGCCATCGCCTCGGAGGCGCTTGCCCGGCTCTATGCCTATGTGACGGAGCCTGCCGCGTGAAGCTCCGTCGTATCGCCGTCAACAACCTGCGCCGCTTTACCAGCCCGGTCGAGATCACCGGGCTCGCCGATGGCCTGAACGTGCTTGGCGCGCCCAACGAACAGGGCAAGTCCACGCTCTTCGACGGGTTGCAGGCGCTGTTCTTTCTCCCCCACGGCGGCAGGCCACGCGAGATCAACGCCCTGCGCCCCCATGCCGGTGGCGCGCCCGAGGTGCTGGCCGAGGTCGAAACCTCCGAGGGCCGCTTTACCATCGCCAAACGCTGGCTGTCGCGGCCGCGTGCGCTGATCCATCAGGAGGGTCGCCTGATCGCCCAGGCCGATGCGGCCGAGGCCTGGATCGCGCGGCTGGCGGCGGCGGATGCGGGCGGTCCGGCGGGGCTGCTCTGGGTGCGGCAGGGACTGACCGCGCTCAGTGACGGCAGCAAGAAGGAGTTGGACACGCAGCGCGAGGCGCGGCGCGATCTGCTGTCCTCGGTTGCCGGAGAGGTCGAGGCCATGACCGGCGGCCAGCGCATGGATGCCGCCCTGAAACGTTGTCGCGAGGAACTGGCGATCTACACCACCGCGACGGGCCGACCCCTCAAGACCGGACCGTGGAATGTGGCGCAAGAGCGGGTCGCCGCCCTTCAGGAACAGCGCGACAGGCTGGCGGGCACTGTGGCGGAACTGCAGGACGCTCTGGCCGCGCGCACCCGCGCCCGCACCGATCTGGCCGAGATCGAAGCGCCCGAGGCCATGCAGCGCCGCAAGGACCGGCTGGCCGAGGCAGCAGAGGCACACGCCGCCGCCGAACGCCATGCCGGAGAGCTGGAACATCTGACCCGCGCCGTTGACACTGCGCGATTGCGCCGCGACAGCCTGAAGGACCGTCAGGATGCGCTGGCCGAGGCGCGGGCCGAACACACCGCCGCTAAGGCACAGTCCGGAACAGCCCGCGCGACACAGTCCAAGGCTGAGGCGGCAATGGCCGAGGCAGAGGTCGCCGCCGCCGCTGCCCGCGCCGCGCTGGAATCGGCCCGTCGGACCCTGACAGAGGCCGATGCGCAAATGCAGAACGCCCAACGCGCCGCCCGTATCAGGGAAGGCGCCGGACGCCGGGCCGAACTGGTCCAGCGCCTGTCTCAGGCAGAGGAACTGACCGCCAGCGCCCGCGCGACACAGCCTTCCGCCAACACCGGGCCGACGCCCCGCGACGTGCAGCACATCGAGACATTGGCCGCGCGCCTCGATCAGCAGCGCGCCCTGCAGGAGGCCAGCGCCGCTCATTTGACCATCAACTATGCGCCGGGGGCCGAGGGCGCTGTGCGTCAGAACGGCACAGCCCTGAGCGGCGGCACGGCCCATGCGCTGATCACGGAGACGGCGCTGCAGATCGACGGCGTTGGCGCGCTCACCTTCACCCCCGGCGCCGGGGCCTCAAACGATGCGCTGACCGGGGCCGAAGACGCGCTGGCCAAGGCGCTGCGCACTCTGGACCTGCCGGATCTGGACAGCGTCCGCGCCGCCGCCGCCACCCGGACCGAGGCCGAACGTCAACTTGCCGAAACCCGCGCCGCGCTCAAGGCCATCGCTCCGAACGGGCTAGACGCCCTGGGGGACGCTATCGCCGCCCTGCCCGCGCCCGAGGATGTCGCGGATGCGCCGCCTCTGGATCAGGCTGAAAATGACCGCGCGCAGGCTGAAACCGCGCGTGTCGCCGCCGAAGCGGCCTCTGAGGCCGTGCGCGAACGATTTACCAACACCCGTACCGAGGCGGCCCATGCGCAATCCGACGCGCGTGCGGCTGCGGACCGGCTTTCTCGGGCGGAGGTGGCGCTGAACCGCCTGCAAGAGGCCGGTGCAGAGGCTTTGGCTGATGACCTTGTCCAGTCAGAAACCGCCCTGACAGCCGCAATCGAAGCCCAGAAGAAGGCCGCAGCCGAGGCCCCGGACCTTGAAACCACGGGTGCCGCCCTGTCCCGGGCGCAATCCGCCGAACGGGCCGCCGAAGCAGAGATCCGCCGTCTTCATCCAGAGATCGCGCGGCTGGACGAACGCATCTCACGCGGGTCCGAAGGCGCGGTCGAAGAGCAACTGGCCGAGGCTGAACAGGCCCTTGCGACAGAAATTGCCACGCTGACCCGGATCGCGCGAGATATCGCCGTCCTGCAACGGTTGCAGGACGCCCTTGAAAGCGCGCGGAATGCGGCAAGAGATCGCTATTTCACGCCGGTTGCCAATGCCTTGCGGCCCCTTCTTCACCTTCTCTGGCCAGAAGCGCAGCTGGAATGGGACGATGCGGATCTGCTGCCTGGCAGGCTGACCCGTAACGGGCAGGAAGAAACCATCGATGTGCTTTCAGGTGGCACCCAGGAACAGCTTGCCCTGCTGGTCCGGCTGGCCTTTGCCCGCCTGCTGGCGCAGGACGGCCGCGCCGCGCCGGTGATCCTTGATGATGCGCTGGTCTACACCGACGACGACCGAATCGAACGCATGTTCGACGCATTGCATCGGCAGGCAAGCGACGTGCAGATTCTGGTGCTCACATGCCGTCAGCGGGCGTTTCGCGATCTGGGCGGCCAGCAATTGCGCATCACGCCGCTGGATCTGGCCGGTCAGGACAGCTTGTTGCAGGAATAAAGCCCCGGATTGCCTGGCGCCTCGTCAGCTTGAAGTGACGACAGCGCGCGAATACCCCTTTGCAAGCGCGTCCGGCGTCCCTATATTCATCGTGTTCCCTCGGGAACTATGGACATAAACGCGCATGCAATAAACGGATCGGACCCGGGGGCGGTACCCGGCGGCTCCACCAAATATCCCTTGTTGGGGGATCATGGGGCCGAAATAGGATCGACGAACGCGTAAAGATGTAGCTTTGTCTCGGTGAGGTACCACCGTTATCGGTCCGTAAAGTACAATTGCCAACAACAATCGTGCTCCGGTTGCTCTTGCTGCGTAAGCAGTAGGAAATACCGAAATCTAAGTCCTTGCGCTTAGCAGCGTAAGGCGGGGTTCGCAGGCACCTGGCAACAGAAGCCTGCACTTTCACAAAGCTGACCTTTCTTTTATTTTCTTTGGTTTTTCAAATACCTCGGGGGAGTCGTCACACATGTGACGACGGGGGCAGCGCCCCCTTACAGCAGGCTGCTCTCGGCCAATTCCGGCGCGGCGCGCGCCGTCTCCAGCATTTCTCCCCGTTCCAATGCCCGCCGCTCGCGCGAGGACAGCTCACCGCGAATGTCGCGCAACAGGTGCCGGTGATCCGGGGCCTTTTCCACCATGTCGGCAAACCGCGCCCGCTGCTTTGCTACGACCTCCCACCACCTGTCCTCATTCAACGGCAGACCGGCGGCAAAGCCCGGCGCGCCATATCCCATCTCGTAGACACGCTTTCCGATCAGCACCGAGTGATAGGTTCCAACGCCAAAGAAAGACGCTGTATCAAGGTGGAAGATCATCGGCAGCGCGTGTTTCCACAGCTCCAGGTTCTCGGCCAGCCGGTCGGGGATCTGCAGTTCCTCACGCGCGTCGATCCAGTATAGGCTGTCGGTTCGGTTGCCCAACCGGTAATGCAGGCAGATGAAATCCAGCACCTCGTCGAACAGCGCCTGGGTCTGCCGGTTGTAACTCTTGCGCAGCGGTGCGGCGTAACTCTGGTCCGGGAAATGCGTGATCAACTGGCGCACCGCCATGTCGATCATGTGGATGGCCGTCGATTCCAGCGGCTCGATAAAGCCGCCCGACAGGCCGATCGCCACGCAGTTCTTGATCCATGTCTCGCGGTTGCGCCCGATCCGCATGGGGATCACGCGGGGCTCCAACCCCTCGGCGGCGGGGCCAAGGAAGGCCATGAACTCGTCGCGCGCCTCTTCGTCGGTGCGGTGCGCGCTGGAATAGACGTAACCGGTGCCAATCCGGTTATACAGCGGCACACGCCAGGACCACCCGGCCCCCAATGCTGTGGCGCGGGTCATCGGCTCAATCTTGTCGTTGGAATGCGGGATCTGCACCGCCATCGCCTTGTCGTTGGCAAGGTACTTGGAATAATTGATGAATTCTCCGCCCAGCACCTGATTGATGACCAAGCCGCGAAAGCCGGTGCAGTCGATCACCAGTTCGACCGGCACCTTGCCTGTCTTCTCCAGTTGCAAGGCCGAGACATAGCCGCGTTCGTCCTGTTCGACCTCTTGCAGGTTGTCGTAAATGTGGGTCACGCCGCGTTTGACGCAGACCTCACGAAGAAGACCGGCAAACTTGCCCGCGTCCAGGTGATAAGCATATGAGGTGTCGCGCGAAAACTCTGCCGTGCGAAAGCCGCGCGGCCCGCACTGTTCGTCGAACAGGTCAAGGCTGGGGGCGAAGAGCCTCACGAAATCAAGATCTCCGGCACCGAACTTCAGGTAATAGGCGGCCATCTCGACGCCGTCGACCAGCGGCGGCTCCATGAAGGGGTTCACGAACTGGATCGGCTTGCCGTCCTCGTCCACATTCCAGTGATCGAAGAGCACGCCCAGCTTGAAGGAGCTGTTGCAGGTGCGAAAGAACTGCGATTCCGAGATGCCACATTCGACCAATGTGCGCGGCATGTTGGGGACCGTCGCCTCGCCCACGCCCACGGTAGGAATGTTGGGCGACTCGATCAGGGTGACTTTGATCCTGTCGCTCGGCTTTCTGTAGCGGTTGAGGTTGGTATACAGCAGCAGCGCCGTCATCCAGCCCGCGGTGCCCCCGCCCACAATGGTGATGGACGTAACCGGTGCCGTCATGATTGCCCCCCAAATTGACCTTAGGGAAACCTTATCAAGGGCTGGGCATAAAGCAATTCCCCTGCGCGCCTGTCCCTGCAGGGCGCTTGTCCTTTCCGCGCGCCCGTCTACCTCAACGCTCTGCGGCGCACAGGAAGGAACCGTCATGCTCAGCCTCATCGACCCGGCCCTTGCACTGATCACCATCGCCTTTGGCGCCATCGGTTATGTCGCGCCGCGTTATGCCGCGCAAGCGCTGGACCTGACCCCGAACGGATCGACCATGGGGTTGAGCGAATTGCGCGCCTCGGCAGGCGGGCTGTTTGTGGCGGTGGGTCTGTTCTGCCTGATCACCGGGCGGCCAGAGGCCTACACCATGTTGGGGGTCGCCTATGCGGGTGCCGCCAGCGGGCGCCTGATTTCCATGGTCCTCGACAAGCCGCCGCAGCCCAAGGCGCTGATCTGGTTCGCCTTCGAGGCCGGTCCGGCGGCATGGCTGATTGCAAGGCACGCGCCGAATTGGCTCTGACCGTCTTGCGGTTGTTACAGGGCGCGCCTATCCGCAAGGCATGACGCCCTTTTCCGACCTGATCCGCGTGTTCGGCCGCATCGGTCTGCTGTCCTTTGGTGGACCGGCGGCTCAAATCGCCCTGATGCATCGCGAACTGGTCGAAGAGCGCCCCTGGCTGACCGAGGCGCAATTCCTGCGCGCGTTGAGTTTCTGCATGCTGCTGCCGGGACCAGAGGCGATGCAACTGGCCACCTATGCAGGCTGGCGGCTGCGGGGCATCCCCGGTGGGTTGGTGGCGGGCACCCTGTTTGTTCTGCCCGGTGCGCTGATCATCGCGATACTGGCCCTGCTCTATGCCGCCTACAACGCAAGCCCCGTGACCGGGTCGCTGATGCTGGGCATCAAGGCCTGCGTGGTGGTGATCGTGGCGCAGGCGCTCTGGCGTCTGTCGACCAAGGCGCTGAAGGGCCTGCCGGACTACATCGCGGCGGGCCTTTCCTTTCTGGCGATCTTTGCGCTGGGTCTGCCCTTTCCGCTGATCATCGCGCTGGCGGCGCTCTGGGGAGCAATCCGGACCACCGCCCCGACAGAGGCGCCGCCTGCCACCACGCTGATGCGTCGAACGCATCCTGCAACACTTGCCTTCTGGGTTCTGCTCTGGCTGGCCCCGCTGCCGGTCCTGCACCTTGCCGGTCAGACCCTGCTGTTCGACCTTGCGGTGTTTTTCGCCAAACTCGCCGTCGTCACCTTTGGTGGCGCCTATGCGGTGCTGGCCTACATGGCGCAGGAGGTGGTCGAGACGCGGCACTGGCTGGACGCGGCGCAGATGGTCGACGCGCTGGGGCTGGCGGAAACGACGCCCGGGCCCCTGATCCTCGTGACGCAATTTGTCGGTCAACTGGCGGGGCACGCAGAGGGCGGTCCGGTGTTGGCCTTGGCCGCCGGGGCGCTGACGCTCTGGATGACCTTCGTCCCTTGCTTTTTGTGGATATTTGCCGGCGCGCCTTATGTCGAAGACCTGCTGGCCCGCCCGCGCCTGCAATCTGCGCTGGCCGCGATCACCGCCGCCGTGGTGGGCGTGATCCTGAACCTGTCGCTTTGGTTCGCCATCCACGTTTTCTTTGCCGAGGTGACCCCGGTGACGCTGGGTGTGATCAGCCTCGACCTGCCTGAGCTGACCTCTCTGCGCTGGCAGGTGCTGCCGCTGACAGCGCTCGCCGCGCTGCTGCTTTTTATGGCAAAACGCGGTGTCCCGATGGTTCTGGCGCTGACCGCCGTGGCGGGCTGGGGCCTTGATCTGATCTGACATTCGCCCCTTTTCCTCACCGTCAAAAACAATATGGTGGGGCTACGCTCTGAAAGGTCCTCCATGTCTCAAGGTATCGACTACGGTAAGCTCATGCACCGCGCCATGCGCGGCCTGATCCAGGAAGTTCTGGAAGGCGTGCAAGCCAATGGTCTGCCGGGGGAGCATCATTTCTTTATCACCTTCGAAACCGGGCACCCGGACGCGGAACTGGCCGACTGGCTGTCAGACCGATACCCCGAGGAAATGACCGTGGTGATGCAGCATTGGTACGATGGCCTTGACGTTGGAAATGACGGCTTTGCCGTGACGCTGAACTTTGGCGACGCGCCCGAGCGACTTTATATTCCCTATGACGCGATCAAGACCTTTGTCGATCCGTCGGTCGAATTCGGCCTGCGCTTTGAAAGCCAGGACGAGGAAGAGGATGACGGCGACGACGATCCCACGCCGCCCGATGATGACGGCCCCGGGGAGCGCGAGGCCGAACATCATGACGCCGAGGTCGTCAGCCTTGACCGGTTCCGCAAGTGACCGCGACTGCGGCGGAGGTCAGGATCGGCCGGACCTGACGTCGGATCACTCGGGCCGCCCGCGAGAAGGCGGCGGCACCAGCTTTCACGCCAATTTGCCCGGGTTGGACTTGGCATTCTGACGCATGTTAACGGTATCCCGTGGTATGCAGCCTTGTCTTTCGCAACTTGTCGGGTAAGAGAAGACAACCCGTGAAGGAGGCTTTCCATGACCGCGACCCGCACCGAATCCGACAGCTTTGGCCCGCTCGAAGTCCCCGCTGACAAGTACTGGGGCGCGCAGACCCAGCGTTCCATCATGAACTTCCCCATCGGCTGGGAAAAACAGCCCGTCGCCATCGTGCGCGCGCTGGGCGTCATCAAGCAGGCCTGCGCCATGCAGAACAAGGCGACCGGCGATCTGGACGCCAAGCTGGCCGACGCAATTGTCCAGGCCGCAGGCGAGGTGATCGAGGGCAAGTTTGACGACAACTTTCCGCTGGTCGTCTGGCAGACAGGGTCGGGCACCCAGTCCAACATGAATTCGAACGAGGTCATCGCCAACCGCGCGATCGAGATCCTCGGCGGCGTGATCGGATCGAAGGACCCGGTGCACCCCAACGATCACTGCAACATGGGGCAGTCGTCGAACGACACCTTCCCCACCGCCATGCACATCGCCACGGCGATGATGGTCCGTGACGTGCTGATCCCGGGCCTGACCAAGCTGGCCGAAGGTCTGGAATCCAAGGCGCAGGAATTCAAGGACATCATCAAGATCGGCCGCACCCACACGCAGGATGCCACCCCGCTGACGCTGGGGCAGGAATTCAGCGGCTACGCCATGCAGATCCGCAACGGTCTGAAACGGGTCGAGGCGGCGATGCCGGGCATCTATGAGCTCGCGCAGGGCGGTACGGCCGTCGGAACCGGTCTGAACACCAAACACGGCTGGAGCGAAGCGGTCGCCGCGCATATGGCGGACATCACCGGCCTGCCCTTCGTCACCGCCCCCAACAAGTTCGAGGCGCTGGCCGCCCATGACGCCATGGTCTTTCTCTCCGGCGCTTTGGCGACGATTGCAGGCAGCTGCTACAAGATCGCCAACGACATCCGCCTGCTGGGGTCCGGGCCGCGATCGGGTCTGGGCGAGCTGATCCTGCCGGAAAACGAACCGGGCAGTTCCATCATGCCGGGCAAGGTCAACCCGACGCAGGCCGAGGCGCTGACACAGGTCGCCGCGCACGTCATGGGCAATGACGCCGCGATCAAGTTCGCGGGCTCTCAGGGCCATTTTGAGTTGAACGTCTACAACCCGATGATGAGCTATAACCTGCTGCAGTCGATCCAACTGTTGGGCGACGCATCGGACAGCTTTACCGAGCGGATGCTGATGGGAATTCAGGCCAATGAACCGCGCATCGAAAAGCTGATGAAGGAATCGCTGATGTTGGTCACGGCGCTGGCGCCGACCATCGGGTATGACAACGCCACCAAGGTCGCCAAGACCGCGCACAAGAACGGCACCACGCTGAAAGAAGAGGCGATTGCGCTGGGCTTTGTCGATGAGGCCACCTTTGACGCCGTGGTGCGTCCTGAACAGATGATCGGCCCCAAGGCCTGATCGCGCGTGGGCGGGGGTCTTGCGGGCCCCTGCCCGGTCGTCCAGTCGACAGACTGCTGCGGCGCTCCATATCAGGTTGAAATGACTTACGTCTTCGGAGAGCCCGTTTGAAAAAGACCGCCATCGCCAAACTCATCGACCTGCCCGACCGCAAACCGCAATACGCGCTTGTGGGTGAGGTTGATCTGGTCGTCGTCCGTTTCGACGACGAAGTTTCCGTCTTCTACGGTCGCTGCCTGCATCGCGGCGCGTTGATGGCGGATGGTTTCGTCAGCGGCAAGAACCTGATCTGCGGCGTGCATCACTGGGATTACCGACTGGACAGCGGCGTGTCGGAATACGCCAATGACGAGTCGCTGCCGAAATTCCAGAGCTGGGTCGAGGACGGTCAGATCCTCATCGACGAGGACGAGATCAACGCCTGGGCGCAGGACAACCCGCAGCCTTTCGACCGTGACGCCTACCTGGGCCTCTACGCCGACACCTCGGGAACGGAGGAGGAACCGACCAACGGCATGATCCGGCAACTTGCCCGCGACGGCCTGTCCAAGGTCGGCCATCACGGCGCTGTCGCTTCCATGGGCGTGTCCCGCACGGAATTGCCGGACTGGGACGACATCCAGATCCTGACCGCGCAACTGGCCAAGCCGCCGCTGCTGGAGGATGATCCGGTCGGCACCGAGGTCGTGATCGGCCCCGGTGCTGCAAAACCGCTGCGGTTGGATATCCCGCTGTTCGTCTCTGACATGTCCTTCGGCGCGCTTTCGGTCCCGGCCAAGATCGCCTTGGCGCGCGGCGCAGAATTGGCTGGCACCGGCATCTGCTCGGGCGAAGGCGGGATGCTGCCAGAGGAGCAGGAGGCCAATTCCCGCTATTTCTACGAACTCGCCTCCGCCCGCTTCGGCTTTGAATGGGAAAAGCTCGACCGTGTGCAGGCCTTTCACTTCAAGGGCGGTCAGGCGGCCAAGACCGGAACCGGCGGCCATCTGCCCGGAAAAAAGGTCACCGCCAAGATCGCCGAAGTCCGCAACCTCGAAAAAGGTCAGGACGCCATTTCCCCCTCCCGTTTCCCGGACTGGACCGATCCGGCACAGTTCCGCGACTTTGCGCAGCAGGTCCGTGAACGCACCGGTGGCATCCCTATCGGCTACAAACTCTCGGCCCAGCACATCGAAAAGGACATCGATGCGGCGCTGGAGGTCGGCGTGGATTACATCATTCTTGACGGGCGCGGCGGCGGCACTGGTGCGGCGCCGCTGATCTTCCGCGACAACATCTCTGTCCCCACCATCCCGGCGCTGGCCCGCGCGCGGCTGCACCTGGACGAATCCGGGCGTGAGGATGTCACGCTAGTCATCACCGGGGGCCTGCGCAAACCGGCGGATTTCATCAAGGCGCTGGCGCTGGGCGCGGACGCCATCGCGGTGTCGAACGCGGCCATGCAGGCCATCGGTTGTCTGGCCATGCGGGCCTGCCATACCAACAATTGCCCGGTCGGCAT
This sequence comes from Paracoccaceae bacterium, assembly GCA_034670345.1. Classification (GTDB taxonomy): domain Bacteria; phylum Pseudomonadota; class Alphaproteobacteria; order Rhodobacterales; family Rhodobacteraceae; genus Antarctobacter. The sequence continues at coordinate 10,282 of JAXMNQ010000057.1, read as the reverse complement.
CGCTTCGCAGAAACCGCATCTGGTGAATCGCCTGGTGGTCGAGAAATCGGCACAGCAGCTGAGGACATTCTTCGAGGCTTCGGTGCAACTCATGCAGGTCATGGCCCGCGCCTGCGGCCACGATCACCTGTCGAAGTTCAATACCGACGACCTGACCACCTGGAAGAAAGACATGGCCGAACTTTCGGGCGTCCGGTTCGGCGGGATCGGGTGAATTTTTCACGCAACTGGGGACGGAAACCGCGCGTCCCTGTTGGATCTGGCTGGCGCTGTCCCTGTGTACGGGTCGAAACCAGTGCCGAGACCTGAACGGCTTGCGCAGAAAGACCTTTTTTGCGTACCGTTTGCATCAAGGGCCCCGATGCGACGGGGTCCGACGGTTTCGGAGCTGGATATGTCAAAAGTCGTCAATCTCAACCGTTTCCGCAAACAACAGGCACGGGACGAGAAACGTCGCGAAGGCGATGCCAATGCCGCGAAACACGGGCTCGGCAAGGCCGTCAAGGAACTGGCCAAGGCGCGCGCGGACAAGGCGAAACGCGATCTGGACGGACACGAAAAGGAATGAGCGGCCGCCCGGTCAAACATTCCCTGACCCTGAAAGGCCACCGTACCTCTGTTTCGCTGGAGGATCTGTTCTGGCGGGAATTTCGCCGGATCGCTACTGAGGATGGCAAGACAATCAATGCCTTGGCGAGCGAAATTGATGTCGCTCGGGACCCCGAGGTGGGACTGGCCTCCTCGATCAGGGTCTATGTGTTGAACCGCGCCCTGAAGTCAGACAATCTCTGAGGGTTTACCCACAAGCGCTTGTGGACAAATTGCCTGTGAACAAATCAACGTCCCGGAAAGACGAAACAGCGATCCCGCCGGATGCTGAGCCACATGGGCGTATCCGGTCGGGGCAGAAAGACGTTCGGGACAGTGGCTGTCAGTTTCTGGCCATCGTGATCCATGCGGAATTCCACGAGGCTTTCCGACCCCATGAACCGCGACCGGATCACCACCCCGCGCGCCGGCGCCCCGGTCATGGCCGAGGGGTTCGGCCCCTTGCCGCCCCGGTCGAAGTCGATGCCGACATGCTGCGGGCGAAAGACGATTTCGACCTTGGTGCCATCCGCGTGACCCGGGGCCAGGAAGTGGCCAAAGGGGGTCGCCACCAGCGCCCCTTGAACTTTGCCCTTCACAACGTTGATATCGCTGAAAAAGGCCACAGCCTCGCGATCCATCGGCGCGTTGTATATGTTATAGGGCGCGCCCTGCTGGACGATATGGCCCTTTCGCATCAGGGCAATCTCATCCGCCATCCGCATCGCTTCTTCCGGCTCATGCGTGACCAGCAGCACCGAGGTGCCCTCTTCCTTGAGCAGTTCCAGCGTCTCGTCCCGGATGCCGTCCCGCAGCCGGTTATCAAGGCCGGAGAACGGCTCATCCATCAGCATCAGGCTGGGCTTGGGGGCCAAAGCCCGCGCAAGAGCCACGCGCTGCTGTTCGCCCCCCGACAATTGGTGCGGGTAGTCATTGATGAAATGTGACAGACCCACCCGCGCGAGGTATTCCTCGGCGCGTTTCCTCTTGTCGCTGCCCGATCCCTTCAGGCCGAAACCCACGTTCTCGCCCACGCTAAGATGCGGAAAAAGCGCGAAATCCTGAAACATCAAGCCGATGGAGCGGCGTTCCGGCGGCACCCGGTAGACCGTGTCACTGATCAGCTTGCCGTCGACGTGGATGGTGCCGGAATCCTGCATCTCGACCCCGGCGATGATCCGAAGGGTCGTCGATTTTCCACAGCCCGACGGCCCCAGCAAACAGGTCACATGCCCCGGCTGAATGGCCAGCGAAACATTGTCGACCACCGCCTTGTCATCGTAGCGGCGGACGATGTTGCGGATCTCTAGGCGGGGCAGCTGCAAACGGCGGTCCTTTCCGGTGCCAGAGAGATTTCATCGGGTTTCGCAGAGATAAAGCCGCCCGCCGCGCCCTGCAACCCTATGCGGTCAGGGCCTTACCCAGCCGCGGCAGACGGGCCTTTTTCAACAGCCCGCGGAGCGTCCAGGGCTGCCCGGACAGACCCTCTGCCTCGGCCCGCACGGTTTCGCTTACCTGCGCCAGAGTCTCTGGATTGGCCTGCCAGAGACCATGCAGAAAGGCATCCGGGTCAGCCCGTGAAAGCCCCTCTTCGGCAAGGATATTGCGTGGAAAATCAGCGGCATTGGCGGTGATGATCACATCCGCGCTGCCGGCGATGGCCGCCGCCAGAACGTGGCGGTCATTGACATCCGGCAGCCACAGGCGCGTCTCCAGCGAGGGGGGCAATGTCACCTCGGCCCCCGGCCAGTTGGCGCGCACAAGCGCGACCTCGGCGCGCGCCTGTGCCTCACCCTCGGGACCCAGTTTGCGGGCGGCGCGCGCCCATTCCTCCAGGATACGTTCAGACCAAAGCGGCGTGAACAGACCCTGCGCCGCAGCCCCCAACAGCACTTCTCGCATCACCGTGGGATAGAGAACGCAGGTGTCCAGCAGGACTTTCACAGACGGAATACCAGCGCCTTGAGATAGCCGGATTCGGCCAGTTGCGGCAGCAGCGGGTGGTCCGGCCCGGCAAAGCCGGTGTGGACCAGTTGCGCCCGGCGTCCCGCACGCCCGATCCCGCGCAGGCAAGCGCCTGTAAAGGCCGACAGATCCGCCGCGTGAGAACAGGAACACAGCGTCAGGAAACCGCCCTCGGCCACCAGCGGAGCGGCCAGTTTGGCCAGCCGTTCATAGGCGCGCAATCCCTTTTCCAAGGCGGGTTTGGCAGGCGCAAAGGCGGGCGGATCACAGATCACCCGGTCGAATTCCGCGCCTTCCGTGGCCAATGCCTCCAACACCGCAAAGGCGTCGCCCTGACGGGTTTCAAACCTGTCCGAGGCGCCCATGCGCCGCGCACCTTCCTCTGCCAGCGCCAAGGCGGGTGCGGACCCGTCCACGGCCAGCGCGCTGACCGCCCCGCCCGCCAAAGAGGCCAGAGCAAAACCGCCTACGTGGCTGAACATGTCCAGCACCCGCGTGCCCTGCGCCAGACGGGCGGCAAAGGCATGGTTGTCGCGCTGGTCATAGAACAGCCCGGTCTTTTGCCCGCCGGTCAGGTCCGCCATATAGGTGGCCCCGTTCATCTCGACCGGAACGGCGGCCTCCGGCGCGGTGCCCAGCAAGACAGCATCCTGATCGTCAAGACCTTCCAGCGTACGACCGCGACCGCCTGCGTTCTTCAGAACGGTTGTGACACCGGTCACGTCGACCAGCGCCTTTACCAGAACGTCCAGTTTCGCTTCGGCCCAGGCGGCGTTCGGCTGCATCACCAGCGTGTCGCCAAAACGGTCGACCACCAGACCCGGCAGGCCGTCGCCTTCGGCATGGATCAGCCGGTAGTATGGTGCGTCATACAGTGCCTCTCGCAGCGCCAGAGCCTTGGTGATCCGTGACGCGCACCAGTCCGCGTCCACTTCTGCCTCGGCGTCGCGGTCCAGCACACGCGCCACGATCCGGGAACCGGGATTGACCGCAACAGTGGCCAGTGGCCGCCTCTCGTTGTCCTCAAGTGTGGCGATGCTGCCGGGCGCAATTGCCTTGCTGCGGCGGTCCATCACCAGTTCGTTGTCAAAGACCCAGGGAGAGCCGCGCCGGATTGCGGATGCGTTGGCCTTGGGTTTCAGCCGCAATACCGGGCGGCGATCGGGGGTGTCTGTGTCCATCATGCCCCCCGATAACCGTAAACCGCGACCGGGGAAAGCAGGCCCGCGATTTTCCGACTTTACCGGGGCCGATCCCTGAAAAACGGATGGTTTTGCACGATATCCCCTTTACCGTTAGCGCTAACTAACTTACATGAGACCCAAGCGAAAGCCCATTCAGATCCCGAAGGGAGCCCCCAATGCCGCTTGACGCGACAATCGCCAAGGTCACAGCACGTATCGAGGAGCGGTCGGAAACGCTCCGCGCCACCTATCTGGACCGGATGCGCCGCGCCGCAGACGAAGGCCCGCGCCGCGCCCATCTGACCTGCGGAAATCAGGCCCACGCCTATGCCGCCATGGCCGGGGACAAGGATGCGCTCGCCGAAGGGCGCGCGCCGAACCTCGGGATCGTGACCGCCTACAACGACATGCTCTCGGCGCATCAGCCGTTCGAGCACTACCCGGATATCATCCGACGCGCCGCGCGCGAGGCTGGTGGCACCGCGCAGGTCGCGGGTGGAGTGCCGGCCATGTGTGACGGTGTCACCCAGGGTCAGGTCGGCATGGAATTGTCGCTGTTCTCGCGCGATGTGATTGCACTGGCCACCGGTGTCGCGCTCTCGCACAACGTTTTTGATGCCGCTGTCTACCTTGGCGTCTGTGACAAGATCGTGCCGGGCCTTGTGATCGGCGCGGCGACCTTTGGCTACATCCCCGGTCTGTTCATCCCCGCTGGTCCGATGCCCTCGGGTCTGCCGAACGATGAAAAGGCCAAGGTGCGTCAGCAATTCGCCACCGGAGAAGTCGGCCGCGACAAGCTGATGGAGGCCGAGATGGCCTCTTACCACTCACCCGGCACCTGCACCTTTTACGGCACTGCCAACTCCAACCAGATGCTGATGGAGTTCATGGGCATGCATCTGCCGGGCACTTCCTTCGTGAACCCGGGCACCCCTCTGCGCGACGCGCTGACGGTGGAGGCCGCGAAACATGCGCTGTCGATCACCAACCTTGGCAATGCCTATCGCCCGGTCTGCGACGTGCTGGACGCCAAGGCCTTTGTGAACGGGATTGTCGGGCTGATGGCCACCGGTGGGTCCACCAACCTCGTGCTGCACATGCCCGCGATGGCGCGCGCCGCCGGGATCGTTCTGGAACTGGAAGACTTTGATGAAATCAGCTCGGCCACGCCGCTGATGGCCAAGGTCTATCCCAACGGTCTGGCCGACGTGAACCACTTCCATGCCGCGGGCGGCCTGCAATACATGATCGGTGACCTGCTGGACGCCGGCCTGCTGCACGATGACGTCAAGACCGTCGCCGGTGACGGCCTCTCGCTTTACATGCAGGAACCGGTGTTGACCGAGGGGGCGATCACCTACCGCGACGGTCCGCGTGAGACGCAGAACGACAGGATTCTGCGCCCGGCCAAGGATCCGTTCCAGCCGTCCGGCGGTCTCAAGCAGCTTTACGGCAACCTCGGCCACGGCATGATCAAGGTCTCCGCCGTTGCTCCCGAACGCCACGTGATCGAAGCGCCCTGCCGCATCTTCCACGATCAGGACAGCGTCAAGGCGGCCTTCAAGGCCGGTGAGTTCACCTCCGACACCGTTGTAGTGGTGCGTTTTCAGGGGCCGTCGTCCAACGGGATGCCGGAACTGCACGGGCTGACGCCGACGCTGGCGGTGCTGCAGGATCGCGGGCTGAAGGTGGCGCTGGTCACCGATGGCCGCATGTCCGGTGCATCCGGCAAGGTTCCGGCGGCGATCCACATCTCGCCCGAGGCCGCCAACGGCGGCCCGCTGGCGCGGCTGCGGGATGGCGACATCGTGCGGGTCGATGCGGTCAACGGCGTGATCGAGACGCTGGCCGAGGATTTCGACAGCCGCGAACTGGCAACCGCCGACCTGTCCGGCAACGGCCACGGTGTCGGGCGCGAGCTGTTCGAGGCCTTCCGCAAGAATGTCGGCCTGTCCTCGAACGGTGCGGCGGTTGTGGTGTAACCGCCAATCCTTCTCTATGACCTCCCTGAATAATAGACCTGACAAAGCGAGATAGCAGCGATGACCCCTCAGGAAGCCAGCCAGAAATCCGAAGCGCTCTGCCGTCTTGCCCCGGTGATCCCGGTGCTTGTGGTCGAGGATGTCGCACATGCGCGCCCACTGGCCGAGGCGCTGGTCGCCGGTGGCCTGCCAGTGCTTGAGGTTACCCTGCGCACCCCTGCCGCGCTGGACGTGATCCGTGAAATGTCCAAGGTCGAGGGCGGCGTTGTCGGCGCAGGCACGCTTTTGACACCGGCGGACGTCAAGGCGGCGGTCGAGGCGGGCGCAAAGTTCGGCGTCTCTCCGGGCGCGACCGACACGGTGCTGCAGGCCTGCGAGGATGCGGACCTGCCGCTGCTGCCGGGGGCTGCCACCTCGTCCGAGGTCATGCGCCTGCTGGAGCGCGGCTATACCGTGCAAAAGTTCTTTCCGGCAGAGGCCAATGGCGGCGTGCCCGCGCTGAAGGCGATCGGCGCGCCGATCCCGCAGGTGCGGTTCTGCCCCACGGGCGGCGTCAGCCCGTCCAACGCGCAGACCTATCTGGGCCTGTCGAACACGCTTTGCGTGGGCGGCAGCTGGGTCGCGCCCAAGGACGCGGTCGAATCCGGTGACTGGGCCCGGATCGAGGAACTGGCCCGCGTGGCGGCCGCCCTGCCGCGCAGCTGATCCTGTCCTGTCGCGCGACGGGACAAGTCACATATTCGAACGGTGCGCCAAGGCGCGCCGTTTTCAATTCAGGCCGTCGTCCGGACGCGGGCGCGACTTCCAACCGCCCCGCCGACGCGGCGCGCCGCTCGGCTCCATGCCTGCGCGCAACACCGCTGTCATCGGATGATCCGCCGCCTCGCCGTATTTGGCCAGAACCGCACCGATCATCACCTTGGGATCAATCTCTGCAGGCAGGCTCAAGGCCCAGTCCAGAAAGATCGACCGGCATTCCTCGGATGTCAGGCCCTCCATTGTGTAGGCCTCGCGCATCAGGCCCTTGGGATCAGTCACTTCCAACTTGTCCATTCTTACGCCTCCTGTTCCGGCAATGACCCGTCGATGATCGAGGCCGCACGCGCCGCATGGGTTTCAATCTCGCCCCGCAGGGCGTTCACATCCGCAGCTCCCGTCAGCCGCAACAGGAAGGCGACGCCCCCCGCGCCCAGCTTGTCCGGGTTCAGCGCCTCTTCGCTGACCAGTCGCGCGCCGATCTGCAAGGTCCAGAACAGCTCATAGGCGGAGATCAGGTCGCGCTGTTCGTCCGCGTCCAGCCAGTCGGTCAGACGCAGGGCGCGCGGGGCCTCGCGCACCGGCTTGGCCGACAACAAGGTGGCCATTTGTGAGAACAATTCCAGATCCTGCAGGCGTCCACGCCCGATCTTGGCATCCATCGGCCCGGCCTCACCCTTGGCCGCCGCAATCCGTGCGCGCATTTCGGCCACCTGTGTCCGGACCTCTGCCGCCTCGCGCGGGCGGGCGATCAGTTCCTTGCGGAACGCCTCGACATCTTCGGCCAGTTCCACCGGCCCTGCCACCACCCGGGCCCGGGTCATGGCCAGATGCTCCCAGGTCCAGGCATCCTCGCGCTGGTATTTCTGAAAGGACGCCCACGAGGTCGCCACCGGCCCCTGGTTGCCGGAGGGGCGCAGGCGCATGTCCAGCTCGTACAGGCGGCCCTCGGCCATCGGGGCGGTCATCGCCGTGATCAACGCCTGCGTAAGCCGCGCGTAATAGGCGCGACTGGCCAGTGGACGACGGCCCTCGGAGCTGTCGACCCCGTCGGCGTCGTAGATCACGATCACATCCAGATCGGACCGCGCATGCTGCCGCCGCGCGCCCAGCGAGCCCATGCCCACAACCACAGCACCGCGTCCCGGCGGGGGGCCGTGCTTTTCGGCAAATTGCGCCTGAACACGCGGCCAGAGCGCGGCCAGTGCGGCCCCGGCCAGATCGGCATAGGCCTTGCCCGCCTCCTCTGGCCCCAACAGGCCACGCAAAAGATGGACTCCCACGCGAAAATGCCAATCCTTGGCCCAGCGGCGCGCGGTGTCCAACTGCCGTTCATAATCCCCCGCGAGGTCCAACTGGTCCACCAACATGCCGCGCAGCGCATCGCTGCCGGGCCATTGGCTGAAAAAGTCCCCGGCGATCACCGCGTCGAACACGCTGGAATTGCGCGACAGGTAGCGCGCAAGGTCGGGTGAGGTGCCGACAATGTCCACCAACAGGTCAATCAGCTGATGGTTGGCCTCGAACAGCGAAAAAAGCTGCACTCCCGCCGGCAGACCGGCCAGAAAGCTGTCGAAGGCCAGCAGCGCCTCTTCGGGGCGGGCGGCCTCTCCCAGCCGGCGCAGGATTTCCGGGCCCAGGCGCTCAAAGATTTCGACCGCGCGCTGCGACCGCAGACAGGGGTAGTTGCGCCAGCGCGTGGGCAATTCGCTGTCTGCAAAGACCTCCGGGATCTCCTTGGGCGCTTCGGCCTCTCCGGGTGCAAAGAACCCTTCGGTCAACTCGTGCACTTCGGTCAGCCGCTCCACCAGACCAGCCTTGAAATCCTTCAGATCCTGCCCTGCCAGCGCGGCCAGCCGCGCCATGCCCTCCGCGCTCTTGGGCAGGTCATGGGTCTGCGCGTCGCCGATCATCTGGATGCGGTGTTCCACCTCGCGATGCGCGCGGTAATGGCTTGTCAGCGTTTCGGCCACATCGCCGGGCACCCAGCCCTTGTCTGCCAGCCGTCGCAATCCTTCGACCGTCCCGCGCGCCCGCAAGTCCCGGTCGCGCCCGCCCGCGATCAACTGCCGGGTCTGGGTAAAGAACTCGATCTCGCGGATACCCCCGCGCCCCAGCTTCATGTTGTGGCCTTCCAGCGAAATCCGCCCGCCAAGCCCCTTGTGCTCGCGGATGCGCAAGCGGATGTCATGCGCGTCCTGGATGGCGGCGAAATCCAGATGCTTGCGCCAGACAAAGGGCTTCAGCGTGGTCAGAAACCGCTGCCCGGCCGCCAGATCCCCGGCGCAGGGCCTTGCCTTGATATAAGCCGCGCGCTCCCAGGTGCGGCCAACGCTTTCGTAATAACGTTCCGCCGCTTCCATTGCCATGCAGACCGGTGTGACCGCCGGATCGGGACGCAGGCGCAGATCGGTGCGAAAGACATAGCCGTCGCCGGTCAGATCGTTCAGCGTGGCGGCCATCTTGCGGGTCGCCCGCACAAGGCTGGCGCGTGCTTCATGATAGTCGTCGGGGTCATAGCGGGTCTCGTCGAACAGGCAGATCAGGTCGATGTCAGAGGAATAGTTCAGCTCCCCCGCCCCCATCTTGCCCATCGCCAAGGCCACCATGCCGCCCGCCGTCGCGATGTCATCCTCGGTCATGCCGGGCAGTTTGCCGCGCGTGATCTCGGGCGTGATGGCGGCGCGCAGGGCGAGAGTGGCGGCAAGATCGGCAAAATCGGTCAGCGTGCCGGTGACCTGCTCCAACTCCCACGCGCCGGACAGGTCACAAAGCGCGATCAGCAGCGCGAAGCGCCGCTTGGCCTGCCTCAGCGCCGGGCCGATCTGGTTCGGTGCAATCTCTGCCAGATCGGCATTCAGCGCCGTGACCGCAGCCTCCAGATCGTCGAGCGCGCCCTCCAGCCAGTCCGCCTCCTTGACGATCAACCCTCGCAGGTAGGGGCTGGAGCCGCCCGTGCCCGCAATCAGCTCTGCAACCGGGCCATTCGCCCAGGGACAAGCGGCCAGCGCCTCGGCCCCGTGGTCGGGGTCAAAGGCGCGCGGCAGGCGGGTGATAAGAGAGGCAAGCGTCATGCGCGCAGATGGCCACGGCTGCCGCGCCTTGGCAAGCCCCGCAGGCTCTGAGAAAAGATCACATGCACCTGCGACTCGTGACCGCCCATCCCCTGACAGACAGCCTGAGCCATCGGTTTGCGGGACACCTGCACACTGACCTGCGGACGCGGGGGCACCGGGTCGATCTGCTTGACCTCTATGCCGAAGGGTTCGCCCCGGCGCTGACTGCGCCGGAGCGGGCGCGGTATTACACTCAGCCCTTTGCCGATGACACCGGCCTGCAGGATCTGGACGGGCTGATCCTTGTCTTTCCGACATGGTGGTTTGGCCTGCCCGCGATTCTGAAAGGCTGGATCGACCGCAGCTTTCTGCCCGGCGTCGCCTTTGAGCACACTCCCGATGGCGGGGCGCTGAAACCCGCCCTGCCCCGGCTGCGGGCCGTCTTGGCCGTCACCACCATGGGCGCGCCCGGTTTCTACGACCATCTGATCGCCCGCCGCCCGGTCTTTCACGCACTGAAATACGGCCTTGTGAAACCCTGCGCACCCACAGCCCGTTTTCGGCAACTGACGCTGCACCGGGCCGAACAGATGACCGCACAAAGGCTGGCGAAATTCGAACGCCATCTAGGGGCTGTTGACGTTCAGGATTCCCAATTCACCTGACTTCTGATTCAAGGTTGCGAACAGAGGAGAGCAGCCTTGACCCGAAGAGTCCTGACCGATGCCCAGTGGAGCATCATTGAGCCATA
>JAXMNQ010000056.1:0-34549 GCA_034670345.1 Paracoccaceae bacterium | reverse complement strand
CCCGTTGTACCGCCTTGTCCAGAAGATAGTGCGCACGGTCGGCACCGTCGCGCTCGATCACATCCTCGATCGCGTCCTGCCATTCCTGGCTTTCAACGGGATCGACATCCTGGGGGGTGTCTTTCATAGGCCCTCTTCCCTTTTGCGCGCCTCTGCGGCGCATTTTAGTTCAACGCTAAACGAGTCGGAATTTCTGTGAGGTTTGACGGCGCAATTGCTTGCGCTCCCTCGTCCTCCCGATGTCTGGCATGTCGTTTATCAGTGCAGGGGACGTTGCGGCAGGCGCATAGCCGCATAACATCCATGCGTTGACTGCATGGCAATGGTTTAGGTCTAAACGACCTGTAGAGCGTCAAGACACCTCCTCCCTTGCCCCGTTCGGGGCCTGTGTCACCCGGATCGGAAACGGACACGCCAGTTGCCTGACTGCGCCCCGAATCCGTCGCTCTCCCGTGATTCTCTATTCAGTATAACCCTTTGATGCCCCATTGGTTCAACCGTGTCGGCAAAACGAGTTTGGGCGCTAACATCAATATGCCGTCGAACGGTCGCCGAACAGCGCGAAACACCCGCGTCCTGCACGGCAAACGCCGCCCGCATCCGCACTATGGGAACCGGCTCGCAGGCAGGCCGGGCCCGGCCCCGGACCTGACAGGCACCGCAAGTTGTTGATTTCGCTTGTGACGTATATCCCAGCCGCAGGGGCGCTATTCCGCCGGGTCGGTCAGGCGCAGCACGCGATTCGCGGGGGCCTCTGCCATATCCTCGAAATCGAATCGGTCCAGCCGATGCGCGCGTTTCCCCGCCTTGTCGGCGCTGATCTTGATTTCCTCGATGTCCCGCGCCGCCTGACCAAAATGACGATCCAGATTGGCCACCCGCCCGGACAGGCGTTCGACGTCGCCGTAGAGCAAGGACAGTTCCCGCCGGATCGCGCCCGCCTGCTCCTGCATCCGGGCGTCTTTCAGCACCGCGCGCATGGTGTTCAGCGTCGCCATGCAGGTGGTCGGCGACACGATCCAGACCCGGGCATCGAAGCCTTCGCGCACCACGTCCGGGAAATGCGCGTGCAACTCGGCATAGACCGCTTCGGATGGCAGGAACATCAGCGCGCCCTCTGCCGTCTCGCCGTCGAGTATGTATCGCGCTGCAATGTCGCGGATGTGTTTGCGCACCGACAGCCGGAACACCTGCGCTGCCCGCGTGCGCGCCTCCGGCCCCTCGGCGCGGTGCAGCGCCTCATAGCCTTCCAGCGGAAACTTGGCGTCCACGGCAATCGGCCCCGGCGGTTGCGGCAGGTGGATCAGGCAATCGGCGCGCCGTCCGTTGGACAGAACCGCCTGCCAGGTGTAGCCGTCGGACGGCAGTGCCCGGCTGACGATCTCGCGCAACTGGATCTCGCCAAAAGCGCCGCGCGTCTGCTTGTTCGACAGAATATCCTGCAGGCCCAGCACATCGCCCGACAGTTTGGTGATATTGGCCTGCGCCTTGTCGATGGCCTGCAACCGCTCCTGCAATTCCCCCAGACTGTGCGCCGTGCGGCGGGCAGAGCCGTGCAGCGACTCGCCCATGCGCTCCTGCACCTCGGCCAGCCGCCGCTCCATCAGTTCCAGCATCGCGGTCTGGCTGCCGACCTGCGCCTCTGTCACATGGTGCAGACCGCCCGCCAGCCGTTCCTGTCCGTCGGACAGCCCCTGCACCCGCACCGACAGATGGCTGATGTGCTGCAAGACCGGCTCGGACAGACGGGCCGCCCGCCGCGCGCTGCGCGCCGCCTGCCAGACCAGCAACAGCACCAACAGCGCGAACCCCGCCGCGCCCAACCCGGCTAGAGTCAGCGGATCGTCCAGCGCATAGGTGACCCCGCCAATCTGAATCATGTGCGACCAAACAGCCGTTCGATATCCGCCAGTTTCAGTTCCACATAGGTCGGGCGGCCGTGGTTGCACTGGCCCGAATGCGGCGTTGCTTCCATCTCGCGCAGCAGCGCGTTCATCTCTTCGGCGCGCATCACCCGGCCCGACCGGACCGAGCCATGACAGGCCATGCGCGACAGGATCGCCTCGATCCGCTCCTGCAACAGCCCGCTGCTGCCAAGGTCCGACAGTTCGTCAAGGATATCGTGGATCAACGCGACGGCGTTGACCTCTCCCAGGATCGCGGGCGTCTCGCGCACGGCAACCGCACCGTTGCCGAAGGGTTCGATGCGCAGGCCCATGCGTTCCAGATCCTCGGCCCGCGCCAGCAACCTTGCCGCATCGTCGGGCGACAGCTCCACCACCTCGGGGATCAGCAGGCCCTGGGCAGGCACACCCTTGTCCGCCATCTGCGTCTTGAGCTTCTCATAGACCAGCCGCTCATGCGCGGCGTGCTGGTCAACGATCACCACGCCGTCTTCGGTCTGGGCGATGATGTAATTCTCATGCACCTGCCCGCGCGCCGCACCCAGCGGCAACGAAACCCCGCCCCGGACCTGCTCCGGGGCCTCTGGTGTTGCGGCCTCCGGATCGAACACGCGACCGGAATAGCTCTCGCTGAAATCGGCAAACCCCGGTGCCTGTGCCGCGTAACTGGCCTGTCGTGCGCCCAGTGACGGGCGGTCCATCTGGTAGACCCGGGGCGCCCCCGACGGTTCGGGCCGGATCGCGCCCAGCGTCGCCCCCGCCACCGTGGTCGAGGCGCGGTGACCGGCCTCTGCCAGCGCGTGCCGCAGGGCAGAGACGATCAGCCCGCGCACCACGCCCGGCTCGCGGAATCGCACCTCGGATTTTGCCGGATGCACGTTCACGTCCACCCGGTGCGGATCAACATCGACAAACAGCGCCACCGCCGGGTGCCGGTCGCGCGACAGGAAATCGTGATAGGCCCCACGCAGCGCGCCAATCAGCATCTTGTCCTTCACCGGGCGGCCATTGACGAAGAGGAACTGCGCCACGGCGGCTCCGCGCGAATAGGTGGGCAGCGCCGCGTAGCCAGTCAGCCGCACCTCTTCGCGTTCCGCGTCGATGGGCAACGCGTTGTCGACAAACTCCTTGCCCATGATCCGGCCCAAGCGCCCGCGCAGCGCATCGAACAGATCGCCGGTTTCCGGTTCGACCCGGAACGTCACCCGCTCCTGTCCGCCGCCGACATCGCGCAGGGTAAAGCCGACCGAGGGTTCTGCCATCGCCAGCCGCTTGATCGTGTCCGAAATCGCCTGCATCTCGGCCCGGTCCGAGCGCAGGAACTTCAGCCGCGCCGGCGTGGCAAAGAACAGGTCGCGCAAGGTGACAACCGTCCCCGCGTTCAGCGCGCAGGGCTTCACGCCCGACATGCCGCCCCCCGATACAGATATCTCCGCCCCCGGTTGCCCGGCGGCGCGGCTCTGCACACTCAATCGGCCAACCGCGCCCAGTGACGGCAATGCTTCGCCCCGAAAGCCGAATGACTGAATGTTCAGCAGGTCCGATCCGTCGATCTTGGAGGTGGCATGCCGCGCCAGCGCCAGGGGCAGGTCATCAGCGCTCATCCCGCAGCCGTCATCGCTCACCCGGATCAGCGTCTTGCCGCCGTCGGCCACATCCACCGTCACTCGCCGCGCCCCGGCGTCGATGGCATTCTCGACGATTTCCTTCACCGCCGAAGCGGGCCGTTCCACGACCTCGCCTGCCGCGATGCGGTTGATGGCGGCCTCGTCCAGCTGTCGGATCATTGGGCGGATATTGCGGTCTACGGTGTTCATGACACAAGACTTAGCAGACCTGCGCCGATTCTGAAAAGGGGGCGCAAGACCGGCACGGTAAACGTTACTCATCCGCTCACGAATTACGACATAAGTAGCGTAACATTTGAACGCGCGCCCACTTCCCCGCGAAACAAAATTAGGTTAATCATTAAGACAGATAAAAAAACGGAGGCAGTTATGTTGGTACCCCTGATCACGTTCGAAACCATCACGGCAATTTACGGCGAAACCTTTGCCCGGACGTTCTTCCGGCCAGTCTCGCCCATCAAGAAATCCGCCTGACCCCTGCATTGACCTGCCTCATGGCGAAGTGCCTGCTGAATGCCTAAGTGTCGATCTTGGCAGTCAGTGGAGGACGTCATGATCGAAGTCAAAGAAACCGGCCAGGCAGGCACCTACGAGGTGCACCTTTCCGGCGTCGTCAGCGACGAAGATTATTCCAAGATTCTCGTCCCGGCGCTGGAAAGCGCCATCGAAGCGCATGAGCACATCCGGGTGCTGGTCCGTCTGGGCGAGGATTTCAAGGATTTCACCCTTGGCGCGTTGTTTGACGATGCGCGAATGGGGCTGAAACACTGGCGCGGCTTCGACCGGCTCGCCGTGGTGGCCGAAAAGGGCTGGATCACCCGTTTCTCGCGGGCGCTGTCAGTCCTCATGCCCTGCCCGGTGCGTATCTTCCCACTGGCGGAAACCGACGATGCCCGCCGTTGGCTTTCGGAATCGCTGGGCGCGATCCATCAGACCGACCTGGGTAACGGCGTCTTGCATGTCCAGTTGATCGGCCAGCTGGAGTCCGACATCTACGAAAACGAGACCGAGGACATGAACGCCTTTATCCGCGCCAACGATCATTTTCGCCTTCTGCTCGATGTGCGCGAGTTCGACGGTTGGCAGGGGCTCGCCGCCGTCGGTCAGCACCTGAAAATCGTCCGGGATCACTATCGGCTGATCGACAAGGCCGCCATCGTCGGCAGGGCCTCCTGGCAGAAACTGGGTGAGCGGGTGATGGCGCAAATGGTCAAGGGCGAGACCCGGTTTTTCGAGGCCGACACCTTTGCGGCCGCCAAGGCCTGGATCGCCGAGTGACCATCCACCAAAAAGCGGATCGGATCGCGCCTGACCCGTAGGGCGGGCATCAGCCCGCCATGCCAATCTTACCAAAGGGCCCGCGCCCGCGCTGTCAGTCTCAGACGCGGGTGCTTGCCTCCATCAACCCCTGCGCCTCAAGCTGCACCTGTGCTTCGTCCAGGCTCTTGCGCGCGCGTTCGATCAGGGTGTCGATCTCCTGTTTCGAGATCACCAGCGGCGGCGAGATGACCATCCGGTCATAGACATGCCGCATGATCAGGTTGTTGGCGAAACACCGTTCCCGCGTGGTGAACCCGGCGGTGCCGGCTTCGCCCGCAAAAGGCGCGCGCGTGGTTTTGTCCGGGGTCAGCGCGACGCTGCCCATCATGCCGATGATCCTGACCTCCCCCACCAGCGGATGATCGGCAAGGCTTTCGAACCGCTCTTTGAGGTAGGGCGCGGTTTCCGTCCGGACGCGGTCGACGATGCCTTCGTCTTCGAGGATGCGCAGGTTTTCCAGCGCAACGGCGCAGGCGACCGGATGACCGGAATAGGTATAACCGTGGTTGAATTCCGTCGCGCTGATCACGCTGGCGACTTCGTCACTCACGATCGAGGCGCCAATCGGCTGATACCCCGATGACAGGCCCTTGGCGACGGTCATGATGTCCGGTCGGATGCCCATGGTCTGGCTGCCGAACCAGTTCCCGGTCCGGCCAAAGCCACAGATCACCTCGTCCGCGATCAGCAAGATGCCGTATTTGTCGACGATGCGCTGAATCTCGGGCCAATAGGTTTCCGGCGGGATGATGACCCCCCCCGCGCCCTGCACCGGCTCTGCGATGAAGGCGGCGACCTTTTCCGGCCCGATTTCCAGAATCGCGGTTTCCAACTGCTGCGCGCGTTCGAGGCCAAAAGCTTCGGGCGTGTGATAGCCGCCCTCGGCATACCAATACGGCTGGTCGATATGATGAATGCCGGGGATCGGCATGCCGCCTTGTGCATGCATCCCCTTCATGCCGCCAAGGCTGCCGGACCCGACCGAAGAGCCATGATAGGCGTTCCAGCGCGAGATCACGACCTGCCGCTCGGGTTGCCCCTTCTCGGCCCAGTAGGTGCGGACCATGCGCAGGTTGGTATCATTTGCCTCCGACCCGGAGCCCGCGAAAAAGACGTGGTTCAGGTCCCCCGGCGCCAGTTCTGCCAACTTGGCCGCAAGGTTCAGCGCCGGAACATGCGTCGTCTGGAAAAAGGTATTGTAGAATGGCAGTTCCAGCATCTGGCGATGCGCCGCATCGGCTAGTTCGGTGCGGCCATAGCCGACGTTGACGCACCACAGCCCCGCCATCGCATCAAGGATACGGTTGCCCTCGCTGTCGGTCAGCCAGCAGCCGTCTGCGCGTGTGATCACCCGCGCGCCCTTTTCGGTCAGCTCGTCCCCATGAGTGAAGGGATGCATGTGGTGGGCGGCGTCCAGCGCCTGCAGGTCTGCGGTCGGGGAATTGGGGGTGAGGATCGTCATCCGGGGCCTCCTGAAACGGTGCCGCCGACAATATGATCAAATTATGGATTGTCAATCGAATCAGGGTGCCCGCGTCCCAGCGCGGGCGCCCGGTGGGCAAAGGTGCCTTTCCACAGGAAAGGTCACCGCCCACACCAACGCCAAGCCGGGCGCAACGTCGAACCTGCTGCCAATGATCAATCCCCTACCATGCCCCGCAAAATGCCGGAATCGAGGAACATTTCGCACAGCCCACCGCACGTCAAGAGCCGATACCGCCCTCCTCTCCTGTCAGACTGCGCAGGATCATCTCCATCCCCTGCCCCACGTCTTCCTCGATTGCCTGTGCTGCGGCGTCGGCGTCCCGCGCCTGCAAGGCAAACACGAGATCCTTGTGGCAATCCTTCAGATACCGGGTTCCCAATTGCCCGCACACCACGCGCAGCGACGGCCCGAACCGCAGCCACAGCATATTCGTCATGTCCCGCAGGATCGGCGCATTGGCGCAGCCGTTCAACGCCTCGTGAAAGGCGTGGTTTTCTTTCAGATAGCCCTCGATATCGCCGCGCGCGATTGCCACGTCCAGCCGGGTGTCGATCGCCATCAGCCGCGCCACATCTTCGGCCCCGGCCCGCTCTGCCGCCCGCCGGGCCAACAGCGGTTCGATCGCCAGGCGCGCTACCGTCAACTCATCGACAGCCGCCCGGCCAAGCACCGGCACCTGAATCCGTCGGTTGCCCATCGCCTGCAGGGCGCCTTCCGCGGTCAGCCGCCGGATTGCCTCGCGCACGGGGGTCATGCCCGCGCCCAGACGCTCGACGAGCCCCTGGATCGTGACAGGCTCCCCCGGCGCCAGCGCCCCGAACAGCACCGACTCGCGCAGCGCCCGGTAGACCTGTTCATGCGCGGGCAAACCCGCCTGCGATCTTGGCTCTGCCGCAATTGTCATCACCCGCCTCCCCTTTGCCCGCCAAGCAGGCGGCCTCTCTTGCGCAGGGCCGCAGCCCGTGGAAACATCGCCCAAGTTGCAATGCGGCGCAACTTATGATCAAAAATTGGAGACGAGGCGCACAAGACCCTCGACACCAACGGGAGAACACCATGACCAAAACCCTTGTGACGATCACGGCGTCCCTTGCGCTGACGGCCGGTCTGGCCGCGGCCGAGGAGGTGCGGGTCTACAACTGGTCCGACTATATCGACGAAGGCCTGCTGGAGAAATTCGAGCAGGAAACCGGCTATGAGCTGGTCTACGACGTCTTCGACAGCAACGAGGTGCTTGAAACCAAGATGCTGGCCGGCGGCTCTGGCTATGACGTGGTGGTGCCCACCGGCACCTTCCTGCAACGCCAGATCATGGCCGGTGCGTTTCAGCCGCTGGACAAGTCCAAGCTGCCGAACATCGACAACATGTGGGACGTGATCGCGGACCGGACGGCCAAGTACGACCCCGGAAACGAATACGCCATCAACTACATGTGGGGCACCACCGGGATCGGCGTGAACGAGGCGAAGGTCAAGGAGATCCTTGGCGACGACGCGCCGGTCACGTCCTGGGACCTGATCTTCAAGCCCGAGAGTGCCGAGAAGCTGGCCGCCTGCGGCATCCATATGCTGGACGCTCCGGCAGAGATGATCCCGGCGGCGCTGAACTACCTGGGCGAAGACCCCGACAGCCACGATCCGGACGTGATCGCGCGTGCCGAAGAGGTGCTGATGCCGATTCGTCCGCATATCCAGAAATTCCACAGCTCGGAGTACATCAACGCTCTGGCCAATGGCGATATCTGCGTTGCGATCGGCTGGTCCGGGGACGTGCTGCAGGCGCGTGACCGCGCCGCCGAGGCCGACAACGGCGTTGTCATCAGCTACTACGCCCCGGACGAAGGCGCGCAGATGTGGTTTGACCAGTTGGCCATCCCGGTCGATGCGCCGAACCCCGAGGGCGCGCATGCCTTCCTGAACTTCATCATGAATGCGCAGAACATGGCGGCGGCGTCGAACTACGTCTATTACGCCAACGGCAACCTCGCCTCTCAGGAATTCCTCGCAGAGGACGTGATCGGCGACCCGGCGATCTACCCGACGCCCGCGGCGATGGACAACACCTTTACCACCACGCCCTATGACCCCAAGGTGCAGCGCGTCGTGACGCGCCTCTGGACCAAGATCAAGTCCGGCACCTGATCTGAACATCCTCCGCGCCGCACCCGCGGCGCGGACCCCAATTTTGCGCGGTGGAGTGATATGGCCGAATCCGTTTTTGCCCCGTGGAACGATCCGCAGGAAAAACCGCTGATCCAGTTCAAGGGGGTGACCAAGCGCTTCGGCGATTTCACCGCCATCGACGATCTCACACAGGATATCTACGAAAAGGAATTCTTTGCCCTGCTCGGCCCGTCAGGCTGTGGCAAGACAACGCTGATGCGGATGCTGGGCGGTTTCGAGCAGCCCACCGAAGGCCAGATCCTGCTGGGCGGTGTGGACATCGGCCATGTGCCGCCGAACAAGCGCGCCGTGAACATGATGTTCCAGAGTTACGCGCTGTTCCCGCACCTCACTGTCTACGACAACATCGCCTTTGGCCTGCGGCGCGAGAAAAAGCCGAAGGATGAAATCCATCACCGCGTTCAGGAAATGCTGCGCCTGACCCGGCTGGACCGCTTTGCCCAGCGCAAGCCGCACCAGATTTCCGGCGGCCAGCGGCAGCGCGTGGCGCTGGCCCGGTCGCTGGCCAAGGCCCCGAAACTGCTGCTGCTGGACGAACCACTGGGCGCGCTCGACCGCAAACTGCGTGAAGAAACGCAGTTCGAACTGATGGACATTCAGGAAAAGACCGGCACCACTTTCATCATCGTGACCCACGATCAGGAAGAGGCCATGACAGTGGCCAGCCGCGTGGCGGTGATGGACGAAGGCAAGATCGTGCAGGTCGCCACGCCGGACGTGATCTACGAGGCCCCGAACTCCGTCTACGTGGCCGATTTCATCGGCGACGTAAACCTGATCCGCGGCGCGGCCAGCGCCCGGCCGGTCGAGGCGACAGAGCCGGAGCCAACCGCAGTCCCTGAACCGCAGACCGCCCCGGACACGCCCAAGGCCGAGACCGCCCCCACCCCTGCAACGACGCAGCGCGCCCCGCAGCCCAATGCCCTTGGCCGCGCACTGCACGACCGTTTCCTCGCGCGCTTCTTTGGCAAGTGGATCGAGTCCGAGCCCGCACGGCTACCGCCGCCATCCGCCGAGGAGCAGGCCTTAAGCGCCGCCCCGAAACCCGCTCCCGCAGCCGCTGCCCCGGTCGACATCCCGCCTGGAGGCCTGTCGATCGACTGGGCCGAGGGTCAGCCCCCGATTATCGCCTCCAACGGCGACACCCGTCTGGCCGGGCAACAGGTTGTCCTGTCCCTGCGCCCGGAAAAGGTAAGCATCGCCAAAGAGCACCCCAGCGCCGCCAACATCGTCAAAGGCAAGGTCATCGACATCGCCTACCTTGGCAATATCTCCACCTACCATGTCGAGATCGCAGGCGGTGTGATGGTCAAGGCGCAGGCCGCCAATACCCGCCGCATCGCCCGGCGTGACATCACCTGGGAAGACGAGGTCTGGCTGAGTTTCACCACCACCGCCGGCGTCGTGCTGGAGGACGGCTGATGCGCCGCGCCTTCCTGATCGCAGTCCCCTATCTCTGGTTGCTGGCGCTTTTCCTTGTCCCCTTCCTGATCGTGCTGAAAATCTCGCTGTCGGACGTGGCGCTGGCGCGCCCGCCCTACATGCCGCAGCTGGATCTTGCCGAAGGCTGGGCCGGGGTCCGCAGCTTTTTCGCCGAACTCGATTTCGAGAATTTTGTCTGGCTGACCGAGGATGACCTCTATTGGAAGGCCTATCTCAGTTCAGTCCGCATCGCGCTGATCGCCACGCTGGTGACCCTGCTGGTGGGCTATCCCATCGCTTACGCCATGGCCCGCGCCCCGCATGAATGGCGGCCGACCCTGCTGATGCTGGTGATCCTGCCGTTCTGGACCTCTTTTCTGATCCGCGTCTACGCATGGATCGGCATCCTGTCGAACGAAGGCGTACTGAACCAGTTCCTGATGTGGCTGGGTGTGATTGGCGAGCCGCTGACCATCCTCAACACCAACTGGGCGGTCTATATCGGCATCGTCTACACCTACCTGCCCTTCATGATCCTGCCGATCTACTCGGCGCTGGAAAAGCTGGACGAAAGCCTGCTGGAGGCCGCCGAGGACCTTGGCTGCTCGCGCTTTGCCGCCTTCTGGCTGGTGACAATCCCGCTGTCCCGTAACGGCATCATCGCGGGCTGTTTCCTTGTGCTGATCCCCACCATCGGCGAATTTGTGATCCCTTCGCTGCTGGGCGGATCGGATACGCTGATGATCGGCAAGATCCTGTGGGAGGAATTCTTCTCCAACCGCGACTGGCCGGTGGCCTCGGCGGTGGCGGTGATCCTGCTGTTGCTGCTGATCATCCCGATCGTGCTGTTCCAGCGGTCCGAGGAAAAGGCAAGGGAGGCGGGCAAATGAAACGCTTCAGCTGGTTCAACGCCACCTCCCTGACACTCGGGTTTGCCTTTCTCTACCTGCCCATGGTCCTGCTGGTTGTCTATTCCTTCAACGAGAGCCGGCTTGTCACCATCTGGGCAGGCTTTTCGACCAAGTGGTACGGCGAGCTGCTGCGGAACGAGGAGTTCCTCGACGCAGCCTGGGTCACATTGAAAGTCGCCTTCTTTTCCTCGACCATGGCAACGGTGCTGGGCACGATGGCGGCGCATGTGCTTGTGAACGGGGGAAAGTTCCGGGGCCGCACCCTGTTTTCGGGCATGATCTATGCACCGCTTGTCATGCCCGAGGTCATCACCGGCCTGTCGCTCTTGTTGTTGTTCATCGGCATCGGGCTGGACCGCGGCGTGTTCACCGTGGTGCTGGCGCATACGACCTTTGCGATGTGCTACGTCTCGGTTGTGGTGTCCTCGCGCCTGTCCAGTTTCGACAGGTCGCTGGAAGAGGCGGCGCTGGATCTGGGGGCCTCGCCCCTGCAGGCCTTCATGCTGGTGACCCTGCCGATCATCGCCCCGGCGGTGATCTCGGGCTGGCTGCTGGCCTTTACCCTGTCGCTGGACGACCTCGTGATTGCCAGCTTCACCACCGGGCCGGGGGCGACGACTCTGCCGATCAAGGTGTTTTCCGCCGTGCGGCTGGGCGTCAGTCCGGAAATCAACGCGCTCTCGACGATCCTGATCGCCTTTGTCACCGTTGGTGTGATCGCCGCCTCACTGGCGTCGAAACAGGGCGCCGTCCGGCGAGCGCGTGAGGAAAAGGCCGCCGTGCGCGCGTGACCCGTATCTTCGAGCCTGCCGCCTATGGCCCGCAGGGGGCCTGCTTCTGGGCGGACACCGTACCGCCCTCGAACTGGCCACAACTGGATAGTGACCGAACCGCAGAGGTCGCGATCATTGGCGGTGGCTTTACCGGGTTGAATGCCGCGCTGGCGCTGGCAAAGGCCGGGGTCAAAGTGACGGTGCTGGAGGCAGAGCACCCCGGCTGGGGCGCGTCGGGGCGCAACGGTGGCTTCTGCTGTCTGGGCGGGTCCAAGGCCACCAGCGCCATGTTGGCGCGCCGGTTTGGCCCAGAGGCCCCCGCGGACTGGCACGCAACAGAAAAGGCCGCTGTCGCCCATGTGGAAGGGCTGATTGACCGGCACAGCTGGGACGTCGACCGGCACTCGCGGGGCGAGACCGTGCTGGCGCATACGGCCCGGGCCTTTGACGCATTGCAACGCGATACCGAAGCGTCCGCCAAGGCCTACGGTGTCACGCCGGAACTCCTCGACAAACCACAGCTTCGGACACAGGGCCTCGGCGGGCCATGGTACGGTGGACTGACGTTGCCCATCGGGTTTGGCCTCAATCCCCGCAAATACCATGCCCTTCTTGCCAGTGCTGCCGCGCAAGCGGGCGCCATGCTCCATGCACAGACTGCGGTGACCGATCTTGCGTGCAGCGGGGCCGGATGGCGGTTGACCACCGCACATGGCAACGTTCAGGCGCGTCAGGTCATCATTGCCACCAACGGCTACAGCCACGAGGACCTGCCGCATTGGCTGCGCGCGCGCAGCCTGCCCGCCCAATCCTCTGTGATCGTCACCCGCCCCCTGTCCCGGGCAGAGCAGGAGGCCGCCGGCTGGTGGTCGGATCAGATGGCCTATGACACGCGCTTTCTGCTGCACTACTTCCGGCTGATGCCGGATGGCCGGTTCCTGTTCGGGATGCGGGGTGGGCTGAACGCCTCACCGCGCGCACAACGTGGCATTTCCCGCCGCATCCGTGCCAATTTCACCCGCCTCTTTCCGGCGTGGCAGAAGGTCGAGATCACCCATGAATGGTCCGGTCTTGTCTGCCTGATGCGCAGCCTCACACCCTTTGTGGGCGCGGTGCCGGGTCATGACGGGTTGTTCGCCGGCTTGGGGTTCCACGGCAATGGCGTGGCGATGGGATCTTATGCGGGGCAATTGCTGGCAGATCGGATTCTGGGCCGCAGGCCCGATGGACCGGCGCCGGATTGGCTGGGCGCGGAACCGCAGCGGTTTCCCCTGGGCCGGTATCGGCGCAGCCTGCTGGCCCCGGCGTATTTCTGGGCGGAGACCTTCGACTTGTAATCGGGTGGCGCCCTGCGGCTGCGCCCGGAGCGCGCCCTTGCCGGGGCTCCGCCCGTTCGGCGCTCAAACTCTCCACCGGAGAGTTTGCCGGGCTTCGCCCAGAGCGCGCCTCACCCCTGCGGGGTCATGTTCGGACGGGCTTTGCCGCGTTCCAGGCCCAGCTTGCGTTCGCGCCAGATGATGATCCCGCCGGCCAGAACGACCAGAGCAGAACCGCTCAACACCGTCGCAGTCGGAACCTCGTCAAAGAACCAGTAACCAAACAGGATCGCGAACAGGATCGAGGCATAATCGAAGGGGGCAACCACGGCGGTTTCCGCAAAACGATAAGCCGAGGTCAGAAATATCTGCGCCACGCCGCCAATCACCCCGGCCCCGATCAGCATCGCCAGGACCTCTGGTGCGGGCCAGACCCACCACGGGATCGTCAGAAGCGAAAACAGCGTCGCGGTGAGCGAAAAATAGAAAACGATGGCCGACGTTTGCTCGATTGCGACCATGCGGCGGATCTGGATCTGCGCCAGCGCCCGCATCACCGCCGACGCCATGACAAGCGCAACGCCCAGCGTGGCAGCGCCGCCCACATCGTCCAGCGTCAGGCGCGGCCACAGCACGATGGTCACCCCGACCAGTCCCAGCAAGACCGCCGACATCCGGAACAGTCGCAAACGTTCGCCCAACAGAACCGCCGCCAGAAGCACCGTCATCAGGGGCGCGGCATAGCCCAGCGCCGTGACCTCTGGCAGCGGCAAGAGCCCCAGCGCCGCAAAGCCGCAGCCCATCGCCGTCACCCCGACCAATCCGCGCCAGACATGCATCAAGGGCTGCTTGACCTTCAGCCCCGTACCCAGATCACCGCGCATTGCCAGCCATGCAAGGATGACCGGCATCGCAAAAAACGACCTGAAAAACACCGCCTCTCCTGTCGGGACATGCGCCGAGCTCGCCTTGATGAGCGAGGCCATAATGGTGAACAATACAACAGAGGACAGCTTCAGCGCTATGCCACGCAGCGGGGACATGAGGGCTCCTTCGGGGATGCCGCGACTTTGACCTGCCGCGCCGCAAAGGTCAATGTCCCTTACTCACTTGCTGTCGCGGCAATGCTGGCGAAAGGCGCGTTTCAAAAGATCCAGTTCCGCCCGCAACAGCGCCACCTCGGCGCGGATGTCGTCATCCAGCGCCTCTCCTGCGATCACGGAAACGCTTTGCAGGACAGCCTCGTCCCGCCCGTCCTTGATCAGCACCGTCCGAACGCCATCACCCAGCACCTCGACCGGCACCGGCACCTCGACGACCCAGCGCCCGGCTTCGGATGTTTCGATGACCGTTACCCCCGGGACAGGTCGGGTTTCACAACTGGCGAGAATGTCCGGCGCCGCTTCGACGCCCGGTTCCGCCACCAGCAATCCCTCCCAAAGGCCATCGCGAAACCGGGTCTTGGTCAGTGTGAAATCGCTCATACTCGGTCCTTCCGGCTCACATGGCCGCGCGTTTGCGACGGCTGAAGGTCAGGTCGCGCAGGATGATCTCATTCATGCGCGGACCTTCGAAAATCAGGTCCAGCCACATCTTTTCGATCCGCTTTTCGTTCAGCCGGGTATAGGCCAGATCGAATTCGATCATGACCTGATCCTGATGCAACGGCAGTTCACGGACCACCTGTTCGGTATTGGGACCGTGCTTGATGTTGATCCGTGCGAACATTTCCAGCGGCGCTTCCATCTCGACGATGGTGTCCAGCCGGATCAGGTGTTGCCGGGTCAATCCCTGGACCGAGGCCTCCGGCAGTTCCAGCGCAAGCGATAGGTAGGAGCCCCGGAATTCGAAGACATCCAGTTGCAGGCCGAAGGCGGCAAGGTCCTTTTCACGGGTGTTCCGCACCTGTCGCAGAGTCATTTCGCTGCGTGGGCAGTCGTGGAACAGGGTCGCTTCGCGGCCCAGCCGCACCTTGTTGGTGATCGCTGCCCGCCCCGACACCGGCAGCGGCCCGCTCCAGATTTCAGGGCGCCAGGCCCAGTCCGCATCTGTCGGGCGCGGAAAGGCCTGATTGCCGATCAGGGGCAGCGCCAATCGCATGTCGGCCACGTGGATAAGACGATCCAGATGCGCCTTCAACCGGCGCGCTATCGTGCGCTGCCTGCGCAATGCCGGCAGCTCGGTCTCTGCCGCCACCCGCGCCAGTGCCGCCCAGCGACGAAGCCCCGCTGACTGTACCGCCCTGCCAATCACGCTGCGCATGTCGCCGCCCATCTGCCCCCCGAATTCCGCCCGCAGTCTGCCGCACCCTGACGGATGTGACACGGGGAATTGTTTCCTACCGGGAAACTATTATTGCAAATCTTAATTATTGAATAAGCGCCCCAACAGCCCACCGGTCGGTGTCCGCCGTTTGGCCGTGGCCGTGGCCCGCTGTCCACTGGCGCTGTCGCGCGCAATCCTGTCCTTGACCCGGTCCAGCATCCCGGCCCCGCCTGCCCCCGCAAGGCTGCTGCCCCTCGGAGCATAAAGCGCAAGCCCAACCAGTCGATCTCCCTGCACAAAAGCCCCGCGCCAATAGCGTGTGTCGCTGCCGTCGAACATCACGTCCCCACCCGAGTCGAGATGAACCGCGACCCGGTCCCGTGCAACTTTCGAATCCAGCAGCCGGGCATTCGCGGCCTGCGCCAGAGATTTGGGCGTCGGCAGGTCGTCGGTATCACCGCGCGGCCCGACCGTGACCGTCAACAGCATCGGCGGCACATGCGCCCCGGACCTGCCCCCGTTCAGGATATGACAGGACGCGATGACGGCAAAGCCATGCTCGGATCCGGCCCGCTTGGTCGCGGGATCAATGCAATACCCGTCCGGGCCGGAAACGACCACATCCCCCCCGGCAAGGCCGACCCTGGCCAGTGGCGGCTTTCCCCTCCGCGGGGATTGCCCACCCCCTGCGAAAAATGCCGCAAGGCCCTTTTGCGCCTGCGCCTCGGCGGCCCGCGCATCTGGGTTGGAATTCGGCGGCGGGGCATCACACCCCGCCATCGCCAGCGCCACGGCGGCACTGAGGCTCAGGCGCGCCGCCCGCATCGCTCAGAGATCCGCGTAGACGTGCTTTTCCTTGGCGCCACCCGGATGGGTCACAGCCCCGCGACAGGTATCGCCCACCAGCTGCGCGTATTTCCACAAGGCACCCGAGGCATAGATCGTGTCGCGCGGGCCTTTCCAGTTTGCCTTGCGCGCGGCCAGTTCCTCATCGGTCAGGTCAACCTCAAGCGCGCCCTTGACCGCATCGATGGTGATCACATCGCCATCCTGAAGCAAGGCGATCGCGCCACAGGCTGCCGCCTCGGGACCGACATGGCCGACACAGAAACCCCGTGTCGCGCCCGAAAAACGCCCGTCGGTGATCAGCGCGACCTTCTTGCCCATCCCCTGACCGGACAGGGCGGCGGTGGTGGACAGCATCTCGCGCATGCCGGGGCCGCCCGCCGGGCCCTCGTTGCGGATCACCAGCACCTCGCCTTCCTTGTAGGCGCGTTGCTTGACCGCCTCGAAGGCGTCTTCCTCGCATTCGAACACGCGGGCCGGGCCGGTGAAGACCTGCTCCTCGGCTGACATGCCCGCCACTTTCACGATGGCGCCTTCGGGGGCGAGGTTGCCTTTGAGCCCGACAACGCCGCCGGTTTCAGTGATCGGCTTGTCGACCGGATAGATGACCCGGCCATCGGCCTCGCGCTCGATCAGGTCGATCTCTTCGCCCATGGTGCGGCCGGTGGCGGTCATGCACTCCTCGTGGATGTAGCCGCCGCGGCGCAATTCCTTGAGCACCACCATGACCCCGCCCACCTCGTAGAGGTCCTTGGCCACGTATTGGCCGCCGGGCTTGAGGTCGACAAAATAGGGCGTGTCCTTGAAGATGTCGCAGACGTCGAAGAGGTCGAACTCGATTCCCGCTTCGTGGGCGATGGCGGGCAGGTGCAATCCTGCGTTGGTCGAGCCACCGGTGCAGGCGACGACCCGCGCGGCGTTTTCGAGCGACTTGCGGGTCACCACGTCGCGAGCGCGGATGTTCTTTTCAAGCAGCTTCATCACCGCTTCGCCCGAAGCCGTGCCATAGCTGTCCCGGCTCTCGTAGGGCGCGGGCGCCCCGGCGGAGTTCGGCAGGGCGAGGCCGATGGCCTCGGACACGCAGGCCATGGTGTTGGCGGTGAACTGGCCGCCGCAGGCGCCGGCGCTCGGGCAGGCGACTTTTTCCAGCGCGGTCAGTTCCTCGTCCGAGTTCTGGCCCGCCTGGTGACGGCCAACAGCCTCGAATACGTCCTGCACGGTCACGTCGCGGCCCTGGAACCGGCCCGGCATGATCGAACCGCCGTAGATGAAGACAGAGGGCACGTTCAGGCGCACCATGGCCATCATCATCCCCGGAAGGGACTTGTCACAGCCCGCCAGGCCGACAATGGCGTCGTAGCAATGGCCGCGCATGGTCAGTTCTACCGTGTCCGCGATCGCCTCGCGGGAGGCGAGGGAGGAGCGCATCCCCTCGTGCCCCATGGCGATGCCGTCGGTCACGGTGATGGTGGTGAACTCGCGCGGGGTGCCGTTGGCGTGCTTGACGCCCATCTTCACCGACTGCGCCTGGCGGCTCAGGGCGATGTTGCAGGGCGCAGCCTCGTTCCAGCAGGTGGCGACGCCGACGAGGGGCTGGTGGATCTCTTCCTCGGTCATCCCCATGGCGTAGTAGTAGGACCGGTGTGGCGCGCGCTCCGGCCCCTCGGTGACATGGCGGCTGGGAAGTTTGGTCTTGTCGAATGGACGCTTGAGCATCGGCTTGGCTCCTCCCGGGAATGGCTTTGCCTTGGAATAGCGAAGCGTTTGAGAACGCACAAGCATCAAGCGACAGATGGTATTCCGGTGCTGTGTGGCGAAAAATTCGCCACACGCCGTTGGCGCAGGCGTGGCGGCCACAATAACGCGTCCGGTGGGACGGCGGGCGGGGCGATTTTCAGCTTGCTGAAAGAGCGGCGCCCCGGCGTCGGCCCTTTCGGCTCACCCGGACCCGATCAAGGCCCCGGCGGCAAACACCAGCGCCCCGCCCAGGACCACCTGAAAGGTCGCGCGCAGAAATGGCGTTTCCATGAACTTGTTCTGAATCCACACGATGGCCCACAACTCGATGAAGACAACGATCAGTGCGATGGTCGTCGCGGTCCAGAACTGCGGGATCAGATAGGGCAAGGCATGCCCCAAACCGCCCAGGGTGGTCATGACACCCGAGGCAATGCCGCGTTTGGTCGGGGATCCTCGTCCCGACAATTCACCATCATCCGAGGCCGCCTCGGTGAATCCCATCGAGATCCCCGCCCCCACGCTGGCCGCCAACCCGACAAGAAAGGTCGTCCAGGGGTCACGTGTGGCGAATGCCGTGGCAAAGATCGGCGCCAGCGTCGAGACGGATCCATCCATCAATCCGGCTAGGCCGGGCTGAACCCAGGTCAGGAGAAACTGGCGCTTTGCACGGTCGTCCTCGGTATCGCGCGCCGAGGCGTCGAGGTGCTTGGCTTCCAGCTCATGCGCGGCGTCCTGATGCTGCGCTTCCATCGCCGCGAGATCGCCCAGCAGCTTGCGGGTGTCCGCGTCCTGCGTGTTCTGCGCGGCCATCACGTAAAACCTTTCGGCACCGCGCTCCATGGTCTCGGCCTCTTCGCGGATCCGGTCCAGCGACAGGTTTTCCGTCAGCCAGACAGGTTTGCGCGCGTAGAACCCGGCGACATGCTCGCGCCGGATCAACGGGATCACATCCCCGAAACGCCGGCTGTGCATGTCGATCAGGGCGCGGCGATGCGCGTCCTCTTCCTCGGCCATGCCGTCAAAGACCGCGGCCGTGTCCGGGTAATCGGTCCGCAGGCGTTCCGCAAAACTGCGATAGATCCGGGCGTCGTCCTCTTCGGACGAAATCGCCAGCGCCAGAACTTCCTGTTCGCTCAGGTCGCGGAACTGGCGGCGATAACCAAGGTTCAGCATCGTCATCTCCACATTAGAATGTTTCTAATTTGTTGAAGGAGTTTTAGCCCCGAGGCCGGGTTCCTGACATTGCTCAATCTGCCGCAGGGCCTCGGCGGCGCGTCCCTTGCTTGCTCAAACTGAACTGTTCGGTTTATGGTTGGCGCGACAGGGGGAACCGCAATGACCACACAGTCGCTCGTCCGAAAAGGACGCAAATTCGACCAGGTGCTGGAGGGCGCGCGCGAGATATTCCTGCGCGACGGTTTCGAAGGTGCCAGCGTTGATGAGATCGCCCGGCAGTCCGGCGTCTCCAAGGCGACCCTCTACAGCTACTTCCCGGACAAGCGTCTGCTGTTCATCGAAGTCGCCACCGCCCAATGCCGCCATCAGGCCGACGAGGCCCTGCTGTCGATTGACCAGAAGCAGCCGCCGCGCGTGGTGCTTGGTCAGGCCGGGCGAAAGTTCCTCGACTTCATTTATTCGGACCTTGGTCAACGCATCTTCAAGATCTGCGTGGCGGAATCGGATCGCTTCCCGGAACTGGGCCGCCAGTTCTATCAAAGCGGGCCGATGATCATGCGCCAGGTCATGACAACTTACCTGCGCGCGGCCTGCGATCGGGCCGAGCTTTCCATCCCGGACATCGACCTCGCCTCGGACCAGTTCGCCGAACTTTGCAAGGCTGACCTCTGGCCCAAGGCGGTATTCGGCATCCAGGACAGGTTTTCCGAGGCGGAAATTTCCCGCGTGGTGGATGGCGCAGTCGAGACCTTCATGGCACGGTACGGCACATAAGCGCCCCGCCCCCACGGGCGCCGTTGTTGAATGAACCGGTGGAGTGACCATGAAAACCCTGTCCGAAAACAAATGCTGTGGCGGTATACAAGGTGTGTACGCACACGAGTCTGACGCCTGTTCCTGTGAAATGACCTTTGGTCTCTTCCTGCCCGAAGTGGCGGCGCATGTTCCCGTACCGGTGCTGTGGTATCTGTCGGGCCTGACCTGCACCCATGAAAACGCCATGGTCAAGGCCGGTGCACAGGCCTGGGCCGCCGAACAGGGCATCGCACTGATTTTCCCCGACACATCACCCCGCGGTGACGATGTGGCCGATGACGAGGCCTATGACCTCGGCAAAGGGGCCGGGTTCTACGTCAATGCAACTCAGGACCCCTGGGCCCCGCATTTCCGCATGTGGGACTACGTGGCCGAGGAACTGCCCGCGCTGGTCGGCGCAGACTTTGCCCTCGACATGGAGCGTCAGGCGATCACCGGGCATTCAATGGGCGGCCACGGCGCGCTGACCCTTGCGATGAACCTGCCGGGGCGCTTTGCCTCGGTCTCGGCTTTTGCCCCGATCGCACATCCCACAGCCTCTGACTGGGGCCGCAAACAGCTCACCGCCTACCTGGGCGAGGACGACTCCGACTGGGTCAGGCATGACTCCACCCTGCTGATGCGGGAAACCGGTTTCGACGGTCCCGTGCTGATTGACCAGGGCGGGAACGACCAGTTCCTTGACCTGCTCAAACCCGAGGCGCTGGCCGAGTCCATGGCCGCACAGCGACAGGACGGAACCTTCCGGATCCAGAAAGGCTATGACCACAGCTATTTCTTTGTCTCGACCTTCATGGAAGACCACGTCGCCTTCCATGCCGAGGCGCTTCATGCCTGACCCCGTCCCGGCCCTGCGCCGGGACCTCACGGCCCGAGGCCCCGGGTCTAGCCCGGGGCGGGTGTGCGCATGACGCTCTACGTCGATGCCGACGCTTGCCCGGTCAAGGCCGAGTGCGAAACCGTGGCGACCCGCCACCGCCTGCCGATGGTGCTGGTGGCCAATGGCGGGTTGCGCCCGCCGCGCAACCCTCTGGTCACGCTGCGGATTGTTCCCGACGGCCCGGACGAAGCCGACAAATGGATTGCCGAACAGGCCGCACCCGGCGATGTGGTTATCACCAGCGACATTCCCCTTGCCGCAAAATGCGTCGCGGCGGGGGCACTGGTTCTGCGCCCGGATGGCTCTGCCTTGACAGAGGCCAATATCGGCCAGCAACTGGCCATGCGCGACCTGATGACGGACCTGCGCGCCGCCGATCCGTTCCGCCAGGGCTCTGGCAAGGGGTTTGCCAAGGCGGATCGCAGCCGTTTTCTGGATGCATTGGAACGGGCGCTGCGGCAAGCGGCGAAAGAGGCGAAATGACGATACAGGCCGTGATTTTCGACATCGGGAACGTGCTGATCGAATGGCAGCCAGAGCGCTATTACGACGCGAGGATCGGCGAGGACCGCCGCCGCGCCATGTTTGCCGCGCTCGACCTGCACGGCATGAACGACATCGTCGACCGGGGCGGCGATTTCCGCGACACCGTCTATGACTGGGCTGAAAAGACGCCAGCCTGGGCGGATGAAATCCGCCTGTGGCACGATGACTGGCTGGAACTGGCGAAACCGGCGATCCCCCGCTCTGTCCGCCTGCTGCGCACCCTGCGCGCGAAGGGTCACCCGGTCCATGCGCTGACCAATTTCGGCATCGGCACATGGGCCATCGCAACCCCGGCCTATGACTTCCTGAACGACTTCGACCACGCCTTTGTCAGCGGCCACATGGGCGTGATCAAGCCCGAAGCGCGCATCTATCAAATGGTCGAAGAGCACCTTGGCCTGCCGGGCGAGGCGCTGCTGTTCACCGACGACAGGGCCGACAACATCGCCGCCGCAGAGGCGCGAGGCTGGAACGCACATCTTTTCACCGGGCCGGATGGCTGGGCAGACCGGCTTGTCGCCGAAGGTCTGCTGACAGAAAGCGAGGCGCAATGACGACGATCATCCCCTTCGACGAAGGCGAAAAGCGCCTTGACTGGCTGGCGCTGACGCGCGCTTTCGACGCCGGGCACCAGCGCCCCAAGGCGGAAATTCAGGATGTATTCCTCTATCGCGGCGACGACACCCTGCTGAACCGCTCGGCCTGGATCGACGGGCTGGGCATCGCGGTGAAGGCCGCCACGGTCTTTCCCGGCAACCCGGGCAAGGGCCTGCCCATGATCGGCGGCGCGGTGAACCTGTTTGACGACGCCGATGGCAGCCTGTCGGCAGTGGTGGATTTTCACCTTGTCACCAAGTGGAAGACCGCCGGCGACAGCCTCTGCGCCGCGCTGAAACTGGCCCGCCCGGACAGCCGCAAGGTCCTGATCGTCGGCGCAGGCACAGTCGGTGCATCGCTGCACGAGGCCTATTCAGCGGGCTTCCCAAAGGCCGAATTCACGGTCTGGAACCGCACCCCAGAAAAGGCCCGCGCCTTTGCCGAGGACCACGGCATCAAATGGGCCGAGGATCTGGAACAGGCGGTGCGGCAGGCGGATATCGTGACCTCCGCGACCATGTCGACCGATCCGATCCTGCAGGGCGACTGGTTCCAACCCGGCCAGCACATCGACCTGATCGGCGCCTACCGTCCCGACATGCGAGAGGCCGACGACACCGCCATCACGCGGTGCCGGCTCTTCGTGGACAGTTACGACACCACGCTGGCCCATATCGGCGAGTTGAAGATCCCCTTCACCAATGGCCTGATCACCGGCCATGACATCGTGGCCGACTACTACGCGCCAGAGCTTTTTCACCGCCGGAACGACGATGAAATCACCCTGTTCAAGAATGGCGGCGGCGCCCACCTGGACCTGATGTGCGCCCGCTACATCCTCGACGCCTGGCAAGGGGCATGAGCCTGCTTGGCGGTGCACTGACCCTCGCCGGTCTGGGCGCTGCCGCCTTGCCCGGATACTTCGAATTCCGCCGCCAACCCATCGCCGCGCTGCGCGGTCAGGCCGCCGGCGATTTCGCCGACCTTCCACAAGGCCGAACGCATTTCCAGTGGTTCGGGCCAGAGAACGCCCCGGTTGCGCTCTGCATTCACGGGCTGACGACCCCCTCCTTTGTCTGGGAGGGGCTGACACCGCACCTGACCTCCGCCGGTCTGCAGGTCCTGACCTATGATCTGTACGGCCGGGGGTATTCCGATGCACCGCTGACGCGTCACAGCGCGCCGTTCTTCACCCGGCAACTGAACGAACTGCTCGACCATCTGGGCATCAACGTTCCTGTGACCCTGATCGGCTATTCCATGGGCGGCGCGATCGCCACCAGTTTTGCCGCCGCGCACCCCGAACGCACACATCGGGTTGTCCTGATCGCGCCTGCCGGGATGGGTCACGACCTTGGCCCCCTGGCCCGATTCACCCGCGACGTGCCGGTGCTGGGCGACTGGGCCTTTCACCTTGGCTATCCGCCGCAATTGCGCCGGGCGATAGAGGCCGAACGTTCCCTGCCCGGCTCGGTCGAGGGGATCGCCGACAGGCAGTTGGCGCAGCTTGACCGGCGCGGCTACCTGCGCTCTGTCCTGTCCTCCCTGCGCGGCCAGTTGGGCCATCCGCTGGAAAAGGACCACCGCCGGATCGCCGCCAATGGCACACCGGTCACAGCGATCTGGGGCCGCGACGACAACATCATCCCGATCCGCGCCATGGGCACCCTCGCCCAGTGGAACCGCAACGCGCGGCAAGAGGTCATCGACGGCGCGGGCCACGGGTTGACCTATACCCACACGCCCGAACTGGCGCAGGCCATCGCAAACACAACCTGACCCGGCCCTTCTTTGGCTTTCCAAATACCCTCGGGGGAGTCGACCGCAGGGAGACGGGGGCAGAGCCCCCGACCCTTACGCCGCCATAGCCACCCGTCCGGGACGGTTTTCGCGGATCGGCAGATGCACCAAGGCGCTCAGCGCGCCGACACCCACGCCGATCCACCAGACCAGCGTATAGTCGCCTGACACGTCATACAGCCGCCCACCCAGCCAGACCCCCAGAAACCCGCCGATCTGGTGGCTGAGAAAGACCACGCCATACAGCGTGCCCATGTAGCGCAGCCCATAAAGATGCGCGACCAGACCGGAGGTCAATGGCACCGTCGCCAGCCAGAGCGAGCCCATGACCGCCGAAAACACCAAGACGCTGCCCGGCGTGATCGGCAGCAGGATGAAGACCGCCGCCGCGATGGTGCGCGCGGTGTAGATCAGCGCCAATATGTACTTCTTGGAAAACCGGTTGCCCAGCCATCCGGCGGTCAGTGTCCCGGCGATATTGAACACGCCGATCAGCGCAATCGAAAACGCGCCAAGCGCCGAGGTCGTCGTGACCCCGATCGAATGCAACACCCCGCCGGCCAGGATCGGGCCGCACATCTCGGTCACGAAAGCCGGAAAATGCGCGGTGATAAAGGCGAGTTGATACCCGCATGAAAAGAACCCGATGAAGATCAGCGAAAAGGACGGATCACGGAACGCTCTCTTCAGGATCACGCCCATGCTCTCTTCGAGTTCCACCCTGCTCACCGCGGGCGCACGCATCGCGGGCAGAACCAGCAGGACCGACAGCACCGCAGCGGCAAAGATGAAGAACACCGCCTGCCAGGTCATGATTGACAGCAGCGCCTCGGCCACCGGCGCGCCGACGATCTGGCCGGAACTGCCCGCCGCCGTGGCGATGGCAAGCGACATGGACCGGTTTGCATCGCTGGAGGCACGCCCGACCACCGCAAGGATCACGCCGAAGCCGGTGCCTGCGATTCCGAAACCGACAAGAACCTCCAGCGCCTGCATCGCGAAGGGATCGGTCGCAAAGCCCGACAGGACCAGACCAATGGCGTAGAGCACCGCACCCAGCACGATGGCCAATCGGTCGCCCAAGCGCTCTGCAAAGGCACCAAACAGCGGCTGACCAATGCCCCAGGCCAGGTTCTGGATCGCGATGGCAAGGCTGAACTCGGCCCGCGCCCAGCCGAATTCCTCGGCGATCGGGATCTGGAACACGCCAAAGCTGGCGCGCACGGCAAAGCTCACCAGGATAATTGCGCAGCCGGCAATCAGGACCGGATTGAAAATGGACGTGCGACCGGACATGAGGCAATCTCCTGACTGAACGCACAGCTTTTGCCCGCTGCAACCGCAGTCGTCAAACGCGAATGAATGATGCTTCGGTTCAGTTTTGCTTATGCATCACCGCGCCACTTGTTCGTGCGCGCACCCCCCATCAGGTGATCGACAAGGAATTCCGCCCTGCGGCCCGGGTCCTCCTCTTCCGAGGCGATCCGCGACAGCGCCTTGCTGCTGGCTGCCGCAGGCGTGTCCTCGAAAGAGATCCCCACCTCGTAATCCGCATCGCAGAAGGTGGGCAGGCGCAGCAAGGGCGACAGGTCGGACACCTGCGTGTCGGTAATGTCCAGAACGGCCAGTTCCGGCAGCCCCGCCAGGGGCGACAGGTCCGAGACCTTCGTTCCGCGCAGCGAAAGGGACCGCAGCCCCACGCAATTCGCCAGCGGCGACAGATCGGTCACCTCGGTGCCGTTCAGCCAGAGATCGCGCAGCCGCGTCAGCCCCGACAGCGGGGTCAAATCCGAGGTCGGCGCGCCTTCCAGGAACAGGTTCCGCAGCTTGGGCATGGCCGCCAAGGGTGACAGATCGCTGACCCTGGTCATGCGCAGGTCCAGCTTTTCCATCCGGGTCATGGAGGACAGCGGCGCAAGATCCGCAATCTGCGTGCCCTCAAGGTCCATCCACGTGAACCAGTCCATCCGGCCGATCTGGTCAGGTAGGCGGCGCAGCGGAACACGGTGCGTGAGATAGAGAAACGACAGCCCGTCGCGCCGATCCATCTTGGCCGACTGGATCATCTCCCGCACCTCGGCATCCAGTGCCGCCTCGTCCTCACCCTGTGTCATGCGACCTCATCCAATGCCCGGACTTCAAACTGTCATGCCCCCCGAAGGCGCACAAGCGCGGCTGCGCAAACCGCCTCTACACAACGCCCGCCGCATTGGGTATGCGAAGACATGCCAAGCGTCACAGAGCTTTACAACACCCGAGTCGCCGAAGGCGTGCTCAAACCCGACCCGGCGCAGCAGGCCGTCCTGCCAGAGCTTGAAAGGCTGCGGTCCGATCTGGCCCAGCCGGTCAAACGCGGCTTTTTCCGGCGCAGCGTCGAGGCGCCAAAGGGCCTTTACCTCTGGGGCGGGGTCGGGCGCGGCAAGTCGATGGTCATGGACCTGTTCGTCGAAACGCTGGAGGTGCCCGCCCGCCGCGTGCACTTTCACGCCTTCATGCAGGAGGTGCAGTCCGGGATTCACCGTCTGCGCAAGGACGGTGTCGAGGATCCGATCAAGCCTGTCGCCAAATCGGTCAGCGACGCGGTGCGCATCCTTGCCTTTGACGAGATGCAGATCACCGATATCGCCGATGCGATGATCGTCGGGCGGCTGTTCGAGCAGATGTTCGAGGCCGGAACCACGGTGATCACCACCTCCAACCGCGTTCCAGACGACCTCTACAAGGACGGGCTGAACCGGCAGCTGTTCCTGCCCTTCATCGAGTTGCTCAAGCAGCGGATGGTGGTGCGCGAACTGGCCTCTGACCGGGATCACCGTCAGGACCGGTTGGCAGGAACCAAAGTCTTTTTCACACCCGCCAATGCCAGCGCCCGATCCGAGATCGACGCCCTGTGGGAGGAACTGACCCATGGGCTGGAAGAGACCCTGACCCTGCATGTCCAGGGCCGCGAGGTCGAATTGCCGCGCTACCACAACGGCGTGGCGCGCGCCTCCTTCTTTGACCTGTGCGGACGGATGCTTGGCCCGGCGGATTATCTCAAGCTCGCGGAAAGTGTCCGAGTGCTGATTGTCGAGAATATCCCGCAACTCTCAAGGCACAACTTCAACGAGGCCAAGCGGTTCGTCACCCTGATCGACGCGCTTTACGAGGCCAGGGTCAAGCTGATCGCCTCGGCCGCGGCAGTGCCCGAGATGCTGTATGTCGAAGGATCCGGCAGTTTCGAGTTCGAGCGCACCGCCTCGCGCCTGCGCGAGATGCAGTCCGCCGACTGGGCGCTTTGACGCAAAAAAGAAGGGGCCGGTTGACCGGCCCCAGTTTTATGCTCGTTGCTTGCCTGTCGAATTATTCATAACACCGGAATGGTCAGCTTCTGACCAATGCGGATCTTGTCCGGGGTGGTGATCTTGTCGCGATTGGCGTCAAAGATCTCCGTGTACCGAAGGGTATCGCCGTAGTACCGGTAAGAGATCGCCGCCAGACTGTCGCCGGGCTGCACGATGTAGGTTTCCGTTCTGCCCAACGGACGCGCGCGGGGACGTGGAGTCGTTGCGACGCTTGCGGCCCCCCCTGTAGGGGCACCCGACCCGACCGACTGCTGCACCAGCGAGGCCAGAAGGGTTGATGTATCGACCTTGCCGTCGGAGGTTATCAACGCCTCGGGCACCACCAACTGGCCGGTGTTGCGCGCCTCGTTCAGCAGCGCGTCCAGATAGGCGTCGGACTGCCCTTCGCGCAGCGCCTGCACCACAAGGGTCTGCAGGCCCGCTTGCGGCCCGCGCGTGTCAGCGGCGGCACCGCCGGACAGCTTGGTCAACACGCCTTGGGTCATGGCCATCAGCGCATCGTCGTCGGCACCACGTGACGACGAGCGCTTGAGATCCGCCAGAATGGCGCGGGTTGTGTTCGCCAGATCACCGTCCCTGGGCTGTTGCGAGGCCCTGACCGCCGCCGTGATCGCCAGCGCCGGATTGGACAGCGCCTCGGGCATGGGCCGTGCTGACGGTTGTTGCGACTCGCGCACCAGCGCCGCCAGGACAGTGGACACGTCACCATTGGCCCCGGGGATCGGGGCGGCACGCTGGACGATGGCACTGGGCAATGAATCCGGCGTTGCGGCGGCGCGGGTGACGCTGCCCGGGTCGGGCGCATCGGCCATCCGGTCCCGCGCCCGCATTGCGCCCGGCTGGATCACGACCAGCGCGACAGAGACACCGATAAACGCAGCGCTGATAAGGATCATCCGGATCATCTTGGTTGCCTCCTTCTCATGCCCGCCCTCAGACCGGGACCTTTACCGTCAGCCCCAGCAGCAGCCACAACTGCATGCCACCACGGTAATAACGGATCTTTTCAGGCGGATAGCCCGCATCGGTCAGGTTGCGGATCGCTTGCGGGCTCTGATCGCACCACGGTCCATTGCAGAACATCAGCAGGTCCAGCGCATTGCTGAAATCCCAACGCGATCCGACCCGGCGCCCGCCAAGGGCCTCGATGATCTGGTCGCGGTAGGGGTTGCTGGCTTCCAGCGTGGTGAACGGCACATTGACCGAACCCGGGATGGTCCCCTTCTGGAACCACTCCGGAAGGCGGCTGTCGATCAGCAGGCCCCGGCCTTGCGCGACGTTATTCTCCAGAAAGTCGATGACTTCGATCTCACCCACGGTCTCGATGCCGTCACCGGCCGAAATCGGGTGGATGCAGAAGGGCGGACAGGGGCGCGATGTCTTGGAAAATTCGGCGTCCAGCCGGTGCGAGGTATCCTGAATGCGCTCGATCACGATGTTCTCGCCATTGAGTCGGATCGACCGGTAGGCGGTATCAGGCGTGATCTTGACCTCCTGCGCTGCGGCAGGCATGACGATAAGGCACAGCATTAGCGCAAACGCGCAGCGCATCTGGTGTAGCATTGCGTATAGTCCCCCAAGATACGGCAGGACTCGTCACCCTAGTGTGTCCCGACGCAGCAGCTTGGGCAAATATAGGCGAATTTCCGCGA
The DNA here is from genome assembly GCA_034670345.1 of Paracoccaceae bacterium. GTDB lineage: Bacteria > Pseudomonadota > Alphaproteobacteria > Rhodobacterales > Rhodobacteraceae > Antarctobacter. The sequence continues at coordinate 5,943 of JAXMNQ010000056.1, read as the reverse complement.
ATCAGTCAAGATGAAGTGATTCGCGGCTTGCGTCTTTCTGATGGGGAATCAACTCGATTCGCGAAAATTGAGTCGGATTGCAGAGACTTAGGGGGCGGACTTTTTTTCCGTCATCCCTGCCCTTCGGAACACAAATGTTCCGGCCCGGAAATCCGACACTCAATGCCCGAACCAGTCTTATGATCGTGCCCGTCGCTCCACGGTTTTACATTCCTCCGATCCTGCCAATGCACGGGCAGACGAAAAAAGGCGGGGTCTCCCCCGCCCCTCCTCGAAAGTCATCACGGCTACAAAATCAGTGAACCACCGCATCGTCCGGTTTGGGCCGGTTCGTGGCCCCCACCCGGTCGCCGATCAGCAGCCCGTCCTGGCCCGCCGAAACGACCACCACATCGCTGTCCGAAATATCGCCAGCCAGCAGCATTTCCGCCAGTGGGTTCTGAAGCGCTCTCTGGATCACCCGCTTCAACGGGCGCGCGCCAAAGACCGGATCATAGCCTTCATCGGCCAGCCATTGTTTGGCCGCCGGGTCCAGTTCCAGCCGGATCTTCCGCGCCGCCAACCGCCGCAGCAGGCGCGACAACTGGATCTCCACGATGCCGGTCATATCCTCCCGCTTGAGCCGGTCGAAGATGATCGTCTCATCCAGCCGGTTCAGGAACTCCGGCCGGAAATGCGCCCGCACCGCGTCCATCACGTCGCGCCGCGCCTGGCCCGAATCCGCACCTTCTGGCAGCTGGGACAATGCCTGAGAGCCAAGGTTCGACGTCAGGATGATCAGAGTCTGCTTGAAGTCGACCCTGCGCCCCTGACCATCGGTCAGCACGCCATCGTCCAGAACCTGCAGCAGCACGTTGAACACGTCCGGGTGCGCCTTCTCGACCTCGTCGAACAAGACCACCTGATATGGCCTGCGCCGCACAGCTTCGGTCAGGACACCGCCCTCGTCATAGCCGACATAGCCCGGAGGCGCGCCGATCAGACGGGCGACCGCATGTTTCTCCATGAATTCGGACATGTCGATGCGCACCATCGCGTTGTCATCATCAAAGAGGAATTCCGCAACCGCCTTGGTCAGCTCGGTCTTGCCCACACCAGTCGGGCCGAGGAAGAGGAAAGAGCCCAGCGGCCGGTTCTCATCGTTCAGCCCGGCACGCGCCCGACGGACGGCGCTCGACAGGGCGGTGACCGCCTGAGACTGGCCGATGACCCGCTTGTGCAGCGCATCTTCCATCCGCAACAGCTTTTCCCGGTCGCCTTCCAACATCTTCGAGGTCGGAATGCCGGTCCAGCGTTCCACGACGCTGGCGATATGTTCCGGCAGCACGGCCTCTTCGACCATGACGTCGTCTTCCTCGGTCTCGGCCACAACCAGTTGACGCTCCAGCTCGGGGATGCGCCCGTACTGCAGCTCACCGGCCTTGGCAAAGTTGCCGTCGCGCTTGGCGGTTTCCAATTCGGCCCGCAAGTGGTCCAGCTCTTCCTTGAGATCGCGTGCCGAGGCCAGCTTGTCCCGTTCCGCCTGCCAGCGCGCGGTCATCTCCGACGATTGCTGCTGCAGCTCGGACAGGTCCTTTTCAAGCTTGGCCAGCCGGTCCTTCGAGGCCTGATCGTCCTCCGTCCGCAAGGCTTCGACCTCGATATGCTTTTGCAGGATATCGCGGTCCAGCGCGTCCAGTTCCTCGGGCTTGGAGTCGACTTCCATCCGCAGACGCGAGGCCGCCTCGTCCATCAGGTCGATTGCCTTGTCCGGCAGGAACCGGTCGGTGATATAGCGGTTCGACAGCGTCGCCGAAGTCACAAGCGCCGAGTCCGAGATCCGCACGCCGTGGTGCAGCTCGTACTTTTCCTTGATGCCGCGCAGGATCGAGATCGTGTCCTCGACCGTCGGCTCCTCGACCAGCACCGGCTGGAACCGCCGCGCAAGGGCCGCGTCTTTTTCGACGTGCTTGCGGTATTCGTCCAGCGTGGTTGCGCCAATGCAATGCAACTCTCCGCGCGCCAGCGCCGGTTTCAGCAGGTTGGAGGCATCCATCGCCCCGTCCGCCTTGCCCGCACCGACCAGCGTGTGCATCTCGTCGATGAAGAGGATGATTTCACCCGCCGCCGAAGTGACTTCGGACAGGATGGATTTCAGCCGCTCTTCGAATTCACCGCGATACTTCGCCCCGGCGATCAGCGCGCCCATGTCCAGCGCCAGCAGCCGCTTGTTCTTGATCGATTCCGGCACGTCGCCATTCACGATCCGCAGGGCCAGCCCCTCGGCAATCGCGGTCTTGCCCACGCCCGGTTCACCGATCAGCACCGGGTTGTTCTTGGTCCGGCGGCTGAGCACCTGCATGGTGCGGCGGATTTCCTCATCCCGGCCGATGATCGGGTCGATCTTGCCTGCGCGGGCGCGTTCGGTCAGGTCGAGCGTGTATTTCTTCAGCGCCTCATAGCTGTCTTCGGCATTGGAGGTGTCCGCCGTGCGCCCCTTGCGCACATCGTTGATCGCCTCGTTCAGCTTTTGCGGGGTGACGTTGCCCGCCTCCAGCGCCTCTTTTGCCGGGCTGCGGACCATGGCCAGCGCGGTCAGCATGCGCTCGACCGGGACATAGCTGTCACCGGCCTTGTCAGCCAGCTTTTCCGCCTCGTCCAGCACCTTGCCGGTGGCCGAATCCAGGTAGACCTGCCCGGCATCGCCAGAAACCTTCGGGATCTTCGCCATCTTGGTGTCCAACACCTGCACCACACGCTGCGGCACGCCGCCGGAGGCGGAAATCAGGTTGGACGCCATGCCCTGATCATCGTCCATCAGCGCCTTGAGCAGGTGCTCGGGCGCCAGTTTCTGATGGCTCTCCCGCATGGCAATCGTCTGCGCAGCCTGAATAAAGCCGCGTGCGCGCTCGGTGAACTTCTCCAAGTTCATGTCTCAACTCCTTCCAACAAGCGCCCCTTTGAAATCCCCCACGCCTGGCTTTGCAGCACGCGGGTCTTCGGGGCCTCGAGATTTAGATGTGGCCTGAGGTACGGGGCTTCAAGCCCCAATGTTGCTCTATTGCAACGCAACCCACTCTGCTATGATCCATCGCAAATGACCCTCCTTTCCGACATCCGCGCCCGCAGCGGCCTATCCGACATTCTCGAAGGCCAGCCGCAGCATCTGGGTATCGCCCTCCTGATGGCCCTGGGTGCCTTCGGGCTGCTTCGCGATTCCGGGGGCGCAACCCTGCTTGGGTTAAGCGCCGTCGGCTGGGCGAGACTGTCGATCTGGCTAGCGCTTCTTCATCAGGTCGTAGTGGCGTTTGGATTCCGGCTGCAACTGCATCGCGCCTTGCTGTCCCGGCTGTTCGGGACGCGCGACTTGGCCGTCTGGGCGGCGATCTTCATGCCGCTGCTGGTGCTGCGACCGATTACGCTGATCCTGACCGGCTGGGCCGATAGCGTCCCGATCACGCCTTGGCACTGGGCCGAAATTGCGCTGGGTCTGGCGCTGCTGGTCCCGGCCCTCTGGGCGCTGCACGGGACGGTTGTGCATTTCACCCTGCGCCGGGCCTTGGGCGGTGACCATTTCCGGGATGAGATCGCGGCCATGCCTCTGGTCGACAAGGGGGTGTTCCGGCACACCGCCAACGGCATGTATGGAGTCGCCTTTCTCGGCCTCTGGGCCATCGCGCTGCTGTTCGGGTCATGGAACGCGCTGATCGTGGCACTGTTTCAGCACGGCTATATCTGGGTCCACATGTATTGCACCGAAAAACCCGACATGGCGTGGATTCACGGCGCGCGCTGAGCGTTGTCCAAAAAACCTGAATCACATTACGCTGCCTGAAATCAGAGGTTTCAACGCGTATTGTGATGCCCGATGTCTCAGGCATTTCGCGAAACGCTATAAGCTTGCCGAAAGCGTCGCGGGGGCCTAAACCGCGCGGAACCCCAGCACAGGAGCCGCCCCATGTCCGATGACCGCCTGATTGTCGCCCTCGACGTGCCAAACGTGATGCAGGGGCTGGAGCTTGTGCAACAACTGGGGGATGCCGTGTCCTTCTACAAGATCGGGCTGGGGATGCTGACCGGGGGCGGGTTTGCGCTGGCCAACGAGTTGAAGGGCGAGCATGGCAAGAGGATTTTCCTTGATCTCAAGCTGTTCGATATCGGCGCGACGATCGAGGCGGCGGTGCGCGGTGTGGCGCAGTTCAATCTGGACTTCCTGACGGTTCATGGCGACCCTTATGTCGTGCAGGCCGCCAAGGAGGGCGCGGCGGGGTCGGAGACCAGGATCCTTGCGGTGACGATCCTGACCTCGCTCGATCGCGCGGATCTGGACGGCGCGCTGATCAAGGATGGTGAGATCCCCGGACTGGTGGCCGAGCGCGCCGGGCGGGCATTCGAGGCCGGGGCAGACGGGGTGATCTGTTCGCCCAACGAGGCGGGTCTGGTGCGGGCGCTGCCCGAGGCCGAGGGGCGGTTGATCGTGACACCGGGAGTGCGGCCTGCCGGGGCCGACGTGGGGGATCAGAAGCGGATTGCGACCCCGGCGCAGGCCATTCGGGACGGGGCCGATCATATCGTGGTCGGCCGTCCGATCCATCGGGCCGCCGACCCCCGCGCAGCGGCGCAGGCGATTCTGGGAGAGATGGCCTCGCCACAGGCCGAACGGGCGAACCGCGCCGGCTGAGGCGCTCCGGCTTGTCCACGGTTGGACAGTTCAGGCGCGAATGTCGAACACTCGGTTACAGAGGCGATTCAACCTGATCTCGGGGGTCCGGGGGGAGTTGGTGCATGCACGGGTGGCAGGTATGAAAACGAGTATTTGTAGTCTGACGTCCTGCATGGCGCGCAGAAAACAATAAACGGTCCACAAATGATTCCTCCGGTACTTAGACCCGCTCTGGTACTCGGCCCGGGGCGTGCTAAAACTATTATGTAGCATCTGATGCGTCGCCCCCCAAAGAGGTCCCCATGAACTCCAGATCAATTCCACCCCTGGTTGCAGCCGCTCTTGTCCTTGCGGCTGCCCCCGTTCCGGTGATCGCGCAGGACCGGGCGCTTGCTTTCGAACTCGGCCTCGGAGTGAGCGCATCGCCCGCCTATGAGGGATCTGACGAATACACCGCAGGCCCAGCCGTCGATGGCAGCGTCGCAGTGTTGAACTGGTGGTTCTTCAACATCGACAAGGGCGACGGGTTGGGGTTCGGCATTGGCCCGTCCTTCCGTTACCTGGGCGAGCGGACGGCAAAGGACCATGCCCGCCTGACCGGGATCGACGACGTGGACGCGGCACTGGAACTTGGGGCGCAGATCTCGTACCGCCTGCCTTCTGCAGAGATGTTTGGCGCACTGCGCAAGGGCGTGACGGGGCATGATGGCGTCGTGCTGGACATTGGCGTGGACGCGGTCTTGACGCCGGCGGACCGGACCGAGTTCCGCGTGGGCCCGCGCATGACATTGGCCGACGAGGCCTATGCGAACACCTATTTCACCGTGCCCACTGGCGCCACGCTGCCTGCCTACGACGCCTCGGGCGGGCTGCACTCCTACGGGGTGGAAATGAGCGTGCGGCATGAGTTCAACGACGACTGGGCGGTGAAAGGCTCTCTGGGATGGAACCGGCTGGCCGGGTCCATCGGGGACTCTCCCGTAGTGCAGGACCGGGACTCCGGAATGGTGAGCGTCGTGCTGTACCGGTCGTTCGACTGGCGCTGGTGAACCCCGACGGGGACGGCAGATGCCGGGATGACGGCCTTGCCTGAGACGGCAGACTGACCTCGGCTCTTTTCTGCTTTCGGGAAACACGGTGTTGATTTCCACCCAGAAGTGACCCGGGTAGCGGCCTAGGGGCTGTTGACGTTCATTTGAGGTGAATGATTGTAGCAGCCAACGAGATGAATGCCTTGAAGCTCAGGTCTGTTTTACAAGAACGCATCGCTATCCCTCTGTTTTCCTTCAGTTTGCCGAAGT
>JAXMNQ010000055.1:0-34790 GCA_034670345.1 Paracoccaceae bacterium | reverse complement strand
CCGCTATCCCGCCCCCGGCCCCACAAGGCAGAGCTTTTCCGTGACCGACGACTCCACCGGCGCCCAATACCGCTTTGTCCTGACCGGCCCGGAATGGACCGAAGGGCAGCTTGACGCCATGCTCGACACGCTGGCGGCGCTTGCCCCGGAGGGCGCTCTGATCGTGCTGTCGGGCAGTATGCCACCCGGGTGCGACCCCGGCTGGATTCCCCGCGCCTGCACCCGGTTGCAGGGGCGGCGGATCGTGATCGACACATCCGGCGCGCATCTGCACTTTCAGGCCACCGCCCCTCGGCCCGCGCCCTTCGTCCTGCGGATGGACAGCGCCGAGGCGCGGGACCTTTCCGGCCTCGACCTGACAACCCGCACCGAAAGCGCCGCCTTTGCCGAAAGCCTGCGCAGACGCGGCGCGGCGGAAATCGTCATCATCGCACGCGGTGCGGACGGTTCTGTCATGGCCACGCCCGACGGCAAGTGGTTCGCCTCTGCCGCCAATGAAACGGTCGTGTCGGCCATTGGCGCGGGCGACAGTTTTGTCGGCGGATTTGTCCGCGCGCTGGCGGCAGGTGACCCCGCCCCCGAGGCGCTGCGCCAGGGTGCGGCTGCCGCGGCGGCTGCCGTGCTCAGCCCCGGCACGCAGCTTTGCCTGCCCGACGAGTATGCCACCATGCTGACCCAAACCGAAATGGCACAGATCTGATCCCCCATGCGACTTTTCATTGCTCTGCCCCTGCCCGAAGAGGCCTGTGATGCGCTGGACGCATTGCAGACCCGGTTTTCCGCAGGCCGCCCCACCCCCTACGACAACCTGCATCTGACGCTGGCCTTTCTTGGCGAACAGTCCGAAGACACCGCCGAAGCGGTTCATGAGGCCCTGGAAACCCTGCGCGCCCCCGCGCCGGTGCTGAGTTTCTCCGGCGGTACGGTCTTTGGCGGCCGCCACGGTCAGGCCGTCGCCCTCGAGGCCGGCGGCGGTGCGGGTTTGGCCGGTCTGCATGACCGCGTGCTGTCGCGCCTGCGCGCTGTCGGGGTCACACCGGACCGCCGCCGCTTTCGCCCGCATGTCACGCTGGCCCGGCTCAAGGGGCAGACCGATGCCTCTCCCTTGCTGAACACGCTGACCGGCGTCACGCTTGGTCCCTTTGCCTGTCCCGCCTTCGCGCTCTTTGCCTCTTACTTGCACCGCAACGGGGCCGTGCATGAGGAACTGTCCCGCTACCCGCTGGACCCCGTATGAGCGACACGCGACATTTCCACGAGGTCGCGGCGCGCACCATTGACGGCTTTCCGTCCCCCTTTCGCAATATTGCGCGGGCCGTCGTTCTGCAGGTGGTCGACTGGCCACCCGAGGACATTCTGCAAGAGATGCAGATTGATGAACCGCTTGACCTGACCGGTCTCTATGACGGCGTCCCGATGACCGAAAAAAGCCCGTCGCACCCGTCGCCCTATCCCGACACCGTCTGGCTGTTTCGTGAACCGATCCTCGCCGAATACCGCGACCGGGGCGATATCGCGCTTGATGACCTGATCGCCCATGTCACGGTGCATGAGTTCGCCCATCACTTCGGCTGGTCCGATAATGATATCGCCACGATAGACCGCTGGTGGGAATGACAGGCAGATGCGCTACGTCACCCTCATGCGTTATCTTGTGCTCTGTTTCCTTCTCTTCGCCGCCCCTGCCCGGGCTGACAATGTGCTTGTCATCGGCGACTCCATCCTTGCCTGGCACCGCGCCAGCGGTCAGTCGGTGCCGGATCAACTCGCCGCGGCTTCCGGGCTGACGGTGACGAACCGCGCGGTCTCGGGCGCGCGGTTTTCCCATGCGGGCGTGATTGCCGCCGCGACCGGGTTCGACATCCGGCGCCAGATGCGGCCGGGCCAATGGGACGCGATCGTGATCGACGGGGGCGGCAATGACCTGATGGGGGAATGCCGGTGCAGCGCCTGCGGGACCGTGCTGGATCAGTTGATCTCGGCAGACGGGCGACGCGGTGAAATCCCCTCCTTCGTCGCCCGCCTGTCGCAGACCACCGGAGCCCGCATCTTCTGGCTGGATTACTACGCCGTGCCCACCGTCGGAGGCCCGTTTTCCCCATGCCGCGATGAACTGGCCATCCTCAGCGACCGGTTGCAGCGTCTCGCCCCGCGGTTGCCGTCCATGACCTATCTCACCGGCAAGCAGGTGATCGACCCCGACGACCTGACGCTCTATGACCGCGACCGCCTGCATCCCAGCCGCAAGGGTGCCGCTCTGTTGGGCCGGTATCTGGCAGGGGAAATCGCGCGCTGACCGCCACACCCTCATCGGCAGACCGCCAAAGCCCCCGGCGCTGCGGGACGGTGGGCGGGGCGCCTTTGCGCGGCACGCGCAAACAGCGTCCGCCCCCGGCCACCGACCTCAACTGTCGTCGCGCCAGCGGTTGACGATGGGATAGCGCCGGTCCAGCCAGAAGGCCCGCTTGGTCAGGCGCACACCCGGGGCGGACTGGAACCGCTTGTATTCGCTGATATACAGCAGATGCTCGACCTTCTTGGCATCCGCCCGGTCATAGCCTGCCGCCACGCAATCGGCGACGGATCCGTCGCGATCCACGAGAATTTCAAGGATCGCGTCCAGCACCGGGTAATCCGGAAGGCTGTCGCTGTCCTTCTGGTCGTCCCGCAATTCCGCGCTGGGCGGCTTGGTGATGATCCGGTCCGGGATCACTTCCCCGTCCGGGCCATTCATCCAGTCCCGGTGATTGCCATTGCGCCAGCGGCAGGTCTGAAACACCCGCATCTTGTACAGGTCCTTGATCGGGTTATAGCCGCCCGCCATGTCGCCGTAGATCGTCGCATAGCCGACCGAGACCTCGGACTTGTTGCCAGTGGTCAGCAGCATCTCGCCAAACTTGTTCGACAGCGCCATCAACAGAAGGCCGCGCAGGCGCGACTGGATGTTTTCCTCTGTCAGCCCCGGCTCCGTGCCCGCAAACAACGGCTGCAACGCCTCTGTCACCGCCGCGCGCGGCCCGGCAATCGGTACATAGTCATAGCGGCAGCCCAGCGCCCTGGCGCAGGCCTCGGCATCTTCCAGCGAATGCGACGAGGTGTATTCCGACGGCAGCATCACGCAGCGCACGTTGTCCGCGCCCAGCGCGTCCACCGCGATTGTCGCAACCAGAGCCGAATCGATTCCGCCCGACATCCCCAGAAGCACCTTGGAAAACCCGGTCTTGCGCAGGTAATCACGCACCGATTCCACCATGACACGGTAATCCTGCTCCCATTCGTCGGGATGTTTCTCGAACCTGCCTTCCTCGCAGCGCCAGCCCTCCGGCCCGCGCACCATGTCCACCGGCACCACACATTCCTCGAAGACCGGCAGTTGCACGGCGATCTTGCCGCCCGGGTTCAGCACAAAGGATCCGCCGTCAAAGACCTGATCGTCCTGTCCGCCCACCATGTTCAGGTAGATCAAAGGCAGACCGGTCTCGACCACGCGCGCGACCATGTGGTTCAGTCGCGTCTCCATCTTGTTGCGATAATAGGGTGAGCCATTGGGCACCAACAGGAACTCCGCCCCCGTCTCGGCCAGCGTCTCGGCCACGTCCTCATGCCAGGCATCCTCGCAGATGGGCGACCCGATCCGCGTGTTTCCTACAGCGTAGGGGCCACCGATGGGGCCGCTGTCAAAGATGCGCACCTCGTCAAAGACCGTCTCGTTCGGCAAATGGTGCTTCAGCACCCGCGTCACCACCCGACCGCCGTTGCAGATGAAATAGGCGTTGAACAGCTCGGTGCCCTCGACATAAGGCCCGCCGATGGCCAGTGCGGGGCCCTCGGCGCAGTCCGCCGCCAGTTCGTCGATCTTCAGCATGGCGGCGGTGTAGAACGCGGGCTTTCTCACCAGATCCTGCGCGTTGTATCCGGCGATGAACATCTCGGGCAGCGCCACCATGTCGGCGCCCTGTTCGATCCCCTGACGCCAGGCCTGCCGCGCCTTCGCGGCATTGCCCTCCAGATCGCCCACGGTGGGGTTCAGTTGCGCCAGTGTCACGCGGAAACGGTCGCTCATCGCGTTGCCCTCTCGATACTCCTGACGTCCACATAGCAGACCCACGCCGGAGTAAAACCCGCCCCGGCTTGACGGCGGGGCTTTGCCGTGTCGGTACGCCTCAGTTGCCGCAGGGGCAAAATGCATTGCCCCCGGCCCCTACCTCCTTTAATTTCCGCCTAGGACACGACCCCTTAGACAAAAAACGGGATCCGAATGAACTCCGCAGGCAGACTTCTCTTCGCCGTCCCCTTCGCTTTCGCCAGCGCCGCATCGGCGCAGGACGACGAAGTGGTGACCAAGCAGTACGATGACGGCGGCGTCTATGAGGGGACGTTCCTCGACGGGTTGCAACACGGCACCGGCACCTACCGCTTGCCGAATGGCTACGAATACACCGGCGACTGGGTCGAGGGTGAGATCAAGGGCACGGGCGTCGCGCGCTTTCCCAACGGGTCGGTCTATGACGGCCAGTTCGCCAAGGGCAAACCCGAGGGCAAGGGCAAGATCGTCTTTGCCGACGGCGGCACCTATGAGGGCCAGTGGCTGGATGGCAAGATCACCGGCACCGGCGTCGCGATCTATGCCAACGGCGTCCGCTATGAGGGATCGTTCCGCAACGCCCTGCACCATGGCAAGGGCGTAATGACCGCGCCCAACGGCTATGTCTATGACGGCCAATGGGTGAACGGTGTCAAGGAAGGCAATGCCAAGATCACCTATCCGGACAAATCCATCTACGAAGGCCGCGTCGCCGATGGCGAACGTGACGGGAGCGGCAAGCTGACCATGCCCGACGGGCTGATCTACGAAGGCACCTGGCGCGAAGGCCAGATCGACGGCGAAGGCAAGTTGATCCAGCCCAACGGAGACGTCTATCAGGGCCAGCTGGTCGACGGCCGCCGCGAGGGCCGTGGCAAGGTCGTCTACGAGAACGGCGACATCTACGAAGGCCAGTTCAACAACGATCAGCGCCACGGTCAGGGCAGCTTTGTCGGCAAGGACGGCTATCGCTACGACGGCAACTGGGTCACCGGCCAGATCGAGGGCAAGGGCAAGGTCACCTACCCTGACGGGTCGGTCTATGAGGGCGACTTCAAGGGCGACCTCGCCAATGGCAAGGGCAAGATCGTCTACCCGGACGGCGCCACCTACGACGGCGACTGGATAGACGGTGTGATTCAGGGCAAAGGCCGGGCCACCTATCCCAACGGCCTGGTCTACGAAGGCTCGTTCGAGAACGCGCGCAACAGCGGTTTCGGCATCATGACCTACCCCGACGGCTACACTTACGAAGGCATGTGGCAAGACGGCCAACGGCACGGCAAGGGCAAGGCCACATATCCCGACGGCACGGTCTATGACGGCCAGTTCCGCGAAGGCCAGCGCCACGGCAAGGGCGTGATCGTGATGTCTTCGGGCTTTCGCTACGAAGGCGACTGGGTCCGTGGTGAGATCAACGGCGAGGGCGTGGCCCGCTACGCCAATGGTGACATCTACGAGGGCACTTTCACGGATGGCAAGCGGCAGGGTCAGGGCACCATGCGCTATGCCTCGGGCGAAGAGGCGTCTGGCGAATGGATCGGCGGTGCGCTGAAATCCACCCCGGCTCCCGCGCCTGCGCCCGCGCCGGACCCCACGGAACCGGCGGAAAATTGATCGCCCGGTCAGTCACGACTGACCGCCTTCCCGATCACCGCTCTTTTGGGCTGGCCCGGTGTGTTTCTGCCTTCGTCGCGAGGCTCTGCGTTCTTCTCGTCCTGACGTCTTTCTCGACTCTGGCCCCGGCTCAGGAGGGTGAGAGCGAGGTGGTGCGCATCGGGGTCCTTGCCCATCGCGGCTGGGCCGAACAAGAGGCCGCATGGGGACCACTGGCCGACTACCTGCAACCGCGCCTGGGCCATCGCATCGTCCGCCTTGTCCCGGTGACGCTGACCTCTGCCGGGCCGCTGGTGAACGCCGGGGGGCTGGATTTCCTCGTGACCAACCCGGGCCATTACATCACCCTTTCCGAAACTTATCCCATGAGCGTGCTGGCCACCCGCAAGCGTCGCCTGGCGGACGGATCGCGCGCCACCCAATTCGGCTCGGTCGTTCTGGTGCGCGCCGACAGCGATCTGACCACGCTGGCAGACCTGCGCGGCACCCGCCTTGGCGCGGTGGCGCCACAGGCCTTTGGCGGGTTCCAGATGGCCTGGTTCGAGGCGCAAGAGCAGGGGGTGGACCTGCTGAGCGATCCGGCAGAGACCGTCTTTCTTGGCTTTCCGCAGGATGCCATCGCACAGGCGGTGCTTGACGGTCGGCTGCAGGCCGGGATCGTCCGCAGCGGACTGCTGGAACGGCTGGAGGCCGAGGGGGCGCTGCCAAGGGACGCGCTGAAGGTCTTGAACGCGAATGTCACCTACACTTATCCAGAGGCCGTCAGCACCCGGCTTTATCCCGAATGGCCCTTTCTCGCGCTGGCCGGAACATCCGAAGAGTTGCGAGACACGGTGGCGCTTGCCCTGCTGCAAAGCTCGGGCAGCGGCATGGCAGACACATGGGGCGCGCCGGTCAGCTACCTAGACGCGCGCGCGCTGGCTGCGGCCTTCGCATCCCGCCACGGGGCAACGGCCCCGGCTCAATCTGGGCAAACCGCCAGCCTCTGGGTCCTGATCGCCATCGGCGTGGCGGGACTGGCCCTGACGGTCGGCGTCGTCCTGCGCCGGACCACCCGCGGTCCGCAGGAGAGCCCGCCGGAAACAACGGCCGAAGACGTCACCCTGACCCGGCGCGAAAGCCAGGTCCTGAACCAGATCGCCGCCGGGCACTCGACCAAGGAAATCGCCGTCACGCTGGGGATCAGCCCAAAGACCGTGGAATTCCACCGCACCAACCTGCTGCGCAAGTACGATGCGCGCAGTTCAGCCCAACTGGTCGCCCGCGTCGGGCACCTGAATTCCGGCCTGGAAACCGAAACCTAGGGTTTACCCCGGGTCGAAACCGGCAGGAATCACGGGATTTGGCCGGGTATCTGCCCGCCCGCCACCTGCGTCATCCTGTTCGACACCACGGGGCCTTGCATCCCGTGGATCAGGGAGGAAACACAAATGACCCATCTCATCCGGCTCATCGCCACGCTCGCGCTCGCCGTGGCACTCTTTGCCGCGCCCGGTTCCGCGATGGCGGACGGCTATGGCAATCAGAAAGTCGTCTATCACATCAACTATCCCGGCGGCGAGGGCAGCAAGGCGTACAAGGGCGCTCTGCGCAACGTCCAGAACCACATCAACGCGGTCGGCGCCGAGAACATGGAAATCAAGGTGGTCCTGCACGGCAACGGCCTTGGCCTTTTGCAATCCGCCATGGGCGACGACGCCCTGAAAACCGCCGTCGCCAGCCTCAAGGGTCAGAACGTCGCGTTCAACGTTTGCAACAACACGCTGCTCGGTCGCAAGATCGACTACCAGAACGACCTGTATGACGTCTGGGAGGATGACATCGTGCCGTCCGGCGTGGCCGAATTGTCCAAGCTGCAGCAGATGGGCTATACCTACATCAAGCCCTGACCGAGGCCTGACACGCGGCGAAGGGAGGATGCACGTCCTGCCCTTCGCACCTCAGACCGGCTCGCCCGCATCCAACCGTTCAAGGAAGACTCCGGCCTCCTTCAGCACGGTTTCCCGCCTGTCCGGGTCCATTCGGTCAAAGGTCCGGTACATCTGCGCCATGCGCGGATTACCCTCGAACCGGTCGCGGTGCCGGTCCATGAAATGCCAGTACAACAAGTTGAACGGACAGGCGCCCTCACCTGTCTTTTTCGTCACTGCATAGCTGCAGGACTTGCAGTGATCCGACATCTTGTTGATGTAGTTTCCCGAGGACACATAAGGCTTTGAGGCGATGATGCCGCCATCGGCGAACTGGCTCATGCCCACGGTATTCGGCGCCTCGACCCATTCAAAGGCGTCGATGTAGACACTCAGATACCACGCGTGCACCTGGTGCGGATCGACACCCGCCAGCAACGCGAAATTCCCGGTCACCATCAGACGCTGGATGTGATGGGCATAGGCCTCGTCCCGGGTCTGCGCCACGGCCCGCTCCATGCAGCGCATCCCGGTCTCGCCGCCCCAATAGACCCAGGGCAGATCCCGCTTGTGTTGCAAGACATTCCGCTCCGGATACTCTGGCCCTTCGCGGAAATAGATGCCCCGCACATACTCGCGCCAGCCGATGATCTGGCGGATGTACCCTTCGGCGGCATTGATCGGTACATCGCCGTTTTCATACGCCTTTTCAACCGCCTGACAGACCTCCAGCGGCCCCAACAAGCCAATGTTCAGATAGGCGGACAAGAGCGAGTGATAGAGGAACTTCTCCTCGTCCAGCATCGCATCCTGATAATCCCCGAGAGACGGCAATGCCTCGGCCACGAAATGTGCCAGCGCCTCCAGCGCCTGCGCCCGGTCCGTGGCAAATCGAAAGGGTCGCAGTTCCCCGAAATTACCCCCGAACCGCGCCTCGACAAGATCCAGAACCTCTTCGGTCACCGCGTCCGGCTCAAACCATTTCGGGGTGTAGGAAACGCCGCCCTTCGCCGGTTTCCGGTTGTCATGGTCATAGTTCCACTTGCCCCCGGCAGGCTCATCCCCCGCCATCAACAGCCCGGTCTTGCGCCGCATCTGCCGATAGAAATACTCCATCCGCAGGGCCTTGCGGCCCTCGGCCCAGATGTCGAACTCCGCATGTGTGGCGATGAAACGATCATCCTCCAGCATCCGCACCTTCAGCGGACAATGCCGCAAAGCATTGATCAAACGCCATTCTCCGGGTTCCGTGGCGATCACTTCGCTCGCCCCGACATCCTCGGCCCGGCGCAACAATTCGCCACAGATCGACCCCGCATTTTCGCTGTCGTCCAGTTGAGAATAGCGCAGGTCCCAGCCGTCATCGCGCAGTTTGGCCGCGAACTTGCGCATGGCGGCAAAGATCAGCGCGATCTTCTTGGGGTGATGCGGCACATAGCCCGCCTCATCCGCCGCCTCGGCCATGACCACCACGACGCGGTCCTTGTCCGCCGCGCGCAGCGCCGACAGGCTCTCGCTCAACTGATCTCCCAGCACCAGGATCAACCGGCTCACCAGGGAATCTCCTGCCCCGCGTAATCCAGAAACTTGCCGGTATCCTCGGCGCTCAGCCGGCGCAGGACCGTCACCAACCGCTCCGCCGCAACCTCGGGCGTCACGGTTGGATGGCGGTCCGCGTATTTCGCGGTAAAGGCGGTTTCCACGGTCCCGGGATGCAGGCAGACGCAGGCCAGGTGCCGATGGGTGCGCTTCAGTTCCACAGCCGCCGAATGCATCAGCTGGTTCACCCCTGCCTTCGCCGCGCGATAGCTGTACCAGCCGCCCAGACGATTGTCCCCGATCGATCCAACCCGCGCGGACAGCACTGCAAAAACCGCCCACCGGTTCCTTGGCAACAGGGAAACGCCATGTTTCAACACCATCATCGGGCCGATGGCATTCAGCAGGTATTGATCGGCCAGCACCTTGACGTTCAAGGTTTTCAACGTCTTTTCCGGTCCGGCCTCGTCGATTTCCAGAGCGCCGGTGGCGACAAAGATCGTTTCGAACGGCCCTTCGACCCGGCGCAGGCAGTCCCGCACACTGTCTTCATCGGTCACGTCCAGCCCGTCGCGCGACCGCGACAGACCGGTCACCGCCACACCCATGCCCCGCAAATGCGCAGCCACCGCCCCGCCGATGCCGCCGCTATCGCCAATGATCAATGCGTTTTCCATGAGGCCGGACCTAGCGGCCCTTCGTGGCCCTTCAAGCGCCGCCGCCCACATCCTCACGCGCGATGGCCACGGTCTTTACCACCGCATGGCAGGCGACACCGGGGGCCAGCCCCAGCGCCTCGGCCGAGCGTTGCGTGACCCGCGCCAGCACCCGGCCCGCCGCCGTGTCCAGCGAGATCAGCGCCCCCGGCCCCTCGCCCGCCCGGATGGAATCCACCGTTCCCGGCAAGATGTTGAGCGCCGACAACCCCTCTGGCCGCCCGCGAGACAGCATGACTTCCTGCGCCGCGATCCGCACCCGCAGTTGCGTCCCCACGGGTTGCGGCACGCGCGGCAAAAACAGCGGTATGCCGCCCGCGTCCAATTCGGTCAGCCCGTCGTCATGATGTGCGGCCACCCGCGCCTCGAGCACCGCGCCCACCGCGCGGATGCCGGCGGGTGTAACCGCCGGGTCGCTCAAGACATCTGACGCCGCGCCTTGCCGCACCACGCGGCCGTCCTGCAGGACAATGACCGTGGTCGCCAGCCGCGCGACCTCGGCGGCGGAATGGCTGACATAAAGGATCGGACAGCGCGCCTCATCCCTCAGCCGCTCGAAATAGGGCAGGATCTCCTGCTTGCGCGCCTCATCCAGCGCCGCCAGAGGTTCATCGGCCAATATCAGCCCCGGATCGGCCAGCAGCGCGCGCCCGATGGCCACCCGCTGCTTTTCCCCGCCGGACAGCGCGCCGGGCCGCCGGTCCAGCAGCGCACCCAGCCCCAGCATGTCAATCACCGGGTCCAGCCGCCGGGTGCTGCGCGAAAACCACCGCCCGTACAGCAGGTTCTGCCGCACGGTCAGATGTGGAAACAGCCGCGCCTCCTGAAAGACATAGCCAAGGTGCCGCTTGTGCGGCGGCAGCCACAGGCCCTGCGCTGTATCGCCCAACAGACGACCCGCCACGCTGACGCGCGCCGAATCGGGCCGCATCAACCCCGCCACCGCATTGATGACGCTGGTCTTGCCAGAGCCTGAGCGGCCAAACAGCACGGTCAGCCCCGGAGGCGCCTCAAACGCCGCGTCCAGCGTGAAATCCCCCAACCGGTGCCGGACCATGACCTCCAGCATCACGCGCCCCCGACCCGCGCCGCCACCCGGCGTGAGACCCATTCCGACAGGAGCAGCGCCAGCATCGCCACCACAACCGCCACCGCAACCAGCCGCAGGGCAGAGGCCTCTCCCCCCGGCACCTGCAAAAAGGCGTAGATGGCCGAGGGCAGCGTCTGCGTCTGGCCGGGAATGTTGGAGACAAAGGTAATCGTGGCCCCGAACTCTCCCATTGCCTTGGCAAAGGCGAGAATCGCGCCCGCCAATACCCCGGGCAACACCATCGGCAGGGTCACGGTGGCAAAAACCCACACCCGTGACGCGCCCAAAGTCGCCGCCGCCTGCTCCAGCTTGGGGTCCACCGCCTCGATCGACAGGCGCATGGCGCGCACCATCAGCGGAAAGCCCATGATCCCCGCCGCCAGCGCCGCCCCCGTCCAGTTGAAGGCAAACCGGATGCCGATGGCCTCCAGCGCCGCCCCGACCGGAGCGCGTGGACTGAAGGTCAGCAACAACAGGTATCCCGTCACAACCGGCGGCAGGATCAGCGGCAAATGCACCAGCCCATTGACGATCTGCTTGCCCGGAAACCGCCAGCGCGCCAGCGCATAGGCCACGAACAGCCCGAAGGGCAGCGCCACGACAGTCGCCCAGAACGACACCCGCAGCGACAACCGCACCGCCTGCCATTCCTCGGGGCCAAGCCAGTCCATGCCCTCAGTCATCCAGCACGGCAAAACCGTGTCTCTCGAACACCGCCCGCGCCTCCGCCCCTTGCAGGAAAGTCAGGAAGGCCGCCGCCACATCCTCGCGCCCCGCCACGGCGGCCACCGGATAGCGGATCGGCGGATGGAGTTCGTCCGGAAACACGCCCAGCGCCGCAACCTTCGGATCCGCCACCACGTCCGAGGCATAGACTATGCCCAGGGGCGTCTGGCCAAGGGACACCAGCGCCAGGGCCGCCCGGACGTTGTCCGTTTGCGCCACCTTCGGCGCAACCTCTTCCCACAGACCCAGCGACTCCAGCGCCGCCTTGCCATAAATGCCCGCCGGAACCGCCTCGACCAGCGCCATGGCCAGCCGCCCGCCCGCCAGCAACCCGACAAGATCCAGGTCCGGCCCGATCTGCACCGGCGCGGATCCCGCCGGCCCCGCCAGAACCAGCCGGTTGCCCAGCAGGTCGCGGCGTGTGCCTGACGTAATCAGCCCATCGCGCTCCAGCACCTGCATCCAGTCGGTATTGGCAAGGAACACCACATCCGCGGGCGCACCCAGCTGCACCTGCCGCGCCAGCGCCGACGACCCGGCATAAGACAGAATCAGCCCGTCATACCCCTCCGCCAAATCGTCCAGCGCCGTCTTGAGGCTGGCGGCGGCGAACACCGTGACCCGCTCGCCCGCCACCACGGGCGGCGCAAGGCACAGCGCAAGACACAGATATGCAAAAAGCGTCCTCATCGCAGATGGTTCTGGCACGCACCGCAGCGACTGTCACCACGCAAGCCGCGAAAAACCGCGCCCCTGTTTCTTCTCTCTGGCAAATGCTCCGGGGGGAATTGGCCGCAGGCCAAGGGGGGCAGCGCCCCCGCTACCCGAACAGCGACCGGAAGACCCCGACATTCTGGCGAAACCCGGCCTCGAAATCGCCGTTGCCCGGATGATAGACGCTCTCGAAGGACACAACTCCATCGTAGCCTTCCGCCCGCAGCGCCTCGGCCAGGGGCGGGTATTGCGCCGCCAGTTGCCCCTGTCCCATCGGCCGCACCTCCAGCATCGCCTTCGGCGTATCGACATGGACGTCCTTTATGTGGATGTGACCCAGGTAGCCATCTTTCGCCAGATCGTAGCCATCCGGGTAACAGGTCTCATGGCACCAACAGTTGTTGGCCGGGTCCCAGAGGATCTTCAGCACGTCCCTGGCATCCAGATCGTCGATCAACCGCCGCGCGGTCCAGTTGGAATTTACCAATGTGCCGTTGCCGGTCTCCACCACCAGCGTCACAGCGGCCTCGCGCGCCACCTCAACCGCAGGCGCAAGCAATGGCAGCATTGCGTCCCACGCCCCATGCGCCACGTTCCACTTTTCCGCGCCATGCGATCCCCAGAGGATCTGCTCTTTCCTCGGCGTCATGATCCGCACCAGCGGTGCGCCCACAACATGCGCCATGTCGATCACCCGTTTCAGGGCCTCCATGTGTTTCACATGCAGCGCGTCGCCCGGCAGGTTCTCCTTGCTCATGCCCGCAAAGATATGCCGCGACAGGCAACAGACCGGGTGGCCCCGGTCGCGCAACAGCCGGTCCATCTCGCGCACCTGCTGCGGGCTGTGATCGCCGACTTCCGCATCCCAGACAAACTGCAACTCGGCAAATTCGATGCCGAATTCATCCATCATGTCCACCGTATGCGCCAGATCGCGGCTGATCCCGTCGCAGATCACGCCGAGTTTCATTTCGCCGCCGCCCGGTGCAGCTCCGCCCCCACGATCTCCTCGATCACGCGGGTGCAGACCCAGTTGTCGCCGTCGGGATACTTCGTCCGCCCGGCAGCAAATATCTGCATTGCGGCGGCGGCGGTGTGCAGCGGCACGCCAAGTTCCTCGCCCAGTCCCATCGAGATCGTCAGATCCTTGTGCATGGTGTTGATATGGCTGCCGGTGCCCTCGAACTGGCGGTCGATGATCTTTTCCAGCGCGTTGTTGACCACACCGCAGCCGCCGGAGGAGGTGGAGAACACGTCAAGAATCACCTGACCCGGCAAACCCGCCTTGGCCGCCAGCGCCGCCGCCTCGAAGGTGGCCGAGAACATCGAGCCCAACAGCGATTGCAGACAGGCCTTGACCGTCTGCCCGTCCCCGGGACGTGTGCCGACCCGGTGGATATTGGCGCTGACCGCCTGCATCACCGGCGCATATTCGTCCAGCAAGGCGTCGGCTGCGGCGGCCATCATGGTCAGCGTGCCCCCCTGCGCGCCGGGGTAGCCGCCTGAGACCGGGCTGTCGATCAACCGGATGCCGCTGCCCTCCAGCGCCGCGCCGATGTCCCGCGCATCCACCGGTTTGATCGTCGCGGTCAGAATCACGCAGCCGCCTTGGGGCAGCGTGTCGCGCAGCCCGCCCTCGCCAAGGATCACTTCGCGCACCTCGACCCCGGTCATCACCATGACATAGACTGCGTCGCTGGCCCGGCCGACCGCGCCCACGCTGTTCATCGGCGTGCCGCCCTGATCCGCCAACGCCGCGTTGCGGGCGGGGATCAGGTCATGTCCGCAGGTCTGAAACCCGGCCCTGACCAGGTTCTTCGCAAGGCCAGAGCCCATGTCGCCCATGCCGATGACGCCAACGCGCATGTCATTTCCTCCCCGTGTTCTTTACCGTGTTTTGCTCAGACTAACCGCAGCAAGGCACGAGGCGAGAAAAAACTCAGGTCAGCGTCAGTCCGCGTTTCAGCGCCACAAGGTCCAGGTCCTGCCCGATGAAACTTGCGCCCGCATCAATGGCTCGCTGGCCAAAAGCCGCGTCCATGGTCAACAGACCCGCCGGTTTGCCGGCAGCGCGGATGCGCTTGATCCCGTCACAGACCGCCTGCTGCACCTCTTCGTGCGAAGGTTGACCGGGGTAGCCCATCGAGGCGGCAAGATCCGCAGGACCGATGAACAGCCCGTCGATGCCCGGCACCTCGGCAATCGCCTCGATTTCGGCCAGCGCCTCGACGGTTTCCACCTGCACGATGAGGCAGATTTCGTCGCGGGCCTTGGTGGCGTAGTCCTTGATCGCGCTGAAACGGGTCGCCCGCGTGGTCCCGGCGACACCGCGAATGCCCACCGGTGGATAGGCCACCGCCGCCGCCGCCTGCGCCGCCTCTTCGGCATTCTGGACATAGGGAATCACCAGCGTCTGCACGCCAATGTCGAGCAGGCGCTTGATCTCCGGCGCGTTCAACGAAGAGGGGCGCGACAGCGCCGACACCGGGTAGGCCGATACCGCGTGCAACATCGGCAGAACGCGGATCGGGTCCATCGGCGAATGTTCGCAGTCGAACAGCATCCAGTCGTAGCCACAGCCCGCCATCATCTCGGCGGCCAGAGGATCGGTCATGCTGCACCAGATGCCGCGCTGAAGGCGGCCCTCGAGAATCGCCGCCTTGAAGGCGTTCTTTTTCATTTCCATCGTGGTCCCTCTCCCGGTTTCGCCAGAGACTAGTCTCATCCGGGCTGCACTGGCAAACGGCTAATCGGGGCCGATGCGGCCATAGGGACGGTGGGTGGGGCGACGTTCCGGACATCGTCCGGGACGAGCGTCAGCCCCGTTCCCCGGGCTGTTGGCGCCGACCCGCGGGAAAAAAACTCCCCTTTGGCCTTGCAGGACGCGGGTCTGTGACCACAATAGGGGCAGGGACGCGCTCTACGCGCAAAACGGGGGCAATACCGCAGCGTGACGGATCAGAGGTTCACATCCAGACAGCACCCGATGCGCGGGGCGTTCGGCCTCTTCCGTTTTTGTCCCTGCGGTCTCCGCGATCCATGGCACGGCGCGCCAAGGCGCTGACATCCTGCCCAGCAACCCGCCTGCAGCCGCGGCAAGACCCCGCCCGGCGCGCTTACCACGTTGCATTCTCGTCCAGCTTCCCGGACAAAATGGTAAAATCCCGATCCAGCGGAGACGCCCATGACCACGCAGAGCAGTCTTCTCCCCATCATCGCGCTGCTGCCCTTTCTGGGCGCGCTTGTACCCGGCGTGATGATCCGAGCGGGGCGGACGGCCACCGCCACCTTCACCGCAGTCCCCACCATCCTTGCCCTTGTCATGCTGGGCACGCTTGCGCCCGGCGTGATGAATGGCACCGTTTACACCATGTCGATCCCTTGGTTGCCGCAGTTGGGGCTGGAGATCGCCTTTTTCCTCGACGGGCTGGGCCTGATGTTCGCCTGCATGATCCTGGGCGTCGGCCTGCTGATCACGCTTTATGCGCGCTATTACCTGTCGGGTGAGGATCCGGTTGGCCAGTTCTACACCTACCTGCTGCTGTTTCAGGGTGCGATGCTGGGCATCGTGATCTCTGACAACATACTGCTTTTGCTGGTATTTTGGGAACTGACCTCGCTCTCCTCCTTCCTGCTGATCGGCTACTGGAAACACCTGCCGGAGGGCCGGCAAGGCGCGCGCATGGCGCTGACCGTGACCGGGGCTGGCGGCCTTGCCATGATCGGGGGGATGCTGATCCTCGGCAATATCGCAGGCAGCTACAACCTGACCGACATCCTTGCCGCCGGGGACGCGATCAAGGCGTCCGAGTGGTATATGCCCGCGCTGATCCTGATCCTGCTGGGGGCCTTTACCAAGTCGGCGCAGTTCCCCTTCCACTTCTGGCTGCCACACGCCATGGCCGCGCCCACCCCGGTTTCGGCCTACCTGCACTCGGCCACGATGGTGAAGGCGGGTGTCTTCCTGATGGCGCGCATGTGGCCCGCGCTGGCGGGGACCGAAGCCTGGTTCTACATCGTCGCCACCGTCGGCCTGATCACCATGGTCATGGCCGCCGTGATCGCGCTGTTCAAGGATGACCTGAAAGGGCTCTTGGCCTTTTCCACCGTCTCGCACCTTGGCCTGCTGACAATGCTGCTGGGTTTCGGCACAGAGGCAGCCGCCATTGCCGCGGTCTTTCACATCCTCAACCACCTGACCTTCAAGGCGGCGCTCTTCATGACCGCCGGAATCATCGACCATGAGGCGCATACCCGCGACATCAAGCGACTCGGAGGATTGGCAAAGCTGATGCCGATCACGGCGGTGATCGGCGTGGTCGCGGCACTGTCCATGGCCGGAATCCCGCTGTTCAACGGCTTTTTGTCCAAGGAAATGATGCTGGAAGAAGCCAGCCACACCTATTGGTGGGAAAATCCCTGGATCGTGCCGGCGCTGGCCACCCTTGGCGCGCTGTTCTCTGTCGCTTACAGCTTTCGCTTCATCTTTCACGTCTTTGGCGGCCCGGTCCGCGACGACTATCCGCACAAGCCGCATGATCCGCCCACCGGCATGTGGCTGTCCCCCGCATTTCTCTGCATCTTTGTCGTGCTGATCGGCCTGGCCCCCTTCCTGGCCGAAGACATCGTGAACATGGCCGCGACCGCCGTCACCGGGCACACCACCCATGCGCATCTGAAGATCTGGCACGGCGTCACGCCTGCACTGTTCATGTCGATGGCCGCCGTCGCGGGCGGGGCTGTGCTGCTGTTCCTGCACAAGCCGATGGACCGGTTCTGGATCGCCTCCGGCCCGTTCTACGCCAAATCCGCCTTCGATTCGGTCATCGCCGGTTGCGTGCGGCTCAGCCGCGCCGTCTCGGATACGCTGCATGACGGCGCGCTCAGCCGTTACCTTGCGATCTTTGTCGCCGCGACGGTTGTGGTGGGCTACCTTGCCTTCTCAGGCGCGGATATCGCCCCCGCCACGCGTGAGATGCTGCCGGTGCCGCTGGTGGTCGCCGTTGGCTGGGTCCTCTTGCTGGGCGCCACGGCGCTGGTCGTGACCCAGCACCACCAACGCTATCGCGCGCTGGTGGTGGTCGGGGTCATCGGCCTGATGGTCTCCGCCGGGTTCGTCTACATGTCCGCGCCCGACCTTGCGCTGACGCAGATCTCGGTCGAGACGGTGACGATCATGCTGTTGCTGCTGGCGTTGCATTTCATCCCGAAAACCACCCCGGCTGAAAGCACGACCGGGCGTCGCGCGCTGGACGGCACCATCGCCGTGGCCGCCGGTCTGGGGGTGGGCGCAGTGGCCTATGCCTTCATGACGCGGGATTTCTCGACGATCTCGGAATATCACCTCGCCAATTCCTACAAGGGCGGCGGCGGCACCAACGTCGTCAACGTGATCCTCGTGGATTTCAGGGGCTACGATACCTATGGCGAGATCATCGTTCTGGGCATCGCTGGTCTGGCCATCTTTGCCCTGATGGAATCGCTGCTCTCCGGTCCTGCCGGGGCGCGGCTGCGCAATTCCGGATACAACTTCGACCGCTCGCATGACCGGCATCCGCTGATGATGGTGGTGGCCACCCGCGTGATGATGCCCATCGCGCTGATGGTCGGGATCTACATCTTCCTGCGCGGTCACAACCAGCCGGGGGGCGGGTTTGTCGCCGGCCTGATCTTCTCCATCGCGTTGTTGATGCAGTACATGGCCTCGGGCTTTGCCTGGACCATGCGCCGTCAACAACTGGAGTATCACGCGATGATCGGCTGGGGCGTGGTGATCGCCGGGCTGACCGGCGCAGGCGCATGGTTGTCGGGCACGAACTTCCTGACCTCGGCCTTTGGCTATGTTCACATCCCACCGATCGAGGAATTCGAACTGGCCACCGCCGCGCTCTTTGACCTGGGCGTTTTCCTCACCGTGTTGGGGGCCGTGATGCTGATGCTCTACAGCTTCAGCCGAATGGCGCGCCATGCCGGTGAAACCGTGAACCCCGAACCCATGGACTATGACCCTTCGCGGCCTGCGAAGATGGTCGAGAAAGGAAAGGCTTGAGATGGAATTCATCGTCGCAAGCTCCATCGGCGCGCTGACCGCGGGCGGGGTCTACCTGATCCTGCGCCTGCGCGCCTTCCCGATCGTGCTGGGACTGGCCCTGCTGTCCTACGCGGTGAACGTCTTTCTGTTCTCGACCGGACGATTGACCATCGGTGCCCCGCCGATCCTGAACAAATACGCCGATGTGCCTTACACCGATCCGCTGCCGCAGGCGCTGGTCCTGACGGCCATCGTGATCTCGTTCGGCATGACCGCCGTTCTGGTGATGTTCGCGCTGGGGGCCTACCTCGAAGCGGGACATGACAGGATCGACATGACCGACGACTCTGAAAAGGATGACGCGGCATGAGTCACTGGATCATCGCCCCCGTCATTCTGCCCGCCTTGATGGCGCCGCTGATCGGCTACATCATGCGCCATGACATCACGCTGGCGCGGGTTGGCTCTGTTGCCTCGACCGCTGCGCTGTTTCTGATCTCGCTGGGCCTTGCGGTCTGGGCGGCGGACGGAGGCACCCATGTCTACCGCCTTGGCGACTGGCCCGCGCCCTTTGGCATCGTTCTGGTGCTGGACCGGCTGTCAGCCATGATGCTGCTGCTGACAAACGCCTTGGCGCTGATCGTGCTCTGGCACGCCATCGCGACCGGTTGGGACGCAAAAGGCCGCCATTTCCACGCGCTTTACCAGTTTCAGCTGATGGGCATCTGCGGCGCCTTCCTGACCGGCGACGCCTTTAACCTGTTTGTGTTCTTCGAGGTGCTGCTGATCGCCTCGTATGGCCTGATGGTCCACGGCGGCGGCAAGGTGCGGTTGCAGGCGGGCCTGCAATACGTGGTCATGAACCTTGGCGGATCGACGCTGTTCCTGTTTGCGCTGGGCACCATGTATGCCGCCACCGGCACGCTGAACATGGCCGATCTGGCGGTGAAGGTGCCGCTGATTCCGGAGGAGGACGCCGCGATGGTGCGCCTTGCGGCGGTGCTGTTGCTGATCGTCTTCATGATCAAGGCGGCGATGTTCCCGGTGCAGTTCTGGCTGCCCGGCACTTATTCCAACGCGCCCGCCCCGGTGGCGGCGCTGTTCGCCATCATGACCAAGGTCGGCGCCTATGCGATCATCCGCCTGCACACCGTGTCCTTTGGTCCCGACGCCCCCGCCATCGAAGGGATGCTGGACCGCTGGCTGTTCCCGGCGGCGATGGTGACACTTGCGCTTGGGGCGCTGGGGGTTCTGGCGGCGCGGCGGTTGATGCCTTTGCTGTCCTTCGCCGTGATCGGGTCGATGGGGACGATGATGCTGGCTGTGGCCGCCTCGGACGCCTATGCCACGGAAACCGCGCTCTATTACCTTGTGCATTCGACCTTTTCCGCCGCGGCCCTGTTCCTGCTGGCGGATCTGGTGATCACGCGACGCGGCAACGACAGGCTGAATGCTCAGCCGCCGCTGGTTCAGAACGGGTTGTTCGCGGCGCTGTTCTTTGCCGCCGCCATCGCCATGGCCGGGATGCCGCCGCTGTCGGGTTTCCTGGGCAAGCTGCTGATCCTCGACGCGTTGCGCAACCCGGATCTGATGGCATGGGCATGGAGCGGTATC
Source organism: Paracoccaceae bacterium (assembly GCA_034670345.1). Classification (GTDB taxonomy): domain Bacteria; phylum Pseudomonadota; class Alphaproteobacteria; order Rhodobacterales; family Rhodobacteraceae; genus Antarctobacter. The sequence continues at coordinate 14,749 of JAXMNQ010000055.1, read as the reverse complement.
CTGATAGGATCGCTGATCACCATTGTCGGCTTTGCCCGCGCGGGCAGCATGTTGTTCTGGAAGTCCACCGCCGTCGCCACGCCAGAGGGGATGGGCCCCATCGAAGCCGCCCCCCCGCCCGCACCGGCACGAGGCGCCGAACTGGCGCCGGTCATGGCGCTGATCGGTCTGCTGGCCGGACTGGCGGCGCTGGCCGGACCGGCAACCAGCTATATGCGAGAGGCCGCAACGCAGCTTTATCAACCAAAAGACTACATCGAGACCGTGCTGGCCCCGGTGGAAAAACCGGACAAGCCCAAGGATGCCACGCAGGGCGACGGCCATGCCGACAGCCATGACCCAAAACCCGACGCGGACCCCCACGCGGAAGAGGAGCACTGAGCCATGTTCAAACGCATCTTTCCGCATCCGCTGCTCAGCCTGACCCTGTTTGTCGTCTGGCTGATGCTGGTGAACAAGGTCACGCCGGGCAATGTCCTGTTGGGCGCTTTTCTCGGCATCGTCGTGCCCAAGGCCACCGCGCCCTACTGGCCCGGGCGCCCGCGTCTGAAACGGCCGCTGCTGTCGGTGCCTTACGTGTTCATCGTGATCTGGGACATCATCGTCGCCAGCATTCAGGTGGCGACCATCGTGCTGTTCAAACCGCGCAAGGACATCCACTCGAAATGGATCGTCGTGCCGCTGGACCTGACCTCGGCCGAGGCGATCACCTTGCTTGCGGGCACCATCACCATGACCCCCGGCACGGTCACCGCCTTGGTCGCCGCCGACGGGAGCAACCTGCTGGTGCATTGCCTGCACACCGATGACCCCGACGCCGTCCGCGACGACATCAAGTCCCGCTACGAGGCCCGCCTGATGGAGATTTTCGGATGATCACCTACGCGCTTTACTTTGCCTTCACCTGCTTCGGGCTGGGCCTGATCTTCAACCTGTGGCGCATCATCAACGGCCCCGGTCAGGCCGACCGCGTTCTGGCGCTGGATACGATGGTCATCAACATGATCGCGCTGCTTGTTCTTTATGGGGTCCAGCAGGGAACGGCCGTCTATTTCGAGGCGGCGATGCTGGTCGCCATGGTCGGGTTCGTATCCACTGTCGCCTATTGCCGCTTCCTGCTGCGCGGCGACATCATCGAATAAGGGGAAGACCATGATCGCTGAAATCCTTGTCTCTGCCTTTCTGGTTATCAGTGGCGTCTTTGGCCTGATCGGCTCTCTTGGGTTGCTGAAACTCACCGACACGATGCAGCGCCTGCATGCCCCAACCAAGGCGACGACGCTGGGCGTTGGCGGCGTGCTGATCGCCTCGATGCTGTATATGCTACTGGTCAAGGATCACCTCTCGTTCCATGAGTTGATGATCACCCTGTTCCTGTTCCTGACCGCGCCAATCTCGACACTGTTCATCGCGCATACGCATATCCTGACGCGGATGCGCAAATCGGACCTACCCGATACAGAGGGCGAGCACGGCTGGACCATCTACGAGGATCCGCCAGAACAACCTACGATCCCTGCCGAAGACAAGGCATAAGCCCCAAATAATAAACCGCCCGCCAGATCACTCTGACGGGCGGTTTTCTTTTGCACTGTCCGCGGATTAGCCGATGATCGCGTTGAGCGTCGCCGAGGGGCGCATCACCTGCGCGGTCTTGGCTGCGTCACCGTGGTAATAGCCGCCCAGATCCGCCGGGCTGCCCTGTGCCGCGGCCAGCTCGCTGACAATCGCCGTTTCGCCGTCGGCCAGCGCCTTGGCGATGGGCGCGAAATGCGCCGCCAGATCGGCATCGTCCGATTGTGCGGCCAGCGCCTCTGCCCAGTAGCGCGCAAACCAGTAGTGGCTGTCGCGGTTGTCCGGCTCTCCGACCTTGCGGCTAGGGCTGCGACCGTTGTCAAGGATGCCCTGCGTGGCGGTATCCACCGCATCACCCAGCACCCTGGCCTTGGCGTTGTCCTTGGCGTCGCCGAGGAACTTGAACGATTCGCCCAATGCGCAGAATTCACCCAGCGAGTCCCAGCGCAGGTGGTTTTGTGACTGCAACTGCTGCACGTGCTTTGGGGCCGAACCGCCCGCGCCGGTCTCGAACAAGCCGCCGCCGTTCATCAGCTTGACGATGGACAGCATCTTGGCCGATGTCGCCAGTTCGAGGATCGGGAACAGGTCGGTCAGGTAGTCGCGCAGCACGTTGCCGGTTATCGCGATGGTGTTCTCACCCTTGGTGATGGTCTCAAGGCTGGCGCGGGTCGCCTCACGCGGGGCCATGATCTCGAATTTGTCGGAAACGCCCCTGGCTTCGAGGATCGGCTTGACCATCGAAATCAGCTGCGCGTCATGGGCGCGGTTGGCATCCAGCCAGAAGATCGCGCGATAGCCGGTCGCCTTCTGACGGTCGATGGCCAGGTTCACCCAGTCCTCGATCGGCGCCTTGCGGGCCGAGGCAGAGCGCCAGATGTCACCGGCCTCGACCTTGTGTGAATGCAGCACGGTGCCGTCGTCGAGGATCATCTTGACGGTGCCGCCCTCGGGGATTTCAAAGGTGGTCGGATGGCTGCCGTATTCCTCGGCCTTCTGCGCCATGAGGCCAATGTTCTGGACGGTGCCTGCGGTGGCCGGGTTCAGTTTTCCGTTGGCTTTGAAAAACTCGATGGCCTCGTCATAGACGGGCGCGTAGCAGTTGTCCGGGATCACGCAAGTGGTGTCCGATTCCGTGCCATCCGGGCCCCAGCCCTTGCCGCCTGCGCGGATCAGCGCGGGCATGGACGCGTCGATGATGACGTCGGACGGCACGTGCAGGTTGGTGATACCCTTGTCGCTGTCGACCATGTACATCGGCGGGCGTTCTGCCCGGATCTCTTCGATCGCCCCAACGATTTCCGGCTCATCCTTGACCTTTTCCAGCAAGGTGCCAAGGCCCGCGTTGCCCGACACACCCAGCTCGGCCAGCTTGTCGCCGTATTTTTCGAACACCGGCGCCAGCCATGCCTTGACCGCGTGGCCAAAGATGATCGGGTCGGACACCTTCATCATCGTGGCCTTCATGTGCAGCGAAAACAACGTGCCGTCAGCCTTTACCTTTTCGATTTCCTCGGCAAGGAACTGGTCCAGCACCGCTGCCGACATAAAGGTCGCGTCAACGACGGTGCCCGCCGGATAGCTGACGCCCTCTTTCAGGACGGTTTCGCCAGCCGCGGTTTCCAGCACGATCTTCGCGGTCGCCGCCTTGTCCAGCGTGGCCGACACTTCATTGGCGAAGAAGTCATTGCCGGGCATCGAGGCGACGCGCGTTTTGCTGTCAGCGCTCCATTCCCCCATGCGGTGCGGGTTGTTCTGGGCGAATTTCTTGACGGCGGCGGCGGCGCGGCGGTCAGAGTTGCCTTCGCGCAGTACCGGGTTCACGGCAGAGCCCTTGAGCGTGTCATACTTGGCGCGGACCGCCTTTTCCTCATCGCTTTTCGGCTCTTCGGGGTAGTCCGGCAGGGCATAGCCCTGAGACTGCAGTTCCTTCACCGCCGCGACCAACTGCGGGACAGAGGCAGAGACGTTCGGCAGCTTGATCACATTGGCCTCGGGCGTCTTCACCAGCTCGCCCAGCGCGGCAAGGTCGTCGGACTGGCGCTGCTCTTCTGTCAGGGCCTCAGGGAAGGTCGCGATGATGCGGCCCGCAAGGCTGATGTCCCTGGTGCCGACAGACACGCCTGCGGCGGCGGCGAACTTCTGGATGATCGGCAAGAGCGAGGCCGAGGCCAGCTCGGGCGCTTCGTCAACCTTGGTATAGATGATGTCGGGCGTGGATTCGGTCATATGTCCGGCCTTTCTGAACATGGATGGCGGGTTTGGCCCGTGCATAGGCCAAACAAGAGAGCGCGTCTACTGTATGCCGATGTATACAGTGTCGCATTTGGCGAATTATCTGGGATGGAAAATGGTCAGTCGCACAGCGCCGCAGGATGAGGGTTTGCCCGGGCATCGGGACGGCTTTCCCCAAGTATTGGAAAAACCGGCGCCGTGGCCATTGATTCCATGGGCGGGCAGTTCAGGCATCACGGGCGGTCGGCTGACCTTTGCTGCTCCGCCAACGCATATCACTGGAAGCCCCTGACGGAGGCTCAATTTATCCAGCAGACAGGTGAAACGCGTGGCACTATGGTTCCGAAAGGGAGCATCAATCATCATGGCATCCAAGAGCGCCTCGTCGGAGCCCCGCTTTCGCTGGGTGATCGTTTCTGCAGCCGCGCTTTTGCTTGGCATCGCCATGGGGACGCTGGTCAACGGATTGTCGGCCTTCATCGTGCCTCTGGAGACACATTTCGGATGGGCCCGGGCCGAGGTGGCCGCGATCAATTCCTTTGGCCTGATCGGGATCGCCCTGGGCGGCATTGTCATGGGCTTTCTTGCCGACAGGTTCCCGACCCGGACGATCTGCCTGACCGGTGCCGTGGCCCTGTCCGCCGCACTGCTTCTGGCCGCTCAGGCCCGCGAGCTATGGCAGTTCTACGCCCTGTTCTTCGTCGGCGGCGCGGTGGGCGGCGGGGCGCTGTTCGCCCCGGTGATCTCTCTGGTGGGCGGCTGGTTCCGCACGGGCAAGGGAATGGCCATCGGCATCGCCTCGGCCGGTCAGGGCCTCGGGCAGGGCACCGTGCCCTTCGCTGCCGGGCACCTGATACAGGGGATGGGCTGGCAGGGCGCCTTTACCGTTCTTGGCGTCGTCGCGGCGGTCACGCTGGTGCCACTGGCCCTGCTGATGGTCAACCGTCCCGACCCCGAAGACCCGGCCGCAGCCGCCGGTCAAAAGGCCGCAATCCTGCCGCCATGGATTGTGCTGCCAGCCTTGTCGATCGCCGTCCTTGGCTGCTGTTCGGCGATGGCGGTTCCGTTGATGCACCTCGTTCCGCTGATACAGGGCGTCTGCGGCGTGGGGGCCGAAGCGGGCGGCCCGCTGCTGATCATGCTGGTCTCCGCGATCTTCGGGCGGCTGTTCTTTGGCAAGTTGGCGGATGTGATCGGCCCGATCCGGGCGTGGATGGCCGCGACCGCGTGGCAGACCGCGCTGATCCTCGGCTTTTTCTACCTCGACACGATGCAGGGTTTCTGGTTGTTCGCCCCACTTTATGGGTTCGGCTATGGCGGCGTCATGACCGGCGTTCTGGTGACGGTCGGGGCACTTGCCCCGGCGGCCAACCGCGCCTCCGCCACGGGGATCGTTCTGGCCTTTGGCTGGGCCGGTCACGCGCTTGGCGGCTGGCAGGGCGGATTCTTCTTCGACCTGACGGGGGCGTATTTCTGGACCCTTGCCAACGCGGTCATCGCGGGGTCGATAAACCTGGTCATCGTCGGGATGATCTACCTGATGATCCGACGGCGGACAACTTTGACGCTCTGATTTTCAGAGGCGACAGCGTAGGACTTCAAGGGTGCCACAGCTGCCAGAGCACAAACCGCTTCGGCAACTTGGTCCTTCCCACAGCGTCGTTTTGCGCCCAGTGTGACGCAGGAGGACCCCATGACAATTTATGGAGGCGGCCTTGCCGCCATCGGAAACACGCCACTCGTGCAGCTGGCACGCGTGGTGCCCGACAATGCGGCCGAGGTCTGGGTAAAGCTGGAAGGCGGCAATCCGACCGGTTCCTACAAGGACCGGGTGGCCATTTCACTTCTGAAAGGCGTGCTGGAGCGGGGCGAGGTCAATCCCGGCGACACGGTGGTCGAGTTCACCGGGGGCAGCACCGGGACGGCACTGGCTTTCGTGGCCGGCGTGCTGGGACTGAAGTTCACCGCCGTGTTCTCGGATGCGTTCTCCGCCTCCAAGAAGCAAGCAATGGAGGCCTTCGGCGCGACCGTACTGGTCGAGAAATGCGTGGGGGGTGCCATCACGCATGAACTGGCCGAGCGGATGAAGGCGCGTGCGCTGGCCTTGGCGAAAGAGCCATCGCATTACTACGCCGACCAGTTCGGGTCACCTGACGTCCGGCGCGGATATGTCCCGATGGGGCGAGAGATTGCAAAGGCGCTGGACGGACAGGTCGACCTGTTCTGCGCCGCCGTCGGAACCGGCGCGGCGCTGATGGGTACGCTGGACGGCCTGCGTGAGAACGGGATTGATCCCAAGGTGGTTGCCGTCGAACCAGCACAGTCACCGCTGCTGACGACCGGCACTTCGGGCGGGCACAATGTTGAGGGTATCGCCGTCTTTCCCGAGCCGCCATTCCTCGACCGGGCTGTCCTGAGCGACATCCGCGTCATCGATCAGAACAGGGGATTCGAGATGTGCCGCCGCCTCGCACGTGAGGAAGGCATCTTTGGCGGCGGCTCCACCGGGTTGAACGTCTGCGCGGCGATCGACCTCGCCCTCGAACTGGGGCCGGGCAAGCGGGTGGTGACATTGGGCTGCGACAACGGCGCCAAATATCTTGGCGGACATATCTACGGCTGAGCAGCCGGACAGCTTGCCCTTGGGCGTGGACCTCGGAGGACGGAAATGTCGGAACAGCAACAATACCATATCGCTGGAAGCTATTACGAGGCCTGCAACTGCGACGCCATTTGCCCCTGCCGTCGGCAGGGCGATGTTCCGGGCGGGCGGTCTACTTACGGAGACTGTGATTTCCTGCTGTCATGGCGCATCATCAAGGGGCACATGAGCAACACCGATCTGTCAGGCCAAAACGTGTCCATCGCGGGCACCTACAACGATGATGTCGGCGACGATATCTGGTCCGTCTTCATTTACATAGACGAGGCCGCCTCGGACGCGCAGTTCGATGTCCTGAGCCGGATCTTCAGCGGTCAGGCCGCCGGAAACCTCGGTGTCACGGCAAATTTCTCGACGATACTCGGGATCAAGCGCGCGGCGATCCGGCTCGACCATACGGCTGGCGCCGAAACCATCACCGTGGGAAACGCTGCGTCGGCGCAGGTGGTTCGGGATTTCGAGCACGATGGCCGGGTATCCTGCGGCATTCCAGGGCATGATCACCCGGGACAGGAGTCCGTCTCGAGCCTGAAAGTTCAGGACGCGCCGCTGGCCTTCAGTTATTCCGAGCGTTGCGGCTTCGCCACCGACTTTGCCTACTGGAATTGAGCACGCGGCCATCAGAAGTCATCGCCCCCCGCGCGGGACACGCGGAAATGCGCCGCGGACTTGCCGTGCTGATCGTCCTTTCAGTGGTTGGCTGGGGTCTTGTCCTTTGGTCTGTGGCCAACATGTCCTCACCCATCGTCAGCCTGATGATGCCGATGAGCGCGCGTTGGGCTTTCAGCGAAGTCATCGCCGTCTGGCTCATGTGGGCGGTGATGATGGGCGCCATGATGCTGCCCTCGGCGGTGCCGATGATGGTGGTTCACCGGCGGGTTGCGGCCAGACGTGACCCCGCCACACCGCAGGCAAGCCACTGGTTTCTGGCAGCATATCTTCTCAGTTGGGCCCTGTTCAGCGTGGCCGCGACCGCTCTGCAATGGATCCTCCAGAGTGCGGATGCCCTGTCGCACATGGAACAGGTTCAAGGGCCATTTCTGGGCGGCGGCATTCTCGTTGCAGCGGGCCTTTTTCAGCTGACCCCGCTCAAGGCCGCATGTCTTCACAAATGCCGCGCTCCGATCGGGTTCCTGCTGACCGATTGGCAGACCGGGCGGAGGGGGGCCTTCCGGATGGGGCTCAATCACGGGCGATATTGCATCGGCTGCTGTTGGGCCTTGATGATGGTGCTGTTCGTTGGCGGCGTCATGAACCTGACGACCATTGCCATCTTGTCGGGGATCGTTGCTTTGGAAAAGCTCGCGCCCCGCGGCGAACAGATTTCCAAGGCTGGCGGCATTCTGCTTGTCGGCTGGGGCCTGTGGCTGATCCTTGGCGGCGTTGAATTGTACGGTTAACGCGTTGTCGGTAAACCTGAATCACATAACGCGTTGAAATCCACGATTTCAGACAGTGTTATGTGATTGTCGATGTCTCAGGTCTTTCGCGAAACGCGTCAGACGGTCGGCCCCAATTCCTTCCCGAAACGCGGCCCCACCGCATGGGATCAAATTACGAGCTGCAACAAAGGCTACATGGATGATGCGGCACAGCGACCCCTGGCTGAGGCGCGCGCGAAAGGCTTTGCCTCGCGTCTCGTGATTTCAATGAGTCAGACGACCCTTTGTACGCAAAGAAATTCGCCAATTGTGCGCAAAGGTTTTCGCAATAAGACCTCGGCGTTGTCCGAGCACTGTGGGAACCTCTCAACGGTCGGTGTCTACTCGATTTTCGGGCATTCGTGAAGCTCGGATGAGCGGCTTAAGTAACATTCGCTGCGTGCCTTTTTCCACGTGCGCATGGCTACACGACGCGAGTGACGGCGTGGGTCGGTTGGCGGCTGGAATAGAAGGCGTGAAACCCCGGAAACCGGGGGCACCAGTCGGCGAGGACTTCAACAAGACCGCCGTCGCCCAGAGAAGACGCGGCAAGGTCTTTGAACATGTAGGCCAGGCCCAGCCAAGAGCACCAATGCCGCGAAGCGGCTTTGTCCATGGGCCGGCTTTGCCCGATGCTGCAGGGCGCACGAACGGCTGCTTCCTTGATTTGCGGGAGGACTGCCGAACTGGTACGATTGAGCAATGACCGTTTCCCTTTTCGATCTGAGCGTACCGACTTTCTTGCAGACCGTGCGTGCAATCCGTGGCTGTCTCGACAAGGCGGCGACACACTGTTCTGAGATCGGCATTGACCCCGATGACTTCGTGTCTGCACGTCTCATCGAAGATATGGCACCCTTCCACTTCCAGATCGAATGCGTAGACAACTATTCCGTCTGGGGACTGGACGCCATTAGGCATGGTGCCTTCAATCCGCCTGACCTTGTTGGAGCAGTAGCTTTCGGTGAGTTGCAGACCAGGATTGCCAAAACAGAGGCCGCGCTGACGAAGTTGAAGCCGGACGAGGTTAATGCTTGGTCAGGAAAGGAGATTGACATGCAAATTCATGTCAATCCGCAGACGACAGCATTTACTTCAGAGACGTACCTCCTCTCTTTCCTGCTACCGAACTTTTTCTTTCACGCGGTCACCGCCTACGACATCCTTCGCACGCGGGGCGTACCAATAGGAAAGACTGATTTTGAAGGCCAAATGCGCGCCAACTCGCAGTAGTCAAGCTTCAGTATTTCACTGCCTTCACAAGCTGTAGGTGCGCGCGTAATGCTTCGCCCACTCCCTTGTCTTGTCATGCGGGCCCAATGCCCGTCCCTCGGGCAAATGATCCCCCGAATCATTTGCGGGACCCTCGGTGTTCCGTTCAGGTTCGAAGACAGCGCGGGGGCGACCGATCAGGCGACCACGCCCGTCCGTCGGGAAAAAATCCCCCGATTGTTTTCTGATCCTCCAGACTTTCACGCCCAGGCTGGACGCCGTGCGATGTGCCTTCAGGTAGGTCGCGTCGATCTTCACAGTCTTCTCTTCGCCGTGCAGAGCGGCCAGCCGCCTTCCATCGATCGGACCAAGCCGCAGCGCAGCGTTTCATGATCGGACTTTCACTCGGTTTGAGGAAACCAAGATAGAGCGGATTTGCGTAATCCAGGGCGGAGCTAAGTCGTAGGCCTGTTTCAGTGCAGCGGTCTCGCGCCATCACCGACCGCCAAGGAGATAACGGCGGTTACCCTTTGCCGCAGGCCTGCAACACCGCCGGCGTAACCCCGGAGACCGGGGCTCTTGATCGGTCACGTGGTCACTCAAAGCGTAATGGCCAGGCTCGCAGTCGTATCAGTCCGAGATCCATTTCGGACGCCGCACGCGTTTCGGGGCCGCGGAGCGTTGGAATCGCACCTTTGATGAATTGGTCGGACGAGTAGGATGCAATCGGGATCCGTGTCATGGCCACACACGAATTCATGCGCGTCTGTCGTTGTGCGACCGATGATGTCTGGTCCGCACGACACAGCGACCCATGTAAAACAAGGGCCCAACGCGAGAGGTACTGAATGGCTGAACGTTTGCCGACCAAAGCAGGTCGCGATGCCGTCATCACCCATGGCATCGTCACCGAGAACCCGGAAGCATTGCTGCACGGCACCGGTTGGCGCGCGGCATGGGCGATCCTCCGCGAGGGCGGTTTGCGGCTGTGGAGCGATGATGCCTTCGGGCTGGCCGCGAACGTCGCTTTCCGCGTGCTCCTGGCCGTCTTCCCGTTCCTGATCTTCACGTCTTCGCTGACCGCCTTCGTCGGCAATCAAGGCATGGCCGAAGATCTGATCTCGTTCCTCATCGCCATCGTGCCGCAGACGCTGATCGAACCCATCGTGTCGGAGGTCCGCCAGGTGATGACGGTCCAGCGCGGTGGTGTGCTGTCGTTGGGTATTCTCCTGACCGTCTGGTTCGCGGTCGGCGGAGTCGATGGCGTCCGGGTGGGCCTCAACCGGGCCTACGGGGTGCGCGAGACCCGCCCTTGGTACGTACTATATCCGCTGATGGCCTTGATGGTTTTGATCGCCAGCCTGGTTCTGGTGCTGGCCGGCTATCTGCTTGTCCTCGCTCCGCGCGCCGGATCATGGCTTCACATCCTGTTTCCCGGCTTCGATCCGGCCTCCGTGACAGTGGGCCTTGTGCGCTATCCGTCGGCTGCGCTCATCCTTGTCGCATCCTTGTTCCTGGCCCATGTCCTCCTGCCGGCCCGTCGCACGCGCTTTTCGTCGATCTATCCCGGCGTACTGTTCACGGTCATCTCGTGGATCGCGCTGACGGCCGCCTTCTCTTTCTACCTTGCGCATTTTGCCGCCTACGCAAGCTACTACGGAGGCCTCGCAGGGATCATTGCAGCACTCTATTTCATGTACTTGGCTGCTGTGGTTCTCATCTTTGGCGGAGAGCTCAACCGGGCGATACGTATTCGCCGCCTGTCGCGAGCGCTGCGTGGCCGAACCTAGGTGTCGGCCAATCGCGATGAACCGTCAGGATCGGCCCAATGCTGCCATTTGGGATGAGCCCCGAAGCCGCGTCGCAGCATCTCCAAAGCCGTCGTTCGTGCCTTGTGCAGCATTTCTGCCTGAGTTGTTTGCCTTCAAACACTTTTTCAACGCTGGCGGCCTGTCGAAGAAAAAGATGTTTGATTGTCGGTTCCCCTCAAGCGCACGTTGCCTCACTGTTCATGTCAATTCGGGAATGCCGGTTGACAATACATCAACTTGCGCCACACCCTCAGACCACAAACCTGTCGGTCTTTGGAAATATCGCATGCGTTTCAAACGGCTGTTCTTGCCCGTATTTCTCGCAACCTGGTCCTATTCAACCATTGCCTTCGGTGACGAATGCGCGGATTGGTTGATCGCGGATTTCTGGAAAGCGGCCAAGCCCGATGAAGCTCAAAGCTGCTTGGCGGCAGGCCGCAGTCTGACAGAACGAACAGACATTGGTGAATCCCCCCTTCACCTTGCGGCCGCGGCAGCGGCACCCGAGACCGTTCTCTTTTTGCTGAGGTCAGGCTCCGATGTTTCCCTGACTACCGTCGAAGGACTTACGCCACTGCACGTCGCCGCCCGCGACTCGATGCATGGCATGACAATATCCTACCTGCTCGTCTGGGGCAGCGAGGTGGAAAAGCGCGTAACGCCAGACACCTGCTTCAATTACCTACGCACCTGCGCCGATAGCGCTCTGCACCTGGCCGCTGATCGTCCAACGGCGGCACCGATCCTCGCCGCCCTTCTGGCGGGCGGCGCCGATGCGAACTCCGAAGACAGCAAGGGGCGTGAACCGTTGCAGCGAGCCGCTGTCGGCGCGGGCATTCCCGAAATCGATGTCCTGTTGAAAGTCGGCGCCAAGGTTGGCGAAAGCGATTTTGACGGAAACACTGCCCTTCACGTCATTTCGCAGAACAAATCCATCGAACTGGTCATCGCGCATAGGTTGATCGCCGCGGGCGCCGATGTCGACGCCCAACGCGATGACGATGTGACCCCGCTGATCTCGGCCGCTTACTACACGACCCACCCCGAGGTCTTTGCGCTTCTACTGTCACATTCGGAAGATCCCTGTCATTCGTCGAAAACGGGGACAACGGCGCTCACCGGCCATGACTTCAATCCGGCGCTGACCAAGGACGACGCTTACTGGAGTTTGCACGAGCAATGCTCGCAGGACTGAGGCACCTTTTCAGGCTGACAAGAACCACGGTTGTCCTGCTTGTCGTTGTCTGTACGCTTGGCTTTAACCTGCTGACTTTTGCCTTTGCGCCTCTGGCCGACCTGATGCTGACCGCAGCTCAACGGCTTGCGATTCAACCGGCGCTGGCTGCGGCTTCCGAACTGGCCACGGCGCGAGACGGCGAACAGGCCGCCCAACGGCGTGCGGCCAAGCTGGAAGCCGAGCAGAAAACCGCCCGATCTCGTTCGGAAAGCCTGCGCCGCGAACTGGATGTCGAGCGCCAGCGCGTGGCCCAACTCGACATAGATCTTGAGGCAAGCGAGACGCGCATTAGGCAACTTCAGGCGGACTTGGACGTGGAAAAACGCAAGGCAGCCAAGTTTGCGGATGAACTCACCCTGTCAAAATCGCGTCTCAAGTCAACCACGACCGAACTGCATCAATCCCGCAAACGCGTGGTAGAGGTGACAGGCAAACTCGAAGACCTGCGCAACACACCTCGCTTGCCTAACACAGCGGTCAAGCATATCGACAGCCTTACCAACCGGATCGTTCAACGCTCGGGCGTCAACGCCGCTCGCAACCTGGCGTCCATGCCGCTCGAAAGCGTGCCTGTCGTCGGCGCCTTGACCATTGTCAGCGTGACTGCTCTTGAAGTTCACGATGCCTGTCAGACGGCGGTTGAAATGGAAGAATTGCGGCGGCTCGCCAACCTGCCAGACGTCGACGCCTCCGTCATTCAAACGGCCTGCGCGAAGATTCCGACACTTGGCGGTCTTGATGATCTCACACTGGCTGAGTGCCGCGAACACGAGGGGAATGTTCTCGCGGAACTCGGCCCCGAAGCTGCGGCCCCAATCAAGGACAAGTGCGACTGTCTGGAACTTCCGGACGGATGCCCCGACGAACAAACCGGAACGGTGCGCGTGCCGCCACCAAAACCGGAACTGCCCTAACCGCAATGTTGCCGAAAAAATGGTTCGCTCTGTTACGCGATTGATTTTCTGACGCCGTAGGCCGGTCCGTGCCATAGCAGGCTTTGCAAAGCGTCTGCAACTCGAGCACCGCGGACGTGTAATCATTGGCGTTTGACCAGCGCAGCCAAATCCCGTGGCAAGAGGACAGCACCCTTCCGCAAAGCTTCATGGCCCTGCTTCATCCGCAGGCCACACGGCACCGCCGGCTCCAAACACAACAGTGATAACTGTTAAAGCAGACCTTCCGATCACCTCGCAGCGAAGGTCGGATTTCCTGAAGGTTCTCTGATTGCGGCTTTGTCAAGAGCGCACCCGAATTCAGCCGTCATCAGCGCGGCGGAGGCCTTGGCCCCGCCGGCGTGCGCCCCACGTCGCTGGCGGCGGCGGGGCCAAGGCCGGTCCGTTTCTTGTCGCATGACTTGCGAGCCAGATGGCGGAGACTGCCCGCTCGTCGCCGCAGGGTCTTGCGCTTGGGTTCGGGAGCTTCGTCCGTCCGGGGACATGGTTCTCTGCGGGGTCGCTGGCGGACCTGCGGGTCCTGCGCTGCGCCTCATGATGGTTTCCGGTGGCAGATCGTCTTCGATGTTTTTCGCGGGGTGCGCATTGTCGGCCTGCGTCCCATCCTTCAAAGCGAGATCGATCAGCCTCCGTCCCTTCGGGACCTTTTTTCCGACCGCGGGCTCGGGAAGTCGAGTTAGGTGGTGGCGCCTTTGGTCCACGCGAAGTCATCCTCGCGCTTCCAAAGGGTCAGCATCAATACGGCGAGCTTCCGGCCGGTTGCGACGGCGGCCTTGCGAAAGCCACGCCTGCCGGCCAGCCGTACGGCCCAACTCTTCAGGGGCGAGAACCGCTGAACACGATGGATCAGGCTTGAGGCGGCCTCGAAGAGCAGGCGCCTCATGGCGCTATCACCGCATCTGGATATACGGCCGGACCAGTCCATCTCGCCGGACTGGTGCCGCCTAGGTGTCAGCCCGAGAAAGGCACCGACATCCGCCGCTCTACGAAATCTGGCCGGGTCATCGACCAATGCGACGAAGCTGAGCGCGACGACCGGACCAACGCCGGGTATTGTCATCAGGCGACGGGCGACGGGATGCTGCCGGGCTTCCGTCTTCAGGACCGCCTCGAGATCGGCGGTAGCCCGGCACATCGTCTCATGCGCGGAGATAAAGGCATCGGCGAGGACGCGCACCACCGGATCGCGTTCGCCCGCAAGGGCCAGTTGGTCGCGAAAGGCTTGCCTCAACTGACCTTGGCCAACGGCAGCCATCCTGATCCCGAAGGTCTTGAGCGCACCGCGGACATGTCCTTCAAGCTCCTTTCGCAGCCGTATCAGCCGCTCGCGCGCGTTGACCAGGCTGCGCAGGCGGTCGGCCTCCTCGCTGCGGATGTGGACCGAGGTGAACCAGCCGGTCCGGGCCAGCTGCGCCAGTCCTTCCGCATCGGCGGCATCAGACTTGTTGGGCCGCGCCGAGAGACTCTTGTGCGCCATGCGCGCGTCTATGCAGGTGGCAGGCAGTCCGAGCCGGGTCAGCCCGCGTTGCAGCCATATCGCAAGCTGTCCGCTCTCATGGATGATCCGCTCGGGAGCGAGCGACCGGTTCCTCAACCAGGCCTGCACACCTTCCGGATCGCACGGCGAACTTCCCCGCGCCACG
>JAXMNQ010000054.1:0-34827 GCA_034670345.1 Paracoccaceae bacterium | reverse complement strand
TCGTAGGGTTTCACCCATGCGTGCGTCCGTGGCTGCCGGCGGATTTCGTCTCAACAGATTGATTCTACGGTGCTTTCAGGCGCACGCAACCTTCCAGAAAAGAATTGGATGAATAAGCCGGGTTGATAGGCTTCATGCGGCTGGGTGTAGGAGATGTGCAGGAAAAAGGGCTGATCGTTCTTGTCCAACAGGCGATTGCGCAGAAATTCGAGAGCCCGGAATTGCACCTCGGCATCGTAGAGCAACTGGTTGTTGGTCTTGCACAAACCGCTGACGGCCAGTTTCTTGACCGAGGTGCCTTCGCGGTGGATCGGCCCCCAGGACCACGGGATCGTCCAGTCAAAGCCCGAGGGGTACATATCCGTCGTCAGCCGCCGGTCAAAGCCGTGCAGCTGGTCCGGCCCGATGAAATGGCATTTTCCGGAAACCACGCATTCATAGCCCGCCGTGCGCAGGAAATGCGCCACGGTCGGGATCTCGGCCCGGAATTCGGCGCCATTGCCCCAGACTTCGTGCGTGGATGGCAGGCGGCCCGAGAATTGCGAGGCCCGGGCCGGGCAGCAGATCGGTGAGTTGGAATAGGCGTTTTCCATCACTACGCCACTTTCCGCCAGAGCATCAAGGTTGGGCGTCTTGGACTGTGCGTCGTCACGGTACATCGACAGGACGAAAGCGGTCAGCTGGTCGGCTTGTCGTTCCCGGAAGGCGTCAACCGCCTTGGCGATCAACGGACCGCAAAGCCCCACCAGCGGCAGCACAAGAAAGACCAGAGCAATCGGTTGCTGCAGGATCGCCCAAAGGTTGCCGTCGTAGATCAGTTAGGATTGCTTCAGCGAGGTCTCGATCAGCTCCCCCAGGATCAGGCCCATCACGACGTTGTTTGCAGCCTCCGGCGCGGCGAGGCCCTGGATCGAACCGTTGCCGAACTGGTCCTTGTTCTTGGACCTGCGCATTTCCTCGTTGTAGGCGATCATCGCGGCGACCATGCCGCCCTCTGCCGGCAGGATGCCGATGAAGGGGCCGATGCCGGTGGCGCGCAGGACGGTCTTCCAGATCGCCTTGAAGTCCGCCATCGACGGCAGTTTGGTCACACCCTCGGCCACCAGCTTGCGCTGCACCTTGGTCTGGGTGGCCTGACGCAAAAGCTCGCCGCCCGCGAAGATGCCGATCATGATCTGGACGACGGCGATGCCTTCGCACAGGTGGGCCTGACCAAAGGTGAACCGCTCGATGCCGGTGGTCAGGTCGGTGCCGACGGTCGCCAGAAGCAGACCAAAGGCGCCGCCGATGAAGTTCTTGACCATCGAGTTGCCGCTGATCGAGGCCAGCATCGACATGCCAAAGACCGCAAGCGCAAAGAACTCTGCCGGGCCGAAGTGATAGGCGACCTTGGCCAGAAGCGGCGTGGCGACGATCATCACAAGGTTGCCGACCTCGTGACCGGTGGGGACGCCGGGTGAATTGTCAGAGCGTTCCGGTGTCAGGATGGCAAGCGCCTCGACCTGACCCGCCTTGGCCTGGGATGCGAACTCGTCGAAGTTCAGCAGCGCCATGTCGACATTGCCGTTGATCACGTTGAGGATGATTTCACCGGATTTCTCGAAGGGCACGTAGACCTGTTTCTGCATCTCCAGCGCGTTGCGGAAGATCAGCGCGCTGACATGCGGGGTGTTGCCGACCTTGGTGCCCGCCTGTTTGACGCTGTTGTTCTGGACGTCGTCGATGAATGCCGCCGCATCGGCAAAGCGCCCGGCCTTTACCACCACGAACTCCGGATCGACGGTGCCGCGCACCAGCGCGATGATGTCATCCTTGGTCAGGTCGACGGTGCCGCGCATCATGGTCGGCGCGGTGCCCGCGTTCACGATAAAGAGCGTCTGGCCATCAGCCGGTTTGCTGCCGGCATATTTCAGCGTGTTGGTGGCCACGCCGCCGGTCTTGGGCAAGGCAGGAAGTCCGCGCCAAGGATGTCAGCCGCCTTTTCCGTGGCAAAGCGCAGGAAGATGTCCGAACCGACGCCGGGCCTGGAGTTGTTGATCACCTCGATAGGGCCATTCGGGAAGTCCTGGGCCGCTGCGGGAATCGCCGCAAAAGCCATGGCCAGACCAGCCGCCGCGCCAGCCAGGTGCTTGAAGTCAAACATGAGTTCCTCCTCTGAACTTCTCGGTTTCTATGGGCGAAAGCCGACCTCCTCACGAGGTTCGCCCGTGACACGGTTTTTGGTATACCAAAACAGTCCCATGAGAGAATCTCATGACCAAGATCAAATCCGTCCGCACCCGCGTATGGAATTGGACAGGCCCGACCGTGCCGCCGACCGGCAATTTCTGCACCAATGCCTCTGATGCGCTGTGGACAAAGGGCGATGCCATGGCGTCGTTTCGCTTTCATCAATGGCTGACTGTCGAGGTCGAGACCGAAGACGGCACAATGGGCATCGGCAACGCCGCGCTGGCGCCCACGGTCGTCAAGAAGGCCATCGACGACTGGTACGCGCCGCTGGTGGTGGGCGAAGACCCCTTCGATTATGCCTGTCTCTGGGAAAAGATGTACCGCCGCACCCACGCCTGGGGCCGCAAGGGCATCGGAATGACGGCGATTTCCGCCATCGACATCGCGATCTGGGACCTGATGGGCAAACTGGTCGGCAAGCCGGTCTTCAAGCTGCTGGGCGGGCGCACCAAGGAAAAGATCCCGGTCTATTACTCGAAACTCTACGCCGGTCCCGTCGAGGCCATGCAGGCCGAGGCCGAAGAGGCGATGAGGAACGGCTATACCGCCTGCAAGTCGCGCTTTGGCTATGGCCCCAAGGACGGCATGCAGGGGATGCGCGAGAACCTCAAACGGGTCGAGGCGCTGCGCGAGGTGATCGAATGAGCTGGACCGGTATCTGGCCCGTCGCGCCGACGCCCTTCGTTGACACCGGACCCCTCGATCACCAGGAGATGAAACCCACACGCGGCAGCCAAAGCAGCAAGGCAGCGATGGTCATCGGCAGGGGGATCAAGTCCGGGTTCCGCCCCCCGGATCCCGCCGCTACGACGCCGGCGGCCCCCTTCAGCATTCAGCGCTTTCAGCGTCCGGTCTGCGATCGGAACATGCCCGACGCGCTGGTATCGGGTGAATTGAAAGGGGGCTCTTAGGCATGGCACTTGCAGTGGGATTACGGCAAAAAGGCCAACAGGAGGATGCTAAAGCGATGTCCTTGAAAGATCTTGTCGGCGGCAGTCTCGCTGCGGAGCGCCCGAAAAGCCTTGCCGAACGGTCAGCTGACAAGCTGCGCGAACTGATCCTGCTGGAAAGGCTTCCGGCGGGATTGCCGCTGAACGAGCGGGAACTGTCCGATCTTCTGGGCACCAGCCGCACGCCGGTCCGCGACGCGATCCGGCTGCTCGAGGTTGAGGGGCTGGTGGATTACATCGGCGGACGATTGCGCGTTGCCGATCCGTCGATGGAAACCCTCTCGCACTGGTTGTTGATACAAGGCGCGCTGGAGGGGTTGGCCGGCGAACAGGCCTGTCTGAATGCGAGTGACGCCGAACTGGCCGAGATCGCCGCCCTGCAGGACCAGATGATCGAGCTTGCGGAGCAGGAGCAGGGCTTGCGCCGGTTCGAGCTGGACATGGAGTTTCACCGCGCCATCGTGGCGGCGGCCCACAATCCGCCCCTGGTCGAAACGCATTACCAGTACAACACCCGGCTCTGGCGCGCGCGCTTTGTGTCTTCCCAACGGCAGGCCAATCGCAAGCAGCAAATGGCGAAACACCAGGGGATCGTCGAAGCTCTGAAGACCCGGGATGCCGCGGCGGCCTCTGCAGCGCTGACTGACCACCTGCGAAACGCGATTGAGAACATTGCCGCCGCGCGCGAAGACATGCAAACCAAGTAGGGCTTTCGATCTTGTCAGAAACCAAAAGCAGTTGTTGTTCCCCATCGCGGATTGGCGCGGGCAAGGGCTCTGACGGGCACGACACCGCCGCCCGCGAAACCGGGACGCCGGACCGGATCAGTATTCCCGGCGGGCATGGTCTGATTGGAACGGATCGGCCGGAACTGCCGGTGGACGGTGAGGCGCCCGTGCGACAGATAAAGGTCAAGGCCTTCGCAATGGACGCCACCACGGTCACCAATGCCCGCTTTCGCCGTTTCGTTGATGCGACCGGATACCAAACCGATGCCGAGCGGCTTGGCAACTCCTTTGTCTTTGAAAACCTCCTGCCCGAAGGCACGCCGCCGTCACAGGCGGTTGCTGCCGCTCCGTGGTGGCGGGTGATCGAGGGGGCAATGTGGACTGAACCGCTGGGGCCGGGCACAGCTTTTGCCGTGCTCGAGGATCACCCTGTGGTGCATGTCAGTTGGAATGACGCTCAAGCCTTTGCCCGCTGGGCCGGCGGTCGGCTTCCGACCGAGGCTGAGTGGGAACATGCGGCAAGGGGCGGTCTGGGTGATGTGCGGTTTCCCTGGGGAGACGAGGAGCCAAACGATACCGATTACTTTCCCTGTAACATCTGGCAGGGGCGCTTTCCCGACATCGACTTCGGACGGGATGGTTATCGCGACACCGCGCCGGCCAGGTCCTTTGCGCCGAACGGGTACGGGCTATACAACATGGTGGGCAATGTCTGGGAGTACACCTCGCAGCCCTTCAAGGTGAAATCGCTCAAGAAAGCCGTCCGTCAGGCGCATGCCGGAAAAGCCGGATACAAGCTGTCGAAGGGCGGGTCATTCCTTTGCCACCCCAGCTATTGTTACCGCTACCGCATCGCCGCGCGCACCGGAACAACCGCCGACAGCACAACGTCCCATCAGGGATTCCGGCTGGTGTATGACCTCTGAGTCGTGCGGCAGACCATCCGACAGCAAACCTATGTACTGGTTTCGGATCGGACGCCGTGTCTGGATTTTTTGCAAACATCAGAGCCGGTGAAGGGTGCGTTTCACCCGGCGTCAAGACAGCGAAAACTCGCGGCGCAAGGCCTCGCCGCTTGATCACACCGGGCCGGAAGTTCTGGATCACGATGTCGGCGCGGGCGATCAGGCGGCGGGCGTCGCTCAGCTCCTCAGGGGTTTTCAGGTCCAGCGCGGTGCTTTCCTTGCCCCGGTTGATGGCGTGAAACAGCGTCGAGTCTCCCTTTCCCGAGCACGTGCAGGTCTACTATGTCGAAACGGCGCTGGACGTGGCCGCGAACGGTTACCTCGAGTTCGGCCCTGACTCGGTGAAGTGAGGCTGGCGGGAGGCGGTGGCTCCCCTGCCGCCGCCCCTTTATCGGAAGACAGACCCATGACAATGACCACCGCCGCAGCACCGGCGCGCCCGCGCCGGGCGATGGACAGCCTGACCCAGCGCTATCTCGTCCTGGTCGGGCTGATCGTGATCGCCTCAGTCGGGTTCGGCATCGCCAACGAGAATTTCTATTCGCTCGCCAATGTCGGCATCCTGCACCGCTCGATCGCGGTGCTGCTGCTTGTGTCGATGGGCATGACCTTCACCATGCTGACCGGCGTCATCACCCTGACCGCCACCGGCAGCGCGCCGCTGGGGTTCGCCGCCGCCATCGCGGCGGGCATGGTGATCGGCGCGATCAACGGCGTCTATCAGCGCGACGAGGGTGAGATCCGGATTGATGGCCAGGCGGTCGAGATCGCCGCCCCCGCGGATGCGGGTCTCCATGGGATCGGGATGATCCATCAGGAACTGTCATTGATCAACGAGCTGACGGTGGCGGCCAATATCTTTCCGGGGCGCGAAATCCGGCGCGGGCGCACGCCCTTTCTGGACAAGGGTGAGATGGCGCGTCAGGTGCGCGCGCAGGTGGGCCGTTTTGGTCTGAGTCTCGATCCGGACAAGCCGGTGCGTGAGTTGAACTCGGGCGAGAAGCAGATCGTCGAGATCATCCGCGCGCTGATGTCGGACGCCTGGTTGATCGTGATGGATGAGCAGACCTCGGCCCTGTCCGAGGAAGACAAGGAGATGCTGTTCGACTTCATCCGCCGGACGAAGGCAGAGGGCATTGCGATCATCTACATCTCACATCACATGCCGGAAATCGTCAGCATTGCCGAACAGGTGGCTGTCATGCGTGACGGCCGCATCGTCCTGCCCGGGCGCACGGGTGAGACCAGCGAAGGCCTCGTCATGAAGTCCATGACAGAGGCGGAACTGGACCAGTTCGTCAAGCCGCACAAACAGATTGCCGGGGAGGTGGTCCTGTCGATCGAGCGGCTGACAAGTGCCGAAAAATACGAGGGCGTCTCGCTGGATGTGCACAGGGGCGAGATCGTGGTGCTGACCGGCCTGCGCGGCTGCGGACCTTGCCAAGGCGGTCTTTGGGCTGGACCCGGATTACACGGGGCAGGTGCGCTATTTGGGCGAGGCCCTGACACCGGGCCGCGGCCCGTCGGTGGCGGCGCGGCAGGGCATGGGACCGGTGACGGAAAACCGCGACAAGAACGGCATCCTCCCGGCGCTGTCGGTGCGGGACAACATCGCGCTGCCCTTCCTTGAAAAATCGGTGAAGGGCGGGTTGATCGACGCGCGCGGGTGGATGGGATCATCGACAAGGCGATCCGCGACACCTCGACCAAGACATCCCCGCCAGCGCAGGAAATCCGCTTTCTGTCGGGCGGCAACAAGCAAAAGACCTGCTTTTCACACTGGCTGGACCAGGATCTGAAACTTCTGATCCTGCTGGAGCCGACACGCGGCATCGACGTGCATGCCCAGGCCGACATCTATCGCATCATCGAGGATCTGGCCAAACGCGGCGTCGCCATCCTGATCCTGTCCTATGAAATCGACGAGGTGCTGATGCTAGGCGACCGGGTGCTGACGCTCTTCGAGGGGCGGACGGTGCAGGATTACACCTATCCCCATTTCGACAAGGACCGGATGCTGGCCGACATGGCCGGGGCCGGGCACGCGACCTGAAGGATCCGCCATGTTCTACAAGTGCTTCATCGACAACGAGTGGGTCGAGGCGTCGAGCGGCGCGCGGCTGGAGGTGACCAACCCCGCCACCGGAGAGGCCTGGGCCGAGGTGCCCGCCTGCACCGGGGCCGAGGTTGATCGCGCCCTGGCGTCCTCACGGCGGGCGCAGAAGGACTGGATGATGCTGCCCCGGTGGAGCTCGCCGCCTACCTGTACCGTATCGCCGAGGGGATCGAGCGCGCGCGCGACCTGTTCGAGGAATTGCTGGTCAGGGAACAGGGCAAGCCCCGCGCCGAGGCGGCGGGCGAGGTCACGGACACGATCCGTTACATGACCTATTCCGCCGAGGCGGCGCGCCGCCTGCGCGGGGACATATTGCCATCTGACAATCCGCGCGAGCAGCTGTTCATCTACAAGGTGCCCTACGGCGTGACGCTGGGCCTGTGCGCCTACAACTATCCGCTGGCGCTGATCGGGCGGAAGGTCGGCCCGGCGCTGGTCACCGGCAATCCGGCATAACCGGGATGGTGCAAGGCTATCACAACGGGCACAAACTGTCTGGCCTTGGCGGTGAGGACGGAATGCATGGAATCGAAGGGTATCTTCAGAAACGCACCGTCTATCAGGCGTATTGACGGCGTGAGCGGCGCTCAGACGTCTCCGAAGGTCTCACGCACCTGTGCCCAGGCGCGGGTGAGATGATCGCGCAGGCGCTCTTCGGCGGCGTCGGGGTCGCGCATCAGGATGGCGTCGAAGATGGCGGAATGGGCTTCGAAGTTGGTGCGGTTGCGAGCGGGCAGGCGCGGCATCCGCGACCACTGTGGCGCAAGCCAGGTGGTATAGGCGCGGTGGATCGCAGGCAGGACGGGGTTTTGCGGGATCTGGTACAACACACCGTGAAAGGCATTGTCGGTGCGGTAGAACAACTCGCTGTCTGCAATCGCTGCCTCGTTCGCCTCCAGCGCGGTTTTCAGCGCGGCGATGTCCTCGCGCCCGGCCTCTTTCGCCGCCTGACGTACAAGCGCCGCCTCGACCATGATGCGGGTGTCAAAGAGATTCCTGACCCCGCCGGGTTCGCCCAGAAGGTGGGTGACGATGCTGCCGACCGCGTCAAGGGCGGCGTCGTAGCCGGGTTTGCGCACCACGGGGCGGTGACGCGGCAGAGCCTCGATCAGCCCGCGCGAGGACAGGGTGCGGACGGCCTCGCGCACCACCGTTCGCGAGATGCCGAAAGCGTCCATCAGCTCACGTTCCGGCGGCAGCGGCTGACCGTCCACCAGCGCACCGGTGCGAATCTGTTCGGCGATGCCGCGCACCACCTGATCCGCCGCGCGTCCCGTTTCGTCCTTTTGTGGCATGTCGCGTTCCGCCCCTGGTCCGACCTTCCGGTCCGCGCAATTGGGCCAGAGAGTGTGCAGAAGTCAATTTCAGGAAATTTGGTACGGCAAAAATACCTTTCCGGCGGCACCATTATTGACGGATTGGCTGGATTTCCAGCATAAGCGGTTATCTTGGTACGATCAAAATTACAAAGGTGCCCCCATGTCCGATCCTGACCCCGCTTCGCCCATCGCCCGCGTGGACGTGCGTCTGTTCGATGTTCCACTGGCCGAGGTGCTGACCGATGCCAAACACGGCGATCATACGCATTTCGAACTGATCTGCGCCACTGTCACGCTGGACGACGGCAGCGAGGGGACGGGGTACAGCTATACCGGCGGCAAGGGCGGTCGTGCGATTGCCGCCATGATCGAACATGACAATGCGCCGTTTCTGGTCGGCAAACCGTCGGGCGATGTCGAGGCGCTGTATGACGCGATGCAATGGCACCTGCATTACGTGGCGCGCGGCGGTGTGGCGTCGTTTGCAATCTCGGCAGTGGATATCGCCCTGTGGGAC
This sequence comes from Paracoccaceae bacterium, assembly GCA_034670345.1. Lineage (GTDB taxonomy): Bacteria > Pseudomonadota > Alphaproteobacteria > Rhodobacterales > Rhodobacteraceae > Antarctobacter. The sequence continues at coordinate 26,000 of JAXMNQ010000054.1, read as the reverse complement.
TTGCGCGGCAAGCGCACCGACCAGCCGCTGTGGCAAATGGCGGGTGGCGCGGGCAACCGCTGCCGGGCCTATGCGGGCGGGATCGACCTGAACTTTCCGCTGCCGAAACTGCTGGACAGCATTCGCGGCTATCTGGAGCGTGGCTTCAACGCGGTGAAGATCAAGGTGGGGCAGCCGACGCTGGCCGAGGACGTGGAACGGGTCAGGGCGGTGCGCGCGTTGATCGGGCCGGATGCGAGTCTCATGGCGGATGCCAACTATTCCATGACCGAGGCGCAGGCGATCGAGGCGGCGCATGCCTTTGCCCCCTATGACCTGACGTGGTTCGAGGAACCGATCATCCCCGACAATTACAAGGGCTATGGCCGGATCGCGCAGGCGACAGCGATGCCTCTGGCCATGGGCGAGAACCTGCACACGATCCATGAATTCGAATACGCGGTCGAGGATGCCCGGTTGACCTATTTGCAACCGGATGCGTCAAACTGCGGTGGCATCACCGGATGGTTGCAGGTGGCAGGCCTTGGCAAACAGCATGGCATTCCGGTCTGCAGCCACGGGATGCAGGAACTGCACGTCAGCCTAGTCTCCGGGCAGGGTCTTGGCTGGATGGAGGTGCATTCCTTTCCCATCGACACCTACACAACCCGTCCTTTGGTGGTCGAGGACCACATGGCCGTCGCGCCGGATACGCCGGGCACCGGCGTGATCTTTGACTGGGACAAATTGCAAGCAGCGCATGAGGACATGCACAGATGACAAAGATTGACGCCGCCTTTTATCGCGGAAACCGGACATTCACCGTTGAACAGGCCGACGCGCCCGCGCCCGGTCCCGGTGAGGTGCAGTTGCGCATCGCCTATTGCGGCATCTGCGGCACGGACATGCATGTGTTTCACGGCAACATGGATGCGCGCGTTGGCCTGAACCGCATCGTCGGGCACGAAATGTCGGCGGTGGTTGCGGCGGTGGGCGAGGGCGTGACCAACGTTGTGTCAGGTCAGAACGTGGTGGTGCGCCCGCTGGACCCCTGCGGCGCGTGTCCTGCCTGCAAGCGCGGGCACAGCCATATCCGCCACAACCAGAAATTCCTGGGCCTCGATACCGATGGCGCGATACAGGGACTGTGGAATGCGCCTGCCCATACGCTGCATGCTTTGCCCGAAGGGATGCGGCTGGACCATGGGCGCTGATCGAACCCGTCGCCGTGGCCTGCCACGACGTGCGCATGTCCAAACTGCAGCCCGACGAGGATGTGGTGGTGATCGGTGGTGGTTCGATCGGCGTGCTGGTGGCCATGGTTGCGCGCGAGGCGGGCGGCCGCGTGCTGCTGTCCGAGGTCAACGAAACAAGGCTGGAAATCGCCCGCAAGCTGGGTTTCGACTCGGTGAACCCGGCCAGGCAGGACCTGAAGGCGCTGGTCGAGGAGCGCACCGGAACAAAGGGCGCCGATGTGGTCTTTGAGGTCTCAGGCTCTCAGCCCGGCGTGGATGTCATGACCGCCGTTGCTGCCACCCGCGCGCGGATTGTCATGGTGGCGATCCATGCATCAAGGCCGCAGATCGACCTGTTCCAGTTCTTCTGGCGCGAGTTGCAACTGATCGGCGCCCGGGTGTACGAACCCGAAGACTATGAAAAGGCCATCGCGCTGGTGGCCGAGGGCAAGATCGACGCGGATAAGGTGATCACCGATGTCAACCCGCTGGCCGAGATCCAGCAGGCCTTCGACTCGCTCGACGCCAGCCCGACAGCCCTGAAAAGCCTCATCAAGGTGGGAGACCCTGCATGACCGTCCTCAATTCCTTTGACCTCACCGGCAAGACCGCCGTGGTGACGGGCGCCAAGCGCGGCATCGGGCGGGGCATGGCCGAGGCATTGGCGCAGGCGGGCGCCGATATCGTCGGTGTCAGCGCCACGATGGAGCCGGGCTCGGAGGTCGAGCAGGCGGTGACGGCGCTGGGGCGCAAATTCACCGCGCTGAAATGCGATTTCTCGGATCGTGCGGCCGTGCACGAGCTTGCTGCGCGGATTGAAAAGGACGGCCACGCGCCCGACATTCTGATCAACAACGCAGGCACCATCAAGCGCAAGCCAGCCGCGGACCACCCCGACGACTGGTGGGACGAGGTGATCGAGGTCAACCTTTCCGCGCAGTTCGTGCTGAGCCGAGAAATCGGGCGCGGTATGGTAGAACGGGGCCGGGGCAAGATCATCTTTACCGCCTCGCTGCTGACCTTTCAGGGCGGGATCATTGTGCCGGGGTATGCCGCGTCCAAGGGCGGCATCGGCCAGTTGACCAAGGCGCTGGCGAACGAATGGGCGGGCAAGGGCGTGAACGTCAACGCCATCGCGCCGGGCTATGTCGCCACGGATAACACGCAGGCCTTGCAAGACGATCCTGACCGCTCCGATGCCATTCTCGCGCGCATCCCGCAAGGGCGCTGGGGCCGACCTGAGGATTTCGCAGGACCGGCGGTGTTCCTTGCGTCCTCAGCCTCTGACTACGTCAATGGCGAGATACTGGTGGTCGACGGCGGCTGGATGGGGCGCTGATCCCGATAGTTTGATGGGTCAAAGGCCGGTTCAGACGGTCTTGACGGTCAGCGTTCCGATACCTTCGATGGTGGCCTCCATCACGTCTCCGCGCACGACTGCACCCACGCCTGAAGGTGTGCCGCCCATGATGATGTCGCCCGCCTGAAGTTCAAAATATTCCGACAGGTAGGATATCATCTCCGGCACCTTCCAGATCATCTGGTTCAGATCGCCCTCCTGCCGCACCTCACCGTTGACCTTCAGTCCGATGTACCCCTGATCGGGATGGCCGATCTCGGTTACCGGTCGCAAGGGGCCGACCGGTGCCGAGCGTTCAAAGGCCTTGGCAATTTCCCAGGGACGGCCCGCCTTCTTGGCCTCGGCCTGCAGATCGCGGCGCGTCATGTCCAGCGAGACCGCGTAGCCCCAGACATGATCCAGAGCATTTTCCACAGGAATATTGGTGCCGCCGGACTTCAGACCGACCAGCAATTCCACCTCATGGTGTACGTCGGAACTGTGCGGCGGATAGGGAAACTCGCCCGAGGCATCGAGGTTGTTGGCGTTTTTCTGGAAAAAGAACGGCGCTTCGCGATCCGGGTCGTGGCCCATCTCTACGGCATGGGCGGCAAAGTTTCGCCCGATGCAATAGATCCGACGGACCGGAAAGCTGCCGCCATCGGCGGTCGGGATGACATGCACTTGCGGCGCGGGAATAACGGTGTCGGACATTGCTTTTCTCCTGAACGCTTGCCTGTTTCGACCTGTAGTCACGGGGAAGCGTGAAATCAATCTGGCGCGGGCGCGGCCGGGTCAAAGCGCCCGGAATGTCCATGAAACATGCGTTGACAATCGCCCCCCGGGCAAGCAAGTCACGTTGAGTTTTCGAGACTGAAAGGGACGTCCCAATGAAAATTGCCATGATCGGGACGGGTTATGTCGGCCTTGTGTCCGGGGTTTGTTTTTCGGATTTCGGACATGATGTTGTCTGCGTGGACAAGGATCCGCGCAAGATCGAGATGCTGGAACGCGGCGAGGTGCCGATTTATGAGCCCGGCCTCGGTGCGTTGATGCAAAAAAACGTCGAGGCGGGGCGTCTGACCTTCACGCTGGACCTGAACGCGGCCATCGACGGCGCGGATGCGGTCTTTATCGCAGTGGGCACACCGACGCGCCGGGGGGACGGCCATGCGGACCTGACCTATGTCATGGCCGCGGCCGAGGAAATCGCCCGCGCGGCAAAGGATTACGTGGTTGTTGTCACCAAATCCACCGTGCCCGTTGGCACCAATGCCAAGGTGCGCGAGGTAGTCGCCACCGCCAACCCGGATCTCAAATTCGACGTCGCCTCGAACCCCGAGTTCCTGCGCGAAGGCGCGGCGATTGACGATTTCATGAAACCTGACCGCGTTGTCGTGGGCGTCGAGACCGAGCGCGCTGCACAGGTCATGGCGGATATCTACCGCCCGCTCTATCTGCGCGACTTCCCCATCGTGACCACGGACCTCGAGTCCGCCGAGATGATCAAATACGCCGCCAACGCCTTTCTGGCGACCAAGATCACCTTCATCAACGAGATCGCCGCCCTGTGCGAAAAGGTCGGCGCGGATGTGAAATCAGTGTCCCGGGGCATGGGTATGGACGGCCGCATCGGCAACAAGTTCCTGCACGCGGGCCCCGGCTATGGCGGGTCGTGTTTTCCAAAGGACACCAAGGCATTGGCGCGCATCGGGCAGGAGCACGCCGCGCCCATTTCGATCGTGGAAACGGTCATCAAGGTCAATGAGGACGTCAAGCGCCGGATGATCGGCAAGCTGATGGATCTCTGCGACGGCAGCTTCAACGGCAAGAGCGTGGCGGTGCTTGGCGTGACCTTCAAGCCCAACACCGACGACATGCGCGATGCGCCTGCGCTGACCATTGTTCCGTCGCTGGTGGGCGGCGGGGCCAAGGTCACCGTGGTCGACCCGCAGGGCCGCCGCGAAGGCGAACATCTGCTGCCCGGCGTCTCTTGGGCGGACGATCCCTATGCGGCCGCCGAGGGCGCGGACTTGCTGGTGATCCTGACCGAATGGAACGAGTTCCGGGCGCTGGACCTCAAACGCCTCTCCGAAACCATGAAATCGGCCAGGATGGCCGACCTGCGCAATATCTATTCCCCTGAAGCGGCGCGCGAGGCCGGGTTCGCGGCCTATGACAGCATCGGGCGCGCCGGTTTCGAAGCCTGATTCAGTGCCTTTGCGGAAAGCATGACTGTACCATGAAACGCATCTTCGTCACCGGAACGGCTGGCTTTATCGGCTACCACCTCGCCAGGCTTCTGCTGGATGAGGGGTTTTTGGTGCATGGCCTCGACGGCATGACGGATTACTACGATGTCCGGCTGAAACAGCGGCGCAACCAGAACCTGCTGCAATCGCCGAACTACGGTTTCACCGAGGCCATGCTGGAGGACGTGGACGCGCTTGATCGGGCTATCGACGAATTCGCCCCCGATGTGATCGTTCATCTCGCCGCTCAGGCCGGGGTGCGCTACAGCCTCGAAAACCCGCGCGCATATGTGCAGTCGAATATTGTCGGCACCTTCAACGTGATGGAGGCCGCCCGGCGCAATGCGGTGGATCATCTGCTGATGGCCTCGACCTCTTCGGTCTATGGAGGCAATGAGGTGATGCCTTTTATCGAGACGGAAAAGGCCGACACCCCGCTGACGATCTACGCCGCCACCAAGAAGGCGAATGAGAGCATGGGCCATTCCTATGCCCACCTGCACAACCTGCCGGTGACGATGTTCCGCTTTTTCACGGTCTACGGGCCATGGGGACGGCCGGACATGGCCCTGTTCAAATTCGTCAAGGCGACGCTGGAGGGGCAGCCGATCGACGTCTACAATCACGGCGAGATGTATCGCGACTTCACCTATGTGGATGATCTGGTGCGCGGTATACGGCTCTTGATGGACGCGGTGCCAGTACGTCCCGACAGGGCCGAGGATATTGCCGAAGGCGACAGCCTGTCGCCCGTGGCGCCGTTCCGGGTGGTGAACATCGGCAATTCCAAGTCCGAGCGCCTGCTGGATTTCATCGACGCCATCGAAGAGGCGCTGGGCATGCCGACCGTGCGCAACCTGATGGACATGCAGCCCGGCGACGTGCCCGCCACATGGGCCGATGCGGAACTGCTGGAACAGTTGACCGGTTACCGCCCGCAGACCGACATTCGCGAGGGCGTGCGCCGCTTTGTCGAGTGGTATCGCGAGTATTACGACACCTAGACCCTGCGTGGCTGCTGCCGTCGAGGCTAAATTTCCTGACGGGGCGGCTCAGGGATCCAGCGGGATGGCCGTGCCCTGCTTGATCCGGCGCAGCACGAAGAGGGTGGCCGTGCCCGCGACATTGCCCTGCTCAAGCACCCGGCGCATCAGGATCTCTTCGAGGTCGGCAATATCGCGCACGACGATGTGCAACAGGTAATCCCACTCCCCGGAGATCGAGTAGATCTCGGTTATGGCGGCCTCGGCCTCCATCGCGCGCTGAAACCTCGCGCGCGCGTCCGAATCCTGCGATTTCATCCGCACCTGCACAAAGGCATCCATGCCCCGCCCGATGGCCGCCGCATTGACGTGCCGCACGGGCGGCCCTACGACTCCGCGCTCCTCGAGCGCCTTCAGTCGACGCCAGCAGGTGGCCGGGGAACTGTTCACCGCACGGGCGAGGTCCTGCATCGAGCCTGAGGCATCCTTTTGCAGGACAGTCAGGATTCGGCGATCAAGGGCCGTCAACTCGGACATTCTTTTCACTTTCTCCGACCCAATGAAACAAATAACTCAAGTTTGTGGGTCAAACCGCGAAATTGGAAGGAAATTTTCAGCGAAATCCGTAAAAATGACCCATCCACCCATGGGAGGCCAAGATGACAGTTCAGACCCCGATTCTGACGGATTACGCGCTGCAAGACCGCTATACGCGCACCCAGGGCCGTGTCTTTCTGACCGGAACGCAGGCGATCATCCGCATCGCGCTGGACCAGGCGCGACGGGATCGGGCGCGGGGGCTGGACACGCGGGGTTATATATCGGGCTACCGCGGCTCACCGGTCGGCGGAGTCGATCTGGAGATTGTCAGCAACCGGCAGGTCGTCGAGGAGGCCGGAATTACCTTTCTGCCTGCGGTGAACGAGGAGTTTGGCGCGACCCAGATGATCGGGACGCAGCAGGTCGAAACCGATCCGGACAAGACCTGCGCGGCGGTCTTTGGCCTGTGGTATGGCAAGGGGCCGGGGGTGGACCGCGCCTCGGACGCGCTGAAGCATGGCAATGCCTACGGCTCCAGCCCGCAGGGGGGCGTTCTGGTGGTGGCCGGGGATGATCACGGCTGTGTGTCTTCGTCGATGCCGCATCAGTCCGACGTGGCCTTCATGAACTTCTTCATGCCCACGCTGAACCCGGCCAACGTGGCCGAGTTCCTGCCGTTTGGTGAATGGGGCTATGCGCTGTCCCGCTTCTCGGGGATGTGGGTCGGCTTCAAGGCGATTTCCGAGACGGTGGAATCGGGCATGTCGTTGGAGCTGCCCGCCGACCGCGACTTTGCCGCGCCGGATTACACGCCGCCCGAGGAGGGGCTGCATTACCGTTGGCCCGACCTGCCCGGACCGCAGATCGAAGAGCGGATGGAGGCCAAGAAGAACGCGGTTCTGGCCTTTGCCCGCGCCAATCCAATCGACCGTGCCGAATGGGGGCATGAGGCCCGGTTCGGAATTGTCACCACCGGCAAGGCACATCTGGATACGCTGGAGGCACTGCGCCTGCTGGGCATTGACAAGGCAGCGGCGCGCGCGCTGGGCATCGACCTCTACAAGGTCGGCATGGTCTGGCCGCTGGAGGACGTGGGCGCGTTGCAGTTCGCCGCCGGCAAGCAGGAACTGCTGGTGATTGAAGAAAAGCGCGGCATCATCGAAAGCCAGCTCAAGGAATATTTCTACGACTTTCCCGGCCAGAAACCCGACCGCATGGTCGGCAAGCGCGATGAACACGGCGCACGTTTGATCCCGTGGACGCATGAACTGGGCGCCGTGATGCTGGCCCGGATCATCGCCAAACGGCTGGACCTGAACCTTGGCACATCACTCACGGAACGTGCCGAGGGTGTCGTGCCGCCCCCCAACCTCATCGAGGTTCCGGGGGCGGCACGCACGCCCTATTTTTGCTCCGGCTGCCCGCACAACACCTCGACCAAGGTGCCCGAAGGCAGCGGCGCGCTGGCGGGGATTGGCTGTCATTTCATGGCCAGCTGGATGAACCGCAACACCACTTCGCTGATCCAGATGGGCGGCGAGGGCGTGAACTGGGTCGCCCGGTCAAAGTTCAACGGCAACAAGCATATCTTTCAGAACCTGGGCGAGGGGACCTATTACCACTCCGGGTCGCTGGCGATCCGGCAGGCCATCGCCGCGGGCACCAACATCACTTACAAGGTTCTGTTCAACGATGCGGTTGCGATGACCGGCGGGCAAACGGTCGACGGGCCGATCTCGGTCGAGGCGATCGCGCGGTCGGTCCTGGCCGAAGGCGCAAAGAAGGTGGTGGTGGTTTCGGACCAGCCGGAAAACTTTCGCCGGTCGGATTTCCCGGCAGGGGTCGAGATCGAGCATCGCAGCCAGATGGATCGCGTCCAGCGCGACCTGCGCAAGATCGAGGGCACGACGGTCCTGATCTACCAACAGACCTGCGCGACCGAAAAGCGCCGGTTGCGCAAGCGGGGCAAGATGGCGGATCCCAAGAAATTCGCCGTCATCAACCCGCTGGTCTGCGAGGGCTGTGGCGATTGCGGCGTGGAATCCAACTGCCTGAGTGTCGAGCCGCTGGAGACGGAATTTGGCCGCAAGCGCAAGATCAACCTGAACTCCTGCAACAAGGATTTCACCTGCCTGAACGGCTTTTGCCCCAGCTTCGTGACCGTCGAGGGCGGCGCACTCAAAAAGGGCGGCGGGGTGTCGGCGGAAAAGCTGGCTGAGTTGAAGGCTCGGCTTTCCGCGCCCGAACTGCCCGCGCTGGATGCGCCCTGGGACATCCTCGTGACCGGTGTTGGAGGGACGGGGGTTGTCACGGTCGGCCAGTTGATCGCCATGGCCGCCAACCTCGAAGGCAAGGGCGCCAGCGTGCTGGACTTCATGGGCTTTGCCCAGAAATTCGGCCCCGTGCTCAGTTACCTGCGCATGTCGACCACGCCGGATGACGTCAATCAGGCGCGGATCGAGCCGTCTTCGGCGGATGCCCTGATCGGCTGCGACCTTGTGGTGAGTTCCTCGCCCAAGGCCTCGATGACCTATCGGGCCGGGCATACGCGCGGCGTGGTGAACACGGCGATGATGCCGACCGGCGATTTCACCCGCAACCGCGACGCGGACCTGAAGGCGGGGGAGCGTCTGGAACGGATATCCGCCGGGGTCGACGCGGCGCACCTGCAGGCTCTGGACGCAAACGCGCTGTCCGAGGCGCTGTTGGGCGATACCGTGTTCGCCAATGTGCTGATGTTGGGCGCGGCCTGGCAGGCCGGGCTGGTCCCGCTGTCAGAGGCGGCCCTGATGCGCGCGATCGAATTGAACGGCGTGAAACCGGACCTGAACAAGGCGGCCTTTGACTGGGGCCGGGTCGCGGTGACAGAGGCCGAGGCAGTCGAGAGGATCGCAGGGATCACCACACGTCCGGTGCAGACGCTTGAGCAGATGATCGACCGGCGGGCGGATTTCCTGACCGACTACCAGGATGCAGCATGGGCGGCAGAGTATCGGCACGGAATTCAGGCGGTGCTTGATGCGGAAACACGTGTTGCGGGCACCCCGGGCGCGCTGTCAGAGGCGGCGGCCAAGGGTCTGTTCAAGCTGATGTCCTACAAGGACGAATACGAGGTCGCGCGCCTGCATACCCAGACCGGGTTCCTCGAAGGGTTGGACGACCGGTTTGAGGGCCATTTCAAGGTCAAGCACCACCTTGCACCGCCGCTGCTGTCCACGGCGCGGGACGGGCGTGGACGACCGGTGAAACGGGCGTTCGGACCCTGGGTGCAGGTCGCCTTTCGCCAGTTGGCGCGGATGAAGCGGCTGCGCGGCACCCGCTGGGACGTCTTTGGCCGGACCGCGGAACGCCGGATGGAACGCGCCCTGATAGAGGAATATCGCGCTCTGCTGGATCGGTTGGTGACGGGCCTGACGCCCGAGACCCTGCCGGAGGCCGCGCGCATCGCCGGGATGGTCATGGAAATCCGAGGCTTTGGTCCGGTCAAGGAAAAGGCGGTGGCTGAGACCCGCGCAAGGATCGAAGCTGCGGTTTCAGCGTATGAGGGCTGAACAGCTTTAACCGACCGCCCGTTTGGGTTATTCCGATGGCAGTCGCCCGCGGACGGGTGAGGAGAGGAGTTTTGACCATGAACACCGACAGCCCCGTTTCCGTCAGACGTGAGGGGGACCTCGCCTGGGTCACCATCGACAACCCGCCGGTCAACGCCACCAGCACGGCGGTGCGCGCCGGTCTGGCGCGGGCGGTGGAGCAAGTGCAGGGCGCCCGCGTGGCGATCCTGACCTGCGCGGGCAAGACCTTTGTCGCCGGTGGCGACATGTCCGAATTCGACGCGCCGCCGGTTGAGCCGCATCTGCCCGACGTGGTGCAACTGATCGAGGACAGCGAAACGCCATTCGTCGCCGTGATGCAGGGCAATGTCCTGGGCGGCGGGTTCGAGATTGCGATGGGCTGTGCCTGGCGGATCGCGGCGCGCGGCACGCGGTTTGGCCTGCCCGAGGTCAATGTCGGCCTGATCCCGGGCGCGGGCGGCACCCAACGTGCGCCACGCCTGATCGGCATGGCGGCGGCCATCGACTTGGCCGCCTCGGGTCAGATGCTGGACGCGGATGCCCTGCTGGCGCTGGGCGGTTTGGACCGTGTCGTCGATGGCGAACTTGAACAGGCCGCGCGGTCCTTTGTGGATGACTTGCCGGACCGTCCGGTCAAGGTCTCGCTGCGCGTGGCGGAACCGCTGAGTGCAGAGGACTTGGAGACCAAACGAGCGGCGGTGGCCAAACGGGCCCGGGGACAGGCCTCCCCCGCGCTGAATATTGATGCGCTGCAATGGGCCCTTGAGCCGTTTGCTGATGGACAGCCCAAGGAACGCGCGCTGCATCTGGATCTGCGCCAAAGCGCCGAGAGCCGCGCCCTGCGCCATGCTTTCTTTGCCGAAAGAGAAGTTGCCCGGCCCAAGGCGGCGGCGGGGGCCACGCCGCGCGCGCTGACCCGGATCGCCATTGTCGGCGGCGGCCTGATGGGTGCAGGCATCGCCGTGGCGGGCCTGAACGGCGGGCTGGATGTCATCCTGATCGAACGCGATGCGGATGCGGCGGCGGCTGCCGCTGACAGGGTGGCCGGGCTGATCGACGGCGCGGTCACACGGGGCAAACTGAGCAAGCACAAGGCGTCAGAGCAAATGGCGCGGTTCACGGCGACGGCGGCCTATTCGGATGCCAAAGATGCCGATCTGGCCGTCGAAGCGGTGTTCGAAGACCTTGAGGTCAAGCGTGCGGTGTTCCGGCAATTGGCCGAGGTGGTGTCAGACGAGGCGATCCTTGGCACAAACACCTCTTACATTGATCCGCGCGAGATATTTACCGGCATCCCGAACCCGGCGCGCTGTCTTGGCCTGCACTTCTTTTCACCCGCGCATGTGATGAAGCTGTTGGAGATCGTACCGCTGCCAGAGACCTCTGCCGAGGTGATCGCCACCGGGGTTGCCTTTGGCAAACGGCTGCGCAAGGTCTCGGTTCTGGCGGGTATCTGCGACGGGTTCATCGGCAACCGGATGCTGGCTGAATACCGGCGCTTGGCGGAATACATGCTGGTGGACGGGGCCCTGCCGCAAGAGGTGGACGCCGCCGCGCGCGAGATTGGCTTTCCGATGGGACCTTTCGAATTGCAGGATCTGACCGGGCTGCAGATCGCCTGGGCCAACCGGCAACGGCAAGCGGCCACGCGCGATCCCGCGCAGCGTTATGTGACCATTGCCGATCAACTGTACCAGATGGATCGGCTGGGCCAGCGCAGCGGCAAGGGCTGGTACGATTACGCCGAAGGGGATCGCAAACCGCGCCCCTCCGCCGAGGTCGAACAGGTGATCCTGGACTATGCCAGGGCGCAGGACATCACGCGGACCATCTTCGACAAGATCGAGATCAAGGCCCGTATCCTTGCGGTTCTGGCCAATGAAGGCGCGCGGATCGTCGAGGAAGGCATTGCCGAAACCGATGCGGCCGTCGACATGGTGCAGATCCACGGCTACGCCTTTCCGCGCTGGCGCGGTGGGCCGATGCAGGCCGCGCGCGAAAGCGAGTGGACGGTCGTGGCGGACACGCTGCGCCGGATGCAGGCGGAAAGCCCGGACAGTTGGGTGCTGAGCCAGCGCGCCGCCGCTGGTTGACACAACAGGGTCGCGTCGGGACCGGTGGACCTGACTGCGACCACTCAATAAACCGCAGACTCTCGCCATGAACGCCGGGGACCGGCGCCATAGATGTGGCCGTTCAAGTCCTTTGGCCTTTTGGGCCTCGTACCCCTTCTTCGCACAGTTAACTGAGCCGATCGCACTTGTTCGATTAGGAGGGACGCGGTTCGCCTTCGTCCTCTGACTCGGGGTCAAAAATTCTCTGACAAAAGTTGTCAACAAAGGTTGCGCGTCGGTGGCAATCATGTAATTGACTAAAAGCATCGGAATTACACCTTTCGGAGGCTCCATGACCATCAAGACCGGTTTGTCCCTGATTGCCCTCGCTGCAAGTGCCGTACTGGGCGGCACTGCGGCGATGGCCGAGGGCGAAGTCAACATCTACTCCTCGCGTCACTACGACACCGACGAACGGCTCTACTCGGACTTTGAGGACGCCACTGGGATCACCATCAACCGCATCGAAGGCAATGCGGATGAGTTGATCGCGCGGATGCAGGCCGAAGGTCGCAATTCGCCCGCGGATGTCCTGATCACCGTCGATACCTCGCGTCTGACCCGTGCAAAGGATGCGGGCATCCTGCAGGCGGCGGAAAGTGCGGTGCTGGAGGCGAAGGTCCCCGGCTATCTGCAGGACGAGGACAACCAGTGGTTCGGCTTTTCGCAGCGCTCGCGGATCATTTTCTATGACAAGGCCGATGTGACCGAGCCGCCGATGACCTATCAGGATCTGGCCGACCCCAAGTACAAGGGGCAGGTCTGCATCCGTTCCGGCACCAATGCCTACATGCAGACCCTGCTGGCCGCCTTGGTCGAGCATATGGGCGAAGAGGCCGCGCGCGACTGGGCGGCGGGTGTCGTGGCGAACTTTTCCCGCGATCCGCAGGGGGGCGACACCGATCAGCTGCGCGGACTGGTGTCGGGCGAATGTGATGTGGCCCTGTCGAACACCTATTACTTTGCCCGGGCAATCCGCACCGATGTCAGCGGCGTGACCGCCGAGATTGATACCATCGGCTGGAGCTTTCCCAATCAGGACGGCACCGGCGCGCATATGAACCTGTCGGGCGCGGGCCTTGCGGCGCATGCGCCGAACAAGGAGAACGCGATCAAGTTCCTTGAATACCTGGCCAGCGATCAGGCGCAGAAGTATTTCTCGGCCGGGAACGATGAATATCCGGCGGTTCCGGGCGTGGGTCTCAGCCCCTCGGTCGCGGCGTTGGGCTTTTTCAAGCCTGACGATGTGGACCTCTCGGCGGTGGCCAAGAACATCCCGACGGCGCAGAAGATCTTTAACGAGGTGGGTTGGAAATAACCGATCCGAAAAGCAGAAATCGAGGGAGGCGCGGACAGGGTCTGCGCCTCTTTCTTTGCGGGTCGGAATTGTGGCCCCGGCCCCGACAAACGCCTGCTCGCGGGGGCCTATTTCGCCTCCAGCGGCGGGCCGGTGAAGATCTGGCCGAACTCGGCGGAGATCCGGTTCATCTCGTCCATCTCCTCGGGCAGTTTGAGGTGCTTCGTCGCTTCGAAAAACCCTTCGAACCCGGCGGGATTGACGATCACCAGGATCTTGCCGCCGTTCTCGCCCGTTATCCGAAACGTGTGATCGACCCCCTTGGGAACATAGGCGGCCTGACCCTGTTCGACGGTTTTGATCTCGTCGTCTGCGAGGAACTGGGCAGAACCCTCAAGCACGAAAAAGCCCTCGCCTGCGTCCTCGTGAACATGGCGCGGCGGTCCGCCGGGGCCGGGAAAGCGCGAGGTGAACATGCCCATTTCACCCCCGGTCTGGTCCCGGTCCAGAAGCACCTGAATCGTGGAACCGTTCCACTCGATCGGATCGTGGGCCGCCGCAGGCGCGGCAAGCGCGATCAGGGACAGCGCGACAATCTTTTGCATCTTTTGTCCTCCAGTCAAAATTCCGCCTGTTCGAATCGGACATGACCGTCATGCGTCCGGCCCGAAGGCGGAGCGTTTGGTCAAACCAGCGAACTGGCGTATGATCCGATCAAACACGCCAAGTGGCGGAAATGGCGAACGAAAACCGGTGAAGATTTACGAATTCGATAATCGGAAGGCGATTCTGGACGGCGAAAGCGGCGTCCTGAGGACACCCGATGGCGGCCTTGTCGAACTGCGCCCGCAATCGCGCGAAGTGCTGCGGATGCTGGTGACCGCGCCTGACGAAGTGGTGACCAAGGCGCAATTTTCCCAAGCGATCTGGGACGGGCGGCAAGTGGGCCAGGACAGCCTTGTTCAATGCATCGCCGAGATCCGTGCTGCGCTGGGCGACGGTGAGCGTAAGGTGATCCAGACCGTGCCGCGCAAGGGCTATCGTTTCGCACCGCCCGAAACGGCGACGCCGCCTGTATCTCCCGCCGGGCCGACGCGGCTTCGCCCGCTGATCCTTGCCGTTCTGTTGCTCTTCGCCGGTGTGCTGGCGCTGGCGCTGTATCCGGCGGATGACAGTCATGCGCGCGCGCCGGTGGTGGCGGTCCTGCCGCTGGAAGACCTGAGCCCGGCCCCGCATCAGGGCTATCTGAGCGACGCATTGTCCGAGGGCATCATCACCGAGCTGGCGCGCTTTCCGCAGTTCCGGGTGATCGCCCGCAACTCCAGCTTTCAGTTCCGCGATGCGCCGACGGATGTGCGCGAGATCGGGCGGACATTGGGCGCGGGTTATGTTCTGGAGGGCAGCCAGCAATACGATGGCAAGCGGCTGCGAGTCACCATCCAGCTGGTCGAGACCGGGACCGGCGCGCATATCCTGTCGGACCAGTACGAGCGCGATCTGGGCGACCTGTTCGTGGTTCAGAACCAGATCGTGCGCCATGTGGCCTCGGTCGTCGGCGAAACGGTGATGATCGACCTGCCCGATCGGACCGGCAAGGGCGGCGTGGATTCGCTCTTGCGGGGGATGCAGGCGCGGAAGCTGATGAGCCAGCTCAGCCGCGAGCACTGGGAACAGGCGATCGCGCTGGAGCGGACCTCGATCCGCGAGGAACCGGACTCGGAATGGGGTTATATCGGCACGTCGTTGATGCTGGGCACGGCCAGCAACATGGGCTGGATGACGCCGAAGGAAGATGTTCTGGACGAAGCCGAACGGCTGGCGGAAATCGCCATGCGCAAGAACCCCCGGAACTACATGTCCCATTACACGCTTGCGCGGGTGCTGTCCCGGCGCGGTCGTCACGTCGAGGCCATCGAGCATTACAAGCGCGCGGCAGAGCTCAATCCTTCGGATTCGCTGGTGCTGATCGCCATGTCCATTCCTCTGCTCTACGAGGGGCGGACCGAGGAGGGGATCGAGGCGCTGGAACGGGCGAAACAGGTGGACCCGCTGCACGGGGACTGGCTGCGCTGGCAGATGGGCTGGGCCTATTGGCAAAGCGGTGACTGCGAGACGGGGCTGGAGGAGATGCTGGGCATGTCCTCGCCGCCGCCGCCGTCGAACAAGGCGCTGGCCGCCTTGCTGATCTGCCTGGGCAAGACCGATGAGGCGCGCGACGCGATGGCGCGTTTTCTTGAGGTCGAACCGGGCCACACGCTGCAGGTCGAGGTTACGCGGATGGCTCCCAACTGGAAACCCGAGGGCATCGTGGAACGCTGGCTGGACGTCATGCGGCAGGCTGGGATGCCGGAGCTTTAGTCTTTCTTGCGCATCCGCTGGATCAGCAGGACCACCGGCAAAAGCCCCAGGGCCGCGATCACGAGGCTGGGCACGGCAGCGCCCTCCAGCCGCTCGTCGGCGGCAAGGCGGTGCGCCTGCACTGCCAGCGTGTCAAAGTTGAAGGGCCGCATGATGAGTGTGGCGGGCAGTTCCTTCATCACGTCGACAAAGACGATCAGACCAGCGGTCAGCAGGCTGGGCCGCAGCAGCGGGACATGCACGCGGCGCACGGTGCCCAGGGCGTTCTGGCCAAGCACCCGCGCGGCGGCGTCCATGTTGGTGCTGACCGCAGAGATGCCGCCCTCATAGGCACCGATGGCGGCGGCCAGAAAGCGGATCATGTAGGCCCCCACAAGCACCCAGATCGACCCGGTGAGCAGGAGACCGGTGGAGACGTCAAAAGTGTCTCGCATCCAGCTGTCCAGCGCGTTGTCGAAGGCCGCGAAAGGCACCAGAAGGCCAACGGCGATCACGCCGCCGGGCACGGCATAGCCAAGCCTTCCGATGTGCAGCGCAAGGGTGGACAGGCGTCCGGGGATGATGCGGCTGACGCTGCCAAGGGTAACGGCGGCGGCGACAGTGACCAGCGCGGCGACGGTTGCCAGTGTCAGCGAGTTCTCGATAAATCGGATGTAGCGGCGGCTGAGCAGGTCCTGTTCCGACCCGATGGCCATGGTCAGCAAGGCGATGGTCGGTATGATGAGACCGATCAACACCGGCAGGGAGCAGGCGGTCAGTGCCACGGCGTTCAAACTGCCGGTCAGGCGGGTGCGCGGCACCGGTTCCTGCTTGCGGCCCGAATGGTAACGCGCCTTGCCGCGGCTGTAGCGTTCCAGCATGGCCAGAAGCAGGGCAAAGCCCAACAGGCCAAGCGCCAGTTGCGCCGCCCCGGTACGGTCGGCCAATGAGAACCAGCTGGTGTAGATGCCGGTGGCAAAGGTCTGGACCCCGAAATAGGACACCGTGCCGTAATCGGCGATGGTTTCCATTGCGGCCAGCAGGACACCGGCGGCGATGGCAGGCCGGGCCATGGGCAGGGTGACGGAGAAAAAGGCGCCCACCGGTGTGCGGCCCAGCGACCGGGCGGCGAAGAGGGTTGTCGCGCTCTGGCTGAGAAAGGCGGCGCGGGCCAGCAGGTAGACATAAGGGTACAGGACCAGCGTCAGCATGGCCGCCGCCCCGCCGGTCGACCGGATCTCCGGGAACCAGTAATCACGCGGCCCCCAGCCAGTCACGTCGCGCAGGGTGGCCTGCACGATGCCGGGGTGATCCAGCAAGTGGGTATAGGCATAGGCCATGACATAGGCCGGAAAGGCCAGCGGCAGGACCAGAGCCACCTCAAGGATGCGGCGACCGGTGAATTCGGTCATGACCACCATCCACGCCGCCCCGGTCCCGATCAAAAATGTGCCAAACCCGACAAGTGTCAGCAGGATCAGCGTGGTGCCGGTGTAGCGGCCAAGGACCGTCCGGGCGAGGTGGGCGATCGTGTCGCTTTCGGCGGAGACCGCGGCGAGGGTGACGCCGACATGGGGCAGGGCGCAGAACAGCGCGATGATCACGGCCACCCCGACGAGGATCCGCTCTGTCACCGTGGGGCGATGTCCTTGCATGGCCTGCTCCCTGCCCGGTCGGGCCCCGGTTCCCGGTGGCCCGAGCCTTTTTATCGGGATTGGCGGCGAACGCCCCGAGAGTCAAGCAGACAGGGGGCGTCCCTGCAAACACAGAAGCAGCCTGACAGGGGCCGCAGAGGGGCAGGTCAGAGAATGGAGATCATGTCGGCGGTGATCTGGTCGAGGTCGTAGTCGTTGATGACCACGGTCACGCCGTCATCCTGAAAGAAGACGTCCTCTCCCTGCTGCGACATATGGCCAAGCGCATCCGCGGCAACGGCATAGCCGAAGTCGGAGAACTGCAGCGTGTCCCAAGGCTCAAGATCGGTAACGGTGTGGGTGCCGTCATCGGTGGTCTCGAACACAAAGGTGTCGGCGTAGAGCCCACCGGACAACAGGCTGTCGCCGGGGTCTGCCTGCAGCACGTCATCGGTGCCCATGCGCTGCATGTAGGCCTTGACTTCGGGGGCCATCTTGGCAGTGAATTCGTTCGAGTTCATGAAGAAGGACACCACATCGGGCCGGGTCCATCCGTTTTGCAGGGCCTCGTTCCAGTAATTTGTGCCGCCCGTGTCTGCGCCGCGTTTGAGCACGTTCTGGTAGAGCAGTTCGACAAACTCCGGGACGGAGGCCTCGCCATAGGTGGCCTGAAACTCCGGTGAGTTCATGAAGGCGCTGACGATCTCGTTGAATTCGGCGCCCTTGGGCAGCTGTTCTGTCCAGTGGGAAAAGCCGCCGTTATCCGGCGGGCGGTCAAAGATCGCCTGATACAGGCGGACCACATCATCGGCCCAGGTGGTGGGATCACGGGTGGTGTCAAAGGCTTCCTGAACAGGCCGGGTCCGGGCGATGTTTTCGCTGCTCTCGGCCAGCGTGCTGACCACCTCGGCGCGGGTCGCCCCATTGGCCAGTTGATTTATCCAGTCGTTCAACTGTGCGGTGCTGGGCGCGCGGCCCAGCACATTCTGGTAGAGCGTGGTGACGAACTGGCCGTTGCCGAGGCCGCCGTAGGTGGATTGAAACCCGCCGGAGGCGGTCAATGCGGTGGTGATCTGGTCCAGCGACATTGCGCCCGAGGCCAGTTGCGTGGTCCAGTGCTGATGCCCGGCGATATCCGGTTCGCGCCCGAGGACGGCGGTAAAGGCGCGGTAGACTTGCGCGGATTCATCGGTGCCGAACAGGCCGGTGCTTTCGGCGATCTTCAGGGTCTTGGCCCCGCCGCTGTCATGGCCGGACGGACTGCTGCCAAGGCCGCTCAGGAAGTCGTTCATCGACATGGCCTGATCGTCAAATTCCAGCGTCTCTATATTGACGATGTGCGCGTCAAAGCCATTGGCGCGCAGGCGCAGGGCGTTGCCTTCGGTGGTGGCGGTGTAGGCGTCGCGCGCAAGGTCAAGGCGCAGGCGGTCATGACCCGCGCCGCCGTCGATCAGCTTGGTGCCCTCGCCGACCGAGAGGGTGTCATTGCCGCTGCCTGCATAAAGACTGTCGTTGCCAAGGCCCGAGGAGAGCGAGTCATCACCTGACCCGGCTCGGAGAACGTCATTGCCATAGCCGCCCTTGAGCGTGTCGTTGCCTTCGCCGGTCGAAATCGTGTCGTTGCCACTGCGGCCCAGAACGACGTCCTGCCCGACACCGCCGATGAAGCGTTCGGCGGCATTGCCGCCGTTCTGCACCCATTTCTTTTCGATCACGATCTGGGCGACATCGTAGGGCATCATGTCCAGCTTTACGCTGCCGCTGTTCAGAAAATTACCGCTGACGTCGACAAATTCAGGTGAGACGTCCACTTCTGTCGCAAAGTAGTAATCGTCGATCGAGCCGGGATTGGACGTCAGTTCGACGATGCCGTCCGCGCTGGGCAGATAGGTGCGGAAATGGCTGCCCGAAGTGTCCATGTGGTTCTTGTTCGATGCGTCGAAGAAGGCGAGATCTTCGAGTGCAGCCTTTTCCTCGGCGTCGATATAGCGGCGACCCAGACGGTTCAGCCCGTTGTCATCCGCCAGATCGCTGAGCCCGTCCGAGGTGCCGCGGTCCATGGTCATGCGGGTGACGTCGACCGAGGTGGCCTCTGCCGTGAAACCGGTCAGATCGACATTCACCGTGCCGGTCGACAGGGCTCGGTGCGAGACGTAGAGCACGTCATGATACTGGCTGGAGAAGTAGTTGAGTTCGACCGAACCGCCGCCGGTGCCGGTCCAGTTGGTGTCCATGCTTTCAAAGGCTTCGACATGGCCGGTTTCGGCGCTGGCTTCCGGGCGCAGGCTGTCGGACATCATCTGGAACACGCCGCCACCGGGCGAAAGATCCATATCAGTGGCAGAGCGGTTGCCGGCAATGGTGTTGGCGGTGCGATGCTGCAACGGCCAGATAAAGGCGTCCTGCGTGCCGATCTGCACCATGGCCTCGAACATCTCCAGCAGGGTCGAGGCTGAGGCCATGCCAAGCTGATCGACGTTGCTTTTCAGGACGTTCCATTCGGTGACATAGAGCGGCACCTCACGCCCAAGGTGCGAATTGAAGTTCTCGATCCGGGTGTCGAGGCTGCGGATCTCCTGATAGCTGCCGTCGAAGGCCAGCGTGTCTGAATGCGCCTTGTTGTAATAGTAATGGGCCACGGCGCCGTCGATGGCGTCCAGCGCGGTCTGGTCCAGCCATGACAGGATCGCCTCATTCGCCTGATCCCAGCTGCCGTTGCCCTTGTAGGCGCTGCCTGCGCCATTGGTGTCGGCCAGCTGGATCAGGATCGCCGGGTCATGTCCCAGCGCGGGCTTGTCAGCGGCCAGCTTGTCGATGGCGCTTTGGGCGGCGTTGATGACGCGGTTGGCGGCGATACCGTATTCCGACTCGGTCATGGAGGAGACAAAGTCGCTGTCCGGAATCTCCTCTGGATGGGTTCTGCGGTCTGCGTTCTCGACACGCTCTCCGATGGAATATTCGTTGCCTATTTCCAGCCCCGAGACATAGTCGCCGTAGTCCTCCAGCAGCTTGTAGACAAAGGCCTCGACCTTGGCCGCGGGAATGTCGACCTTGGTCGGCAGGATCATGGTGACCTGGATCTTGTCATCCAGGGTGCTGTTCGCAACGCACCAGTCCATGAAGGCGCGGACCTCGGCCCGCAGCCCGCCGTTTTCCAGCCTGGTCACGTCCAGCGTGTTTTCGGCATGGCCACCGGGGTAGCGCAGGTGGCGCAGGTCCAGTTGATCGACTGCGGCGGCAAAGCCGTCATGGGGCAGGAATTCCCCGGTCGCGTCGATATTGATGTCATGCAAGGCGTTGGAGCCAAAATGCCCCTCTTGCACAAATGTTCCGGTCGCCTGAGCGGACGACAGCGACAGATTGTAAGAAGCCATGGCACCCCCCTCTTGAACCGGCAAAATCGCCCGGTCGGGGCGCGGAGAGGTGGCGGTCATGTGGCGGAAATTTGGACAAAAATCAGAATTTTACATTATTTTTCAAGAGACTGAACGCGAAACACCGCCCGCGGGTCGCGGGCAGTGTTTGGTCGGTGCTGTTTTGTCGGATCAGCCGGCGCGGGCTGACAGAACCCCGATGTTGAGATCGGCCAGCGAGCTTTCGGCGATCAGCACAACGGAGTCCAGCGGCGGGGCATCCTCTGTCGGAAGGGTGGCCAGAACCTGATCCCCCAGCGTGATTTCGGTCAGGGCCGGATTGTTCGCGTTCAGGCGAAGGGTGACCTCGGGTTCGCCGGAATGGGCGCTGTCGTTGTAGATGACCATGAGTTGATCCTCATCATCGTCGAAATCGAGCACCTCGGCCCCCGGGCCGGTCATCCAGTCGCCCAGGTAGAGCACGTCCGCGCCGCCGCCCAGTGAAACGACATCCTCATCCCCGGCGATGACGGTGTCGTCATCGCTGCCCGCATTCAGGTAGTCCTGCTGGTCTTGATCGATGCCGTCTTCGTCGAATTTGACTCCGATCAGCAGGTCATTGCCCGCCGCGCCAAACAGCGTGTCGGTGCCCATGTCGCCGTCCAGCGTGTCATCCCCGTCGCGTCCGTGCAGGGCGTCGGTGCCCTGACCACCACGCAGGAGATCGTTGCCGTCGTCGCCGGTCAGGGTGTCCTGTCCGTGGCCGCCAAACAGCACGTCGTCCGCTGCACCGCCGTAGAGGTCGTCTGCGCCGCTCTGGCCGTGTAACGTGTCGTCGCCATCCTCGCCCAGCATGGTGTCGCCACCCTCTGCGCCGAAGATCAGCTCATCCTCTTCGGTGCCGAGGTATTCGTCCGCCTCTGCAGTTCCTTCGAACGCAATGTCGACTGGACCGAACGCTGCGATCCCGGTTAAGGCGGTTGCACCTTGTGCAGTCTGTGTACTGGTTGGCGCGAGAACTGTTACCGGTCCGGGCGCGGCGGGGGGCTGCTGAACCTCGGGAAGAGCGTCAGCCTCAGAGCCCGGCGTCGCAAAGTCCAACGAAGTCGCGTTCTGTTCTGTAGGATCATCGAACTCTTCCGGTGCGAGCGACTCCTCGTCCTCATCTTCCGAGTCCGGACCGAATGAAACAAGGGCCAACGTGCCCAGAGCCAACATGCCCAGCAGGCCGGATAACAACATCATTGCTCTGCCTCGTCTCTTGTCTTGGTTTGCAGAGTGTTTTGATCAACGGGGTGCGCCAGGGCAAACGGCAATGACGACAAGGGTTAACCCAGCCTTTGGACAATACCCATAACTTGCGGTCAGTTCCGCGCGCGGGCAGAAGGGTCCGAGAGGTCAAAGCCTTGTCAGAGTGATGTTTTTTCCGTCAGAAGCGGGTTTGGTGCGTGCGCCCCCTGCGGTGTCGGTTGAATGGGAAGGATTTGAGCTTTGGGTCGCCGAAACCTGCCTGGAGTGGCCGCACCCGGCCGAATCGCGGCCCGGCGGCACCAGGGTGGACAGAGGCGCTCCGACCATTCTTCCCACTTTTATTGGGTCAGTGCAGTGATTAGGTTACGGCCATGATTTTCAGAGGCTCAAAGTCACCCAAATCATCGGTGCGGAAACAGGATCAGGGGTTTGACGCCCCGATCCGCCCCGATATCCCGTTTTTCGCCGTGGGAGATGTGCATGGGTGCGACCGGTTGCTGGACCGGCTGTTGAAACGGCTGGACGGCGTGAACCACCCCGAGGCGCTGTTGGTCATGATGGGGGATTATGTCGACCGGGGGGAGGAAACCGCCCGAGCCTTGCGCCGCCTTGTTGTTCTCAGCCGCGCTGCGGGTGAATTGATGCACTGCATGATGGGCAATCACGAACAGATGCTTCTGGACATGCTGGACGACCCGGTGACGCATGGCCCGCGCTGGTTGCGGCACGGCGGCCTGCAGACGCTGGCAAGCTACCGGGCGCAGATGTCGCCGCAGGACCGGTCGGACAAGGCGTGGTACGCGATGCGCGACCAGTTGGCCGCGAAGATGGGCGATGACACCATTCGCTGGCTGCAGGACCTTCCGCTCTACTGGCAGAACGGAAATGTGGCCGCTGTCCATGCCGGGGCCGACCCGGCCCTGCCGATCGCCGACCAAGAGAGCCGCAGCCTGCTGTGGGGACACCCGGACTTCGAGCGCAAGACCCGCGACGACGGGCTGTGGATCGTGCATGGGCACAGCATTGTCGCATCTCCGCAACCGGTGGCGGGGCGCATACCGACGGACACCGGGGCCTATGCCACGGGCATCCTGTCGGCGGCTCTCGTCGAAAAGGACATGGTTACCTATTTTCAGGCCTGATGGTTAACATGTTTTCACGCGCGCCCTTGGTTTCGGGCAAGGTGTTGGCGCATTTGGCGAAAAAAGCGTTAATCACAGGTTGTCGTTCTGCAAGTGCAAATTGAGAGATGCGCCTATCGCAGCCGGAGGTTGTATATGCCGCGCGTACCGTGGACGTAGCGTTCAGCAGTTTTTTGCCTTAAGTTGTCCATGCAAGCCGTTGTGAATCCGATTTTTTTGCTCGTGCGAAAAAGAAGTGCAAAATTACGCCAATCTTACTGCGACCGAATGTGTTTCATAAGTTGTTAATTGACTTTGCATTGCAGCAATTTTATCTAAGTCGTCGTAACGGTGGCCCGAGTGGCAGGGTTGAATTTATTTAAATTTATCGAGGGATGACATGTTTGACGTGAGGGTTCTGGACGATACGGCCGTTTCGGCGACTGAGTCGGGTGGCGCTGTCGAGCAGGTGACCAACGCGGGGTTTCGCGTGGCCAAGCGTACTTTCGATATTGTCGGCAGCATCATCTTGCTGCCGCTCCTCCTGACTTCTGTTTTTGTGATCTTCGTCGCGAATCCCTTTTCCAACAAGGGCTCTCTGTTCTTCGTGCAGACGCGCATGGGCCGTGGGTGCGTGCCCTTCAAGGCGATCAAGTTCCGGACGATGCGCGCGGCCCCGGCGGTCAAACGCGGTGCGGACAGTCCTCTCGAAACGGATCGGATCACCCCACTGGGTCAGTTCCTGCGGAAGTCGCGGATTGATGAGCTTCCCCAGATCATCAACGTTCTGCGTGGCGAGATGAGCCTCATTGGCCCGCGCCCGGACTACTTTGATCACGCTGTCGAATACCTGGAACTGATCCCCGGCTATCGTGAGCGCCATGCCGTTCGCCCGGGAATCAGCGGCTTGGCGCAGACCGAGTTGGGGTACGTCGAAGGTGTCGAGGCGACTCGGCGAAAGGTGAGGGCGGATCTTTATTACATTTCGAACCAGAGCGCCGGGTTGGAGGTGTGGATTTTCCGGCGTACCCTGAGTGTGGTCATGCGCCGCGGCGGGCTGTGAAAAACGCAGGGCCTCGCCGCAAGGGATGATAGTGATGCGCGCCCGGTAGGGCGCATTTTTTCTTTAAATTACGGGGACTTCCAAGGTGTTTGGCCTTGTTGCGGAATTGCCACTTTTGGCTGTACGCGTCACAACATCTTTCGTGTCCAGTCGCATTGAACGGCTACCCATAGTACAGCTGTCCCCGGTACGGGAGGGGCGGTGTCTGCTATCGCCACCCCCCGCGCCCAACGTTGTCATTGTGATTTCGGGTATCTTGGCTGCCACGGGTTTGGAGCATGGGTGAGAGAATGAATTCGATGGATACTGGCGTCATGACTGCAAACCGACCGTGGCGCCCCAGGCTGAGCGGACTGGTCTTTGCCGTGACGGCCCTTGCGCTTTCCGGGTGTGGTGTCTCCTACAACAGTCCGACTGTGCGTGAGCGCAAGGATGAACTGCCGGTCTCGGTGGTCTCCATGACGCCCCGGTCGGTCGCTTATGCCAATGCCTCGCACTATACGCCGAAGGCGCTGCCGGATGTGTTCTATGCCTATGCTGGCACCAATGGCAGCGTGACAGGCGCGGGTGCCCTTCCCGCGGCGCCCTATCTGCCCGACGAGACGCGTGAGCGGATGGATTACCGGCCGTTGCCGGACGTACCGGCCCGTCCCTACCGGATTGGCGTTGGCGATGTTCTGCTGCTGGCGACGCGGGGCGCGTCCTCGACCATCGAACAACTGTCCGGTCTGTTGGCCGCACAAAACAGCCGCCAAGGCTATACCGTCCGGGATGACGGGTCGATCGCAATCCCTGATATCGGCCCGGTCTCTTTGGCTGGCCTGACGTTGCAAGAGGCCGAAGACCGGGTCTTTCAGGCGCTTGTGAACAACCAGATCTCGCCGTCCTTCAGCCTCGAAGTCAGCGAGTTCAACTCGCAGCGGGTTGCCGTTGGCGGCGCGGTGCGCGCGGCCAAGCTGGTGCCGATCACACCGAACAGCCTGACCCTGGGTGAGGCGTTGATTGCGGCGGGGGGACTTTCGACGCAGGACGAGGAATTCGCGTCGATCCGGATCTACCGCGACGGCACGCTGTACCAGATCCCGGTCGAGACCTACCGCGCGCAACCGGCGCTGAAGGACAAGCTGCTGCAAAACGGCGACGCGATCTTTGTCGACACCACCTATGACCTCGAACGCGCGTTCCAATTCTACAGGGCCAAGATCGACGTCATCACATTGCGCTCTGGTGCACGCAGCACCGCGCTGTCCGCACTCAGCACAGAGATCAGCATTCGTCGCGGCGCATTGGAAGAACGTCGCGGGACTTTCCAGTCGCGCCTGGAGCTGGGCGCAGAGGGGCGCGACTATGTCTATCTCAGTGGCGAAGTGAAGGCCCAGAACCGTTTTGCGCTGCCTTTTGGCAATGTCGCCTCGCTGGCGGACGTGCTTTACAACGAAGGCGGTTTTGCCACCACGACGGGCGACCCGACCCAGATCTACGTCATGCGCGGCAGTTCCGACCCGTCGAAAGTGGGGGAAATCGTTGCCTATCACCTGAATGCGGGCAACGCGGCCAACATGATCCTTGCGACCAAGTTCGAGATGCGCCCGAACGACATCATCTTTATCGAAGAGCAACCGATCACCAAGTGGAACCGCGCCCTGCAACAGGCCTTCCCGGCGCTGCTTGGGGCTGCGCAGAGGGCTGCGCTCTGATCCTGAACGGGTCGGTTTGACATCGCGGCGCGTCCTCCGACACGGAGGGCGCGCCGTTGGCTTTTTTGCTGGATGCCGCGCGATTTTCTGCGCTTCGGATACGCTCAGCCTAGGGGCTGTTGACGTTCAGGATTCCCAATTCACCTGACTTCTGATTCAAGGTTGCGAACAGAGGAGAGCAGCCTTGACCCGAAGAGTCCTGACCGATGCCCAGTGGAGCATCATTGAGCCAT
>JAXMNQ010000053.1:0-34876 GCA_034670345.1 Paracoccaceae bacterium | reverse complement strand
CGAGGCAGTTGGCGCGCAGGTAGGCCCAGACGTTCTTGATGGGATTGAGTTCCGGGGCCTATGGCGGCAGCTGCAGCAGGGTGATGTTGTCGGGCACGCGCTGGGCCTTTGAGCCATGCCAGCCGGCGCCGTCGAGGACGAGGATGGCGTGCGCGCCTTCGGCGACCGTGCGGGAGATCCCGGCGAGGTGAGCGTTCATCGCCTGCGTGTCGGCATTGGGCATGACCAGCGCGGCGGTGGCCCCGCGTCCTGTGCAGACGGCGCCGAAGATGTAGGCCCAGGTGAAGCGGGTGTCGCGCGGGGCGCGCGGACGGCTGCCGCGCGCGGCCCAGATGCTTGCCCACGGTGCGCTCGTGCATCGCGACGCCGAAACGCGCCGCGATCCTGCGCTGGAGGTCGACGCGTCGCCAGCGCACCACCCCGTCCACCGCGGGGTCGGGCCCCTCGCGCACCATCCGCGCCAGTTCCGCTTTCTGCGCCGGGCTTAGCCGCGGCGCCGCGACGAGGCTCGCATCTACGATCTGACCCGAGCGCGGGATGAAGCTTGCTCGGTTGATCGCCCGGTCCATCTCGATGAACAGGGCATCGAGCGCGTCCGCGCGAATCGAGGCCTCGCGAAAACCCCAGAGCGTGTTCGCGTACGGCACCGTGTCGGTGATCCCGAGCCCACAGAACCGCACCCAGCTCAACCTATCGCGCACCAACCGCTCGGTCGCCTCGAGGCTCAGCCCATGCAGGCTCTGGAAGACAGCATGCGGAACTTCAGCACCACGTCCATCGCAGGACTTCCGCCCTTGCAGCGCGGTGATCCTCCGACGGCCTTCTCCAGGACTGGCCGGACAATCTCCAAATCGACCATCGCCACCGCACTTGCCGTCTGAGGCAATGAATCACAAACCGCCGCTCAGCGCGAGGTTTTCGGAGGAGTCCAACTGTCAGGGCTGTTCCGTCGGGCGATGGAAGCCGGATAGACACCCGTCAGCTTTGTGTCCGGACGCGCGTTCCGTGCCGACGCGTCCAATCAACAGGACTTCGCAGGACCCACCGAGGACCGTTCGACCCATTCCGCTTTTTGCAGGACCTGCATATCCGCGGCGGACTCTCCGTTCAGACGCCGGAGAAGCAGGCCCGCGAGAATGGTAGCGGCGGATTTGACCGCAAGGCGGGTGACACTGAGCGGCGGGTCGAGATTTTCCGTGTCGACGCCGGGCAGAATGTCGTCATGCGCGACAATCGAGATGTCCCCCGGGACAGAGAGGCCCAGACCCGCCACGGCCTCAAGCACGCCGAAGGCAACCAGAGAATTGCAGCAGACAAAGGCCGTCGGGCGCAGGTGGTCGTTTCGAAGCAAGCACAAAGCGGCCGCGCGGCCGTAGGACTGCGATGTATCCCCGCACCTGATCAGGTCAGGTTCCTGCACCAGCCCCTGCGCCTTGACCGCCTCTGAATAGGCAGCTTCGCGTTCCATCGATACCATCCAGGGTTCGGGGCCATTCAGCAGCGCGACGGTCCTGTGACCGTATCCGGCAAGATGGTCGACCGCCCTTCGGGTGAGGTCCTTCGAGTCGAGACTGACAAAGGGGTAGTCCGGCGCTTCGACGTCCTTACCATGCACGACAAAAGGTACGTCACGATCGCGCAGGTAGGCGATGCGCGGGTCGTCGCGCTTAGGAAAGAGCAGCACGAACCCATCCATCGTGCCGCGCGCAATCAGCCGGTCATAGGTTGCCAGAGGATCGGCATCAGATGACACGTGGAGCATCAGGTCCAGATCCTTTTCGGCCATGGCCTTGGACAACGCATGTGTAATATCGAAAATATGCGCGTGTTCGAAACCGGCGGTCGGCGAGTCGAAGATTAGGCCAACGATTCCGGATCGCCCCGACACCAGCTTCCGCGCGCTCAAGTTGGGACGGTAGTTCAACTGAAGGGCCACTTCCTTGACCCTGTCGCGGGTCTTTGGGGTGACGTCATCAAAACCGCGAAGCGCCCTGCTGACCGTCGTCGCGGAAAGCCCCGTAATCTTCGCGATGTCCTTTAACGTCGCCACCTGAATTCGCCCTCAATCAAAGCGTTGCACATCCGGATCGCCCGGCGCTCTGCGCGCCTGCCGCCCGGACGAGGACCGAAGTACCGGCACCCTGCGCCGGGATTTGCCCTGCGCCAAGAACGATCCAGGGCAGCTCCCGTCAATGCCTATTTGCCAGTTCGTGGCAATTTTCATTGAAATTAGCGCTAACATTTGCAATCTTAACGTTAAGATTGATGATTCGAAAGAATCGCCGACATGCTCCGGCCAAGCTGTTCCGGAGTCAGCACTGCTGCGGCAGGTCAGGCGACGAGCGCCTTGCCCGGGTCGCAATCGAAGGGAGGAACCCATGAACCCCAAGTCACGACGCATCCTTTTCAGCTCTGTTTCGGTCCTTGTGGCCGCGCTTGCTTGCACGGCATCCGCAGACAGCCACCTGCGCTTTCCGCCCGGCGAAGGGCCGTTCAACTGGGACGAATACAACGCCTTCGCGGAGGAAAACGACTTCTCCGGCGAAACGCTGGATATCATCGGCGCTGGAACCGGTGTCGACGCGGACCTGCTCCGCGAGATCTTTGCGTATTTCGCCGCCGCAACCGGTGCCGAGGTGAAATATTCCGGCTCCGACAGCTTCGAGCAGGATATCGTGATCGCCGTGCAGGCCGGGACACCTCCCGACGTGGCGCTCTACCCACAGCCGGGACTGGCCGCCGACATGGCCAAGCAGGGCCACCTTGTCCCGCTCGCCGAGGACACGCGCCAATGGTATATCGATAATTTCGCGGCCGGTGAATCCTGGGCCGACCTGGCCAGCCCGGTTGGCCCCGACGGGGCGGCGCGAGTCTATGGCATCTTCAACGCCGTGGATGTGAAATCGCTCGTCTGGTATTCGCCCGAAGCCTTCGAAGAAAACGACTACGAGATCCCGGAGAGCATGGAAGAACTCAAGGAACTCGTCGATGCGATGGTGGATGACGGGCTGACCCCTTTCTGTCTGGGGCTGGGCGCGGGTGCCGGCACCGGTTGGCCGGCGACGGATTGGGTCGAAGATTTCATGCTGCGCACCCAACCTCCGGAAGTCTACGACCAGTGGGTCAGCAACGAGATCCCCTTCACCGATGAACGCATCGTCGCGGCGATCGAGGAATACGGCTATTTCGCGCGCAACGACGATTATGTCGATGGCGGATCAAGCGCGGCCGCGACAATCGACTTCCGCGACAGCCCCGACGGTCTGTTCGAATTCCCGCCGAAATGCATGATGCACCGGCAGGCCTCTTTCATCCCGACCTTTTTCCCGGACGGGACCGAGATCGGCTATGACGCGGACTTCTTCTATTTCCCGGCCTATGCGGGCAAGGATCTGGGCACCCCGGTCCTTGGCTCCGGAGGGCTGGCGACAGTCATGCAGGACACGTCCGTCGCCCATGCTTTCATGGAATTTCTCCAGACGTCACTGCCGCACGCGTTGACTGCGGCGCAGGGCAAGACCCTGACGCCGCATCTGGGTGTCAGCCTCGATGCCTATGCCACGGATACCGGGCGGGCACTGGCGGAAATCCTGCTCAGTGCGACAACCTTCCGTTTCGACGGCTCGGACCTGATGCCGGGCGAGATCGGAACCGACGCCTTCTGGAACGCCATGGTCGAATACACCACCGGCAGCCTGACGGCCGAGGAAGCGGCGGCTGCGATCCAGTCACGCTGGGACTCGATCCGCTGACGCGGGACTCGGTGCTGCCCGCCCTGGGCGGCACCGCTTGCTTATCATCAAACCGAAGGGAGGCGGGCCGATGAACCCTATCATTCAGGGTCTTGCGACGATCGTTCTGGGCGTGGGCGGATGTGTCGGATATTTCTACGCGTCCAATGTGTTTCTCGACAAGGTGCTCTACCCCGCCAAGGGGCCTAATATCGGCCGCAACATACGCCGGGCCAATGTCATACGGCCATGGTTGTTCATCTTCCCGGCCCTGCTCGTCCTGACGGTCTATCTGGCCTATCCGGTCGTCGGCTCGGTCTGGCGGTCGCTCTTCAACCGGTCGGGGGACGAGTTCATCGCGCTTGGCAACTACATTGCCCTGTTCGAGTCGCCCGAGTTCCGCCGGTCCTTTCTGAACAACGCGCTCTGGGCGCTCTTCGTCCCCGTGGCGTCGGTGACCAGCGGCCTGATCGCGGCGCAGCTCAGTGACGGGCTGAGATGGGGGAACATCGCGAAATCGCTCATCTTCATGCCGATGGCGATCAGTTTCGTCGGTGCCTCGCTGATCTGGAAATTCGTTTATGCCGTTGACAGCGATATCGGCCTGATCAACGCGGTGCTGGCGGGCCTGTTCGGGGCCGGGCCGGTCGACGTGCTGCAGATCCCCTTCTGGAACAATTTCTTCCTGATGTTCATCCTCGTCTGGATCCAGACGGGATTTGCCATGGTCATCCTGTCGGCCGCGTTGCGCGGGATCCCCGAAGAGACCATCGAGGCCGCCGTCCTGGACGGTGCGAACCCGTTCCAGATCTTCTTCAAGATCAAGATGCCGCAGATATTTTCCACCATCGTGGTCGTCTGGACGACGATCACGGTCGGTTCGCTGAAGATCTTCGACATCGTCTACGCCATGACCGGCGGCAATTTCGGGACCGAGATTCTGCCCAGTTACATGATGAGTTTCATGTTCCGCGACGATGGCCGCGCAACATCGGTGGCCCTCGTCATCATGATCATCGTCCTGCCCGTGATGATTTCGAACATCCGTCAGGCACAGAAAGAATTGAGATAGGAGCGGACCATGGACAATATTGCTGGACAGAAATCCGGACTGAAGCTGGCCACCAACATCGCCATGATCGCGATGGTCCTGGTCTGGATCGTGCCCACGGTCGGGCTGCTGGTCTCGTCCTTCCGTGACAAAGACCAGATATCGGCCACCGGGTGGTGGCAGGCGATGTTCCCGGTCGAACTGACCGCCCGGGCACGGACCGGAACCGAGGCGGTTGCCGATGGCAACATGTTCCGCGTCGCAGGTGTCATCTTCGACGATGAAGAGGCGCGGTCGTATTTCTCTGGCACCCCCGGCGAGATATCCGCTTTCGGCACCAAAGGCGCCGAGCCCACAGCCTTCCCGGCCGGCACGACGGCCGATCTTGGCGATGGCGAAACGCTGACGGTGAACGCGGATGGTTCATATGTCTGGATCACGCCGGAAGAACCCGACAGACGCGGACAGAGGGTCTATTTCGCGGCAGAAAGCCCGCCAAAACTGACGCTGGACAATTATCGCACCGTGCTTTCGGGCGACAACATGGACCGCGCCTTCATCAATACGCTGACCGTGGCGGTGCCCGCGACCATCATCCCGATCCTGGTTGCCGCTTTTGCCGCCTATTCGCTGGCCTGGATGCATTTCCCGATGCGCGGGCTGATGATCGCCGGCATCGTCGGGCTTCTGGTGGTGCCGATACAGCTTGCACTGGTGCCCGTGCTGAACCTGCACAACGGCATCGGGGTCGGACAAAGCTTTGTCGGTATCTGGCTTGCCCATACCGGGTTCGGGATGCCTCTGGCGGTCTACCTGCTGAGGAACTACATGGCCGGCCTGCCGCGCGACATCATCGAATGCGCACGCGTCGACGGAGCGACGGATTTCCAGATCTTCATCAAGATCATCCTGCCCCTGTCACTGCCGGCGCTCGCCTCCTTCGCGATCTTCCAGTTCCTCTGGACTTGGAACGACCTGCTGGTGGCCAAGGTGTTCCTGCCCTCCGCCGACGAGGCCAAGGTCATGACGGTCAAGATCGCCGACGACCTGCTGGGCTCGCGCGGCGGCGACTGGGGCATCCTTGCGGCGGCGGCCTTCGTCTCGATCGCGGTGCCACTCGGCGTGTTCTTCAGCCTGCAACGGTTCCTGGTGCGCGGTCTTCTGGCCGGATCTGTCAAATAATTCCGGATCGGCCGGCAAGAACCCGGCGACCGGACACAATGGAATGGGAGAGAGACATGGCTAATCTCAGACTGAACAATGTCGAGAAAACCTATGGCGGCAGCGTCAACGTCCTGAAGGACATCAACCTCGACATCGAAACCGGCGAGTTGATCGTCTTCGTCGGCCCCTCGGGCTGCGGGAAGTCGACCCTGTTGCGGATGATCGCGGGGCTCGAGCTTATCACCGACGGCTCGCTCGAGATCGACGGGATGGTCGTCAACGACGTGCCGCCCGCCCAGCGCGGCATCGCGATGGTGTTCCAGTCCTACGCGCTCTATCCGCATATGACGGTGCGCGACAACATGAGCTTCGCGCTTCAGATCGCGAAGATGCCGAAGGCCGAGATCGAAGAGCGGGTCGAAAAGGCAGCCAGAACGCTCCAACTGCACGAATTGCTCGACCGTCTCCCCAAGGAACTGTCGGGCGGCCAGCGCCAGCGGGTGGCGATCGGGCGCTCCATCGTGCGCGACCCGAAAGTGTATCTGTTTGACGAGCCGCTGTCGAACCTCGACGCGGCGCTGCGGGTGCGCACAAGGATCGAGATCGCGCAACTGAAAGAGCAGATGCCCGACCGGACCATGATCTATGTCACCCATGATCAGGTGGAGGCGATGACGCTGGCCACCCGCATCGTCGTTCTTGCGGACAAGGGCATCGCGCAGGTTGGCACGCCGCTGGAATTGTATGAACGGCCCGAAAACGAATTCGTGGCACAATTCATCGGCTCGCCCGCGATGAACCTGATCCATGGCGAGATCATCGAAACCGGCGCGCGGACGCGGGTCCGGACCAAGGATGGCGGCGAGGCGGTCTCGAACTACCCGTCGCTGCCCGAGGACATGGGCAAAAGTGTGAATGTCGGCGTTCGTCCCGAAGATCTGGTCGCGGCAGCACCGGACGCCAGCCATATCTATCACGGGCAGGTCGATATCACCGAGGCGCTTGGCGAGGTTACCATCCTCTATTTCCACCCGGACAAGGAGGCGACGAATCCCGTCATCGCCAAACTGCCCGGCATCCACAAGGACATGCGCGGCGTGGACGTGAAGGTGACGGCCGACCCGTCGAAGGTCCACATCTTCGACGACGGGCAATCCCTGCTCTACCGCGACCGTCCGAAAAAGAAGATCGTGTCCGGTCTGCACTGACAACCGACGCACAAGGACCACCTTCTCACGCGGCCGCGACCCGGCGGCCCGCGTAAAACCTCGCATCCCATTATCCATGCAACCCACAACTGAGGCAGGCAGATCATGCATCAGAACGCGACCAAGACCACCGTACGCCAGGCCACCCAGTGGTGGCAGACCGAAACCGCCTACCAGATCTACCCCCGCAGCTTCTGTGACTCCAACGGAGACGGCGTCGGCGACATTCCGGGGATCATTTCGAAACTGGACTACCTCGCCGATCTGGGCGTGGGCGTAGTCTGGTTGTCGCCGGTCAATGCCTCGCCCATGGCCGACATGGGCTACGACATCTCGGACTATCGCGACATCGCGCCGGAATTCGGGACGCTGGGCGACTTCGACCGGATGATCGCCGAGGGCGACAAGCGCGGCATCCGCTTCATCATGGACCTCGTGGTCAATCACAGCTCGGACGAGCATCCCTGGTTCAAGGACGCTCGCGCCAGCCGCGATTCCGAGTATCGCGACTTCTACATCTGGCGCGATCCGCACCCGGAGCACGGGCTGCCGAACGACATGATGGGGTTCTTCGGGCGTCCGGCCTGGACGCTCGACCCGACGACCGGGCAATACTACTTCCACCTCTTCGACCGCAAGCAGCCTGATCTCAACTGGGAAAACCCCGATGTCCGCGCGGCGGTGCACGAGATCATGCGCTACTGGCTGGATCGCGGCGTCGCCGGGTTCCGGATGGACGCCATCGACCTGATCGGCAAGGATGTCGATGCCGGGATCGGACTGGACGGTCCGCGCCTGCACGAGTACCTGCGCGAGATGCACGACGCGGCATTCGCCGGGCGCGACACGATGACGGTGGGTGAGACCTCCTCGGCGCGGGTCACCAACGCGCTGAAATATAGCGGCGCGGACTCGCGCGAATTGTCGATGGTTCACCAGTTCGAGCACACGCAGATGACCTGGGACGAGACGCTCGGCAAGTGGAAGCCGCGCGACTTCACCCTGCCCGAGTTGAAGGCGGTGCTGGACCGCTGGCAGGCAGCACTTGCCGATGACGGCTGGAACTCCCTCTTCTGGTCGAACCACGATCTGCCGCGGGCAGTGTCAAAATTCGGGGATGACGGCGCATACCGGGAGATGTCGGCCAAGATGCTCGCAACCGCGCTGCACCTGATGAAGGGTACGCCCTTCATCTACCAGGGCGAAGAGATCGGCATGACCAATTTTTCCTTCACCGACATGAGCCAGTTCCGCGACGTCGAGGTCTTCAACAACCACGAGATCCAGCTCGCCAATGGCATGTCTCAGGAGACGTTCTTCGAGGTGGCAAGCGAGAATTGCCGCGACAATGCCCGCACCCCGATGCACTGGACCGACGGGCCGAATGCCGGTTTTTCGACGGGCACGCCCTGGATCGTCGTCAACCCGAACCACGCGCAAATCAACGCCGCCGCACAGACGGGCGACCCGAACTCCGTCTTCGCACATTACCGCCAGCTGACCGGCCTGCGCCGCGCATTGCCGATCGTCTCGCACGGTGGATATGCCCCGCTTGCGCCGGAGCACCCGGCGGTGATGGCCTATACCCGCACACTGGGCGACGAACGGCTGACCGTCATCGCCAATTTCACCGCGCAACCGGCGGAGTTCGACGTGCCTGACGCGGGCCGTGTCGAAGGGCGCTGCCTGATCACCAATGCCGAACCGCGCGAGGCCGCCTCGGGGCGCATCACGTTGGCCCCGTTCGAGGCCTTCGCGATCCTCGGACCTGCCACCTGACCCGAAGAGGCCGACAATGGAAAAAACCGCAGAGAAATGGTGGCACAGCGCCACCGGCTACCAGATCTATCCGCGCAGTTTCTGCGACTCGAATGGCGACGGGATTGGCGACATCCCGGGGATCGTGTCGAAACTCGACCACCTGCGCGACCTCGGCATCGGCTTCATCTGGCTCTCGCCGGTCTACCGAAGCCCGATGGCCGACAATGGCTACGACATCTCGGACTACCGCAACATCGCGCCTGAATTCGGCACGCTGGAGGATTTCGACCGCCTCGTGGCCGAGGCCCGGGCGCGCGGCATCGGCATCGTCATGGACCTTGTCGTCAATCACAGCTCCTCGGACCACGCATGGTTCCACGCGGCAAGTGCCTCGCGCGAGGTACCGGAGCATGATTTCTACATCTGGCGGGACCCCGCCCCGGATGGCGGCCCGCCCAACGGCCACCAAGCGGCCTTCGGCGGCACTGCCTGGACCTATGTCCCAGAGGTCGGCAGATACTATCTGGGTCATTTCAGCCCAGACCAACCGGACCTCAACTGGCAGAACCCAGCGCTGCGGCGCGAGATATACGACATGATGAACTGGTGGTTCGAGCGCGGCATCGCCGGGTTCCGCATGGATGTCATCGACCTGATCGGCAAGGATGTCGACGCGGAAATCTACGAGGACGGCCCCTATCTGCACGGGTTCCTGCAGGAAATGCACCGCGAGACTCTGGCCGGGCGCGACATCGTCACCATCGGAGAAAGCTGGTCAGTCGGCACCGACACGGCGCTGCTTTATTGCGGGCGCGACCGGGCCGAGCTCGACATGGTGTTCCAGTTCAATCACGTGGTCGAAGGCTGGGACGCGAAACACGGCAAGTGGAAACCCAGACCGTTCGATCTGGTCGCATTCAAGCGAGTCCTGAATGCCTGGCAGGCAGCGCTGGCCGAAGATGGCTGGAATTCACTCTTCCTTTCGAACCACGATCTCCCGCGGCAGGTCTCGAAATACGGAGACGACGGCCGGTACCGGGTGAAGTCGGCCAAGATGCTGGCCACGGTCATGCACCTGATGAAAGGCACACCCTTCGTCTACCAAGGCGAGGAGATCGGCATGACCAACGCGGACTTCACGCGCATCGACCAGTTCCGCGACGTCGAGACGCTGGGCCACTACGCCGAGGAAACCGCTCGCGGCGTCGCACCCGAAGACTTCATCGCCGGTGCCAACGCCAATGGCCGCGACAACGCCCGAACACCGATGCAATGGACCGGAGGCGAAAACGCGGACTTCACCGAGGGCACGCCCTGGATCGAGGTCAACGCGAACCATACGGACATCAACCTTGCCGCCGACCGGGCCGATCCGGATGGTGTCTTCACGCACTACCAGCGCCTCGTCGCGCTGCGACACCAGTGGGCCGTGATCGTTCATGGCGCGTATCACCCGGTTGCGGAAGACGATGACGCGATTGTCGCCTATCTGCGCGATCTGGACGGGGTCCGTTTGGCAGTGGTCGCCAATTTCACGCACGAAGAGAGGGCGTTCGACGTTCCCGCGGTTCTGGAGGGCAGCGGTCGGTGCCTCATTTCGAACTACGCGCCCAGAGAGCGGTTGGAAGGCTGCATCAGGCTTGCGCCGTTCGAAGCGTTCGCCATTACGATAGGCTGTGATTAGACTTTGAAAAACCTGAGAGGATTCAAGTTGTAAACGGTTTGGTGGTGATCTGCATGGCATCGGCGTACCTATTGCCGCCAGTGCTCGTGAGGGGCGCATCATGAAGTCGGACAAGGCGAGGACGACGCCCTCAACGAAGGCATAGACCACGATGGCGGTCTGGATCAGGGCCATGACGAAAAGCAATATCGGAGATCCCTTTGTGAAGGGAAAGGCCGGGCGGAAGGCGGTGGTGAGTCGATGGCCGTACCCGGCGAAGTCCGCGGACCACAACCGATGGCGAAAGGCGACCAGGCGTTCAGGCCCTGCGCGTGATCATGCCGACGAGAAAACCGACGCCTGCCGCGATGGCCACCGCCGCGAGGGGATGATCCAGAACCGCGCTGGCCGCCGAAGCACGCACGTCGCGCGCCCCTTGCTCGATTCGGCGTCCGGTGTCCGAAACACCTGTGCCGATATCATCGCCGACCGTGATCGCGATCTTCGCGAGATCCGCACGAAGCGCTGCGATCTGGCGGCCAAGGTCGTCGTCACTCGTGAGGCTTTTGGCGTTGGAAGAAACTGTGGCGTTCATTTTGGAGATCCTGAGATTGAGGCCGTTCCGGAAGGTGCCGGAACTCACGTCGGGACGGGACCGCGGCCGGCGGGCCGGCGGCGCGGGTGAGGGCATTTGGAGCAGCGGGGCCTCTGCGGCCCAGGCGACACGCTCAGCGCAGTCCGAAGAAGCCAAGTATGGCCAGGACGATTACAACGAGGCCGACGATGTAGACGATATTGTTCATTTCAATCTCCCCGCCCGATCAGTCAGCGAAGGGCGGCACGGACGGGATATTGCGCTGTATCGGCCAGCCCGACGCTAACCCCGGTTAGCAGGCGGCAACTCAATCGCTGCAAGCGGCCCGGGCGGGCGACGGACATCGGCGCCATGATGGATGTTTTGCGACGACGTGCTTGCCCAACCGCTGCGCACTTGCGCACGATCGCGAGGCCGTCATGCGAACCCATGATGCGATAAGGGTTGAAATCGCTGCTTCAAGTTTCGGAGACATGATGAAGGCGCCTCAACCAAATTGTGCGTGACAGCAAAGGACTAGTGTCGACCCAAGTCCTTCTGCAGTCTCCTGGCCAAGGGTGCGATGGTGAGCATCTTCTTCTCCGGGCTTCCTGGTGCCGTGTTTGCTGGAATCTTCGGTGGCCAATTCGGACCCGGGCAAAGGTGAAGTGGCCGGTTTTCCATGATGTTTCATGGTTTTCCTCCTTGCAACGGATAGGGTTCTCATCTTCGGCCTCGGTGGATCGCGCCATTTTTGCCCGACCCGGTCGCGGCGTGCGAAGCTTCATGCCCGGCAAACCGAGTTGCCTCCGGCGATGATGCGTCGGATCAACGCCGCTGCAGCCTGGTGCCTTTCGACATCGGCCCCGGCTCCCACCGCGCTTTCGTGGGTGGCAGCAGCATCCGTGAGAATCCCCATGATCTCTATTTCGGGCAAGGTTCCGGCGTCGTTCAAGGCGAGCAGCAGGGCTTCACAGATCGAAAGTGCCGCCATCCCTGAATGCGTCTGATCGTCCGTCATGGTATCATCACCTTTCCGGTGGGTGAGACGCTGGCGTGCGCCTGCTACTTGCGAAGCAGACTTGCAGGAATTCCGCTATCCTGTGCTGATCCACGTCAGTCACTGGCGCCACCTCTCTCGATAAAGAGTGGTCGGGTGACGAAGGAAGACAAATGCTGGAGAACAATCCACTTGTCCGCAAGCTTGGCGCGTTTGTCGCCTTGTCGGACCCCGAATTGTCGGTGCTTGCATTATTGCACAAGCGCCG
The DNA here is from genome assembly GCA_034670345.1 of Paracoccaceae bacterium. Taxonomy (GTDB): domain Bacteria; phylum Pseudomonadota; class Alphaproteobacteria; order Rhodobacterales; family Rhodobacteraceae; genus Antarctobacter. Next base: position 22,456 of record JAXMNQ010000053.1, on the reverse strand, counting down.
CCGTACCTTCGTGGCGGGGCGCGACCTCGTCCACCAGGGACAGTCGGAACAGGCCGCATATATCCTCACTTCTGGGTGGGCCTGTTCGTACAAGCTTCTCGAAGATGGGGAGCGGCAGATCGTGGATTTCCAGATCCCCGGCGATTTCCTCGGGCTGCGCAGCGTGCTTTTGCACGTGTCGGATCACAGCATCGAGCCGGTGACGGACATCGAGGTGACAGAAGTTCATGTCGCTGACCTTCTGGACGCATTTGCGCAAACGCCCCGGCTGGCCGCCGCGGTTCTGTGGGCCGCGTCCCGGGACGAGGCGATGGTGGTCGAGCATCTGGTGGACATTGGCCGCCGCGATGCGGCCGAACGCATGGCGCATTTCCTGCTGGAACTCGGCGCCCGGCTCGTCCTGGTCGGAATGGGCGACAGGACAGGCTTCCCTTGTCCGCTCACGCAATACCATATGGCCGATGCGCTGGGGCTGAGCGCCGTCCACGTCAACCGGGTGCTGAGGCAGTTGCGCGAAGGTGGAATGGTCACGTTTCGGGACGGCTTCGTCGCGTTCGACAACTATGACAAGCTGGCCGAATTCGCAAAGTTCGATCCGTCGTACATGGATAACGGCGGGCCGTTTCTCCCTTGAGGGGATTTCGCGTCGAGCTGCTGTCAGATGCGACCAAGCAGCATCAGGATGACCACGATGATCAGAATCGTGCCAAGCACACCGGTCCCGGCGTGACCGAAGCCATAGCCATAGCCCCCGAAGCGTCCGCTGAAGCCGCCGAGCAGAATGATGACAAGAATGATGATCAGGATTGTACCGAGTGACATAGTGCTCTCTCCTTTGGTGGGGCACTGCTTGAGATGCGTGAAGCCCCGATGGTAACGTGCTCGACCCCAGGCCGGTCCGTTCAGGTCCCCCCGATGCGTACACCGTGCTCGTTGATCTCGATATCGATCCGGCTTTGGCGTTCCTGATAGAAAAGATAGGCGGCAAGGATGGCGCAAACGGCGAGCACCGCGATCAGGAGGAGCAGAGAGTTTCGGTTCATTGACATCTGTCAATTGGGCCAGCGGAGCGCCCGTGCAAAGCGGGACAATGGCATTTCGGGTGCTGAGATGTGCGAACCTAGAGTTCCGAAAGTAGGCGCGGGCATGGTGTCAGAAATCTAGGCATCACGGATCGCATCCTTGATGCCGCCGACGGCGTTCTGGATCTTGCCTTCGACCTTGTCGGCCTCGCCCGCAGACTTGAGCTTCGCGTCGCCGATCGTCTTGCCAACCGCGACCTTGGCCTTGCCTTTTATGACCTTTGCGGAACCGATCACTCTATCTTTGTCCATGGTGTTCTCCCTTTCAGGGCAAGTTGCGTGAAAAATCTCTGATGGCGGGTTCCGCCTGACCGGCGGTGTCCTTGCATCCTGCTGGTGCAGAACGTTTCGGGCGTACAGGCATGCCCCTGTAACTCAGCGGCTCAGGAGGTTCTCGTGCGACTGCCCGGCGCGTGTCGCCGGGCAGTCGTGCAGGCACGTCACGCGAGGGCGTGGGTCGCCGCGTCGAGTTCCTTGTTGGTCTCGGCATCGTTCTTCGCCTTATTGGCCTTTTCTGCTGCCTGATAGTGCTTCAGGGCCGCATCCTTCTTCGGGCCAGAGGGCGCCTTGTCCCACCTGGCCTTGACGGATTTCATCTTGTCGGCGGTCTTTGTCTGTTCGGGAGTCATTGGGATTGTCCTTTCATGGACGGTCCGAGAATAAGAAGCGCGCCGACGACCCTGCCGACCTTTTGGGGGTCGGCACGCCGACACGCTTCACGGGTACTCGAAAAATTGCGCCACGAAATATTCGGCGGGCGCGTCTCATCTAGCCGATGTCAGCGCCTTGCCGCACTGACGCAGGTTAGTCTCGGCGCTCATCCTTGTGACTTTCTGTCAGCGCCCGATGCGTATACAGGCGCCACCCACGGGGCGAGACTCTGCTCGCGGGCGTCTGGCCCGGTTGATGCAGCGCCAAGACGCACATCAAGTCACGGTCGTTTGCTGGTGAGAGATTCTCAGCCATTTGTTTTCATCGTAAAGGTATGTGGAGGCGCAAAGCGCCTTGAAGATCGGCACGTCGTCTCTCTCTGCCGAGACCCGGTAGGTGAGAATGGCGATGTCACGACACCGCGTCACGCGCCGTTCGGCCATGACGACGGAACGCCAGCCGGTCCTCTGCCGAAGATGGGTCCAGATCTGGTCACCCTGAAGGATGCCGGGCGGATAGGGGACGATCATGACGGCGTCGGCAGATGTCGTCGCGCGCGCGGTGTCGGCCCCACTGGTCCAGAAGTGTTCCTCCATGTCCCAGAGAACGCCCTGTTCGCGAGGCGATAGCGTCCCGGACTTGTGCGCCGCATGGGGTGCGGTCCCAACAGTCTCAGTCGAGACGGTCATTCGCCAGACCCCGTCCCGCCAACCATAAACATCTGAAACAGCACAAAGATGATCGCGAGCGCCACCCAGAGCGTGCCGCTTGTTCCCGGGCGACCATCGGCCACCGTCGCGACCGCTCGCTTCAGGGCACCTGGCATCGGGCTTTCAGGAAGCAGCTGGCTGAGGTCTCGTGCGACCCTGCCGTGATCGCTTGCGAGCGTGGGAACATCCCGAAATCGAGCAAGCAGTTTCCCCAACCGCGTTCGCGCGGCGTCGCGCCCCAGCGCGACCAGTTCCGCGGTTTCTTTCCATGGGTCGAGGCCGAGCCGTGCGAGCGCGGAGAGGACCGTCACGACATATCCGTTCCGGTCCTCGCCGACCGACGCATAGAGAAACCGTTCGAACTCGGGCGGGTGCGGTTTGAGAACATTGGGTTCGGCCATTGTCATTCCATTCCTTGGTTGCAGGAACGCAGATCGCCCCTTTTTACCCAAGGATAGACGCAGGTCGGTCCCTGCGCCCTTACACAGGTCAGTGCAGGAGATTATCCTCAGGGAGTTCGCAACCGGCGCGACGCCAGGGACTAACATGTGTCAGCGCCGAGCGAACGATCATGAGTTACAAAGGGAGAAATCGTTCGACTGGTCAGGCTTGGGATCCGAAAGGCCGTCACCAGTGGTGAACGACGGTTCTGCCAACATCGCGGAGACCTGAAATGAACATGCGGTCGACCAGATCGACGGTGACGTTTTCGAACCCGTTCACCTTGCCGGGATACCCGGGCGATTTGCCCGCAGGCGACTACGAAGTTCTGGTCGAAGAGGAGCTTCTCCAGGGGCTGAGCTTCGAGGCCTACAGACGGACGGCGACCTACCTGACGGTGCGCGGCAAGGGCAGTCATGCGGGACGCACCGAGTTACGCGCGATTTCCGAGAGCGACCTGAAAGAGGCACTGAGCCGGGATGCGGCCACATCCGAAACCTACAATAAAAGCGAGGCGGCGCTTTCCCCGCAGGAGGACTTGAAATGAACACTCCCGAATGGCTCAAACCCGGCATCTATGGCGCTGTGATCGGCGCCGCAATCGTCGCCGTCGTCGGATTTTCGTGGGGCGGCTGGGTGACCGGCAACACCGCGAATGACAGGGCGATGGCGATGTCCCGAACCGATGTCGTCGCCTCCATGGTGCCGGTCTGCCTCGACATGGCACGGTCCGACCCGTCGCGGGAGGACAAGCTGGCAACGATCCGGGCTGCCTCGACATACCAAAGGCGCGACGCCCTCATGACGACCGGCTGGGCGACGGTACCCGGAACCGACGCACCGGACCGTGACATCGCGCAGGCCTGTCTCGCGGCCCTCGAGCTTTGAGCGATGAACCAATCTCTTACGCCAAGTCACTCACAGCGGATCAGGCGATGGTAAACGCGGAAACTCGGCTGGCGCCGATGTCGGATACAACCGATCTTGAAACACGACAAGGCGGCAATAAGACGACCAGACATCCGTTGACACGACTGATCTCGAAACTGGCTTTCACGGCTGTTGCGATCCCGTCCATGGCCTTCCCCGCCCTTGCGCAGGATGGCACCGCCCCGATGCCCGAGAACGCTCAGCCGCGCAGCTATGGCGCTGCCTGGGCTTGCGAGAAAGGGTTCGTCAAGATCGGCGACCGATGCGACGCCATTAGCCTGCCTGCAAACGCGTTTCTCGACCGGGCTTCCTATGGACCGGGCTGGCGCTGTGAGCGTGGATACGAGCCGCTGCGCGGCGCCTGCGTCGCTATCGATCTGCCGTTGAACGCCTATCTCGACCGATCCGGCAACCGGTGGAGCTGCAATCGAGGCTTCCAGCTCTCCGACGGGGCGTGCACCCGTGGAAGATAGAAGTGACAAGACGATGCGCGGCGCAGTGTCCGCCATGCGCGTCAGCATAGGGTGTCGTCTGCGATACAGCTTCCCTCAGCCGACGCCGCTGATCGCGTTGCTGAACGTGCACTATTCGCGCTTTGCCGATCTGGAGCGCGCCGACTATCTTGTGACGTCTCCGAGCGTGCCGCTCGAAAGCTACCGGGACGGCTTCGGCAACTGGTGTACGCGCCTCATGGCTCCGGCGGGCGACTTCTCCCTGTCGACGGATGGCATCTTCCGCGACATGGGCCGACCTGATCCCGCATCCCCGGGCGCACAGCAGCACATGGTTCAGGATCTGCCGTTCGAGACCCTCGTGTTTCTGCAGGGAAGCCGATATTGCGATACCGACCTTCTGTCTGAGGAAGCGTGGCGTCTTTTCGAGACCAAGGAACCCGGATGGTCACGCGTCCAGGCAATCTGCGATTTCGTGCACGGACATGTCCGCTTCGACTACATGCAGGCGAAAGCGACGCGCACCGCATCGCAGACCCTGGCCGAGCGGCAGGGTGTCTGCCGCGACTTCGCCCATCTCGCCATCGCCCTGTGTCGCTGCATGAACATTCCGGCACGCTACTGCACCGGATATCTGAGCGACATCGGTGAGCCTCTCCCTCATCCGCCCGGCGACTTCGCCGCGTGGATGGAAGTCTTTCTCGGTGGTGAATGGCACATGTTCGACCCGCGGAACAACAAGCCGAGGTTCGCGAGAATACTGATCGCGCGCGGGCGCGATGCTGCCGATGTGCCTCTGACCCAGACATTCGGTGAAAATACGTTGACGGAATTCAAGGTCTGGACGGATGAACTGGCCTGACTGACCTTGGCTACCTTTTCGATGCGCCATCGTAATTTGGGTCGCCACTCCCCATATGGGTAGTACCGACGCCAAGCATCCCGGTCCTTCATGGACGAGGAGTTGACGCCGGCCCATCAAAGGATTGATGACATGTCCTTCAAGGACCTGACCGCCAGGGCGATGGCCGCACTGAAGCTGAAACCTGCCGAGACCGCGAAGACCTCTGCCAAGGCGAACAAGCCCAAGGCAGCCGACAAGGAAGCGCCAGCCAAATCCAAGACATCTTGAGCTTTGCACCGGCCGCGCGGCCCATTCTCAAAGGGCGCGCGGACCACTCGCTTAAACAGTGGAGAGGATAACGCCAATGGAAGATCTGACGAGCAAGACCGTTGCGGTTTTTTCCAGACCGTTCATGGTTCCGGGGTTTGGCGAAACGCTGCCCGCGGGGGAGTACGACATCGAAACCGAATTGGCTTCGCCGCCGGGCCACCTTGATCCCGAAGCCTGGAAAGCCTCCGTCCTGGTGAAGCTTCATCCGCGGATATCGCATCCCGGGCTTGCGCGGACTCTGACCGTTTCCCTTGCCGACCTGGACCACGCACGCGCCAAAGACAAGCTGACGGGCAGGGCGCTGTCCGACTTCTTCCTGGAGGATATGCTGGCAGATCCGATGGTGCGTCTCGTGATGAAGGCCGACGGTGTCTCCAATGCGCATCTGCGACATCTCTACTCGGGTCGCGGGACGCCCGATCCCGATCTGAATGTGCCGGCGTCGACGGCGACCACCCAAAGGACGCGGGACGATGCGTCAATCCGGGCCGCCGAAAACGAAGGCATGCCTTCAAGATCGGAAACACCGTCGCGATCGCTCAGCCGCCACGTATCGGGAGAGATTTGATGTCGGACAAGGCCATGGTCGAAGGCGCAATACCATACATTGTGACCGTAAGGGACCGGCGCGACGTTCCGCAGGAACGCCAATGCCTGCGGTGCGAAACCATGTTCTGGAGCGAAGGTTTCGGAGAGCGGATCTGTCGCCGCTGCAAGGGGTTGAACGCCTGGCGAAACGCCGTGCCAGTCAACCCGGGCTCATCGCGGAGCCGCTGACGAGCATCGGCGTGCGGGCCGTCTTCCTCGAACCATACTGGACCCCCATCTTGGCCTGCCTCGATATCGTTCACACCACAACCTACCGGTACCGTCAGGCGGTCTCTCTCGGACCGCACAGGTTGATGCTGCGTCCCCGTGAAACGCGGGAATTGCGTCTTTTCTCGCACGATCTATCCATTACCCCGACGGCGACTGTAACCTGGGCGCATGATGTGGCCGGCAATGCGATAGCCACCGTCGTCTTTGACGGTCCGACAGATCATCTGGTGATCGAAAGCCGCGCCAGCGTGGAACTGACCGCGCCAGCCTGGCCGATCTTTGCCATCGCTGCCTCGGCTATTCAGTATCCCTTTGCCTACGCCGCCGACGAATGGACGGACCTGGGTGCGTTGACGGTACCGCAATACGGCGACGTCGACCGCCGCCTTGCCAGATGGATCGAGGGCTTTGTCATGGCGCGACCGACCGACACGCTGTCTCTGCTGAAGGACATCAGCAATGGCGTCTCGACGCAGATTTCCTACCAGAGCCGCGACGACGAAGGCACCCAGTCGCCGATCGAGACACTCGACAGGGGATGGGGCTCGTGCCGCGATTTCGCTGTCCTGCTTGCAGAGGCAGCCCGCCTTCTTGGCCTGGGGGCGCGCATCGTCTCCGGCTATCTGTCCGACCCCGAAACAGGCCTCGTCGGGTCGGCGGGTTCAGGAACGACACATGCCTGGGTCGAAATATTTATCCCCGGTGCTGGCTGGATTGCCTTCGATCCAACGAACCGCAGCGTCGGGTCAGGAAACTTGATACCACTTGCCGTGGCCCGGAACATCGCGCAGGCCACGCCGATAGCAGGCACGTTCCTTGGAACGAGGGCCGATTTGCTTTCGATGAAGGTACTGGTCAGGGTAGAGGGCGCTTCGGGTCGGAACAACTCGCTCCTGGCCCAAAGAGGCGGGGCGGAGATCGCGCTTGTCTGATGGCGTTTCGGTGGGGCTGGCTTGCGGCGTCTGGTGAAAACCAAGCAACACCAACGCCTTAACGGCCGGAGGTGGGGTGGATGCCGCTCTCCCCATACGGCATCGCGATGTGCCAAGCTTGGGGTGTTGAATCACAAGCTGAAGGACAGGGCATCCAGGGGAGACGTTAACATCATCGGCGTCGACCTGGCAAAGAACGTGTTCCAGGCACACGGCGCTGCTGCGGACGGGTCTGTCGTGTTCCGCAAGAAGCTGTCGCGGCTGCAATTCTCGCGGTTCATGGCGGATCATCCGCCGTGCCTGGTGGCGATGGAGGCCTGCGCCAGCGCGCATCACCGGGCGCGGGAAATGGCACGGCACGGGCATGAGGTCCGGCTGATCGCGCCGCATTACGTCAAGCCGTTCATCAAGCGCAGAAAAATGATGCGGCCGATGCGGAGGCGATCGTCGAGGCGGCGCTTCGGCCCACCATGCGCTTCGTGGAGCCGAAATCGGCAGAGCAGCAGGCCCGAGCGGTTGCGTTCCGGACGCGCGGGCAGCTCGTGAAACAGCGCACCGAGGCGGTGAACGCACTGCGGTCGCATCTCTACGAGTTCGGCCATGTCGCCTGCGTGGGGATTGGCCATGTGCCGCGCCTGGAACGGGTCATCGCAGATCCTGACGCCGACATGCCGGAACTCGCGCGGGACATCTGCCGCATGCTCCTCGAGCAGATCGCCCACCTGACCGGCCGGCGCTGCCTGGGCAATCGGGCCTCCGAGTTGTGAGGAAGACATGAACTGCATGGGCACATGATCGACATGATCCGGATCGGGAAAACCAGAAACCCTCTCCGAGCTTCGAGCTCGCTGTTGGAGATTTGGACCCGGTCCGCGCATCACCATCTCGGCCAGCGGCGCCATGTCAGCCGCACGAACAGGCCTGAAAAAACTACGCACTCGATCACAGGTCCGGACGATCAGAAACTCCTTGCAAACCGAGCGGCATCCACAAAAGAAGGTTCGACGTCAGGCCCATCCCCTCCGCCACTTGCGCGCGCGAAAGCGTTCTCCCGATCGGGCTGCGGCCGGATTTTCTCGTTGTTTTCGAGGGTTATGCGGGAGGGGCTGAGCACCGGCGCAGTAGCCAGGAGGCCCGGAAGTGGTCTCTCCGGGCCGATATTCTCCGGACCTCATGACTGCGCCGATTTGGTGAATTTCTTGCAGGCAACTGAAATCATGATATTTTCCGGCATCCCATGCTGAGCACTTCGACAGGGGTCGCGTCCGTTCAAATGGAACAGAAATCGAAACTGCGTTGATGGCGCGGCGATCGCTACTGTCTTGGGCTGTCGCTGTTTGCGCCCATGCGTTCAACGTCCAAATCCCCGACTTGGCCCTCGGCACTGATCTCCGTTCCCCTGATCGCGCTCTTATCTTCGTGTCCACGAAACCGGCGGCAAGCCACGGAACCGGATGACTTGGGCACCGGCAGTTATTCACGCCTGCTGATCCAAGTTAGCGGCATAGCCCAAGACTTATGCTACTTGCTTCTCATTCGCCTTGACGGGGCCGGTGGGATGGCGCTTGGCAGGAACGTTTCCAAAGGCACCCCTTCAGACATCAACCCAATTGCCGGATGTTGACTGAGTGGCCCGTTCGACTGCCGCCATCATGTGCCGTGCCTGCAAATATGGGCCAAACTGACCTGGGAGCTGCTCTCAGGTTTCGTCGGCACCCGAACTCTGGAGGATTGACAATGAAGTGGGACCAGATCGAGCGGAAGTGGGAAGAGATGACCCGCCGTGTTCAGCCGCTTTGTTCACTGCCATCGACTGGCCAAGACAAGCCGTCAAAGGTTGGACAGGATGGCTCGTCGGCGAAAGGTCCGGTGGCTTCCACCGACCTCTTGGCCAACGCATTGGTTGCCAAGACCTACGAGTGAACCCGCGCGAAACCTCTTTTCGCGTTGATCCTCGAGCGTGGTTGCCATCTGACATCTTCGGGCCGCGCTGGACTTTTGGTCAGGTGACCTCTCCTTGGCTGGACGCTTCGCCGATCCGGGAAGAGATTTTTGGCCCCGAGCGGTTGGCTCATCACGCGGAGAGCCTTGCCCGGGTCCAGAGCATTGCCGAGCGGCCTCGGCGGGTTCTGAACCTGACAGTCAGGCTGAAGCAGAACGCGGCGGTTCTGCTCGCGGCCTACCGCTACAACGGTACTGCGCTTCTTGATGGTCAAGCGGTGCCGCTGGCGGCCCAGTGGCTGCTGGACAACTATCACCTCGTCGAACAGCAACTGACGCAGATCGCGTCGGATCTGCCGCCGGGATATTATCGGCAATTGCCCAAGGTCGCCTCGGGACCGTTTGCCGGATACCCGCGGGTTCTGGAACTGGCATGGGCCTACGTCGCCCACACCGACAGCCTGGTTTCAGGGGAGGTCTTGCGGCGCTTCGTGCACGCCTATCAGACCGTCCAGCCGCTGACGATTGCCGAGCTTTGGGCCGTGGCGATCACGCTACGCATCGTTCTCGTGGAGAACATGCGCCGCCTTGCGGTGCAGATCTCGGAGGCCCACGCGCTGCGCATCGCGGCCGATACCCTGATGGACGCGACAGCTCCGGCACTGCCGGAAGACGCCACCGATCTCCCCGAGATATTTGCTGCACAAATGGCCAAGCGCCTGCGCGGCTGCGATCCGGCCGAGACACCGATGCTTGGCTGGCTTGAGGAAAGGCTGGCGCGGCAGGGCACGACACTGGATGATGTTGTGGCGCGTGCCCATGCTCGGCAGGGGGCGTCGAATGTGACGATGCGCAATATCGTGACCAGTATGCGCACATTGTCGGAACTGGACTGGGCCGATTTCTTCGAGGATGTGAGCCTTGTCGATGCCTGTCTGTCCAGCGGGTCGGATTTCGCAGGGATGGATTTTGCCACCCGCAATCAATACCGGACCGCTATCGAACTTCTCGCGCGGGGATCGCGCCTGGGCGAAATCGACGTGGCGCAGGCCGCACTCGATCTGACAAAGGCGGGGAATGACGAGCGTGCGCGCGATCCGGGGCATGTGCTTATCGGCGCGGGGCGCGGCGCGCTTGAGGCAGCGATCGGCTTCGTGCCTTCGACGCGAGCGTGGCTTTCACGGCTTGCAGGCAGGCTGGGTCTCGGCGGCTATGCAGGGGCTATTGCACTAGCGTCGGCTGCAGTTCTGGGTGCGGCGGGCTGGTCGCTTCATTCAGCGGGTGCGTCATGGGTGGAACTGTTGTGGCTTGCCCCCCTTGCACTGCTTCCGGCGACCGACGCCGCGACCGCATTGGTGAACCTCTGCGCAACTCGCGGCATTACTCCGGCATCGCTGCCCTCGCTTGATCTGGCGGCGGGCGTGCCGCCGGACCTTCGGACGCTGGTGGCCGTGCCGGTGTTGCTCACTGGCCCGAACGATCTGTCAGAACATCTGGAACGGCTCGAGGTGCATCATCTTTCGAGCGTGAGCGGTGCCATGCATTATGCGCTCTTGTCGGACGGATCGGATGCCGCCACAGAGACGACCGCAACCGATGCGGCGCTGATCGCCCTGGCCGAGGCGGGCATCGCCCGGTTGAATGCGGCTTATCCCTCCCAGGCGGGCAACCGTTTCCTGTTTCTGCACCGCCGGCGACAATGGAACCCGTCGATGGGCTGCTGGATGGGCTGGGAGCGCAAGCGCGGCAAGCTGGTCGAACTGAACCGCCTTCTGCGGGGCGACAAAGACACCAGCTTTCTGCGCTCGTTCGTGCCGGTGCCGGAGGAAGTGCGCTTCGTCATTACCCTGGATGCCGATACGCGCGTCCCGCGCGATGCGGTGCAACGGCTGATCGGCAAGCTGGCCCATCCGCTGAACTGTCCGCGGTTCGATGCGGCGCTGGGGCGCATTGTGGAAGGCTATGGGATCCTTCAGCCACGGGTGGCTGCAGCACTTCCAGTCGGGCACGAAGGCTCTGTCTTTCAGCAGATCAGTTCGTCCCCCGGCGGGATCGATCACTACGCGGCGGCCATCTCGGATGTCTACCAGGATCTGTTCGGCGAGGGGTCGTTCACCGGCAAGGGCATCTACGACATCGACGCCTTCGCGGCTGCGCTGAAGGGACGCGTGCCGGAGAACGCGCTGTTGAGCCACGACCTGTTCGAGGGGATCTTTGCCCGAGCCGGGCTGGCATCGGATGTCGAGGTGGTCGAGGATTTCCCGTCGCGGTATGACGTGGCGGCGCGCCGGCAGCACCGTTGGGTGCGGGGAGACTGGCAGCTTTTCCCTTGGGTCTTCGGGACCAGAGGCGGGATGGTTCCGGCGCTCGGGCGGTGGAAGATGGCCGACAACATGCGCCGCTCGCTGGTGGCGCCGATGGCGGCCCTTGCGCTCGGGGCGGGGTGGCTCTTGCCCTTGCCGCTGGCGGCGCTCTCGACGGTTTTGGTCCTGGTGATGCTGTCCCTGGGGCGCGTGCTGTCGCTGCCATTCGACTTGCTGCCCGGACGTGCCGGGATCACGTCGCGCAGTCATTTTTCCGCTTTGGCAACCGACGCGGCGACGGCTATGAAACAAGTCGGAATGGATGTTGCGTTTCTTCCCGATGCCGGCTGGCGGATGATTGACGCCATCGCCCGCACGGTCTGGCGGATGACGATCAGCCATCGGAATCTGCTGGAATGGGTGACGGCAGCCCGGTCAGCCGGAAAAGCCCGGCCAGACGTTCCGGGCTCCTATCGCAGCATGTCGGGTGGCGTCGGGTTCGGCCTGGCAATCTGCTTTGCGGCAACGGCGCTCAATCCGGATGTCTGGCCGCTGACATTGCCTTTCGCGCTGCTATGGCTTGCCGCGCCCGCATTGGCCGAGCGGATCAGCCGGCCCGGCACTGCTGCCGCGCGGGCCGAGCCGACCAAAGACCAGGCGCAGGCGCTCCGGCTGATCGCACGGCGGACGTGGCGCTATTTCGAGACATTCGTGACCGACGCAGACAATTTTCTGCCTCCCGACAATTTTCAGGAAACGCCGCAGCCGTCAGTGGCCCACCGCACGTCACCGACCAACATTGGCCTATATCTGCTGTCAATTGTTGCCGCCCGCGATTTCGGCTGGATTGGGTCGGCGACAGCCCTGCGCCGACTGGAGCAGACCCTCCAGACCATGCAAAGGATGCAGCGACACAGGGGGCATTTTTACAACTGGTATGACACCAAGGATTTGCGGGTGCTGCATCCGGCCTATGTCTCGACGGTGGACAGCGGCAACCTTGCGGGCCATCTTATCGCTGTCAGCCGCGCCTGTCGTGACTGGCAGACGGTCGCAGTCTCGCTCGATCAGCGCCGCGCGGGCCTTCTCGACACGTTGGCCCTGGCGCAAGAGGCGCTGGACCCAATCGTCGGGGATACGGCGGCGCGTCGGTCACTGGCCGCGATCTTTAAACAGATAGGGGGCGCCCAGCCCGAGGACCTGACCGTGTTGGCCGATCGGGCCCTCGAAGCCGCCACCGGGCTTGGCGAACCTCAGTCCGAACTGTCCATCTGGGCAACGGCCCTGCGCGATCAGATCGTGGCGCCACAGGCCGACCAGGTCGCGGATCTGTCCGGCAGGCTGAAGGAAGTCGCGGCGCTGGCACGGGACATGGCGCTGGCGATGGATTTCGCCTTCCTGCTCGACCCTGAGAAAAAACTCCTCTCGATCGGCTTTTCTGCCGAAACCAACAGCCTTGATGCCAACTGCTATGACCTGTTGGCGTCCGAGGCCCGGTTGGCGAGCCTTTTCGCCATAGCGAAGGGTGATGTGGAGACACGGCATTGGTTTCGCCTGGGCCGGGCGGCGACGCCGATGGGGGCGGGGTCTGCGCTGATCTCGTGGTCGGGCAGCATGTTCGAATACCTGATGCCCTTGCTGGTCATGCGGGCGCCAGTCGGCTCGCTGCTGGAGCAGACCAACCGGCTGGTCGTGGCCCGCCAGGAGGAACACGGACGCCTGCTCGATATTCCCTGGGGCATATCGGAATCGTCTTACAACGTCCGCGATCTGGAGATGACCTACCAGTACTCGAACTTTGGTGTTCCCGGTCTGGGGCTGAAGCGTGGCCTTGGCGAGAACAGGGTGATCGCGCCCTATGCCACCGGGCTGGCCGCGATGGTGGACCCGGTGGCGGCCGTGGAGAACTATGCAGCGCTTGCAGCGATGGGCGCGCAGGGCCGTTACGGCTTTTACGAGGCGATGGACTTCACGGTCAGCCGTCTGCCCGCGGCACATGACGTGGCGATCGTGCGCAGTTTCATGGCGCATCATCAGGGGATGACGATCACAGCCATTGCAAACACATTGCAAGACGGGCTGTTGCGCCGCCGCTTTCATGCAGAACCGCTGGTGCAGGCGGTGGACCTGCTCTTGCAGGAACGCGTCCCGCGCGATGTGAACGCAGCACCGCCCCGTGCCGAAGAGATGCTGACAGGGGCGAGCGATACGGTAGCAATGCCGACCATCCGGCACTTCGATGCGCCAGGGCTGGAACCTCCGACAGCACATCTGCTGTCGAACGGGCGTTACGGTGTCATGCTGACGCCAACTGGTGCGGGCTACAGCCAGTGGCGCGACATTGCTATCACGCGCTGGCGGGCGGATGCCTCTCGTGACACGATGGGGGCCTTCATTTTCGCCCGCGATGCCGACACCGATGAACTCTGGTCGGTTGGGAACCAGCCTCTGACGGTTGCCCCCGGTCACCATTCCGCAGCGTTCAGCGAGCATCAGGCTTGCCTCACATACCGGCAGGGGCCGCTGACCACCGCAACCGAGATCGTCGTCTCGGCCGAGGACGATGCCGAGGCGCGGCGGGTCACTCTGACCAACACCGGACGCCGGGCGCGCGAGATCGACCTGACGTCCTACGCCGAACTGGTGCTGGCGCCCGCAGCTTCCGATCTGGCCCATCCGGCCTTCTCGAAGCTGTTCGTCGTGACCGATCATCTGCCCGAACTTGATGTCATCATCGCAACCCGCCGCCGTCGATCGCCCGAAGAGCCTGAGGTCTGGGCGGCCCATATGGCAGTGGTCGAGGGCACCGAGACCGCGCTTCCACAGATCGAGACGGATCGGGCGCGGTTCATCGGACGCGGTGGTGACATTGCTCATGCCGCAATGGCGACGGCACCGTTGTCCGGGACCACGGGCACCGTTCTCGATCCGGTATTCGCGATCCGGCGCCGGATTCTGGTTCCGGCCGGCGGCATGGCGCGGGTAACGTTCTGGACGCTGGTTGCAGAAAGCTCTGGAAAGCTGCTGGAACTTGTCGACCACCACCGCGACGCTTCGGCGTTCGAGCGGGCGGAGACACTCGCATGGACCAAGGCACAGGTGCAACTGCGCCATCTGGACGTCACCAGCGCCGAGGCTGCCGACTTCCAGCGGCTGGCAGGGGTCATCCTGCGTCGCGATGCGCGGCTGCGCGTCTCCGGGGCGCGTATCGCTGCGGGCGCCGGGCCGCAGTCGGGTCTGTGGGCGTTGGGGATTTCCGGGGATCTGCCGCTGGTCGTCCTGCAGATCGAAGATTCCGAAGACGCGGGCCAGGTCCGACAATTGCTGGCCGCGCATGAATACTGGCGGGCGCGGCAGCTTCCGGTGGACCTGGTGATCCTGAACGAGCGCGCCGCCTCTTACGTGCAGGACCTGCAGGCGACCATCGAGACGGCAGTGCGCTCATCGCAGTCGCGCCCCCGCACCGATGACGTGATGAGACCGGACAAGGGGACGGTCCATGCGCTGCGCGCCGACATGATGACGCCAGAGGCCCGCGCGCTGCTTCTGTCGGCGGCATCTGCGGTGCTGGTCGCGCGGCGCGGCAATATCGGAGCCCAGCTTGACAGCTTGCAGGTCCCGCCCGCTGCCGGGCGACCGACGCCTCTTCCGGTGCTGAAGGCATCGTCAAAAGCAGAGCCTGTAGAGCCGCTAGAGTTTTTCAATGGCACCGGTGGGTTCGCCTGTAATGGCCGGGAATACGTGACCGTGCTGGAGGATGGCGTGTCCACCCCTGCGCCCTGGCTCAACGTGATCGCCAACTCCGGTTTCGGCTTTCAGGTTTCGGCAGAAGGCAGCGGGCATACGTGGGCCGAAAACAGCCGTGAAAACCAGCTGACCCCCTGGAGCAATGATCCCGTCTGCGATCCGCCCGGCGAGGCCGTGTATCTGCGCGATCTCGACAGCGGCGAGGTCTGGACACCCACCGCCCTGCCGATCCGAGGGCCGGGCCGGTACGTCGCCCGCCACGGCTTTGGCTACAGCCGGTTCGCGCACGAGGCGCAGGGGATCGCGGCCGAGATGGTGCAGTTCGTGCCGATGGACGACCCGGTGAAGATCACCCGCCTGACGCTGACGAACCGGACGTCGCGGGTGCGCCGCCTGTCGGTTACCGCCTATGCCGAATGGGTGCTGGGCACCTCCCGCAGCGTCACCGCACCGCATCTGATAACAGAGATGGACGGCGGCTCCCTGTTTGCCCGCAATCCCTGGGGCACCGCCTTTCCCGGTCGCGTGGCATTTTGCGACGTCGGTCCCAATCTGAGCGGCTGGACCGGCGACCGTGCGTCGTTCCTTGGACCCAGCGGCAGCATGGCGGCACCCTCGGGTTTGGGGCAGCCGCTTTCAGGAGAAACGGGGGCAGGCCTTGACCCCTGCGTCGCGTTGCAACGCACCCTGCGCCTCGAACCCGGCGAGACCGCCGAAGTCGTCATCCTGCTGGGTCAGGCGCAAGATGCTGACACCGCCCGCACGCTGATCTCCCGCATGCGCGATACTGACCCAGACACACTCCTTTCCGGGGTGGCTGCACACTGGGCCACGCTTCTGAGCGGAGTTCAGGTCAAGACGCCTGACCGCGCGATGGACATCCTGCTGAACGGCTGGCTGCTGTACCAGACGCTGGCCTGCCGGATATGGGCGCGCGCCGGGTTCTATCAGGCAAGTGGCGCCTACGGGTTCCGCGACCAGTTGCAGGACGGTATGGCGCTGACCTTCAGTCGCCCGGAGATGACCCGCGCTCACCTGTTGCGCGCGGCCTCTCGGCAGTTCCCCGAAGGCGACGTGCAGCATTGGTGGCTACCTCATTCAGGCCAGGGCGTCCGCACGCGGATCTCGGATGACCGGGTGTGGTTGGGCTATGGTGTCGCCCGCTATATCGAGGTTTCCGGCGACCATGGCGTCCTTGACGAACAGGTGCCCTTCCTTGAAGGCCCCGCGCTTGAGCCGGGCGCGCATGATGCGTTTTTCCTGCCGGAGGTCTCCGAAGAAACGGCCAGCGTGTTCGAGCATTGCGCGCGCGGACTGGATCAGGCGATTGCGCTGACCGGCACGAACGGAATGCCCCTGATCGGAACCGGCGACTGGAATGACGGGATGAACCGGGTCGGCGAGAGGGGTCTTGGCACCAGCGTCTGGCTTGGCTGGCTTCTGGTCGCCACGCTCGACGCGATGGCCCCGCTTGCCGACACCCGGGACACTGCCCGGGCCGCCCTCTGGCGCGCGCATTCGGCCAGCCTTCGCAAGGCCATCGAGGCAGAGGGCTGGGACGGTGCTTGGTACCGACGCGGCACGTTCGATGATGGAAACCTGCTCGGCTCCGCATCATCGGACGAATGCCGGATCGACTCGATCGCTCAAAGTTGGGCCGTACTCTCAGGCGCGGCTGACCCCGAACGGGCTTCCAGGGCCATGGACTCGCTCCACACCCATCTTGTCCGTCAGGACCTTGGCCTTGCCATGCTGTTCACCCCGCCCTTCGACACCACACCTCTCGATCCAGGCTACATCAAGGGCTATCCTCCCGGACTGCGCGAAAACGGTGGCCAGTACAGTCACGCGGCGATGTGGGCCGTTCTCGCCCAAGCAAAGCTGGGCAAGGGCGACCGGGCCCAGGCATTGTTCGCGCTGCTGAACCCGATCAACCATGCACTCACACCTGACGCGTCTGCCCGCTACAAGGTCGAGCCCTATGTCATAGCGGCGGATGTCTACTCGACTGCCCCGCACGAGGGACGCGGGGGCTGGACCTGGTACACGGGATCCGCCGGCTGGATGTATCGTGCAGGCGTCGAAGGGATCTTGGGCGTGACCCGAACCGCCGACACTCTTTTCATTGACCCATGCCTGCCAAAATCCTGGCCCGGGGTATCCGTTCAGATCACGCTCGACGAATTCCGCGTCGATGTGACTGTGGTGAACAGTGGCGCGACAGGGCATGGCATCACGCACGCCTTGCTGGATGGCGTCGAAATCATCTGCGACGGCGGCAAGCTGAGACTGCCGATCACGGACCGGATCCACAGCCTTGATCTGACGCTCGGATAGCGCGAGATTTCCGGGGCTTGGGGATGAACATGGAAGCGGCCTGACGCGTCTTCGGACTGGATCTTCAGCCGGAGTTGACCACCTCAATCGAGCCGACCGGACGACGAGTACGGTTTGGTAGCGGTGGCCGCGCGGAATCCCATTCTCAGTCTCGGGATCGGGCTGCTTCGAGAAGTTCAGCCGCATTCCCTGCAGTATCGAAACAGACGAAGCACGTCGCGATGCGCCCGTTTCTGCGGTGCGGCTGCAACGGCTGCCTTCTATCTGGCAACTCGCTCAGGGCGTTCGGCTGGCGTGAGCAGAAAATCGAGGCCCTCGTGCTGCTTCGGCCAAGCTACGGCAAACTGCATCGGCAGCCGCCCCATCGTCAGCTCCGGCCCCTGCCTCCCGTCCAGGATCGCCTCGACGATGTCGGGCGCGAGCAGCGTGAGGCGCAGGACGCGAGTCATGTAGGACGGTGCTATCCCCTCGCGTTCGGCCAGTTCGGCGACCGTTGTGAACTCGCCCGACTCCAGCATCCTCTTCCACCGGAATGCGCGCGCCAGCGCCTTGACCAGTGTGCTGTCTGTCCGCCGCGACTGGGTGGCGTTTTCGGGCAGATGCATCTCCTTCCGCCCGCCGCGCTTCACGACGCGGAATGGCACGTGCAACGTCACGGTGTCCGGAATCGGCGTCCTTCTGGTCACGCCGCCGCCTCGGTGTCGCCTGCAAGCATCTCTCGCGCAAGGCCACTGAGGCCGTCGACGCGTAGCCGCACGCCTAGTCCATCCGTGCCGATGTCGACGCGCTCGATCAGCAGCGCCACGATGCGGGCCTGCTCAGCGGGGAACAGTTCGTCCCACAGCGGGTCGAGCTGCTGCAGGGCTGCGCGGGCGTCGGCTTCGTTGATGTCGTCGGCGCGGTCGCGCGCTGCCTTCCACGTGCCCGCCACTATCTCGGGCTGGCGGAATACGGCGCGGAGCTGGTCGGTCACGGCGGCCTCGATCTCCCCCGCAGGCACGCGGCCGACCGGGCACGGCCCAGCGCCATGCTTCAGCACCGTCTGGCTGACGTAGTAGCGGTAGAGGCGATCCCCCTTCCGGGTGTGCGTCGGCGAAAACGCCGCGCCATCCGGTCCGAACAGCAGCCCCTTCAGCAGGGCGGGCGTCTCGGCGCGGGTTCGTGCGGCGCGCTTTCGCGGGCTTTCCTGCAGGATGGCGTGGACGCAGTCCCACGTCTCGCGGTCGATGATCGCGTCGTGCTCGCCGGGATAGCTCTCCCCCTTGTGCACCGCCTCGCCGATATAGGCGCGGTTGTTCAGCATCCGGTAGAGGTACTTCTTGTCGATCCGGTTGCCGCGCGGCGTGCGGATGCCGCGTGCGCCAACCACTCGCGCCAGTTCCGTGCAGGACCCGATCTCGAGGAAGCGGGCAAAGATCCAGCGCACATGCGCGGCGGCGTCCTCATCGACCAGCAGCTTGCGGTTCTCGACGCGGTAACCGTAGGGCGGCACCCCGCCCATCCACATGCCCTTCATCCGGCTGGCGGCGACCTTGTCTCGGATGCGCTCGGCGGTGACCTCCCGTTCGAACTGGGCGAAGGACAGCAGGATATTCAGCGTCAGCCGCCCCATCGACGTGGTTGTGTTGAAGGACTGCGTGACCGACACGAAGGTCACGCCGTTCCGATCGAACACCTCGACCAGCTTGGCGAAATCCGCCAGCGAGCGGCTGAGGCGGTCGATCTTGTAGACTACCACCACGTCGACCAGCCCGTCCTCGATATCCTCCAGCAGCCCCTTCAGGCCAGGACGCTCCAGCGTGCCGCCGGAGATGCCGCCGTCGTCATACTGATCGCGGAGCATCACCCAGCCCTC
Organism: Paracoccaceae bacterium; assembly: GCA_034670345.1. Lineage (GTDB taxonomy): Bacteria > Pseudomonadota > Alphaproteobacteria > Rhodobacterales > Rhodobacteraceae > Antarctobacter. The sequence continues at coordinate 3,082 of JAXMNQ010000053.1, read as the reverse complement.
GGAGCGCTGGCTGGCGATGAACGCCTCGCACGCCTCCCGCTGGGCGTGGAGCGAATTGAACTCCTGCTCCAGCCCTTCCTCGGACGACTTCCTCGTGTAGCTCGCGCAGCGCTGTTTGCGGACGACCTTCGATCTTTCCGGCGGCTTCGTCATGTCCGCCCCCTGTGGTTCTTCAGCCCGAAGAAGGTCCACCCGTTCCAACGCGTGCCGGTGATCGCGCGGGCGATGGCGGACAGCGACTTGTAGGGCCGCCCCTGCCATTCGAAGCCGTCGGTGGTGACTGTGACGATCTGCTCGACGCCCTGCCACTCGCGCAGCAGCCGAGTGCCGGTGATGGGCCGGTCGCGATCGGCGCGGATGCCACGCTTCTTCTTGTCTCCGCCGTCCAGTTCCTCGCCGAGCCGTTCCAGCCGCCGGATCGTCGCGGGCTTTAACCCTCCATAGGCGAGTTCCTGAATGCGGTAAGCCAGCCGGCTCTCCAGGTAGCGCCGATTGAAAGGCGGCGGTTCGCTGTCGAACAGGTCGCGCCACTGTTTCTTCAGGTCGGGCGTCGGCGTAGTCTTCAGCGCAGCCAGGCGCGCGGGAATGGGATCGTGGGTCGTCATGCGGTTCTCCGATGAGTTGGAGTTGCATGACGGCATCTGTCGGTCGGATTGTGTAGCGGAAATTCTCCATCCGCGTCAGATAGTTCGGCCTCATGCAGCTTCAGGCGTACCAGCCCGAGAGCCAGGATCTTGCAGAGGGCTGCGCGGCGTTTGAGCGGGGTCATGTGATGTGGTGATAGCGGGTTCATTATTGGCTCTCCGTGCCATCCGGAGCCTTTCCGGCAGGCCTCACGCCGGCCCAACCCCGCGTCCGCATGACCTTGCCGTTGGAAAAGTCCTTCTGACGCAGAGCTTCGCCGAGTGTCTTTTTCGTACCTTTCTGATGGCCTGCGGCTTCAGCCCAATGTGACCAGCTCGTGAACAGCGATTGGGCCGTCGCCTTACAATGGGGCCCGGTCTCGCATGCCTCTTCGATCCATCGGCCGATGAGGTCTTCTTCTGCAAAGTAGCTGGCGGCGGCCGAGAGAACGACGGATGGTGGAGAGAGACCCTGCGCGCGCCATTCGGTGCATCCGTCAAGCATCCATCCGAGGATGCCATCGCGCTCCTCCTGGAGCTTGGCCATGAGTTGGGTGTCGCGTCGCACGGGCGGGATCGTCACCTCGAAGGGAACAAGGTGCAGCCGCCGCTGCATCGCTTCACCGGTGCCAGAAAGCGAGGGCCGATGGTTTCCGGCAACGATGAGCTTGAACTGGGGAATGAACTCGAAGTGATCGCGGTGCATGAAATTCGCACGGATGGTCTCGCCGCCAGTCACACTCTTGATCCGCCCCTCGGCCCAGGCGCGCCCCGGATCGGTTTCCGGCACGATAACCATGCGAGCGCCGCGCAGCCCGGCCAGTTCGGTCAGGTGCTTGGTGGTGGACGACGCCATGAACGTGTCCAGCGTCGCGGTTGCGGCGTAATCGCCGAGCACGGAGGCCAGCGTCTGGATGAACACGGATTTACCGTTCGCCCCGCCTCCGTGAAAGAACGCGAACATTTGCTCGGCCGTTGCGCCGGTCAGGAGATAACCGGCAAGTCTTTGCAGATATGCCTGCAGTTCCTCATCGCCGCCTGTGATCTCCGCAAGAAACCGGGTCCAGCGCGGACAGCCGCAGCCCGGCGAGGCGGAGGTCGTCTGTGTCAGCAAAAGGTCGCGGTGGTGCTCTCGGACCTCACCCGTCTCCAGATCGATCACACCGGCGGGCGTGTTGAGGAGCATCGGGTGGGCATCCAACGTCGAGGTGCGTATGGCAATCGAAGGGTCACTCGCGACGATGCGGACCACCGCAGAGATCGTCTTGTCGCTGCAGAGCCGACGCACCTCGTTCGGTCGCTCGCATGCCTGTGCCGCGGCTCGGCACGCCTGCCTGACCTGTTCGCGCACCAGGTCTGTCTCGTCGCGTTGCCAGCAGAAGCCGGTCCATGTGAACCAGGCCCGCCAGGCCGCGACGTACCGCCAGTAAACCCCCTCGCGATCCACGAACAGGGCTGCGAGCGTGTCGTCGCTGAAATGCGTGGTGGGCTGTTGCAGGTCAGTGGGCCTCGCAGGCGTTTCGTGGGTCTCGAGGTCCCGCCTCCGCAGGGCATCGAATTCGCGTCGCAGTCTTTTCTCGTCCCACGCTGGAGAGATCGACGCGGCGTTGTAGTCGACAACCGCGCTCCAGGCCTCATTGATGCCGCAGCGGCCCAGCCGCGCATTTCTAAGCCAGTGGCCAATGACCTTCGAGAGCGCCTCGAAGCGCGTGACCTCGTCGACGGCACCTGCGCGGATCGTTCGCGTGGTCAGATCGGCAGCGCCCGGACGCTTCTTTCCAACGTCGAGTTTGAGCGAAGGTGACGTGGACCCGGTGATCGGCGGCATGTTTGTCAGGCGGTCTTCCAGGTCGTTTAGCTCATACTCGGCGGCGGTGGTCATCTCGATCCGTGCGAGGGAGTGCCGTCCATGCTTGCCGTGAATGGTGCCGGCAACGCGGATCGGCTGATGGAGGCTCTTGAAGGACGAGTCCCCTGCCACCAGTGCTGCGATCCGTTCTCGCAGCAGTCGAACGCGCTCAAGGTCATACCCCTCTGCCCCGCTGTCCGGCGCATCTCGACACGGTCGCCCACAAGGAATGGCGGCGGCTGGCCACGCCCCTGTTCGAGGCGGTGATCCTGACGCTGGCCGACCGGGCGGCGCTGGCGGCCTATTGCCAGGCCTATGCCCGCTGGGTCGAGGCCGAGGAGCGGCTGCGCGAAACACCAGCGCTGCTCAAGACGCCGAACGGCCATGTCCAGCAATCGCCCTGGCTGACGGTGGCCAACAAGCAGATGGAGCTGATGGCGCGCTTCATGTCGGAGCTCGGCCTGACACCCTCGGCGCGGACCCGCGAGAAACGCGCGAAAGTTGGTGATGCCCTGAGGGGCGGCATATCATGGCGGTGTCGAGACGCCGTCAATTCTCAGCCGAGAAAGGGATATGCCACATGCCGGACGATACCATCACCCAACTGCCC
>JAXMNQ010000052.1:0-35712 GCA_034670345.1 Paracoccaceae bacterium | reverse complement strand
GAACTCGCTCAGCCCAAGCGCGAAGCGCGCCCATCACTCGCAGCAAACTCGTGCCCAAGCGACCGTAGGAACGACATCAAGCCGCTCCCAGAGCGCCACGGGACCGTCCCGGCGAATAACGCGGGATCAATCGGTGCCGGAATTCTGGGACCGGTATGAGGATGTCGACATCGCCCTGCCCCGCATCCCGAAGGACGCGCAGCTGCACCCGACAACCGAATGGTTGCACATCCACCACGGAATCGCTCAGGCGCCGCCGGATGACGACACCATCCGCCAGTCACGCCACGCCTATTACGCGATGATCTCGCACCTCGACGATTACCTGGGGGAGGTGGTTGCAGAGCTGAAACACCTTGGCCTGTATGACGACACGGTCATTGTCTTCACCTCTGAAAACGGCGACATACTGGGCGGGGCAAAAGAAATGTCGGACCGCCATGGCAGCGACCAGAGCACCAGATTCCTCGGGCTGATGATGCAGACCAGCGACAGCGTAAAGAACGAGGCCATCGCTGAATTCTATGGCCCCGGCGTGATCGAACCCTGGCTGGAAATCCGGCGAGGCGATTACAAATACACATGGACCCGGAATGCGCCAGACCTGCTGTTCAACCTCGCCGAGGATCCAGACGAACAGAACGATCTGTCGGACGATTCCGCCTTTGCCGAGATCAAGGCCCGGTTGAGGGATCGTTTGCTTGGCCGTCATGATGTCGAGGCCATGACCCAATGCGCCGCGACCGAAAAGGAAACCCGCGTCTTCCTGCATGATGCGCTGTCCACCAATGCCGGCTATCACTGGGACTACCAGCCCTTCTTTGACGCCACCCGCCAATACGTGCGCGGCGTGAACAAACCGGCGACAGCGTGAGGCGCGCATGACCAGGCAACCCAACATCCTGATGATCTACGCCGACCGGATGCGCTATGATTGCGCCGGGTTTTCGGGCAATCCGGACGTGAAGACCCCTGGCCAAGACCCCGAGATCGAAACCGAGGCCCAGATCCGCAAGTTCGTAGTTGAATACTACGGCATGATCTCGAACGTGGAATTCAACGTCGGGCGGCTGCTCAAATGGCTGGATGCGCAGGGCATCGCCGAGGACACCATCGTGGTCTTCTTTTCCGATCACGGCGACATGCTGGTCGCCTCCGCCAAGGATGGCGCAGCGCAGGGTGCCACCATATTCGCCCGGCCCCTCGATCACGTCCATCACCAGCGGGTCCGCCGACAGGCGTTCATCGACGGGCGGCAGCTTGCCATCGGCGACCTGCTGCGCCAGTTGCGGTGCCTCTTCCCAGGCAAACGCCTGCCCGGCCATCAATAGCGCGATGACACTGGCCAAGGTCGTCAGTTTCCGTGTTCTCAGCATTGGTTTCCTCCTCCTTTTGGAACTTGGGTCATCAGTTGGTGACAGAGCCGTCCGGCCGCCACAGACGCGGCGGCTCGACATGTTGGGGCGTGGTGGCCCGGATCTTGTCCTCGTCCACCTCGACCCCCAGACCGGGACGGTCGGGGACCTTGCAGGTGATGCCCTCAAGCGGAATCTGGACGGGGAAAAGTTCGGGATCATGAAAACCGAGATCTTCGGTCGGTCCCTGCTGGGTCTCTGCCCAGCTGAAATTCGGCACCGCCGCCGCCATGTGGATGGTCGCCGCCGTGCAGACCGGCCCCAGCGGGTTGTGGGGCATCAGGTCGATGTAATGCCGCTCGCACCAACCCGCGACCTTCATCGCCTCGGTAAAGCTATAACGAAAATTTCTTTTCCGCGCGGACATGAACAGGATCGACTCATGACGCAAATCCTCGCGGCGGAAGCCATCACTCGGCTTTATGCCCACGTCTTCCGAGTCCCGCTCGACCGTCCCGTCGTCACCAGTTTCGGCGCGATGCGCGACCGGCCCGCCGTGTTCCTGCGGATCGAGGATGCCGATGGTGCCTTTGGCTGGGGTGAGGTCTTTGCCAACTGGCCCGCCTGCGGGGCAGAACACCGCGCACGCCTGCTGGTCGAGGATATGGGCGACCTGCTGATCGGGCAGCGGTTCTTGCATCGCTCGGACCTTTTTCACGACTTGACGGACAAAACACGAATCCGCGCCTTGCAATGCCGGGAATGGGGTCTTTCGATCAGGTCATCGCCGGTCTGGACCTCGCCTTTCATGACCTCTTGGCGCGCAAGTCGGGCCACAACCTCGCGCGGTTCCTCAATCCCGACGCGTCCCCATACAGTCCCCACCTACGCCAGTGGCATTCACATCCGTGACGCGCCAAAGATCATCGCCCGATGCCGCGAGGAAGGGCACGACGCCTTCAAGATCAAGATCGGTTTTGACCTGTCCCGCGACGTCTCGGAAACCCTCCAAATCGCCGAAAGCCTCGTCCCCGACGAACGCCTCTTTGCTGACGCCAATCAAGGCTGGGACACCGATCAGGCGATCGCCTATCTGCAAGGGGTCGCGGGTTGCCCCCTTGGCTGGCTGGAGGAACCGATCATCGCCTCCGCCCCGCCAGAGGACTGGGCGCATGTCCGAAAAGCCACCAACACCCCTCTAGCGGGCGGTGAGAATCTCGCGGGGGTGGACAATTTTGGCCGCGCCATAACCGGGGGCGCCTTCGTCTACCTGCAACCGGACCTAGCCAAGTGGGGCGGAATCACGGGGTGTGAAACAGTGGCGCGCCGGGCATTGGCCAGCGGAGTCACGTACTGCCCGCATTTCTTGGGCGGCGGGATCGGCCTGATGGCTTCGGCCGCGCTGCTGGCGGCGGTGGGCGGGCGCGGCCTGCTGGAGGTTGATGTCAATCCCAATCCGTCGCGCACCTCCTTTGACCTCTTCGCGCCGGATCGACCCCACAACCGCCTGCACTTGCCGCAGGCCCCCGGCCTTGGCGTCACCACCCTGCCCGAGGAGATCAAGCGCTACCAGGTGCTGCACGCCCCCCCTGACCGCGCACGGCCTCAGCTACGTCGGAGCCTGACCGGCGGGCCCAGAGCGCAGAGGCGATCGTGGTTGCCTTGGCCTTGCCGAAAAAGACGACCGACCGCACGCGAGAGCGCAATCGGCCTCGATGATAGTGAAATTTGATCCTTCCGGACCTTGGCCCTGGGTTCAGGTGTCGTTGCGGAGATGGGGTATCAGACCCGCCCATTGCCGGATCCTGATCAGGAAATGAGCGGCTTTTCCATTGTGAAACAGCGAGGTGCATTAATTCTTTGATTTGAGGAATTCGATGTTAGGCTTGGCCGAGGGGCCGATTGCCCGCGATCCGCCGGGGCAGCACACCGCCCTCGGAAGGAAATAGAGGCCCCGTAGAGGGCCGGACAACAGTGGAGAAAAGAATGAAGAAATTTCTGACCGCGACGACTGCCATTGCCTTTTCGCTGACAAACGTCAGTGCCGCCTTTGCGGAATGCACCAATGACACCTGGAAGAAGGTGATGGACAGCGGCACGCTGACCGTGGGCGTCAAGGCCGACTACAAACCCTGGGGCTTCCGCAATACCGACGGCGGTATCGTCGGAATGGAGGCGGACATGGCGCAGGCGGTGGCCGACACCATGGGCGTCGATCTGGAGCTGGTGGCCGTTGTCAGCTCGAACCGGATGCAGTTCCTCGAGCAGGGCCAGATCGACATGATGATCGCCACCATGACCGACCGCCCCGACCGGCGCGAACTGGTGGGCATCGTCGGCCCCAACTATTACACTTCCGGCACCAATGCGATTACGCCCAAGGCGCTGGGCTTCACCGAATGGGAAGACCTGCGCGGCAAGCCGGTCTGCGGTGTGCAGGGCGCGTTCTACAACCAGATCGTCGAAGACCGCTATGGCGTGCAGGTCGTCGCATTCGCCGGCACAGCCGAGGCCAAACAGGCGCTGCGCGACAAGAAATGCGTGGCCTTTGTCTATGACGACAGCTCGCACGGGTCTGACCTGGCCTCGGGCAACTGGGACGACTTCGAGATGGCCCTGCCCTCCGAGGATGACAGCCCATGGGCGCTGGCCGTTCCCAAGGCCGAAGAAAACTGTGTGTTCGGCACCTTCATGAAGGGCATGCAGTACCAGTGGCACCTTGACGGCTCGCTGATCGCCCTTGAAGAGAAGTGGGGCATCAAGCCAACTGCCTTCCTCCAAAAGCAGAATGAGCTCATCAACCAGACCACACCGGCCTTCACGGACTGATCCGCCCCATGAATGGCTTCGAGGAGTTCTTCCGCGAGCTTGCCGCCGAGCATGTCCGGTGGAACTTCATCTGGCTCTATGACGAAAAGCAGGCCGGACGCATCCTGTCCGGCCTGTGGATGACAATCAAGCTCAGCATCGCCTGCGTGATCCTCTCGGTCATCATCGGCGTTTTGGGAGCTTGGGCGCAGGGCGCGCAGAACCGGTTTGTGCGCGCCATCGTGCAGGGCTACATCCAGTTCTTCCGCAACACGCCGCCGCTGGTGCAGTTACTGTTCTTCTATTTCGCGCTGGGACAGTTCACCCCCTCCTACAGCCCCGATGGCTGGCTCGAGGTGCCGATCATCTCCAACGTGGGCTGGGCGATCATCTCGCTGTCGTTCTTTGCCGGGGCCTTCAACGTCGAGATCTTCCGCGCCGGGATCGAGGCGGTGCCGCACAGCACAGTCGAGGCCTCGGAATCGCTTGGCATGACCCGGACGCAGACCTACCGCGAGGTCGTCTTTCCGCTGGCGCTGCGGGTGTCGATCCCTTCGCTGAACAACAATCTGGTGAATCTGGTCAAGACCACGACGCAGGCCTATGCCATCGCGGTGCCGGAACTGCTGTATGAAAGCGTGTCGGTCTGGAACGATTTCCCCTCGGCGCAGAACCCCACCATGCTGCTGCTGTTCGTGACCTACATCCTGTTGGTCGGCATCCTGGTGATGGGAATGAACCGCTGGGAACGCAAGATGAGGATCCCCGGATATGGCCAGTAGGTTGCACGGCACCACCGACCTGCCGGTGATGAAACCCTATGTCCTGCGTGGCCACCGCTACGACGAGATGTACCTTGTCCGCTGGATGGCCTCGCTACCGCCATGGAGCATCCTTGTCCTGTTGGTGGCCTGGCCTGTCGCCGCCTTTGCCCAGTCGCCCGGTTTCAACACGGTCGATGCCTTTGCCGCGCTCTGGCGCTGGATCCCGTTCGTGACCTTTCAGGGCTTCCTGTTCAACGTGCTGATCTCGCTTTTCGCGATGCTGATCGGCACGATTCTGGGCGCGGCGCTGGGTCTGGCGCAGGTGTCGCAGCACCGCTGGATCAAGGGAATTTCATGGGGAATCACGCAGCTGTTCCGCAATTCGCCCTGGCTTGTGCTGCTGTTCGTGGTGCTGCTTGCCTTTCCGTTCCAGATTACCGTGTTCGGCGTGACCATCCCGATTCCGGGTTGGATTAAGGCGGTGATCGGGCTGTCGCTGCCGATCATGGCCAATATCTCGGAAATCGTGCGCGGTGCGGTGAACTCGGTCCCCTCGGCGCAATGGGAGGCGGCGGAATCGCTGTCTTTCACCCGCACGCAGACGCTGTGGCAGATCATCCTTCCGCAGGTGGTCAAGCGGATGATCCCGCCCTGGATGAACTGGTACGCGATCCTGACCATGGCCACGCCGCTGTGTTCGCTGCTGGGCGTGGGCGAAATCATCACCTATTCGCGGCAGGCCATGGAGGCCGAGAACAATCACCCCGAGTTGCTGATGCCGTTCTATGGTTATGCCCTGCTGCTGTTCTTTGTCTATTGCTACCCGATCGCGCGGCTGACCATCGCGTTGGAACGGCGCTATTCGGTCAAACTGTGAGGTGCGCATGAGCTGGACCCCCGATCAACCCATCGTTTCCCTCAAGGATGTCCACAAGAGCTTTGGCACCTTCGAAGTGCTCAAGGGCGTCAGTCTGGACGTGATGAAAGGCGAGGTGATCTGCATCATCGGCCCGTCGGGGTCCGGCAAGTCGACGCTGATCCGTTGCATCAACGCCCTGAACGACATTCAGGGCGGGTCGATCACGGTCGAAGGCCAAGAGGTGAGCGACCCAAAGCTGAACAAGCTGGAACTGCGCAAGAAGGTCGGCATGGTGTTCCAGCAGTACAACCTGTTCCCGCACAAGACGGCGCTGGAAAACGTCATGATGGCCCCCGTCAAGGTTCTGAAGGAAAACCCCGCAGAGGTTGAGAAACGTGCCCGCGAGCTTATCAGGAAGGTGCGTCTGGAAGGCAAGGAAGACAGCTATCCCGGCGAACTGTCGGGCGGACAACAGCAGCGCGTGGCGATTGCCCGCAGCCTGGCGATGCGGCCCGATGTGATGCTGTTCGACGAGGTGACCGCTGCACTGGACCCGGAGACCGTCAAGGAAGTGCTGGTGACGATCAAGGACCTGGCCGCAGAGGGCATGACCTGTATTCTGGTCACCCACGAGATGGGCTTTGCCCGCGAGGTGGCGGATCATATCTATTTCACCGACCGCGGCGTGATCGTCGAGCATGGACCGCCCGGCACCTTCTTTGTCAGCGCCTCGGACCCGCGGACCAAGGAATTCCTCAGCCAGATCCTGTGACCGCGCCCTGAACGCCGCCGGAAGCAGTCGAAAACGGGGACAGTCGAGCGCCCAAGCGCCCGTCCAGCGCGCCCATCTCTACGCCAAAGGCTTTTTCATTGTGCCTTTTTCAGAAATCCCGTGCAGGCCGAGATCGTCACAAAAGGAAATCACCTGCGCTCAGACCGATCACGCCCGCCACCCGGATCTCGGCGTCGATCGTCCCGTTGCCGTCGCTGTCGACCTCGACAATGGTCGAGCCGGTGGTCGTCTCGCGCAGGCGCAGTTCGGAATTGCCAGTGGCGGTGAAAATCGCCGTGCCGCGAAACGCGATCACGCCCGGCGACATGCCCGAGACGTCGATACGATCTAGTCCCGCCTCGAAATCGAGGATCTGGTCGCGGACCGCGCCGATGCCCGCATCGACCAGGCTGCCGAAGACGAAGGTGTCGGAGTCCGAGCCCCCGTACAGGTAGTCCAGCCCCGTACCGCCGATCAGGATATCGCTCCCCTGGTCACCGATCAACGTATCCGCGCCCGCGCCGCCGATCAGGGTGTCGTTGCCGCTCAGCCCCTTCAGGCAATCGTCTCCGGCGCCGCCGTCCAGACGGTCGGCCTGCCCGAAGTCCCCGACCAGCATGTCGGCTAGGTCGGACCCGGTCACGGCTTCGATCTCCGTCAGAGTGTCACCCTGCGCATCGCCACCTTGGCCGAGCCCGGTCCACAGGCGGACAGTCACACCGGCGGCAGAGCCGCTGTAGTCCGCCGTATCGATCCCCTGATCGCCCAGCAACTCATCCGCGCCTGCGCCGCCGATCAGGGTATCGTCGCCGCTCAGCCCCTTCAGGCAATCGTTTCCCGCGCCGCCTTCCAGCCTGTCGGCTTGACCGAACGCACCAACCAACTTGTCCACATAATCGGACCCGATCAGGGCCTCGATATCCGTCAGGGTGTCGCCCTGCGCGTCGCCACCTTGGCCGAGCCCGGTCCACAGGCGGACAGTTACACCGGCGGCGGAACCACTGTAGTCCGCCGTATCGAACCCCTGATCGCCCAGCAACTCATCCGCGCCCGCGCCGCCGATCAGGGTATCGTTGCCGCTCAACCCCTTCAGGCAATCGTTGCCCGCGCCTCCGTCCAGAAGGTCGGCCAGACCGAAACGGCCGACCAGCTTGTCGACATGGTCGGACCCGGTCAGGGCCTCGATACCCGTCAGCGTATCGCCCTGTGCATCGCCGCCTTGGCCGGTGCCATTCCACAGGCGGACTGTCACACCGGTGGCAGAATCTTCGTAACTGGCCGTGTCGAACCCGATACCGCCGTCGAGATCGTCGGCACCGGGACCGCCAATCAGAAGGTCGTCGCCCGCACGAGCGTCAAGGGAGTCGTCGCCAGCGCCGCCGATCAGCGTATCGTTGCTGTTCGCCCCGACAAGCGAGTCATTGCCAGGTCCGCCCAGCGTCACCGCGCCCAGCCAGGCACTCGGAGAAATCGCGCCGGGACGATAAAGGGCCACGTCTCCCGGCTCCAGCGGCGTACGCGCAAGGCCTTCCAGCATCAGGATTTCGCCGCCGCCGAAGTCCAGCAGGACATCTTCGCCCGAGATCGCCGTGTTGTAGAACAATGAGTCGACGAAAACCCTGTCAAAGCCCGGTTGAAAGTCGACGATGGTGTCGAACTGGCGCTGACCCTGTAGAAGAAACACAAATGCGTTCTGGCCCGTGCCGCCGATCATTTGGTCATTGCCGGCACCGCCGATCACCACATCGTTGCCGCCGCCGCCGATGACCGTGTCGTCGCCGCTGCCGCCATCCAGCGAGTCGTCGCCGTCGCCACCCTCGATGAGATCGTCACCGGCATCGCCCGCGACGGTGTCCGCGCCATGCGTGCCAAACACAGTGTCCGCGCCGTCGCCCGCTGCAACAAAGCGGTCCCCGCCGACAAGAAAGATCAACTCCTGCGCGCCTGTTGTTGCCCCATCGCTGTCGGCCAGCACCAGATCGGCGACCGAGATCAGGTCCGCTCTGGCGGTCTGGAACTCGATGCGCTCGATCCCGGTCAGGCGCTTGGTGCCTTCGGAGGCGGCGGGCGTTCCGGCCCGCCCCGTCGCGACCACGGTTGTGCCGTCCAGACTGAAGGACCAGTTTTCAATCGGGCCGGTCAGCACCGCCGTGTCGAGGCCCGCGCCGCCGGTCAGCGAGTCATTGCCCGTGCCACCGTCGAGCACATCGTCGTTCGCGCCGCCGATCAGGCTGTCATTCCCGGCGCCGCCCGACAGGAAAACCGAAATGATGTTCGGAACCACTGGGCCGAAGAGCGTGAATTGCGACATGTCGATCAAGTCATTGCCGCCCAGACCTGCAATCACGTCCTGGCCCTGAAATCCGGAAATGAGATTCGCGGCCGCAGTGCCGTACTGGATCTTGAGGCTCGACTGTGCCGAGCTTCCCGCCGGTTCGTCGAATTGCACCGTCTCGACATTGCGCATCATCCAGGTGCCGTCCGGCCCCCGGATCGCAATGGTTTCGCCACCGGAGCCGGGCACAAAGCGCACCGTATGATCGGCCAGCGCCCCCGGAAGGCGGAGCGTGTCCATCCCGGTGCCACCGTCGAGCACTCCGGCGAGGGGCACCGCGTCGGGCGTTTGCGAGATGATCAGGTCGTTGCCCGCCCCGGCGTTCATCGCATTCGCCGAAAAATCGAACAGAATGTCCTCGGCGCCCGTGCCGATGACGGCCCCCGCCCCGGTTCCATAGAAGACGTTCAGCGTCACGTTCAGGAACTGGAGATGATCAAAGCCGACCCCAAGCGTGTCCGTCCCGTCCACGCCGCGGACCTCGAGCGTTTCGGTGTCCGGCGCGGTGATGATGTAAGACGCCCGGTTGCCGGAGAAGACCGCCACATCGTTGGGCGAGGGGTCGGTCGTCTCGATGCGCATCAGATCGTTGCCCAGGCCGCCGACAAAGGTCTGGTTCGCGGCGCGCCCGATCAGCTCATCATTGCCTGCGCCCCCGTCCAACGTGCCACCCGCACCGTAGTGCCACAACAGGTCGGCACCCTCGCCGCCGCTCAACGTGCTGTTCGCCCCGGAAAGGGTGCCAAGGGTCAGGACGGAATCCGCGAAGAACAGGCGCTCGACGGAGGACAGGGCGTCCCGCCCGTCCGGACCCTCGACAAGCACGACATCGAAGAGCACAGAGTTGCCAAAGGCGAAACTGCCGTGGTCGATCGTGTAGTCTGCCCGATTGCCGCGGAAACCCGCCTTGTCAAAGCCGCCGTCGCCGATGATCCTGTCGTTGCCCCCGGCGCCGAAAAGCTCGTCATTGTCCAAACCGCCGCGCAGGCTGTCGTCGCCAGCCCCGCCTTCCAACCGGTCCTCGCCACTGCCACCGTTCAACGTATCGTTGCCTGCGTTGCCGCGCAGGATGTCGTTGCCGTCCAGGCCGTTCAAAACGTCATTGCCGATATTGCCGATCAGCAGGTCCTTGCCCGGGCCGTCCAGATCGCCGGTCAATGTGCCCGAGGGATCCTGACCCGCAGGGGCGGACAGGACCTGTTCGTTGCCGTCCGCGAAACTTTCGTAGTTGGCAGCGATCTCGAAAAACGTGGTGCCGTTTGCCCCAGCACCGACAAATTGCAGTGCGACCGATTCCAGATTATATTCGGCGATCCTATAGGCAAGCTCCCGGCCGTCGCCTGTAGGATCGGTTGCATCGATTTCCCAGTGTCCGTTTGCGTTGATGGTGACCAATTCGTCAAACCGGCCGAAAAACGGGCTGTCGGGGTTGTCGAACAGCAGCGGTTGCTGCGTATCAAGTTGAAAGGCCCCAGGAACAAATATCAGCAGACCAAAGGTTGTCAAAGACGTGGGAACCAGAGCGTCGAATATGTTTGTGTCTGCGCCCGGAGTCCCAGGGTCCCTCCAATCAAACTCAGACGCATTCGGCAGGTTGAGCCTGCCAAGATTGACGCTTGACACACCGAAATCATCTTCCGCGAAGAAGCTGCGGTCCAGGAACATCGCGTCACGGTAGTGTTGGACCGCATCCCTGAAGAAATCCGCGACATCCAGGAACTGCTCGTTCATCGCCGACGATCCGAGAATGTCGTTCTCCAGGGCGACTGCGACCTGAGTGCGGGCGGCCACGGCGACACCCACCGCCGCGACGGCCACAGAGATGTCGCCAATGGAGGGCGTATAGGTGGGCGTCAGCGTCGCGATGGTCTTGGCCTGGGCCAGCACGTCCCGCAGGCCGAGCGAGGCTTCGCCGATCAGGTAACCGGGGTCGATCGGCAGCCCGGCGTCGAGGCTGGACAGCAGGTCCAGCGCACTTTCCGAACGGGAAAGAGCGCCCATCAGCGCCTGCTGGCGAACCTCGCTCAACTGTCCGGTGATGAGGTCCGTAAGCTCCGTCTGCAATGTATCGAGGCTGGCCTGGACATCGTTGAAGCCGTTCCTGACCTCGTCAGAGAGGGCGTCGATCTTCTGATCCGTGTCTGCGCCGGGGTTGAAGAGGTTCTCCAGGGCGGGCCCGAAATCACCGTTGCTCCCATGGGACGTAAGGCTGTCTATGATCGTCCATGTGGTTCCAATGATTCCCACAACTGCGGAAAAAGTGTCAAACGCCGGCATCTATGCGTCCCCTTAATTTGTTTTCAATCGCCCCTCGAAAGGGAACAGGCCGTTATTCGGAAAAGTGCAGACTGTTTGCGGCCCGGCAAAAAAGACACTGGCGATATGACCAGCATCGAAACCCGGTCAGATTGTCAGGTCGGCAAGGTCAGGGTCGCCGTTTCTCGAACAGCAATAGCGGGCTTCCGCCAAGGGAAAAGCAGGTCGGCTGCGGTCTTCGTGATCGCCGAAAACCTTTCCATCTGATTCTGGACTGCGATCCATACAAGGAACCGGGGATCAAGTGATCCGGCGGTTCCAGTGTGTAGATCATCGCGCTGCGGTGAGAGCGGAATGTGGGCGGACGGCACTCTTCTGCGCGTCCCGGAAACTCTCTGTTTTTAGATGAAAATCGGCAACTTCAGGGGCGAGGCTTTTAAGCGGAAGTTCGAAATAGATTTTGGGTCCGCGAGAGGCAAGACCGTCAAGCCTGCCATCGGCCATGCCGGCGCAACTCGCAACGGTGTCGAATATCTCCAACGCACCGGCGACCATCAGATCCCCCCGCTTCAAGATTGCCTTTGATTATTCCCCATGTGATCAATACCTGTCCCGGAAAGCAACAAAATATTGGATTCTTTGGGGAATTGCACCCTAAGGTTGAGGGCCGTTCTGGGATCACAGGCGGGAATTTCGCATTGGCTTTGGCAAATCTGCGCGGTGAATTTAAGATATAAAAAACTTTTAGAGCTCGATCGGTCCGGCAAGTCCCGTCAATGCAAAGTGGCGCATTGTACGGGACAGGATTCAGTCTTCCCAATAGCATGTTCTCCTGCGCCCGTAGATAAACGAACGGCCGTCAACATTTCTCGGCGAGACCTCCATCAAACTGCAAAAATAATCCGTATTGCCAATGGCAGTAATGGAACGCCGCAGGCAGAAACTCCGAAATCAATTTCCTCGCTTTTAACCAAAAAGCACGCACATGTTTCCGATCACTTGGTCAGATCACGGCGACCGCCTGCATCATCCCGACATCCTCATGGAACAGGATGTGGCAATGAATCACGAATTGCCCGGTAAACGTCTCGAACCGTGTGGAAAACTGGACCGATCCTTTCTGTCCGTCAATTTTCGGCGGCAACGCGACCACATCCTGCCATCGGCGCAGCGGGCTACCCTCGGCCAATTCCTTTCCGTTGATATGCGTCACAAAGAACGGGTTGACGTGAATGTGGAACGGGTGCGTTCCGGTGCCGTCGTTGAATACGGTCCAGGCCTCCGCTGTATCAAGCTGCATGGTCTGTTTGATTTGACCGTCAAAAGCCTGCCCGTCGATCACCAACTTGTTGTCCGTCGCAAAGGTGACGCTTCGGGTGAGGCTGGGCATTTGTGTGAAAGGGACAAGGCCCGGGCCGGGCAGGTCGTCGCTGTCGCTCCAGAGATCGTCAACCTCCTGGTCTTCGACCATGATTCCAATCTGCACAGGTTTGGCCATCGCCAGCGCCGTCACGCCATGGCTGTGCAGGAACTCGGTCGAAGCCTGCCGTGCCGCCAGACGCAGGTTCCGCGCCCCGGCGCTCTTTGGCACATGAACCATCAGGTCCGTCCGGTTGCCCGGGGCAAGCGCGGCATGGTTCTCCCAGGGGTCGGCGTCGTTCGCGGGATCGACGCGCACACGGCGGTCAAGGGTCAGCCCGTCATAGGCGATCTGCCAAAGCTCCACCTCTTCGGAGTCGATGTTCAGGCTGACGAAGTTGTTCGCCGAGGGATTGGCGTTGATGATCCGCCAGCGCTCTACCGAGCCGCGATCAAGCGTGACGGTCGGGTTCAGCGTGCCGCCACCGCCCGGGTCCATCTCAACCGCGCCGTCCGTGGTCAGCATGAATATCCGCTCGCGCGCCTGCGCAATGTAGTCCGGCATCACGCCGGGGCGGTCGCGTATGATCAGCGGTCCGGCCAGCCCGCCGCTGACCTGGTCATTGGTCGACCCGTGTTTGTGCGCGTGATACCAGAATGTGCCCGACGGGTGGTCCGGTGGCAGTTCGAAACGATAATGCGTCTCGCCGTCCCGGAAACTGTCGTTGCGACACGGCACCTCCTGCCCCTTGGGCGTGATCTTGAGAAAGACGTTGTCGGCGTCGAAAGTGCCAGTGGAGTCCACCGTGGGAGAGACGTGCAGGCCGTGGGTGTGCAGGTTCGTCGTGTTCCGTCCGTGCGGCTGGTTGTGATCCGCGGGGCAGTTGTCCCCGGGCGGATCAAGCGGCAGGCTATTGATGAAGTGAACGTCTATGCGGTCGCCGGGATCGGCCTCGAGCACCATTCCCGGGCGCTTGCCATTATAGGCAAAGCCGGTTGTGCCAAAGGATTGCACCTCCAGAACATAGCTCCGGACCGACTGCGCCCGCGCCGGTCCAACTCCGACAAAACTGATCGGACCCGCAACCGCTGTGGCAAAGGCCAAAGCGCTGGCTTCGCCCAGGAATTTGCGCCGGGAGGTTTTTCGGTCGGGTCTGGGATTCCGTTGCAGCTGCATGATCTTACCCTTTCTGGAAAACGAATAGACGGTCGCCCCAGATCAGGTGGCGTGCTTGAAGAAAATGACGTCCTGTGACTTCAAGCAGCACTTGGTTCTGCTCCGGAACAACTCAGAAAAACATCCTAAAGTTTAAACTGAACGTTCAGATTCGCGCCACTTGAATTTGAAGTTTACAGGGCGTACTCTCTTCTTGATTGCATTGGATTGGATTTCCGCACGCAGAATGGCGGCGTTCGATGTTTAGATCGTGGTGGGGGATTTCAAATGACGGAACTGACCTGGCAAATGTTGCCCAATTCGCCTGTGGCGTCTTCACGAACAGACGACATCTGGTTCTTCGATGATCTGACAGGCTGGCTGGTGAACAGCAGCGGATATATCTGCAAGACTGAGGACGGCGGCGCCAATTGGGCGCCGAAATTTTTTCTGCCGCCCAATTTGCCCAGCAGGCCTTACCTGCGCTGCATGAGCTGGGCCAACAGGCAGATCGGCTGGTTCGGCGCGGTGACCGGCGTTGGCGGGTTGACGCTGAAGGACCTAAAATACCCCAGCCAGTATATCGAGACGCTTCTGCATCATACCATTGACGGAGGTGAGACCTGGGAACCGGTAATGAACCTGCCGGAAAACAGCCCCGGCGGCATCTGTGGGTTTCACGCGGTCAGTGAAACCGTGGCCTATGGATCGGGCACCAACGATCCGGGCCTGCCGGGTCCGTCGATCATCAAGACAACCGACAACGGCGCCAACTGGCAGCTGATCGACATGAGTGCCCATGCCGACAACCTGATTGATGTCTGGTTCTTCGATGCCGACAACGGCTATGTCGTGGGCGGCAAGAACGACGACAGCTGCGTTGTCGATACCTCGGCCTATCCCGAACCGCGCCTGTCGCGCTACGGCAAGCTGAAGCCCGTGGTCCTGCACACCACCGATGGCGGTGCAACCTGGACAAATACAGCGGCGAAAACCGAAGGTTTGTCCTGCGGCGAATGGGGCTGGAAGATCCAGTGGCTGGACCGGCAGACCGGGTTCGTTGCGCTGGAGAATTTCCGCGACGCCGCGATCCTGACCACGACGGACGGTGGCCAGTCATGGACACGCAAGCATGTGGCAGCCACTCAGGACGCCAGCGCGCCCGCCATCAACAACGACCTCGAAGGCATCGGCTTTCTGGACGCAAAGCGCGGCTGGGTCGGTGGCTGGGGAAATAACTTCGCCGGCAAGATGAACAGCTATACCGACGATGGCGGCGAGACCTGGACGGCAGAGGACAATGTCACCGGCGATGCGAACAGCGATCCGCGCCTCCGGATCAACCGCTATCGCATCCACGGCGACCCGGCGGCGGATGGCTTTGCCTATTGTTCGGGCCTGCAGGTCTACAAGATGGAACCGGCCAAGCCGAAGAAAACCGGGGCTTTTGCCAAGAAAAGCACCTCGGACGACCGGATGGAACCGGCCAACAGCGGCCATGCTGAGGCAAGCGCGGGCAAGAAGAAATCCGCCTTCGCCGCCACCACGACGACGGAGGCCTGAGATGCCCCCGGTAATTCAATCCATGCCCGCGCAGCAACCCGGTCTCAGCCACCGCGCGTTGGAGGATGGCCGGATCGAGGTGATCTACGATCTCGCCGCCGGCAGCACGGATGTCTTTGTCGGGATCTGGGCGCAGCACGCCTTTTTCCTGCGGACTCTGGTCGAGAAGCCCAGCGTCAGCGCAGGGCGACACAGCGTGATCTGGGACGGCAAGGATGAAAACGGCGATCCCGCCGGACCGGGCGTCTTCATCACCCGGATGTCGGTCGGCCAGACAAGCGGCGCGAGCGACATGTTCGTCGCCGGGCGCTGACGGTTTCCGGGCATGGGCGGGCTGAACGCGATAGCGGTCTACGAGTGGAACGCGTGGGAGTTGTTCCTGATCGGCAATCTGGTCGATCCTGCCTGCCGGATCACGGCAGACCACGACGACCCGGCAGAGGTGCTGGCCCCCCTGATCGCGGCAGGGGTCACGGCGGTCCTGCCGCAGATTGACCTGTCTTGCAGCGCCGCCTTCCCGCGTCACCGGTCCAAAATCCTGGCATATGCCCGGCGCCGCGGTTTGATCGTTCTGAATGCGCATGTGGACGACATCCGCAAGGACCGCCTGCACCGTTTGCTTTCCAGGGCGGGACTTCCAACAGCGCGGGCCGACCCCGTTGGAACCCCTGACGACTGGCTCTTCGTCAAGTCGAACCTCAACGCCGGCGGCAAGCGCGAGGCGGAATGCCAGATCACCCGCAACGGCATTTTCGGCTTTCATGCCGAAGCGCATATCCTGCATGCCGATGCCTATTACCCGGTGCAGCGCCGCGACGTGGACCCGGCGCTCTGGCGGGACCCATCGGTGGTGATCGAACGCTATATCGTCAATCCCGAGAACAGTTTCTACCGCCTTTACCGCTTTGGCGAGGCGGTGGTGGTGGTCAAGGGCCACTGCCCCGGCCCGATCAAGAAGCTGAGCGGCCATTCCGCCGACCGGAACCACCCATTCGACTACGCCGATCTGCTGGCGGGTCGCACCGGCCTGCCCCGCGGGCTGGACACTGTTCTGGCGCGGTTTCTGGAGCACACGCGCCTTGCCTATTGCTGCATCGACGTGATGCACGACGCGACGGGCTATTACATCGTCGATCTCAACCTGACGCCCTACAGCGGGACCGAGGATGAAAACCCCGAGATGATCCGGTTTCTTCAGGAGGGTGCGGAACGCCACCTTGCCGCTCTTACCCGTGTCAGCCAGGAGGAGCGGCGCGCATGACCGCATGGCAGGCCAAAACCATATCGGTCCTGGTGGCGGCCTGGCGCGCCGAAGCCTGGCTGGACGCCTGCGCCGCCAGCATTCTGGAACAGGACCTGCCGCCGGGTTGGCGGCTGGAGCTTCTGATCGGAGTCGACGGCTGCCGGGACACCGCCCGCGTTGCGCGGCGGATCGACAGCCCGACTCTTCAGGTATTTGAGACACCCGGGAATCACGGAACCTACGTGATGTTCAATACGCTGGCTGCGCGAGCCCGAGGCATGCTGATCAGCCGGTTCGACGCGGATGATGTGATGCGCCCGGGTTACCTGACGCATCACATAGAGGCCGCCACCCGGGCCGACATCGTGCAGTCTTGGAGTGTCTATACTGATGCCGATCTGACCCCGGCTTCGCGGGTCATGGCGCACGAGTTCTACCATCCCGAAGGCGGCCTCAGCCGACGCCCCAGCGACGGGCAGTTGACGCTGCGCCGCCGGGTCTGGGAGACACTTGGCGCCTTCCGCCCCTGGCGGTGCGCCGCGGACACGGATTTCCTGCACCGCGCCCGGGCCTGCGGTTTTTCCGTCGAGATCGTCGAGGCGTTTCTCTACTACCGCCGGACCCACCCCGGCGCGCTGACCATGCAGCCCGAAACACGCTTCGGCGGCCCGCGACGCGCAGCATACCAGGCCTTCATCGATACTCATCTGCCGATCTATCAGGCGCGTCCGGAAACATGTCTGGTCGCCCCGGTCACGGCGGGAGTACCCGCCCATGCCTGACACAGCCAGCTACTCGGTGATCATTCCCAGTTTTGACCGCGCCGCGCTGGTCGTGCAGGCGGTCGAGAGTGTGCTGGCGCAGGCCCCCGCCCCTCTGGAGATCATCGTGGTGGACGACGGATCGACCGACGGCACGGACCGGGCCTTGGCGGGCTATGGACCGCCGGTGCGCTACGTCCGGCAGCCCAATCGCGGCCCATCGGCCGCACGGAATACAGGGATCGCGTTGGCGCGGGGAGATCTGATCGCGCTGCTGGATTCCGACGATCTCTGGCATCCAGGCAAGATCGCCCATGATATTGCCCTGCTGCGCGCCAATCCGGATGCCGGCATGGTGGCTGGGGACGCGGACTACTATGACGGCACGCACCTGCGCTTTGCGTCTTGGATGCGGGCAGTGGACGTAGATTTCGATGGCCCGACTCGGGGCTTCGGCGAGGATCTGGTGCGGCTGGCCAAGGGGCCGCTCTGCCCGACCAGCACCATGGTCTTTCGCAGCCGCGCGCTGCGGCGGATCGGACCAAGGCCCTTTGACCCTGCCCTGTGCTATGCCGAGGACTGGGACATGGAGTTTCGCCTGTTCGCAACGGTGCCCTGCCTGTTCAGCCAAGCGCTTGTCGCCACCTGTCGCCAATGGCCGGATCATACACGCCCCTTCGGCCTGCCGGACGAGGCGCGGTTGCCTGACCGGGTGCAGCGGCACGACCGCAACATGCTGTCGATCCTGAGGCGCTACGCCGACTGGCAATGCTGGGGCACACCATTGCGCGCCGCGATGGCACGTCGGATCGACTGGTATTCGACCGAACTGGAGCGGGCATGAGGACTACGCGACCTTCGCGGCCAAGAAGTCCGCCAGAACTTGTACAGTTGTGTTAACGATCAACTTATTGGTTAATTTTGAACCTGTTCCGATGATCAGAGGGAGAAAGAATTGATGACACAGAAACCGATAATTTCAACGCTGCTGGCTGCCGGCGGGCTGGCCTTGTGCGGCCCGGCGCTGGCTCAGGCGCCCAGCCAGTGCGTCGCCAACCAGGATGTCGGAAACGTTGTGATTTCCGATCAGGTGCCCTGCGACTACGACGACAACGCCACGATCAGCCCCGCCGGGCTGGCCAACTTTGCCTGGAACACCTTCATCGCGGTCAACTGGCCGGCGCAGGACCCCTATTCCGCGCCCTATGACCGCGGTGTGCCCGATCCGAATTCCAAGATCGGCATGCCTGGCCAGCCCGGTCAGGATACGCCCATCGTGGTCTGGGACAGCTGGCGCGAGAAACGCGAACTTTTTGTCATTCGCGATACCGGGAACAATCTGTTCCAGTATGTCCCGCCCGAGCCGTTCAACAACGGCGCGCAACCAGTGACAACAGGCCCCAACCCGCAGATCAGCGCGTGCAGCAATGCCCCGCCGCTGCCCCCGGGGCACATCACGGCCTTGCAGACCAACAAGGTGGAAAACTACGTCGATGAAACCGATGAGATCGGTCTTGCGATCCTCTGGGCCGGGACGGACACCCAGCACCTGAACGAAGAGACGCTGATCCGCTATCAGGTCAAGTTCAACTATGACCACTACGAGGACATCCGGACCAAGAACTGGTGGGATCCCACGACGCTGGACGCGGCGGTGTCAGCCCAGCAGAACGGCGGCAACGGCGCGGGCGTCGTGCTGTCCAGCGGGTCGAATTCCGGCGCGATGGCGGGTTCGATCCTGACAAAGTCCGCGTGGAAGATGCTCAGCGCTGCAGAAGTCCAGAGCGGGGCCTATTACATGCAGTCCTCGCTGTTCTACGAAGACGAGAACGTGAACGGAACGTCGACGGTCTGCTACAACTACGGCACGTTCGGGCTGATCGGCCTGCACATCATCCGCAAGACCGACAAGTTCCCGTATCTGTTCTTCTCAAGCTTTGAACATGCGGACAACTATCCGGGCAAGTTTACCTATGCCAACACCAATGCGACAGGCGGTCCGGCGTCCAATCCCTATGCCGCCTCGCAGGTCAATCCGTTCGGCATCGTCTACCAGAACCCGGCAAACCCGGCGCCGGTCACGGGCAACCTGACGACGCCCGGCTATCCCGCGACACGTCTGATCCAGAAACTGCCCGAGGTGACAACGGCCAATGCCGCCGCCGCAAGCGCGCTGGCCGGGACGGTCTGGGCGAACTACCAGTTGGTCGGCTTTCAGTACCAGCCGACCAACCCGCCCGCCGACTACGCCACCGGCGGTTACTACCAGCAGGGCGGACCGTCAGGCAGCAATGGCAATGACGGCTACTTTCCGCATTACTTCGCTGATCAGGACTATTACCTGGCCAATGCGGTGATCGAGACCAGCCAGCGGTTCCAGTTCTTTACCGGCGCCTTCTCTGTCTCGACCGTCGACAACCTTGCGCTTTATCCGGGCAATAATCCCAATGCGACCGGCGCGACCGGCGGCGCGGTCATGAACGGCAAGGCCACGAAACCCGCCTACAACGTCAACATGGGCGGCTGCATGGGTTGCCACGGGCAAGGTCAGGCGACGGGCTTCAGCTTCACTCTCGGCGGTGCCGTCAAAGAGCCTTCAAGCTTTTCCGCAGAGACGCTGAGCGAAAAGTGCACCGGCGAGCTCTTCGCGAGCTTTGACGATGGCACCGGCATCTGTACGCTGAACTGAGCCATTTCGGGCGGCACAGCGCTGTGCCGCCCTCACCGACCTGTTCCAAAAGGAGGCCGCAGCATGGCCAAGACTATTATTTCCGCGCTGACCGGGGCGTTTCTGGCGCTCAGCCCCGCGCTGGCTTCGGCCGAAGAGATCACCATCACAGATCAACTGGGCAAGACCATCACGCTGGCCGGGCCGGCGCAAAGGGTGGTCGTGCTGACCAACCCCGGCCCCAACATGGTAATCGCCGTGGCGGGCGGCACGGACCAGATGATCGGAATCAACGCGGGCGCCAAGCAGAACCTCATGGATGGGGTCATGGCCAAGCTGCACCCCGGCATCGCCGACATCGACACCGGGATCGTGGGCGACCGCTTTGTCCCCAACGTCGAAGAAATGCTGGCCGCGAACCCCGACGTGGTGATCCAGTGGGGCTACCGCGAAGAGGACATCATCGAACCGATGGAACGCGTCGGCATCCCGGTGGTCGCCTTTTCATGGGGCACGTATGAGATCGAGGCCGAACAGATCGCCATGCTGGGCAAGATCCTGGGCAAGGAAGACCGCGCAACCGCGATCCTCGACTGGCACAAGCAGGTCCGCGACCAGGTCGACGCCGCCGTGACCGACATCCCCGAGGAAGAGCGCAAGCGCATCATCTTCATGTCGAATTTCAGCGAGGACGAATTGGCCGCCTGGGGTCGGGACGAGCTGATCTTTCAGGTGCCCGGCCTGCGCAACGTGGTCTACGAGGCGGGCATCGAACAGGGCACCGCGATCATCGATGCCGAACAGCTGCTGGCCTGGGATCCGGACATCGTCTTTCTGAACTTCTTCAACCACGCGGCCACACCGCAGGACGTTTATGACGACCCCCGCTTTCAGGGGCTGAAGGCGGTGCAGAACCGGCAGGTCTACAAATCGCCGCGCATCACCTCGAATTCCAATGAGACGCCGCTTCTCTGGGCCTGGTTTGCCTCTGTTGCCTATCCGGACCGGTTCAGCTTTGACCACATGACCGAAATCGGCAAACAGTTCGAAGCCATGTATGGTGCGGCCCCGACGACAGAGGACGTGGAACAGATCCTGCATCTGGAAGAGAACGCCATGAGCAAGGACTACAACGCGATGATAGGGCTATAGGCGCGTCTTGAGTTCCGATCTGAGCACCGACAGCGGGGCGTCGGCAGAGGCCCCGCCGGCGCGGCGCACACAGGCGCTGCGCCTTCGGCTGTTCTGGACGGCCGTGGTGGTGGCCGGACCGCTGCTGTTCGTGGCCTCGCTGTCCATGGGGCGCTACAGTATCCCCTTCGGCACGGTTTTGGCGGTTTTGGCAGACAATGTGCTGCCGATCGGGGCCGAGTATTCGCGCACCGAGGAAAGCGTCGTCGAACTGGTCCGTCTGCCCCGCATCCTCGCCGCGATCCTGGCCGGTGCGGGCCTTGCGCTGGCGGGGGCGGCCTTGCAGGGCGTCTTTCGCAACCCGCTGGTCGGACCGCAGATCATCGGGGTCAGCAGCGGCGCGGGCTTTGGCGGGGCGCTGGCGATCCTGCTGTTCGGCACCGCAAGCGCCGTGGTCGGGCTGGCCTTCTGCTTTGGCCTGCTGGCCATGGGAATCGTCTATGCCATGAGCCGCGTGGGCGGCCAGTCCCCGGTGCTGATGCTGGTGCTGTCCGGCGTGGTCACCAGCGCCTTTTTCACCGCGCTGACCTCAGGCGTGAAATACGTGGCCGACCCCGACGACAAGCTGCCCGCGATCGTCTACTGGCTGATGGGCAGCCTTGCCAGCACCGGATGGGACGACATCCCGGTCATCGGTCTGCCCGTGGTCCTGGGAGGGCTGGTCATCGTCGGGCTGCGCTTTCGCATCGATGTGCTGTCCTTTGGCGACGAGGACGCGCAGGCCATGGGCGTTCAGGTCGAGCGCACCCGCTGGATGGTGCTGATCGCGGTGGCGCTGATCTCGGCGGCGGTTGTGGCCGTGCTGGGGGTCGTGGGCTGGATCGGCCTTGTGGTGCCACATTTCGCCCGGATGCTGGTCGGGCCGGGTCACAACATGCTGCTTCCGGCCTCGATGGCGCTCGGGGCGCTTTACCTGCTTGTGATCGACAACCTGGCCCGGACCGCGACTCCGGCGGAGATTCCGCTGGGCATCCTGACCGCCCTTATCGGCGCGCCTGTCTTTGCCATCCTGCTGCGGCGCACGCATCTCTCGGGGTGGCGCCGTGATTGAGGTCGACAACGTCAGGATAGCGATCGGCGCGCGCGACCTTGTCCGCAACATGAACTGGACACTGCCGCGCGGCGAAATCCTGGCCATCCTTGGGCGCAACGGGCGCGGCAAGACAACCCTGCTGCGCGCACTGCTGGGGCTGCATCCGTTGGCGGCAGGGCGCATCCGCGTCGCGGGCAGCCCGGGATATGTTCCGCAGCGCACCAACACGCCCTTCGACTTTTCCGTGTTGGAGGTCGTCCTGACGGGGCGCGCCCGACATCTGGGCCTGTTCCAGAGCCCCGGTCCTGAAGATCGACGCCGCGCCCGCAAGGCGCTGGCGACCCTGGGCATCGAAACATTCGAGGATCGCCGGATCGAGGAACTCAGCGGCGGTGAGCGGCAGCTTGTCTTCATCGCCCGCGCACTGGCCGCGGATTGCGACATGCTAGTGCTGGACGAGCCCACATCGGCGCTCGACTACCTCAATCAGGACGTGATCCTCAATGTGGTCAAGTCCGTCGCGAAAGAGCAGGGCCTGACCATCGTCTTCGCCTCGCACTATCCGCAGCATGCATTTCTGACCGCCGACAAGGTGCTGCTGATTGAAGCTCCTGACCGTTTTTCCTTCGGCCCGGTGCTTGAGACCATGACCGACAGCGCCCTGACGGCGCTTTACGGCCTGCCGATGCGGCTTATCACTGGCGAGGAACAGACCGGCGCTCACATGGTTCCGGTGTTCTTGGCAAGCGGCGTTTGACTGGTGTGAAGGTCCTGCTACAGCCACCCATCCAAAGACCATTGCCCAAACCAATTCCGCCTGCGGAACCGTCCGCCCGAGCGCGCAGCCCAGCGTGTAGGCGGTCGCCCCCCGGAAATGCACGAAGTTCTATTTGGTCGACAGGGGAACGAGGGACTAGATCGCCATACTTTCGCGCAATACAGCGCGGTAACGACGCAGATTGCCCTCCAGGTGATCCCCCATCGCCTTTTCAGCGGCCTGGGGATCCTGATCTATGATCGCTTCCACGATCTTTCGGTGTTCCTCTGGCAGGGCCGGGTTCTGGTCATAGGCGGGGCCGGCCGCGGTTTTGCCAAGCTCGGTGCGCGGAACCATACCGGGCCGGATCAGCTGCAGGATCTGCGGAAACAACGAGTTCTGCGACGCTTCCGCGATCGCGTAGTGGAACTGGAAATCCGCCTCTCGCGTCGGCTTGCCATCACGGAACAGGGTCGTCACCTTCTTGTGCTCGGCAAGAATTTTCTCGATCTGTGCCGTGGACCTGCGTTCGGCCGCCAGACTAGCGGCGCGGACTTCGAATGCGCTGCGAACTTCCAGGATCTCGATGACGCCGGTGATCCGCCCGAAGCTTAGCCCCGACAGGGATGTGCCCTGTCGGGCCAACGTGTGGTCGAGAGCATAGACACCGGAGCCTTTCCGCGCCTCTACCAGACCGTCGGAGCGAAGCGCCGAAATGGCCTCGCGCACAACTGTCCGGCTGACCGCATGCCTGCGCACCAGCTCTGCCTCACTCGGCAGCCGGTCGCCCGCCTTGACCTCACCGCTCACGATATCCTGTCTGATCAGTTCGCTAAGCTGCGCGACCAGAGATTCGGGCATTGCCTGTGAACTATCGTCCTTGGTGTCCGACATCTTCGGCTCTCTTCTTTGATGCGCTCAAAACTTCTACCATTTTTTTCCTTTAGTCAATCATACTTGACCAACAAACGGCGAACTATCTCAAATTTGTATGATAGATTTAACCAAGATCGTTGACTTCTTACAACCTATCATACAGATTATGCAAATCAGGAATCACGTTACGGAAGCTTGCGGGGGAAATCTTGTGCTGATCACGGGCATCTCGGTTCGGGTATTCGAACACACGACACGCCGCCATGCGGACGAAGCCGGTCACGCGCATCCCGGGCCGCCGCACAAGGTGCCCCTGGCGATTTTGACCTTGCGGACCGAGGATGGCGACGAAGGGTACGCCTTTGCCCCACCCGAAGTCCTGCGCCCTCATGTGGTGGACAAGTTCGTCCGGAAAGTGCTGATCGGGCAGGACCATCGCGACCGCGAGCGGCTGTGGCACGATCTTGCGCTCTGGCAGCGCGGCTCGGCCGGGCAATTGACCGACCGTACCCTCGCGGCGGTCGATACCGCCTTGTGGGATCTGGCCGGGCGCACCCTGGGCCAGCCGGTCTACAAGCTGATCGGCGCCTGCCGCGACACCGTCCCGGCCTATGGGTCGATCATGTGCGGCGACGAGATCGAGGGCGGGCTGGCGACGCCGGAAGATTACGGGCGGTTTGCCGAGGCACTGGTCGCCCGGGGATACAAGGGCATCAAGCTGCACACCTGGATGCCGCCGGTAAGCTGGGCGCCCGATGTCGAGATCGACCTGAAAGCCTGTGCCGCTGTTCGCGAGGCGGCAGGGCCGAAGATTGCGCTGATGATCGACGCATACCATTGGTATTCGCGCACCGACGCGCTCAAGCTGGGCCGAGGCCTCGAAAAGCTTGGCTTCGACTGGATCGAAGAGCCGATGGACGAGCAATCCATGGCCTCTTACAAATGGCTGGCAGACAATCTGGATATCCCCGTCGTCGGCCCGGAGTGCGCCGCCGGAAAGCACTGGCAGCGGGCGGAGTGGGCCTCTGCCGGCGCCTGCGACATCCTGCGCACCGGGGTCAGCGACGTGGGCGGGATCACCCCCGCGATGAAGACGATGCACCTTGCGGAATGTTTCGGCATGAATTGCGAGGTGCACGGCAATCAGGCGCCAAACCTTCATGTGACCGCTGCCGCCCGCAATTGCCGCTGGTACGAACGCGGCCTGCTGCACCCGTTCCTCGAATACGACGACGGCTTTGAATACCTCAAATCGCTTGTAGATCCGATGGACGACGAGGGCCTTGTCCACGTGCCGGACAGGCCGGGACTGGGCGAAGAAATCGACTTCGATTTCATCGAGAACAACCGGGTCTCATGACCCTGAACACGATCTGCGAAAGCAGCGTTTGACACCGCTAGAATTCCAAAGGGAGGACCCAATGAAACACCTGCTTGCATCCGCCGCGCTGGGCGCCATGATTTTGGCCACGCCGCTGGCCGCCACAAAAGCATGGGCCGAAACGCCCGCCGACCAGTTGATCGTGGCGATGACGTTGAACAACGTCCTGACACTCGATCCCGCAGCGATCACCGGCGGCGAAACCGTCCAGATCCTGAACAACGTCTACGACAGCCTCACCCAGCTGGACCCCGAGACCCGGGTGCTGGAGCCGCGCGTTGCGACCGACTGGGTCATTGCCGAAGACAACATGTCTGTCACATTCAACCTGCGCGACGATGTTGTTTTTGCGTCCGGCAATCCGCTGACCGCCGAAGACGTCGCCTTCAGCCTCAAGCGCGTCCTGCAGCTGAACCTCGCCTCTGCCTCGGGCCTGAAAAGCCGTGGTTTCCTGACCGAGGACGTCGACAAGTACTTTGTCGCCAAGGACGACCACACCTTCGTTCTGAACCTGCCGCAGCTGGACGACCCCAAGCTGATCATCATGACCCTGACGCAGGCCGGTGCCGGATCGATCGTCGACAGCAAGCTGGTGATGGAGAACGAGGTCGACGGCGACATGGGCCAGGGCTGGCTGACCAACAATTCCGCCGGTTCCGGTGCCTTCGTACTGACCGACTGGCGCTCGAACGAATACGTGATCCTGACCCGCAACGACAATTTCTGGGGTGATGCGCCCGAGATGAAGCGTGTGCTGATGCGCCACCTGCCGGAATCGCAATCTCAGCGACTGGCGCTGGAGCAAGGCGACATCGACGTCGGCTTTTCGCTGGCGGCGCCGGATCTGAAGGCGCTGAGCGCTGACGAGGACATCACTGTCGAGACCGTGCCCTCGGCCGGGTTCTACTACCTCGCCGTTTCGATGAAGGACGAACGCTTCGCCAACCCCAAAGTGCGCGAGGCTCTGCGCTATCTGATCGACTATGACGGTATCGACACGGCGATCATGCCCTACTTTGGCGTCAAGCGGCAGCGCAACATCAATACCGGGGCGTTGGGTGCATTGCCGGATCAGGGCTATACGTTGGACATCGAGAAGGCCAAGGCCCTGTTGGCAGAGGCCGGGTATCCCGACGGGTTCGACACGTCGATCCGCGTGATCACCGACCAGCAGTTCCTCGACTCGGCGACCGCAATCCAGAACACGCTCGCGCAGGCCGGCATCAATGCCGAGATCATCACCGGTGACGGCGGCACGATCTATGGCGCCATGCGCGAACGCCAGTTCGAGCTGCTGGTCGGCCGTGGTGGTGGCGGTCAGCTGCCGCATCCCGACAGCAACCTGCGCGCCCTTGCCTACAATCCCGACAACTCCGACGAAGCCAAGCTGACGAATTACCAAGGTTGGCGCACCAGCTTTTTCGATACAAAGCTGAACGAGATGATCGAGGCTGCCATGGTCGAGAGCGACGAGGCCAAGCAGAAGGTCATGTACGAAGACATCCAGACCTACATGGATGAGCTGGTCATGTCGATCCAGCCGTTTTCCGAGCGCGTGGTGACCGCGGCTTACCAGGACGACGTCACCGGCGTTGTCGTCGACCCGTGGGTGTCGCGTTTCGAGGACGTCGAAAAGGACCGCTAGAGCCAAAAACGCGGGGGCGCACATCGCGCCCTCGCGGACTCAGGGAGGATCTGAAAAGTGTGGCTGATTGGGCAACGCGCGCGCCCCGCGCTGGGACAGGCAACGACGATATTCGTCACTTTGCTGGGTCTGCTGGTGATGACCTTTGTCATCGGGCGCATCATGCCGGTGGATCCGGTCGCCGCGATGGTGGGCGAGGACGCCACCCGCGACGTGTACGAGAACGTGTACCGCAAACTTGGCCTTGACCGGCCGCTTTGGCAGCAGTTCGCCTTTTACCTGCGCGATGTCGCGACGCTGGATTTCGGCGTCTCGATCCGAACCGGCAAACCGGTGCTGGACGACATCCTGTATGTCCTGCCCGCCACGATCGAGCTTGCCACCTTCGCCATAATAATCGGCGCAGGACTGGGGGTGCCGCTGGGCGTTCTGGCCGCCGTCAACAAGGACCGCTGGCAGGACCATGCGATCCGGGTCTTCAGCCTGCTCGGCCACTCCATGCCGATTTTCTGGACCGGGATGATCGGGCTGCTGGTGTTCTATGCCGGTCTCGGCTGGGTCGGAGGCTCGGGCCGGATGAGCCAGTTCTACATCGGGCTGGTTCCGGAACGCACCGGGTTCCTGTTCATCGACAGTGCCATGGCCGGCGACTGGGAGGTGTTCCGCAGCGCACTGAACCACGTGATCCTGCCCGCGTCGCTGCTGGGTTATTCCTCCTCGGCCTACATCACCCGGATGACCCGCAGCTTCATGCTGGACCAGATCAACCAGGAATATGTCACCACCGCACGGGTCAAGGGGCTGAGCCGCCGCCAGACCATATGGCGCCACGCCTTCGGCAACATCCGGGTGCAACTGGTGACCATCGTCGCGCTGGCCTACGGTTCGTTGCTGGAAGGCGCGGTGCTGATCGAGACGGTTTTCGCCTGGCCCGGGTTCGGGCAGTACCTGACCAGCAACCTCATCATCGGCGACATGAACGCGGTGATGACCTGCGTGCTGGTGGTCGGTCTGATCTTCATCTCGCTGAACCTGCTGTCAGACGTGCTGTACCGCGTCTTCGACCCAAGGACGAAATCGCAATGACACATGTGACGCCCGAGGCACCGACACGCCGGATGCCGCCTTCGCTGATCGCGCTGCGCAACATTCTCGCGTTCCTGATGCGCAGCCCAACCTCGGCCTTCGGGCTGCTGGTACTTACGCTGCTGATCCTGACGGCCATCTTCGCGCCGCTGATCGCAACCCACGATCCCTATGCCCAGAACCTGCAGGGCACGCTGCAGCCGCCCGGCAGCGACCACTTGTTCGGCACCGACGAACTGGGCCGCGACATCTTCAGCCGTCTTGTCTTTGGCTCGCGGATCAGCCTGACGATCATCTTCCTCGTCACCATCGTCGTCGGACCGGTCGGGCTGCTGGTTGGCACCGTTTCGGGGTATTTCGGTGGCTGGTGGGACACGGTTCTGATGCGGGTGACCGACATCTTCCTGTCCTTCCCCTCGCTGATCCTGTCGCTGGCCTTTGTCGCGGCGCTCGGCCCCAGCCTGAATAACGCGATCATCGCAATCGCGCTGACGGCATGGCCCCCGATTGCCCGCCTGGCCCGGGCGGAAACGCTGACCTTTCGCTCGGCCGACTATATCTCGGCAGCCCGGTTGCAAGGCGCATCGCCCGCGCGGATCATCTGGAAAAGCATCGTGCCAATGTGCATGCCGTCGGTCCTGATCCGGCTGACGCTGAACATGGCAACGGTCATCCTGACGGCGGCAGGGCTTGGCTTTCTCGGCCTTGGCGCGCAACCGCCGCTGCCCGAATGGGGCGCCATGATCGCGACGGGCCGGCGCTACATGATCGACCATTGGTGGCTGGTCACCTTTCCCGGCCTTTCAATCCTGAGCGTCAGTCTGGCCTTCAACCTTCTGGGCGACGGGCTGCGCGATGCACTCGACCCCAAACAGATGAACAAAAGGTAACGGCGATGACCGACCCTATCCTGGATATCGAGGACCTCTCCGTCCGCTACCGGGGCACGCCCGAACCGGCGGTGCGCGGCGTCTCGTTCACCCTTGGCCGCGAGCGGCTGGGAATCGTTGGCGAAAGCGGCTCTGGCAAATCCACCGTCGGCCGCGCGCTGCTGAAGCTCCTGCCGACGGCGGAAATCACCGCCAAACGGATGCAGTTCGAAGAGGTCGATCTGCTGAATGCCTCGGAACGCGAAATGCTGAAGCTGCGGGGCCGGAGCATGTCGATGATCCTGCAGGACCCCAAGTTCTCGCTGAACCCGATCCAGCGCTGCGGGCATCAGATCGCCGAGGCCTACCGGGTTCATTTCCGGTCGTCCAAGGCGGAGGCGAAAGCCAAGGTGATCGAGATGCTGGAGGCGGTGCAGATCCGCGACCCGGAGCGGGTCTACATGCTGTATCCGCACGAGGTTTCGGGCGGCATGGGCCAGCGGATCATGATTGCGATGATGCTTTTGACCGATCCGGATCTGGTGATCGCGGACGAACCGACTTCGGCGCTGGACGTCACGGTGCGGCTGCAGGTGCTCAAGATCCTCGACGGGCTGGTACGCGACCATGGCATCGGGCTGATCATGATCAGCCACGACCTCAACCTCGTGCGCAACTTCTGCGACCGGGTTCTGATCATGTACGCCGGGCAGGTTGTCGAGACGCTGAACGCAGCAGATCTGGACCGTGCCCAGCATCCCTATACCCAAGGTCTCATTGCGGCCCAGCCGCGCATCGGCGGCGACCGGTCCGCCCTGCCCGTTCTGGAACGCAAAGCCGACTGGTCAAAGACAGGAGTGGTGTGATGAAGCCCGTTTCCATAACCGATCTCTGCATTTCTTTCGGTGCGCTTCAGGTCCTGCACGACGTGTCCTTCGATGTTGCCGCCGGCGAATGCTTTGGACTGGTCGGGGAAAGCGGGTCGGGCAAATCCACAGTCCTGCGCTGCATTTCGATGTTGCAGGCGCAGTGGACGGGGGGCGTGAGCATCGGTGTCAGTTCGGTGCGAGACATGCCACCGAACGAACGCGTCCGCACGTTGCAGATGGTGTTTCAGGACCCCTACGGCTCGCTTCACCCACGTCACTCGGTTGCGACCGTCCTGTCAGAGCCCTTGCGCATCCATGGCCTCGACCGAAAGCAGCAGCGCATGGAACAGGCTTTGATCGACGTGGGCCTTCCGGTCGAATTCCTGGAACGCTTCCCGCATCAGCTTTCGGGCGGCCAGCGCCAGCGCGTCGCCATCGCGCGGGCGCTGATCCTCGAGCCGGAGGTCTTGCTGCTGGACGAGCCGACATCGGCCCTCGATGTTTCAGTGCAGGCGGAAATCCTGAACCTTCTGGCGCGGTTGCGGGCAGAAAAGGGCTTCACATACCTGATGGTCAGTCACGACCTCTCAGTCGTCGATCACATGTGCGACCGGTTTGCGGTGATGCAGGCGGGACGGATCGTCGAAGTGCTCGGGCGTGAGGCGATCCCCACAAATGCGGCAACCCAGCCCTATGCCCGCGAACTGATCGCGGCGAGCCTGGCCTACGAACGCGCTTTGTGACCTCTACCGGATGTCGCGCTTTAAAGCGTTCAACTGAAGCGTGATGAGTGCGGGCTGAAAGGGTGGGTAGACATGACCCGAAAGCGTCCTGGCGCCGATATTGCAACCCTCCACCTTCCTTTCCGCGTCCTGAAGCGCGGTGGTCGGAAGGAGAGGAAGCTCGCAGACGAGACCGAGAGCGGGCTCACCGCAATCACGGACCTGAAAAAACGCGACGGGATCGCGCCGCGACCTCTACAGCGCGCTGCAGGCGGTTGGTGCGGGATCCCTGCGACGGGCCTCGACATCAGTCCTTGGGGTCGTTCCGACTGGAGGTGATAAAGTCGTAGGCCAGAAGGGCCGTGGTCAACAGGATGACGATCACCAGGTCCGGGCTGGGCACTTCGAACGCCAGAATTCCGACGAAGATCGCGAAGACGACAAAGGCAAACAAGGCGAGGAAACGGTTCATGCGATATCCTTTCGCAGTATCATTGGTCAGCCCACTCGAAGAGCCAGCGCGCAGTGCGCAAGAGACGGGCGTCATTGCCATGTGACCCGACGAGTTGCACCCCCATCGGCATTCCATTCGTGGCGGTGAGCAGCGGCAGAGTGACGACCGGCAGACCGCAGAATGTCCAGAGGCTGTTGAAGACCGGATCGCCCGTGGTCTCGACATCGCGCGGGGCAGGACCCGGAGCTGCGGGGCAAAGGATGGCGTCGCAACGTTCAAAGATCTCGCCCAGCGCCGCATTCAGCACCGGCTTCCAATCCAGCGCAGCAAGGTAATCGCGGGCGAGGATGCCGTTCCCCTTTTCCATCGCGCCGCGGATTTCAGGGCCCAGCGTGTCCTTGGCATCGCGTCCGTAGCGGAAGTAATGCCGTGCCATTTCGGCGAAATTGATGCGCTGGCGTTCGCGCGCGGCAGCCTCGAAGGGCGCGGGAAGAGCGACCTCGATGGCCTTGTCGCCAAGCGCGGCGACAAGCTCGGCCATCGCATCCTTGGTCTCGGGCTCTGCCCTGTCCCATCCGGGCGGTCGAACGAAGGCGAAATCCGGGCGAACCGGCGGCTTCGACAATGCCGTTTTCGACAGTCGCGGAAAGGGCCGGGGTTCGGTATCGGGATCAGAGCCGTCATGGCCGAAGAGCACTTCGGCCAGCAGCGCGGCACCCGTGGGGTCGGCGGCAAATACGCCAACGGTGTCCAGGCTGGGCGATTGCATCAGGATGCCGCGCCGGGGAATGGCCCCGAAGGTTGGCTTGAACCCGGTCACGCCGCAAAAGGCGGCGGGCCGGATCACCGAGCCGCCGGTCTGCGTGCCGACGGCCAGCGGGATCATTCCGGCAGCCACGGCGGCGGCGGACCCGGCGGATGATCCGCCCGCCGTATGGGCCGGGTCATGCGGGTTGCGTGTCTTCGACGGGCGCATGAAGGCCAGTTCTGTGGTGACTGTCTTGCCCATGATGATCGCGCCCGCTGCCTTCAATCGTTCGACCACGAAGGCATCCTTTTTCGGCACGCGGCCCCGATCGGCCTCGCAGCCGTTT
Organism: Paracoccaceae bacterium; assembly: GCA_034670345.1. Classification (GTDB taxonomy): domain Bacteria; phylum Pseudomonadota; class Alphaproteobacteria; order Rhodobacterales; family Rhodobacteraceae; genus Antarctobacter. The sequence goes on along the minus strand of JAXMNQ010000052.1, from coordinate 3,836 downwards.
TCCGTCGGGACCTTGGCGGTGTCGATGATGTCCTTCAGCCCCACGGGCAGGCCATGAAGCGGCCCGATGGGGCGTCCGGTGACGCGAAGTGCATCCAGCGCGCGAGCCTGATCCAGCGCGTGATCGCTGTCGAACCAGGCCCAGGCATTCACCTCCGGCTCACGCGCGGCGATGCGGGCAATGCAGGCCTGCGTCAACTCGGCCGCCGAAAGTGCGCCGGAGGCGAGCCTGTCACGCATCTCGAGCACCGGAAGGGCAAGAAGCGCGTCGGCGCGTTTCATGTCAGCGCCCATAGAAGAGCTCCGGCAGGTAGAAGACGATCTGCGGGAAGACATACATCAGCACCATCGAAAGGATCACGCAGAACAGGAACGGCATGACGCCCGCGAAAATCTGCGTCAGCCTGATTTCCGGGGGCGCGATCCCCTTGAGGTAATAGGCCGACATCGCCATCGGTGGCGTCAGGAAACTCGTCTGCAGGTTCAGCGCCACAAGGATGCCGAAGAACAGCGGGTCGATCCCGAAGATTGCCAACAAAGGCAGGAAGATCGGCACAAAGATGATGATGATCTCGGACCATTCCAGCGGCCAGCCCAGGAGAAAGATGATGAGCTGCGCGAGGATCAGGAACATGATCGGCGAAAGGTCGAGCGATTGCACGAACTCCGAAATCACATGCTCTCCGCCAAGGTAGGAGAACACCGCCGAGAATGTGTAGGAGCCGACAAAGAGCCAGCAGACCATCGCCGTGGTGCGCACTGTCAGATAGACGCTTTCGCGCATGCGCTGCCAGGTCATTGCGCGGTAGACGAAGGCCAGCAGGATACCGCCCAACGCACCGATAGAGGCCGCTTCGGTCGGTGTGGCAAGCCCGAAGAGGATCGACCCCAGCACCGCAAGGATCAGGAAGGCGAGCGGCAGGAACGACGTGAGGATCATCAGGAAAAGCTTGGTCTTCGGCACATCCGGCACCTCGTCGGGACCGGGGCGCGGCGCCGAGGATGGCTGCAGGATCGACCGCCCGATGATGTAGACCAGATACAGCCCCACCAGCGTCAGCCCCGGAAAGAGCGCCGCCGCATACAGCCGCACGATCGAGACATTGGTCGCGGCGGCATAGACGATCAGCATGATCGAAGGCGGGATCAGAATTCCCAGTGTGCCACCCGCGCAGATGATGCCCGACGCGAAGGACGGGTTGTAGCGCGCTTTCAGCATCGCGGGCAACGCCAACAGCCCCATCAGCGTTACCACAGCGCCGACGATACCGGTCGCGGTGGCGAACAGAGCGCAGGTAATGAGTGCGGCGACCCCCATCGAACCCGGAATATTCTTGGACGCGATGTTCAGCGTCGTGAAGAGCCGATCGACAATGTTCGACCGTTCCACGATGTATCCCATGAACAGGAACAGCGGCACCGCGGTCAGCACCTCGTTCGACATCACCGTGAAGGTCTGGTTGATGAAGAGATCGAAGATACGGTTGTTGTAGAACCCCTCGAACCAGAGCGACCAGCTATCCCAGTTCCCGGCCGTCTCGTCGAGACGGTTGAACCCGCGCCACTGACGGTTCGGATCGTAATAGGCATAATAGCCAAAGCCGATGCCCATCGCCATCAGCGTGAAGGCAATCGGAAAGCCCAGGAAGACGAAGACGATGAAAAGCCCCAGCATCATCAGGGCGACTTGAGGATCCGTCATGGATGGGCGTCCCTTTCGGCCTGGCTGGCCTTTTGCATCATCAGGTCTTCGGTCTCGAAGACATCCTCGCGCGCGGGCACCCATCTGTTGGTGCGCATCGCGATGATGCAACGACACACCTGGGCCATCCCCTGGATGAACAGCAGGATTCCGGCGGCGACAATGACCGTCTTGAACTGGTAGATCGGCACGCCGGCGGGCGAGTTGACCGAAACCTCCCCGTACCCCCAGGAACGGGAGGCGTATTTCCATCCCGAAAGCATCAGAGCGGTGACGCCGGGAAAGAAGAAGATGATGTAAAGAACGAAATCGACCTTGGCCTGTGTGCGCGGCTGCCAGAGCCGATAGAGAAAGTCGCCCCGCACGTGCCCGCCGCGTGACAGCGTGTAGGCACCGCCCATCATGAAGAGCGTACCGTACATGATGAAGGAGACGTCAAGCGCCCAGGCTGTCGGACTGTTCAGCACGTAACGCACGAAAACCTCGTAGCCCGTGCCGACGGCCATGAGAACGATCAGCCAGGCAAAGGCCTTGCCGAACCAGGCCGACAGATTGTCGGCGAAATGGATGAACCCGAGCATGCGCCCCCCGCTCCCGATATGGTGACCCCCGCCGCCTGAGCGCCGGGGGTTTCAAGATTTAGGTATCAGGTCCGTCTTAGATGGACAGCTTGCCGGGGAAGTAGTGCTCGAAGGCGAGCGCGTAATCCGGCGAGTTCATCAACTCATAGTAGGAGACGCGCTCGACCCAGGCGCGCTGGCTGTCGAGTGTCTTCTTCATGAAATCGTCTGCTTCGAGTTCCGGGATGAGCTCGTCCCAGGCTTTGAGCTGTGCTTCCAGGATCTCCGGAGACGTCCTGTGCACGTTCACGCCATCCTCGTTGACGAGCGTCTGAAGATCAGCCGAGTAACGGTCCATCGCCTTGGCGGTGTTGGCCGTCGACACGGCCTCGACCGCGTATTTCAGGATCGCCTGCAGATCGGGGTCGAGATCTTCGATGAAGGACTTCGAGAACAGGAACTCAAAGCTCTCCGACGCCTGGTGATAGGACGACAGATAGTAGTTCTTGGCCACGTCCTGTGCGCCGAAGTCGCGGTCGGACGAAGGATTGTTGAATTCGAACGCGTCGATCACGCCGCGCTCCATCGCGGGCACGATCTCGCCACCCGGAAGCTGGGCAACCGACATGCCAAGCTTGGCCATCAGGTCGGCGGCAAGTCCGACCGTGCGGTACTTGAAGCCCTGCAGGTCGGCGACGGTGTTGACCTCGCCCTTGAACCAGCCAAAGGGCTGTGCGAACATCGGGAAGCCCATATAGCCGACAACGTCTAAGCCCATGATGTCTTGGGTCAGTTCGTTGTAAAGTTCCTGACCACCACCGGCGTAGAACCAGCTCATCATCGTCGTGGCCGAACCGCCAAAAACGGGGCCGGTGCCAAAAAGCGAGGCGGCTTTGTTCTTGCCGTACCAATAGACTGGCACAGTATGGGCAGCGTCGAGCACACCATCGTTGACGGCATCGAGAACCTGGAACGCGCCGACAACAGCGCCTGCGGGCAGCACATCGACCTGCAGGCGGCCGCCAGACATTTCGCCGACGCGTGTGGCGTAGTCCTTGGCAAATTCATCCCAGATGTTCGCCGCTCCCCACGACGTCTGCATCTTGATGACGATGGGCGATTGCGCCAGCACTGCAGGGGCCGCAAGCGCACCGCCTGCCAAGGTTCCACCCGCGAGTGCTGATTTTCGCAGGAACAACCTGCGGTCGATTTTGTGATCTTTTGTCATTGTTTTTCCTCCCAATGCGCCTTGAGCCTAACGCTCAATTCGCCGTCATCGTAGCCTCCCTACCCCGACGGCATGTCAGATCCGCGCGGCGGAACTGACACTGGCAGGGAACCCTAGCATGCGTTCGGAAGAAGGCAAACGCCGTTTGACGCGGCGAGCCATGAACACCATCTCGCGACGGCTTACGCCAGATGTCACACGGGGCAACGGTGATGACAGGTTTGAGCCCGCGTTATTCGCCGGGACGGTCCCGTGGCGCTCTGGGAGCGGCTTGATGTCGTTCCTACGGTCGCTTGGGCACGAGTTTGCTGCGAGTGATGGGCGCGCTTCGCGCTTGGGCTGAGCGA
>JAXMNQ010000051.1:0-38337 GCA_034670345.1 Paracoccaceae bacterium | reverse complement strand
GGTTTGTCCAGCCATGCTTTCACTTCGGGCGTCTTGTGAGTGGCATAGTTGTCGAGCACCAGATGCACCTCACGCGGCCCCGGCGTTGCGCGATCGATATGTCTTGGGAAACGCAGGAATTCCCTGGCCCGATGGCGCGGCAAGCATTCCCCGATCACCAAGTCGGATTTGACGTCGAGCGCGGCGAACAGCGTTGTAGTGCCGTGGCGCTTGTAATCGTGGGTCATCATGCTGGAAGCGTGTTTCCAACACGACGTGGCCGCGCGGCCCTTCTTGAGCGGCAGTCCCGGCTGGGTCCGGTCCAGCGCCTGTATCTGAGACTTCTCGTCATGCCGGAAGCATGCCTGGGGCATGACGCAGAGCACGACCGCCCGCTCCGGCGGATCGAGGTAGAGCCCGACGATATCAGTGACTTTCTCCTCGAACAGTGGGGCGTTCGAGACCTTGAAGCCCTTCGTCAGATGCGGCTTCAGACCAGCATCCGCCCAGATACGACCGACACTCGACGGCGAGATGCTCACAGCCTCAGCCATGGTAGAGCGGCTCCAATGGGTGGCGTTCGGCGGTGCCTCCTTCACCGTCTAGGCGATCACCTTAAGGCGTGTTTCCCGGGGCTGCGGCGGCACCCGCGACGGGCGGGTCTTGTCGCGCTTCAGCCCGGCCACGCCTTCGTCGAGATACCGCCCCTGCCAGCGCCAAACGGTCGGCTTCGACGTCTTCGCGCGCCGCATGATCTCGAAGGTGCCATGGCCATCGGCGGTCGAAATCACGATCTCGGCCTGCCAGACCAGCTTGCGCGGTGTGTTGCGGTTGGTCACCAAGGATTGCAGTTCGGTACGGTCGGCGGGGCTCAGATACAGGCAGATGTCATCGCGTCTCATAAGCCGACAATGGCACATCAGAGCGCTCCGAAGCAGCGGAGAATGCGCGAGTTCGGGATGGTCACCGGCGAGCGGGGGAATTCGATCATGTCAGGATGCTGCCACAGACCGCGGTGTGGTTCCATGACGTCCGCACAGTGTGAATTGGCCGCTTATGGAATTTCCAAGCTGTAGCGAGGCGCCGGTTTGTAGGGCCGCGCCGCAGCACCGGCCACCTTGGATTTCCGCTGAGGGCCGGGCTTGCAAGCTTCGCAAACTGCGATCCGCACGAGAAAGGCGTTCCTTGCACGGAACGCCTACAATGCATCATGTTTGGCTTGATGAGTCGAAGAGTCATGGACACCGAGGCGGGGACAATGACGGACCGAAAAGCGATGAGGGTCGTGATCTGTGGCGGTGGCGTCATCGGCGCCGCCTGCGCCTACTTCCTGGCGCGCGGCGGCGCGGAGGTCACGCTGGTCGAGCGCACGGGCGTCGCGTCGGCGGCGTCCGGCAAGGCGGGCGGCTTCCTTGCGCTCGACTGGTGCGACGGCTCGCCGCTCGAGGCGCTGGCGCGTCGCTCGTTCGCGCTTCATGCAGAGCTGGACGAGGCCCTCCCGGGCGATTGGGGCTATCGCCGCATGACGACCTTCGCCGGTGCGTCGCGACAGGACACAGCCGGCCCTGGCGGCAACCGCCTGCTGCCCTGGCTCACCGACGCGGTCAGCCTGCGGGGCCAGTTGGGCACGCCCGCGACCACCGCCCAGGTCCATCCCGCCCGGTTCACGGAAGCGCTGGCCCGAGCCGCGGAGGCCCGCGGCGCGCGGCTGGTGATCGGCGAGGCGACGGGCCTGGTGCGGGACGAGACGGATGCCGTTGCCGGCGTTCTCGTGGACGACGAGGCGATCGAATCTGACGCGGTGGTGCTTGCCATGGGGCCATGGTCGATCCGCGCGTGCGGCTGGCTCGACCTGCCCGCCATCCATGCCGTCAAGGGCCACAGCCTGATCTTCGAGGCGCCCGAAGTGCCGGCCGAGGCCTTGTTCCTCGAGCATCGCGAACTCTCCGGAGAAGAGACGACGCCGGAGGTATTCCCGCGCGCGGACGGCACTGTCTACGCCTGCGCCATCTCCTCGCAGACCCCGCTCGCCGAGGATGCAGCCGGTGTCGCGCCCGACGCGGGCGCGATCGACCGGCTGGAGGCGATCTGCGCGGCCATCTCGCCATCCCTCGCGCCCGAGCGCATCATCGCCCGGCAAGCCTGCCACCGCCCGGTCTCGGGCGACGGGTTACCGCTGATCGGTTCGGTGCCGGGCACAAGCGGCGCCTATGTCGCCACTGGCCACGGCGTGTGGGGCATACTCAACGCGCCCGCGACCGGCGAGGCGATGGCCGAGTTGATCCTGCGAGGGCACGCGTCCCTCGACCTGTCGCCTTTCGATCCCGGGCGATTGCCGCCAGCACGGCGCGCCCCCGGGCAAGACCGGATCGCCGCGCGCCGCACGCTCGGTCGGCACGGCGCGGCCTCGGTGCGCAGATGAGGGGAATGGACCATGGCCCGGTCAATGGAGCCCTCGCATCGGTCGCGTCAGCGGATGACATCGAGGTCCGCACGCTGCACTTGGCGGATGACGGAAAGGTGCCGAACAATCCGGATCTGCCGGTTGTCGTTCTCTGCGGAGCTTTCGAGGAGGGAGCGGCACCGGATGCCGTTTGCGCGCGGCTCGAGGCGAACGGCTGGGGCGGCACATGGGTGTGGCAAGTGTTCCCCTACCATCACTACCATCCCAATGCGCACGAAGCCCTGGCGGTGGCGAGCGGCCATGCCGAACTGATGTTTGGCGGGCCCGAGGGACAGCGCGTTTCAGTGCGCGCAGGCGACGTCCTCGTGTTGCCCGCCGGCACCGGCCATTGCCAGATCGAAGCGAGCGCGGACTTCCAGGTATGCGGCGCCTATCCGCCGGGGCAGGAGCGCTACGAGACGCTGCGGGCGGAGCACCCGCACGACAGGGCCGTGCTGGAGCGTATCCGCGCCGTGCCCCTGCCCGGCACCGACCCGGTGTTCGGAGCGGGCGGACCGCTCGTAAGTCTGTGGACGCCGTAGCGGCTCACCAGCGCCTCTCGTTCTCAGGCGGTGCGTATCCGCCGCTGCCCAGTCCAACCCAGCAGCAGGATCAGGCAGAATGCGCCCTCGGCCAGGATGGTGACGCCATAGGCCGGGACGAAGCTGTCGAACAGCGCGGGCGCGAAGAAGCGCAGCGCGCTGCCCGTCAGATAGACCAGCCCTGCAATGAATATCCCGCTCCCGATGACGCGCGGGAAGAGGCCAGACAGCCAGATCAGGTAACCGGTCAGGAGGCTGTTGATCCCGAAGAAGACCAGTCCGAGGTCATAGCCATGGGCATGCAGGCTCAAGCTGTGCAGCGCCATCGCTTCGGCCTGCGCCGGGGCCAGACCCGGCGCGCCGGTGATCAGCAGAAGCGCGGACTGCATGTGCATCAGGTTCATGGCGATCATCGCGGATTGGATCAGCCGGAACACCATCGCCGCCAGCGCCAGCACCGGCGCGACAGGGCGAAAGACGAGGTAAAGCAGAATCGCCAGCGCTGCATCCGCTGCCGCCATCACGATATCCGCCGCAATTGCGAGACGGAAGTGGCCTGTGGCCTCGCGAATGGCTTCTGCGGTGGCGGCGGAATTGGCGAAATCGACAAGCGGGCCGCGAAAGACGACTTCGGCGCCGAGCCCGCAAATGATGATGGTCAGGTAAAGCAACCCGGCAAGGCGCAGGCTCGCCGTCGAAGGGTTTTGATATGTCATGTGGCATCTCCTTTCGGGACGGGGTCAGACCGTGGGGACTGACGAAACGGGTTGAGTCGCACTCACCGAAGCCTTGGCGCGCCCGACGATGGCTGGGGCTTCGCGGAAGAGCGCGGGGGCGCTCCGTAGATTTCGGAAGCTGAAGCGGTATGAACTTACAATCGAGACGATGTCGGGAAAATCCGTTGATTCCGGAACCCACCGTTCTGTATCTGGAACGATGAAAGACAACGAAAAGGCCGGACGATGGACCTCAACCAAGCCTACTACCTGGTGCATGTCGTCGAGAAAAAGGGGTTCTCGGCAGCAGCGCGGACGCTCGGTATTCCCAAGTCGCGGATCAGCCGGCAGGTGAAGACACTTGAAGAGGCACTTGGCACGCGGCTCTTGAACCGGGATTCAAGGCACATGTCGCTGACGGAGGCGGGCGAGGCCTACTATCGTCATGCGAAAGCGGCTCTGGACTGCATGACGGCGGCCGAAGCGGCGGTGCGCCGGGGCAAGGACCGGCTGGAGGGCACGGTCACACTGTCCTGTTCGGTCGGGGTTGCGCAGTTCGCGCTAAGCCGGGTTCTGCCGCAGTTCCTTGCAGACAATCCGCGCGTTGTCCTGCGCCTTCAGACCTCCAACGACTTTGCCGATATGATCGGCGATGGCATCGACCTGGCCATTCGCGGACATTTCAGGTTGCTGCCCGACTCGGACCTGATCCAACGGCGCATCACCGAAGTCCCGTGGCACTTGTTCGCCTCGCCAGGCATAGCGCAGCAGTTCGGTCCCTCGGCCTCACCGACAGACCTCGACGGCCAGGCAGGCCTCGCGCTTGGCTGGCGGCCCGGTGGCAACTCCTGGTCGTTGCAGGGGCCTCGCGGGAGCAATGTTTCGGTTCCCTACGCCGCGCGCATGCGCAGTGATGACATGGTGATCCTGAAACAAGCGGCCGCGGCGGGGCTCGGTGTGGTGGCTTTGCCGGCCTATGTCTGCGCCGAAGATGTCTCGACCGGGCGGCTGAGCCGCGTATTGCCGAAATGGGTCGCCGGGTTGCCGGAGATCAGCCTGCTGATGCACGAGCGGAGAGGTAACCCGCTGCAGGTCGACGCCCTCGCCGCATTCCTGGGCCGTGAACTGCCGGATGTCATGAACGATGCAGGGTGCTTGTAGCGAGTTTCGATGGCAACTCGCTCTTCGCACGAAAGGCGCGGTCACAGCATCCGCATGACCCTCAGGCACCTGAAGAAAGTCTTGCACCAGCTATTCTCACCGATCCATCATATCTGCAGGATCGTTGACCCGGAAATGGCGTTCGGTCGAAGAGGTCAGGTCAACAAACTGCCCGCCTGAAAGCGATATTCAGGACGGACTACTTGGTTTTTTGCATAGCTGCCGCGGCTATCATCGATGTCCCCAGCGTCCACGACACTTCAGCCTGTGCTGCGCGGTACGTTCACCACCATCAGGCCGCGGCCTCGCCTCAGATCGGTTTCGGCTTTGGCATCTCGTGGGCCGGTATCGCGTGCCGGTCCTTCAGAAAGCCGCCCAGACGCTTGCGATAGTCTGCGGCCAGATCGCCCCGACCGGAGCTTTCCAGCCTGTCGATGTAGCGTTCGGGTTCGGAATACAGAACCGGGCCCCTGGTGAGGTTTTGCTGTAGCTTGTCCGGCTCGGATGCGGGGCGTCCGGCATATTTGTGCCACCAATCAGCCAGGTCCGCCTTCAGTGGAGCGGCACGCTCGGGCTCCTCCGGCATCAGGTCCATCGTCATGTGGGGATCGGCGGAAAGGTCGTAGAGCGCCTCTGGATCCGCCTTGTAGGTGCCCGGGTGCAAGGTCCGGATATAAAGCATGTCCCCCTTGCGAACGGCACGCTGGAAGGTGTGCACCCCTTGCGTCAGGATCAGGTGGTCGCGCCCTTCGAAAGACTCGCCGCGCAGGACCGGTGCGAAGGATCTTCCGTGCCAGCCCGAAGGAATCGGCAGGCCCAGCATGTCGCAGAGCGTCGGGCCGAAATCGAGGTGATAGAACAGACCGTCATGGAACCGCTGCTCCTTCGGAAGCTTGTCGGTGACCCCTGGCCAATGGATGATCAACGGAACCCGCGTCGTGGCCGGATGCGCGTAGGCGTGCTCTCCGTAGATGCCGTGTTCGCCAAAGGCCTCGCCGTGATCGGCAGTGAAGATGACGGCGGTTTCGTCTTCGATCCCCAGTTCCTTGAGTTTCGCCAGGAGACGCCCGATGTGGTGATCCAGATAGGAGATCGCCGCGTCATAACCGTTGATCAGCTGTTCGAAATCGGCCCGATCAGCAATTGCGTGGGGCGTGATCTCGGGGTTCGGCGATGGATCGCCGTAGGCCCCGTGCAGGTCCTGCGCCGTGGCGGCGCCGTAGAGGGACTGGTGCTCTGCGATGGCCTTCTCGTCGGGCCAGTCGGGCGCCGGGCCGCTGGCCGCGGCGCGGTCGAGCGTGTCCCTGTCGATCTGGTAGTCCCGATGCGCGTCCCAGAAGTTGAGCATCAGGAACCACTTGTCCTCCTTGCCGCGCCGGTCCAGCCAGCCCAGTGCCGCGTCGGCCACGTCGGCGGCGTCCTCGTCGATGCCCAGCGACAGGCTGGGGCGCAGGAACTCCATGAAATTGCCATGGAACCAGTAGGCCTGGTGGCGTTCCGCAAAGCAGGTCATCCCGACCGTGTGATATCCGCCGGTATTGGCGAGGTGAAAGCCGAGAAACGGCGCATCAGAGCGCTGGCTGCGCGATTCCGTGAGGTAGAGGTCGCCATCATTGCGCTGATGACCGACCGCGCCCGTCGTGATGCCGAATTTCTGGGTCGTGAAACCTGCGCGAGAGGGCACGCAAGGCGTATCGGCGCTGTGATACTCGTCGAAGCGCACGCCCTTGTCGGCGATGGACTGGATATTCGGTGTCAGCTTTCGCGCGTATCCGTAAGGCGAGGTGTGGTCGGGCCGCAGGGAATCGACGTCGATGTAGATGATGCGCATGTGTGGCTCTCGCTCCGGACAGGGGATCATTTTCTATCCGGACAAATACTATCAAATTACACCAAAATCAAACGTAAATTTGTGTTACTTGTTGTGCGGATTGGTCGGCGAGCAGCCGCAAGGCTACACCGCGACCACGACCTCGATCTCGAAGTCGGCCATGACAGCAGTCATTTCGCTGGAAAGTGGCGCATCGGTGATCAGGATGTCGATGTCGTCGAAGCCCATCACCCGGACGGCAGAGGACTTGCCGATCTTCGAGCTGTCGACCAGCAGGATCCGCGTCTCGGCCTGCGCCGCGAGGGTCTTCTTGATCTCTGCATCCTCGATGGAATAGTCGAACAACCCGTCTTCGGTGATTCCGGCGACCGCGAGGAACGCAATTTCGAAGCGGAAATTTCGGAGATATGAGACGGTCTGCGCGCCCACCGTCGAAGGATCGGCCCCGGCGATGCGCCCGCAGGGCGCGTAGATCTGCATCTGGTTCCGGGCCAGCAAGCGCTGGATCGGCAGCGAGGCGCAAACGACGTGAATCGAGTTGTCGGACATCAGGGATGCCAGTTCCAGACATGTGGTTCCGACGTCCACCGCAATTGTCGAGCGCGGCTGGATCCGTCGGACGGCGCTGGCCGCGATCCGCTTTTTCTCAGCCTGGTTCCGTGCGGCGCGGTTTTCCACGCTGGGCTCGACCATCTCGAAGACCTTGCGGCGCAGATCGTCGTTCGAACGGGCCCCGCCATGCGTCCGTACGACGTGCCCGTCGGCCCCCAGCTTGTCCATATCCCGACGGATGGTCATTTCGGACACGCCCAGCCGCTCGGCGATCTCGCTGACCGAGGCGTGGCCGCTATTCCCGACCTCGGTCAGAATGGCGTCGAGCCGGACAGTGGCGGGGATACGTTTTGTGCTCATCGATACAACTCAACATTGTTTGCCGTGACGGTATATACGGATTCTACCAAAACCGAACAAAATTCTTAGACCGCCCCGGTATCATCTTGCCCATTCCCTCACTCGGGCGGGCGCATATGGGCCCAGGGCGCGAAGAGTTCGTAGGCGCGGGACGCCTGCAGGACCAGCGCATCGGCATGACGCGGACCCACGATCTGCAAGCCGATCGGCAGGCCGCTCTTCGAGAAACCCGCCGGAACGCTCGCAGCCGGGTTGTGGAACACGTTGAACGGAGAGCTGAACGGCGCCCATTCCATCCAGTCCCATGCGTGGTCCGGGTAGTCTTCGGGCAGCAGCCGCCCGTTGGTGACAGGCAGGCAGGCCACAGCCGGTGTCAGCAGAAGGTCGTGCCTGCCGAACCAGTCCACGAGCCGCTGGTAGATCGGGAAGGCGCGCACCTTGTCGAACAGGAACTCTCCGGATGTCTGTTGCAACGCGCCGCGGGCGCAGGCGACCAGTGCGGGATCGAGCGTGTCGACATGCTCCGCGAGGCGGTGAAACACGATGGCAGCCATGATCGCCTGCCAATTGCGTTTCGCGATCTCCATGGAGCCGGAGAGGTCCAGATCGGCGGGCACGACTTCGCCGCCAAGATCGCTGAACCGGCGGGCCGCCGCTTCACAGGCGGCTCTGACCTCAGGGTCGATCTTCTCGACGAAGCCGAGATCCTCGCTCCAGCCGATGCGCATGCCCTTGAGCGGTTTGTCGAGGGTTTCGAGATACCGGGGCGCGGCGCATTCCAGAGAATACAAATCCCGGTCGTCGGGGCCCGCGCAGACCTCCATCATCAACGCGGCATCGGTGACCGAGCGGCTGAGCGGCCCGTAATGCGTGTGCTGGTTGGTATTGGGCAGCATCAGCGGAATGCGCCCGTGTGAGGGTTTCAGCCCGTAGATCCCGCAGAATGACGCGGGAATGCGGATCGACCCGGCGCCATCGGTGCCGGTGGCCAGAGGCGCCATTCCCGCCGCCACGGCAACGGCAGACCCGCCGGAACTGCCGCCGGGATTGCGGGACATGTCCCAAGGGTTGTGCGTCATGCCGTGCAGCTCGGAATAGGTCAGCCCGATCCACGCCATGTCCGGTGTGGTGGTCTTGCCCAGCGGTATCGCGCCCGCCGTCTCCATCCGCTCGATGATCGGCGAAAACCCGGTGGCGACATGATCCGCGTGCGCGCGCGAGCCAACGGAGGTGATCTGCCCGGCGTAATCGTCCGAATCCTTGATCGCGTAGGGCACCCCGTGCAACGGCCCCCAGAATTCGCCGCGCATCTGCGCGTCCTCGGCCTTTTTCGCCTTGTCGCGGGCGATATCGAACATCGGCAGGCAGAACGCATTGAGTTCGCCGTCGCGCGCCTCGATCCGCGCGATGCAGGCCTCGGTCACCTCGACCGGCGACAGACTCTTGTCGCGGACGCGCGCAGCGATCTCCGCAGCCTCCATCCAGTGCAGTTCCGTTGTGGTCATTCGCTCAGATCCTCTGCCCGCTGGACCCGTCAAACACATGTACCGCATCCAGCCTGAGGGAGACCTGGATCTCCTCCCCCGGCTTGAAGGCCAAACGCGCCTGCGTCGTCAGTTGCACCTCCTGCCCGCCGATGGTGCCGCTCAGGATCGTCTCGTTGCCCGTCGGTTCGACCACGTCCACGGTCATGACCGCGGCCCCGCCGGTTTCGACGATCTGGAAATGCTCGGGCCGGATGCCGTATTTTGCCTGCCGCCCCTCGGCGCCACGGACATGGTCAGGCAAGGGCAGCGTGCTGCCATCGGGCAGCCGGAAGACAGTCTGTTCGATCCTGCCTTCCAGAAGATTGATGGAGGGAGACCCGATGAAGGTCGCAACGAACTCGTTGATGGGGGCGTCGTAGAGCTCCAGCGGAGAGCCGATCTGCTCGATATTCCCGCCCCGCATGACGACGATCCGGTCGGCCATGGTCATCGCCTCGATCTGGTCGTGCGTGACATAGATGGAGGTGGCACCGAGCCGTTGATGCAGCGACTTGATCTCGGTCCGCATCCGCACACGCAGCTTGGCGTCGAGGTTCGAGAGCGGCTCGTCAAACAGGAACACTTTCGGGCTGCGCACGATGGCGCGGCCCATGGCGACCCGCTGGCGCTGGCCGCCCGACAACTCGCGCGGGAACCGTTCGAGGTAGTCGGTAAGGTTCAGCGTCGCCGCGGCGTCCCTGACCGCGGAGTCGATCTCGTCGGGCGGAACCTTCGCCAGCTTCAGTGCGAAGCCCATGTTCTGCGCCACTGTCATGTGAGGGTAAAGGGCATAGCTCTGGAACACCATCGCAATGTCGCGGTCCCGTGGCGCGATGTCGTTGATGACGTCGCTGTCGATGCTGACAGTCCCGCCCGTGACATCCTCGAGACCGGCAATCATCCGCAGCAGGGTGGATTTTCCGCAGCCCGACGGACCGACGAGGGCGACGAACTCCCGGTCCTGGATGTCGATGTCGATGCCATGGATGACCTCGACCGGGCCGTAGCTTTTCCTGAGGCTTTCAACTGAAACATTTGCCATGAGATTATCCTTTTACGGCGCCGGCCGTCAGGCCTTTGACAAGGTATTTTTGCAGGAGGAGCACCAACAGCAGGGTCGGTGCGAGGCCGATCAGGCAGATTGCCATCATGACCGTGAAGAAGACGAACTGGTCGGATACCAGGCCTGCCAGGATCACCGGCAAGGTCATGAACTCCGGCTTCGATGCGATGATCAGAGGGATCAGCAGTTCATGCCACGAGATGATGAAGATGATTACGCCGCAAGCTGCGAGGGCCGGTGTCGACAGTGGCACAACGATGCGGACATAGGAGCCGAAGCGCGAGCACCCGTCGAGGCGCGCAGATTCCTCAAGCTCCTTCGGGAAGGCCTGGAAATAGGGCACGAGGATGATGATCGCATAGGGCAGCAACAGCCCGACCTCGGTCATGATGATCCCCGGCAGCGTGTTGAGCAGCCCGAGATTCCGCATCACCACAAAGAGCGGCAGCATAAGGACGATGAGCGGCACCATGCGGCTGATGACGGTCGCGTTCATCAGGTATCCCGTCCAGCGCAGTTTCAGGCGGGTGACGGTCAGCGCCGTCAGCGTGGCAAGGGTCAGTGTGAGTATCGTCACGCTGCCGGCCACCAGCACGGAATTCAGGAACGCGTTGCGGAACCATGTGACCGAGTTCGGTAGATAGTCGATGTCCTTGAATGCCTCGCCCTTGTTTTGGCCGCCCGACAGGATCAGCCGGAAATTGTCCAGCGTGTACTCGGCGGGCAGCAGCGCCCAGACATCCTCGTGCAGGGTGCGTTCGGATTGCAGCGCGCCCAGCACCACGGGAACCAGCGGCAGGATCAGAAAGCAGATCACCAACACGTTGGCGAGATACATGAACACGCGGTAGCGCAATGACATCCTGGTCATGATCAGTACTCCACTTTCTTGTAGACGTAGCGGACGTAAGCGATGGCGATGACGCCGACGATGATCGCCAGAACGTAGGCCGATGCGGCGCCCACACCGATGTTGAACGGTGGGTTGAACGACGTCTTGTAGGTGTACCAGGCCGCCACCCAGGTATCGTTGCCCGGACCGCCCTGCGTGATCGCGAAGATCTCGTCGAAGATCATGAAGGCGAATGTCGTGCGCAGGATCAGGGTGACCGCGATGATCGGGCGCAGAAGCGGAAGCGTGATGTAGCGGAATTTCTCCCAGGCCGTGGCACGGTCAAGCTCGGCCGCCTCGTAGAGGTGATCCGGGATGCCCTGAAGCGCCGCATGATAAAGCAGGATGTTGAAGGGAACGGTGCGCCAGACATAGGCGATGATGATCGCCATGAAGGCGGTCGAGGGGTTGCCCAGCCAGATCACCTGTTCCTCGATCAGACCGAGTTGATACAACAGGCGGTTCAGATAGCCGAATTGCGTGTTGAAGATGAACGCCCAGAGGAAACCGTTCACGATTGGCGGCACCGCCCAGGGCACGAGGATCAGGAACTTGGTCACTTTGGACAGCTTGATCCGGTGCTCGTTGATGACCAGCGCGATGGCCAGACCGATCACCACTTCCAGAGCCACGGAGATGACGACGAACAAGGCGGTATTTTTCAGCGATTTCCAGAACACCGGATCGCTGAACAGCTCTATGTAGTTGCCCAGCCCGTTGAACGCGTATTCGCCCGAGCGAAGCTCGCGCACGCCGACCTCATGGAACGAAAGGTAGCCGGCGAAAAAGATCGGGTAGGCCAGGATGAGAAAGAAACAGACGAGGGTCGGCAGGTTCATTCCCAGAGCCAGTCTTGACGGCGACAGTTCTCCCCATCTGCGTTTGGGCTTTGGCTTCGGGCCGATTGCAGTGTCCGCGTGTCCTGGCATGTGAGCTGTCCAATGTTTCTGCGATTGCTTGGATGGGATGCGCCGCGGCTCCGGCGCGGTCCGATACCGGCGCTATGCCGGTATCGGGGGAGGTGGCTGGACCTCAGATCTTTGCGGCGAGCGCGGCAGCCGTGATGTTGTCGCAGGCCACGTCGACCGAGATTTCGCCCTTCAGACAGGCGGTCAGCTCGAGGTTCAGCTGTTCGTTCCACTTGCTGTACCAGGGCTCGGTCACGGCGGGGACGACCTTCTCGTAATTCACGCCGCTGGCAAAGATCTGATTGACGACATCGACATCCACTCGGTCAGACCATGCCTCGCGCACCTCGTCGCTTTCGGCCAGGGAGGTGTAGCCGGGATAGAGCATCGAGCTCTTGGCCAGGCTCAACGCCTGCGTGTAGACGCCGTCCTTGGTGCGGCCGCCGAGATATTGCAGCATCTTCCAGGCCCATTCCCGGTCGCGGGTGGCCTCGGACATCATGTAGTACCAGGTCGCCACG
This sequence comes from Paracoccaceae bacterium, assembly GCA_034670345.1. GTDB lineage: Bacteria > Pseudomonadota > Alphaproteobacteria > Rhodobacterales > Rhodobacteraceae > Antarctobacter. Next base: position 25,843 of record JAXMNQ010000051.1, on the reverse strand, counting down.
AGCGTTGCGCCGTCGCCTGGCAGCCCGTGGATCTTGCCCTTGCCGGCAATCGGGGACTGCGCCGGGTCATTCATCTGGTTCATGAAGTAGTTGTGGAACGTGCCCAGATACAGGTGACGCCCGGTGTTGAAGACCTTCACCGCGGGCAGGAACTTCAGGTTCAGCGAATCGGGATCGGCGATTTCGTGCTTGATGAAGGTGTCCTGGAAATACTGCAGAGTTTCGCGCGCAATGGAGCCTGGGCCCATTTCCGGGTTCATGTCTTCGTCGAAGATACGTCCGCCGCGATTGCAGACCTGGCTGAACCAGGTCCCCGGCAGAGTTTCCAGCGCCGGGCCGCCAACCCAGAGCAGCGGGTAGTTCGAGACCCCGTCCGCCTTGGCTTTCAGACACTGCTCGGTCAACTCGTCCCAGCTGGTGAAAGGCTTGCCCGCGAAACCGGCCTTGTCCAGAAGCTCGTCGTTGTAGGCGAAAGCCCATGCGATCGACAGGTAAGGCAGCCCCCACAGCTTTCCGTCCACGGTGGCGGTGCTGCGCGCCAGCGGCGTCATATCGGCGATGTAGTCTTCGACTCCCGGCAGACCGTCCAGTGGCGCGGCCATCCCCTGGTCAATATAGCTGGCCATGGTGGAAAGGATGGAGACGAAGACGTCGATGTCCTCGCCCGCGGCGAACATGGTCGTCAGCTTGGCGATCTGCGGTTCGATATTGGGTTCAATCACCTTTTCTACCGGAACGCCCCAGTCCGCTTCGAACTTCGCCGCGATCTCCTCGTAGATATTGCCGTACTGCCAGACCACGAGGTTGACCTGGTCGACCTCAGATTCGGGCTTGTCCGCATAGGCGCCCTGCGCAAAGGACATGCCCGGCAACATGCCGGCCCCCGCGGCGCCGACCGCAGCCAGCGCTTTCAAGAAGTTCCGGCGCGCGATCAGCACCTCGTTCAGCGATGTCTTTACCTTCGTCATCTGTTTTTCCTTCCTGTGGATGCCGCACGCGGCGGGTCGATTTTCTGCCTTCGATGAGTGTGAGATAGCACAAAAAAATACATAATAAAACAAAAATATTGCATCTTTGTGTTTTTGTGTTAGTTATTGAAAGATGGAAAACATGCTCAAGGAGTCTCAGCCCATGATTTTCGATTTTTTGGGGGACAAGAAGCGCGCCGTCGTATCGATGTGCCACATGGGTGCGCTCCCCGGATCGCCATTGTACGATTCGGATGGCGGCATCAACAAACTGATTGATGACGCTCTGTCCGACATACACAAGCTGCAGGATGGCGGCGTCGATGCGATCATGTTCGGAAACGAAAATGACCGCCCCTATCTTCTGGAGGCGACGCCGGAATCGATCGCGGCCTATACCGCCGTGGTGCAAGCATGCAAGCCCGAACTGAAAGTGCCTTTCGGCGTGAACTACCTCTGGGATCCGACGGCATCCATCGCGATTGCCGTGGCCACCCAGGCCAAGTGGGTGCGTGAGATCTTCACCGGCGTATTCGCCTCGGACATGGGCGTCTGGGCCCCCAACGCCGCCCGCCCGGCGCGCATGAAACGGGATCTCGATCGCCGGGATCTGAAATTATTCTTCAATATCAATGCCGAATTTGCTCACTCACTGGACCAGCGGCCGATTGAGCTGCGCGCGAAATCCGCCATCTTCTCCTCCCTCGCTGACGCCATCCTTGTGTCGGGCCCGATCACTGGCCAACCCGCCGATGCATCGGACCTGCGCAAGGTGGCCGAGGCTGTGGGCGAGATGGTGCCGGTCTTTGCCAATACCGGGGTGAACGTCGACAACGTGACTGACGTGATGTCGGTTGCCTCGGGATGCATCATCGGCTCGCACTTCAAGGTCGATGGCGACACCTGGAACGCGGTTGATGGAGATCGGGTCAAACGGTTCATGGATAAGGTCAACACCCTGCGCTAAGTCTGCGATCCTCTTCGCAGCTATGAGGACGTGAGCGGCCCGGCGGGCCGTTCATGCGCCTTTGGTTCAGGACATGGGACGGATTAACGGCGGGCGATATCCTCCGAAAATGCCACACATCGAACCGGCGCGAAAAATAACACAAACTAACAATCCGTCAGGAATGTTGGCACAGAATTTGAGCAAGAACAGGGGCGTTTCATGAGCTGCGTCATCGGTCTCGACATCGGGACAACCTCCACCATCGGCATCATCCTCGATGTATCGTCGTCCAGGATCCTCGCCTCGGCAACCCGGCCCGTGACCTTGGCCTCGCCGCAACAGGGCTGGGCCGAGGAAGACCCGTCCGAGTGGTGGGCCAACGTCTGCGCAATCGTGCCGGAGCTTCTGAAGCAATCCGGCCTGGAGAGCACCGGTATCGCGGCCATCGGCACCACGGGCATGTTGCCTGCGACGGTGCTGTTGGACAAGGACGGCGCAGTGCTGCGGCCCTCCATTCAGCAGAGCGACGGGCGCACCGGGCAGGAGGTCAGGGAGATCGCTGCCGAGGTGCCTGAGGATCAATTCGTCCGGCGCGCCGGCAACGGCATCAACCAGCAACTGGTGGCCAGCCGCACACGCTGGATCGAGAAGCACGAACCCGAGGTCTTTGCCCGGATCGCCACGGTCTTCGGCTCTTATGATTATGTCAACTGGCGTCTCACAGGTGTGCGGGCCGTCGAGCAGAACTGGGCGCTTGAGGCCGGATTCATCGACCTCGCGACGAATGAGCTGGCGGATGACCTGATCGCACTTGCCCATCTGCGGCGCGACATGCTTCCCGAAAAGGCAAGCTCGGCCGAGGTTATCGGGCATGTGTCCCCCGACGCTGCGGCGCAATCGGGTCTGGCGGAGGGGACGCCGGTGGTGGGCGGCGCGGCAGATCACATCGCCTCTGCCTACGCCGCAGGGGTGCTGGCCTCGGGCGACGTGCTGCTCAAATTTGGCGGTGCCGCCGATATCATGATCGCCACGGACAAAGCCCGCCCCGACCCGCGCATGTTCCTCGATTACCATATCATCCCGGGTCTTTTCATGCCCAACGGTTGTATGTCGACCGGCGGTTCGGCCCTGAACTGGTTCATTGCCCAGTTTGCGAAAGCCGAGGCCGCCGAGGCGGAAAAACGTGGCATCAGCCCCCATCAATATCTGGACGAATTGGCCGCCGAGGTCGCGCCGGGCGCGGATGGCGTGACCTTCATCCCCTATCTCCTGGGCGAGAAGACTCCCATTCACGATCCCGACGCCCGCGGCACGATTTTGGGCCTCAGCCTCAACCACGATATCCGACACCTCTGGCGCGCCCTGCTCGAGGGTTACGCCTATGCCTTCCGCCACCATATCGAAGTCTTCAACGAGATGGGCTTTCCCACCACGCGCTTTCTGGCCTCGGACGGCGGGTCAAAGTCACAGCTCTGGATGCAGATCTGCGCCGACGTGTTGCAGGCGCCGGTCCAGCTTCTGACCGGGCATCCCGGATCTTGCCTTGGCGCGGCATGGCTGGCGGGCATGGGCACGGGGGCAACCGATGATTGGGGCGGAGTCGCAAAATGCGTGAGTTATGGCGCCGAAGTTCCACCGGACCCCGCACAAAAGGCAGGCTACGACGCCGGCTATGCCGTTTTCCGTGAAACCTACAGGATGCAGAGGGAGCAGCGAGCATGATCAAGGCAATCGCATGGGATATCGACGGCACTTTGGTCGACAGCGAACCGCTCCACCTGTTTGCCCTCAAGGAGGTCTGCCTTGCCCATGAGGTGGATGTCTCTGATCTCGACGATACGCATTTCGTGGGCGTTCATATCGGCAATGTCTGGCGAGAGCTTCAACCACGCTTTCCCGCCGATCTGTCCTTTGCCGCGTGGTCGGCACAGATAAACCGCGCGTTTTCAAACAATGCCGACCGTCTTGTCGAAATCGAAGACGCCGCGGCGGTTGTTGCCGCGCTTGCGGAGAAGGGCCTGCGGCAGGTTGCGGTCTCGAATTCCAACCGGGCGGTGGTGGACGCAAATTTGAGCGCCATCGGTGTGGCCGAGTTCATGGAATTCAGTCTCAGCCTCGATGACGTCTGCGAAGGCAAGCCCGATCCCTTCCCCTACCGGCTCGCCTGTTACCGGTTGGGGCTTGATCCGAGCGAGGTTCTGGCCGTGGAGGACAGCGCCACAGGCGTTGCCAGCGCCCGGGCAGCCAACCTGCCGGTGGCATTTCTCCATGCCGCCAAGGGCACGCCCGAGGGACCGGAATTCGCTATTTCCACTCTCGCGGAGCTTGCCGATGTCGTTGCGGTTCAGACAGACTCACCCTCGAAAATCCGCGATTTCCAACCACGGCCGCGCGGTCATCACCATCTGTGACACGCAGGACTGGCACGGGGACAGCATGACAGACACACCGAACATCCTGTGGATCACCACCGATCAGCAGCGTTTCGACACCATCCACGCACATGGAAACAAGGTGATCAACACGCCGAACCTTGACAGGCTGGCCGCCGAAGGCCTGTCGTTCATGCGGACCTATTGCCAGTCCCCGATCTGCACGCCGAGTCGCGCGTCCTTCATGACCGGCCGCTACCCGGCCTCGCATCACGTGCATCGCAATGGCAACGATCACTGGCCCGCCTCGGAAAAGATCCTGCCGGCGATCCTGAAAGACACCACCGACTACACCACCGGCCTGATCGGCAAGCACCACCTATCCCGGTCCGAGGACCGGATCGAACTGATCCCCGAAGACGGCTATGACGTGGCTGAACTGTCCGATTGCTGGCCGATCGGGCGCGACTACGATGTCTGGCTGAAACGCAAGCACGGCATAGACGATCCGCTGCAGCTATACCCTCAGCTTCTGGCCAATGCGCCCCGCGATTACGGGCCGGGTCTGCCGATGGAGCTTCAGCAATCGACCTGGTGGGCCGAGCGGGCCTCTGCCTTTGTCGAAGATCATAAGCACGGCCCGTGGTTTCTGAACCTCAACGCGGTCGATCCGCACCCGCCGTTCTTTCCCCCCAAGGAGTTCCTCGACAGGTACAACCCGGACAACATGCCCTTGCCGCTGTTTCGCGAAAGCGACATCGCGCGCCAGGAAGGGTTCTGGGACATCGACCAGCAATGGAAGAAAATCCAGGACGTGCGGCACTACAATCCGGAAGAAGATATCGACCAGTCCCAAACTCCGCTCGAAGACCGGAACCTGTTCGACTTTCCACCTGATACCTACGACGCGCGCATGGTCAAGGCCTGCTACTACGCGATGATCGAGATGGTGGATGACCGGATCGGCGCGGTGCTCAAGGCGCTGGAGGACAGCGGTCAGGCCGAGAACACAATCGTCATCTTCACTTCGGACCACGGCGAGACGATGGGCGATCACGGTATGCTCTATAAGGGGTGTCGGTTCTTCGAAGGGCTGGTTCACGTGCCTCTGATCATCCGCTGGCCGGGCGTGACAGAACCCGGCGCGCAGACCGATGCGCTGGTCGAGTTGGTCGACCTCGCGCCGACGATCCTCGACATTGCGGGCGTGGACCTTCCCTACAACATTCAGGGCAAGCCGTTGACCGGTCTACTGACCGGCAAGGCCACCACGCACAAGCCACATGTGGTCTGCGAATTCAACGAGGCGTTGGCCGGGATGCCGTATCAGAGCCACGGCACGATGGTGTTCGATGGGCGCTACAAGACCTGCATGTATCACGATGCCGGAAAGGCCGAGATCTTCGATCTGCTGGAAGACCCCGGAGAGTTTGTCTCGCTCTGGGACAGGACGGGCTTTGAACACGAACAGATCCGGCTTCTGAAACGGCATCTCGATGTGGTCATGGCGACTTCGGACGCCGGCATCGAGCGCACGGGAAATTATTGATCCAGTGCGTTTCGACTTTTACTTGAAACTCAGGCATAACCTAACGCGCTGAAATCTTTGATTTCAGGCAGCATCAGGTGATCCGGGTTAAAGTCGAAACGCTTTGAAGCCGGTGGCCCGGCGCCTTGATCGGACGCCGAGCCGCTGCTGCTCTCAGGTCATATAGACCCCTCCGGTGACGTTCACCCCTTGCCCAGTCATGAACCGCGCGCCATCCGAGGCCAGAAACACCACGACATCGGCCACGTCCTCCGGTGTTTCGATACGGCCAAGCGGCGTCTGGCTGATATAATTCTCCAGCACCTCTTCCGGCGTCATGCCACGCAACTCCGCCTCCCAGGCGACTTCACGCTCCTGCATCGCGGTGCGCACGAAACCGGGGCAGACCGCGTTGACCCTGATGCCGTCCTTGGCGTGTTCCCGCGCCAGCGCCTGGGTCCAGCCCAGCACGGCGAATTTCGACGCCGAATAATGCGCGAGCAGCGGTGCCCCAACTTTGGAGGCGAGCGACGCCGTATTGACAATGACCCCCTTGGTGCCCTGCGCAAGGAAATGCGCCACCGCGACCTGGTTGGTGAAGAAAACGCCCTTGGCGTTGACGTCAAAGTTGAAGTTCCAATCCTCTTCGGTCAGCTCGAGCGCGGGTTTCATATTCGATACCCCCGCATTCGCATGACAATGGGTGATCGATCCGAACGCCTCGGCCCCGGCCTCGAACGCCGCCTTGATCGAATCCTTGTCCCTGACATCGACCCGATGGACAAGTTTCGGGCCGTCGATATCCGCGGTCGCCGCTTTGCAGCGATCAAGATCGAGGTCGGACAGGACCAGATTGAAACCCGCCGCCGAAAACGCCCTTGCCGAGGCGAGACCTATGCCGTTGGCTGCGCCGGTGATGAAGACTGTTTCTGCCATGTGGGTGTGTGCCCTTACGATTCTCAAACATATTCAAACTCAGTATAACACATAAGAACTAAAACGCTCAAAATATAACGTATTTGGCTGCCAAAAGATTGATGGGGCGTGTTATTGTGAGTTTTATAACATCTGGCGTCCATTTTTGGATGCACGGTTGAAAGCAAGGGCCAACTGACCTTATGAGCATGTTATCGGGTGCGTTTTTGGTACAGGCGTCTCAGATGCGACCGTCACATGTTGCGGGCCGGGATCGAGATGCTGCGGATCGGAGCCCTCATCAAATTTTCAGCTCGTGCTCGTTGGATGCCAAAAGCTTCCTCAATCCGGATCTGGTCGATCATTTGCCCATGTGGCGTGCCCTTGCCGAGTGGTCCAAGCCAATTATCCGCTTACACTGCTCACTTCTGCGTTGAAATCTACACGCACGTGCCTTGACTGATCAGGAAGTAACCCAAGGGCGGCGTCGCTGGTTCATAGTGTACCTGAAGTCCACCGTCGCCCCTGGCCCCACGATTTGGGGCCAACAATTTCTTGGAAGCAGGGCAGGCAAGTCGTACGTCTAGCCGTATGGCGCAACTTCTAATCGTGTATCATTCCAAGACCGGCGGCAGCCGGCAGATGGCCGAGGCAGCATTGGCAGCGGCGCGGGGGGAGGTCGAAACTGTCCTCAGAACTGCGCTCGACGCGCAACCTGATGACCTGCTTCGGGCTGATGGCTACATTTTCTGCGCACCCGAGAACCTTGCTGCAATTTCTGGGATCATGAAGGACTTCTTCGATCGATGTTATTACCCGTTGTTGGGGCGCATCGAAGGCAGGCCGTATGCGCAGATGGTCTGTGCGGGGTCAGACGGCGAAAACGCAGCGTGCCAAACTGCTCGTATTGCCCAAGGGTGGCGCCTACGGGAGGTTCAGCCACCGGTCATTGTTTGTACGTATGCGCAGACACCTGAGAAAATTCTGGCAGAGAAAGAGATCCCGGAGGAGGATCTGAAGCGTTGTCGCGAGGTTGGTGCCGCCATGGGTGCTGGGCTTGGCCTCGGGATTTTTTGAACTCGCAGAACGTATTCGCGGAATTCTGGGTGGTGTCGGACGCTTGCCTGTTCACACCGGACGCCGTGTGCAAGCCCGGCCTTATCTTCTTTCCTCGGCCACTCCCAATTCGTCCCACATCCAGCTGAAGTCATAGTCTGCCATGGGTGTGCCGGTGTTTTTCGCGCTGCTGTTCTCGAGGAGCTTCAGCCATTCGACGACCTTCTTCCTCCCAGTTGCATTCCGCACAGCCTGTCGTGGGGTCTTGCCACCGAGGGCTGGTATTGGCTGGTCGAGCGTCTCCCGGTAATGCCGGTCGAGGTGGTCCATCATGAGTTTGAGCGCGATTTCTGGAGCGATCTCATCTTCATCGTCAGTTTGATCTGCCCGTCGGGTTTTACGTTCCTGCATCGCTTGGTCGACGGTCTGGATCGTTGTCAGTGGCGTGCGAAGCAAACGGCCGGCCGCGGCAGAGATCAGCGCCTCGCCGCGATCAGCGCGCTGAATTGAGTTGACGTACAGGGTCAGAGACTTTCCCTTGAGTTCGACGGTGCCCAGGATCGTATTGCCATCAAAGGCGCTGCCGACCGCCAGACCCGACCCTTTCCTGTTGCCGCGAGCTGAAACGCCACGCGAGCTCGGAGCCAGCCAATTCCAGGACTTCGGTCCACTTCGCTCGAGATCTTCGAGTTGGTCGAGCGATGCCGCAACCTGGTGCTGAAGGACGCCGGTGGCGAAGGGAAACCGCAGATCACGAAACTCCAGGTCGTCACCATCGGTATTGGTCAGGGTTGGCACAGCGGGATCCAGCAGGCGCGGAAGATGCGTGAAGAGCCATGCATTGCTGAAGATGGGTGCGCATTCGCGAAGCTGCTCCGCTGAAAGCTTCGGATCTTGGGTCTTCCGCAGTTGCAGGACGTCTCGAAGGCCTTCGAAAAGCAGATCAATCGCCTCGGCGGAGAAGGGCAGCAGACCGCCGGAAATCACATGGCGATCACATACGGGAACCACACGCACGACCACCCGATCCCATTGCTTGAGCGCCTGTGTCGCGCTCTTCTCGAAAACGGTCACTGGCTCTGTCCCGGTCAGCAGGTCGCGCAACCTCATGCTTTCGCCCGGAACAACGTCGCTGACCTCGTGAAGACTGACCCAGGCGTCTTGCAGCGCCTCCATATAGGCTCGGTTCTGGCCCTCGTCCGACCATCCCCTCCGCTTAAGATAGGCTTCAACGACGTTTGCGCCGTCGGGCTCCCACCGCTGGGTCAGGAAGTCCTCGAATGCGCAGCCCCAAAGCGTCCAGGTAGCCTGTTCTCCCAAGAGGTCTTCCAGGTCCTCGAAGTCGAGCTCGAATTCCTCCATCGCTGGCACGAAGTGCTCGTCGACCACGGCAGCCAACCGCTCGGCCCAGGTTTCTTCGCTTTGCGTGAATTTGATCAGTCCGCCGAGATCGTGCCCCTGTGTCACCGCTTGCCTCCGTTGGTGCGACATGCCTTGAGAGTCGTTCGTAGTTGCGCAGGTTTCGGCACGCAAGCTTGTCGCGGTCCGGAGCCAGCGAACGCATGACATCACGCGCGATGGCGTCTGTACTAGGCGTCTCGACGGAAGCGCCATTACCTGAAATTTTCACAAATCGCATGATGTCCCAAATGATTGCTTCCGAAAATTGTATAATTTCCAGAATTTGATGACATGATTTGAAATTTAATGAAGCCACTAATCGTTGGAGCTTCTGCTGCACTCAAGCGGGGCTCCGTGCCTTGGAGCAGACGCGCAGCACATCATGTGATGTATTTCCAAGATTTTGGCGGCAAGTTCCCAAGGGCCTTGCAGCAAGCGGTCTGCTGGCCTGGAGCGCTTGACAAATGATCCGCAGCTTCGAATTCCGCCGATCCCAGAAAAAAATCTGTGCGTGGCGGGACAACGGGTTTGGGTGGTTCCGGGCCCTTGGAGATTTCACCCCCCCCTCCCATTTCGTTGATCCCGTTGACGTCAACCCGCCTGCTTCCTGCCTGCCTTTTCGCACTGCACTGAAGGACAGCGTACTTTGGCGCGAACATTTGGCGAACACGCATAAAGCAAGTCGGTCCATTGGCTTGGTCGTCTGACCGGCGGAACGCTTACGCGAACAGCGCGAATTCGGCACTTGGGATATCGCTTTCATCTCGGGGCGTGACCCGCAGAAAGGGCAAAACGGTCATTCGCCGCGGATACGATGAATGTCCGGTTCGAAAAGGAAAGTGAACCGCGTTTCCTTTCGAAGCCGAAACGCGGGGCGAGGAATTCGCGGTTTGGCTGGTCGTGGAGGGTCGTTTGGGTACGACCCTCCGCCTGCTCAAATGCGTGTGTCGCTCAGGTGTGCCGGATCTCGGTGCCCAGCACCTTGAGACATTCCCGCATGAAGGCGGCAAGGGCGGTCCAGCCCTTGGCCGAAACCATGGTGCCGTCGACAAAGGCTTCCTTGGGATCGGCATCGTAGTAAGTGCCGCCCACAGCCGTCACTTCCGGGGCACATGCCCCGAGGCCAGCGACGGTCTTGCCCTTGAGCACACCGGGCACCGCCATCAGGATCTGCACGCCGTGGCAGATCGTGAAGATCGGTTTCCCCGTGTCGTGGAAATGCTTGACCATCGCCTGGATCCGAGGATCGGTGCGAATGTACTCGGGGCCCCGGCCGCCGGCGGCATAGACGGCATCGTAGCTGTCCAGTTCGGCCTCGGCCTCGGAGAACGTCTTGTTGATCTCGGCATTGTGGCCGGGCTTTTCGGTGTAGGTCTGATGCCCCTCGAAATCGTGCAGCGAGGTGGCGATCATGTCGCCTGCGTTCTTGTCGGGGCAGACCACGTGGACCGTGTGGCCCACCGCTTCCATGCCCTGTTGGTAGACGTAGATTTCATATTCCTCGGTGAATTCACCGCAAAGCATGAGGATTTTCTTGCCGCTCATCGGGGCCTCCTGGGTCTTGGGGTTGTCCGTCCGGCCCGAACAGGGGCCGGACGGGTATTGGTACGATCAGAACGGGGAGCCGGGGAAGTAGAATTGCTCGGCGTTCTCGGGGGTGATCAGCGGCGCGTCCAGCTTGAACGAGCCGCGCATCGGGGTCTGACCGGCAAATTGCGCTGCGGTCATGAACATGGCCGAGGCGATCATCGACGGCGGGTAGGGGGTGGAGATCGGAGTGCGTTCGTCGCCCGCCATGACCATCTCGATCACCTGCTTCATGCCGTTGCCGCCCAGCATGTACTGCACGTCATCGCGTTTCGCCTGGTCGACGGCCTCGATCACGCCGAGCAGCATGTCGTCGTCATTCGCCCAAACCGCGTCGATGTTCGGATACTTGCCCAGGTAATCCTGCATCAGGGTGAAGGCCTCGTCCTGGTTCCAGTTGGCATATTGGATGTCGAGGATCTTGATGTCGGACTGGTCGATGACCTCGGTGAAGCCCTGGATCCGCTCGTCGTCGATGACGGTTGGGATGCCACGCAGCACGACGATCTCGCCGGTCCCGCCCAGTTTCTCGACCAGCCACTTGGCTGTGTTCGCGCCGACGGCGATGTTGTCGCCTGCGACGTAGAGATCCTGGATCGACGGGTCCGACAGGCCCCGGTCCACCACGGTGATGAAGGTGCCGTTCGAGGCGACCTGTTCCACCGGGCCGGTCAGCTCTTCGGAGGTGAAGGGCAGGATCACCAGCGCGTCGAGGTCGTTTATGGCCGAGAGGTCCTCGAGCGAGGAGACCTGCGCGGTGGCCGACGAGGCCGTCGAGACGATCACGTCGATGTTGGGGTAGGCGGCCTCGATCTGCTTCTCGGCCTCCTGCGCGTGATAGACCACGCCGCCTGTCCAGCCGTGGGTGGCGGCCGGGATCGACACGGCGATGGTGAATTTCGTGTCCTGGGCCTCTGCGGCCGCGCCGGTCAGCGCCCCCGCAACAACCGCGGCGGACAGCAGCGCCGCACCTTTCGTTTTGAGTTTCATGATTCCCTCCTCCATTGGGTCAGTTTGTGCCCCGCCCGTTCAGCGGGAGCTTGTGAAACGGTGAGCCAGCATTGCGATGATGATGATCGACCCCTGGACCGCGGCCACAAGGTATTCCGACACCATGTCCGACAGGACCATGACGTTGGCGATGACCTCGAGAATGAGTGCGCCGGCGACGGTGCCCCAGATATGGGCCTTGCCGCCGCGCAGAAGCGTGCCGCCGATGACAACGGCGGTGATGACCTGAAGCTCCCAGAGCTGGCCGGTGGTGGGCGTGGCGGCGCCAAGGCGCGGGACGTAGCAGATCGCGGCCACGGCGACGCAGAAGCCCTGGATGACAAAGGCCATTGTCCGCACGCGTCCGACATGCACGCCCGAAAAGCGGGCGACGTCGGAGTTGGAGCCGACGGCGGTGACGCGTCGGCCATATTTCGTGCGGTAAAGGATGAAGGCCCCCAGCAGGGCCATGACCAGCGTGATGATCACCGGGTAGGGCACGCCGAGGAAGTCGCCGAAATAGACCGGCCGGTAGGCGGAGCGCAGGCTGCGGTCGATCGACAGCGAGCCGCCGTCGGACATAAAGGTGATGAGGGCGCGGAAGATGCCCATCGTGCCCAGCGTGACGATAAAGGGTTCTATTCGCCCGACGGTCACGATGAGCCCGTTCATTAACCCGCAGAGCGAGCCCACCACCAGGGCGACAAGCGCACCTACCGGGATCGCCCAGGGGCCAAGCGACGGGGCGAGCGCGTTCATCGCCATGATCATGATGCCGACGACGAAGGCCAGCATCGAGCCGATCGACAGGTCGAGCCCGCCGGTCGCGATGACGAAGGTCGCGCCGACGCCGATGATCGCGATGAAGGCGCTTCGTGTCACGACGTTCAGGAGGTTGTTCGTCGACATGAAGTTGGAGTTGATCATCGTGCCCAGCAGGATGATCACCCCCAGGGCGATGAAGGGGGCGAGGTCGCCCCAGCGGATCTTGAAGCCTTCGTTCTCGGGGCTCGTTGCGATCTCGGCGCTGCTCATGCGCGTTTCCTCCCCTCGGTGTCCTTGCCGCTGCTCGCGGCGGCATAGACGACGTTCTGCTCGGTGATGTCTTCGCCCGTCAGCTCGGCGACGAAGGTCCCGCCGCGCATCACCAGCACGCGGTCGGACAGGCCGACGAGTTCGGGCAGTTCGGACGAGATCACGACGCAGGCCTTTCCGGCCCGCACGAGTTCGTCGATGAAGCGGTAGATCTGGCTCTTGTTGCCGATGTCGATGCCGCGCGTCGGCTCGTCGATGATGACGACCGAGGGCGCGGCCTGCATCACCTTGGCCAGCAGCAGCTTTTGCTGGTTGCCGCCCGAGAGCTGGCCGGCCTCGACCGAGAGCGAGCGGACGCGGATGTCGTAGTCCTGCACCGCCTGGCGGACAGCCTCGGTTTCCTTCCGCCGGTCGAGGCGCAGGCGCGGGTTGATCCTGTCGAGCGCCTGCAGCACGAGGTTTGGTCCCAGCCCTTCGTCCAGCAGCAACCCCTTTCCCTTGCGATCTTCGGTCAGGTACACCAACCCGGCGGCCATCAGCGCGCCGACGTCCGGCTTGGCCACCGCCGTGCCGCCCACCCGGATCGCGCCCACTTGGGCGGGGCGCAGTCCCATCAGCCCCTCGATCAGTTCGGTGCGGCCCGCCCCGATCATGCCGCCGATGCCCAGCACCTCGCCGGGCCGGACGCTGAAGGAACCGGAAAACGTGCCGTGATCGACCGAGAGGTTCTCGACGGTAAGGGCCGCCTCGGCCGTGGTCGGTTCACGCTTGGGCGGGTAGAGCATCGACAGTTCGCGCCCCACCATCAGTTCGGCCATCTGGCGCTGGTCGAGATCTGCGGCGGGCCAGGTGCCGATCATCTTGCCGTCGCGCAGCACGGTGACGCGGTCGGCCAGGGCTTCGACCTCCTCCAGCCGGTGCGAGATGTAGAGCACGGCGACGTCCTGTGCGCGCAGGCTGCGGACGATGTCGAGCAGCGCGTCGACCTCGTCGTTGGCGAGCATCGCGGAAGGCTCGTCGAGGATGATCACCTTGCGGTCGTCGAGCAGGGCGCGCGCAATCTGCACGAGTTGGCGCTGCGCCAGCGGCAGGTCCCCCACGCGCGAGGCGGGCCGCGCCGTCGAGCCGACACGCGCGAGCACTTCGGCGGTGCGCCGGTTCATCCGCTTGTCGTCGACCGCGAAGAAGCGGGACAGTTCGCGCCCGAGAAAGAGGTTTTGCGCCACGGTAAGATCGGGGGCGAGCAGGATCTCCTGGTGCACCAGCACGATCCCCGCATCCTCGGCCTGCACCGCATCGGTGAAGGCAACAGGCGCCCCGGACATCGCCATGGTGCCGCCGGTCGGCGCGACGTGGCCCGAGAGCAGCTTCATCAGGGTCGACTTTCCGGCGCCGTTCTCGCCGATGATGGCGTGGACTTCGCCCGCCTGGATGTCGAGCGTCACGTCGCTCAGCACGGTGATCGGGCCATAGTCCTTGGACAGGCCCCGGGCGTGAAGCACCGCCCCGGGCGCCGTGTCGGCCCCCGCGTTGTCGCGATTTGGACGGGTCATTCGAAGGCCGCTGCCAGCCGGTCGCGCGAACGTTCGATGTGATCGTACATCGCCGAGTAGGCGGCATCCGCATCCCCCGCGCGGAAGGCGGCGAGCAGACGCTCGTGTTCCTCCAGCGCCTCCTGCGTCACACGGCTGTGGAACATCAGCCGGAAGATATGCAGGTGGATGTGCTGGTCGTTCAGCGCCTGTCGTACGAATTCGTTGTCGGCCACCCGAAGGATCTCGTCGTGGAAATGGGCATCCGCCCGGGCGAAACGCGAGTACCGGCTGTTGCGGTCGACGGGCTGCTCGCCCTTTTCCATGTCGGCAGCGGCGCTCTCGATGCGGGTCAGCGCCTCGGGCGTCAGCTTGAGGCAGGCCTGCCGCGCGCTTTCGGGCTCGAGCATGAGCCGGAACCTGTAGAGGTCGGCGAATTCCTTGTGGGTCAGCTGCGGCGAGGCGGAATAGCCGATCAGATGCGCCTTGCGCACGAGGCCCTCGCGCTCGAGCCGACTGAGGGCCTCGCGCACCGGGGTCTGCGACACGTTCAGCTCGCGCGCCAGCCCGTCGATGGTGATGCGGGCGCCGGGCGGGATCTCCAACGCCATGATCCGTTCGTAGATTCGTTCGTGAACGCTTTCGACAATGCTCAAAGGCCGCACGAGCCCGCCTTTTGGATCGCGATCCGTCTCTACAGCCATGCGTTCCTCCAAGTTCAGCATTCTTGACAAGGCCGAAGCTAACACTGATAGGATAGGATATGTCAAATACAATATCATATACGATCTGATTTACGGAGGGGCAGCGCATGACGGTTTCGGCCGAAGATCTTCGCACGATCTCGGAAAAAGCCTTTCTTGTGCAGTGTGTTCCCGAGGCCAATGCGCGCCTTCAGGCGGATCGGCTGATCGAGACTGAGCTTCGGGGGCTGCTTTCTGACGGGCTTCAGCGGCTGCCGCGACCCGTCGCGCGGCTGCGGTCCGGGCTGGCCGATCCGGTTGTCTCGGGGGTGCCGCGCGAGATCCGGCCCGGTGTTTCCACTTGGACAGCGAGCGGGGGCGCTGTCCGGGGGCATCGAGCCGCCCGAGAAGCTGCACGACGAAATCCGCGCCCTCGATGAGGGTTGAGCACAGATGACAGGAGACGAGATGACCCTATTCGGCACGATCAGAGCCCCGAGAGAACTGATCTTCGGCAGCGGCCAGCGCGCGGCCCTGGGCAAGGTCGCGGCGAGACTCGGCAAGCGGGCGCTGGTGGTGACAGACGAGCGGCTGGCCGGGGACGGGGACTTCCGGGCGATGGTTGCGCAGCTCGAATCCACGGGGCTGTCGGTGCGGGTGGATGGTTCGACCCTGCCGGACGTACCTGTGGAAACCGCCGTCGCCAGCGCCGAGGCGGCGCGCGACTTCGCACCCAATCTGGTGATCGGCGTGGGCGGCGGCTCCTGCCTCGACATGGCGAAATGCGTGGCGGTCCTCTTGACCCATGGCGGCAAGCCGCAGGATTACTACGGGGAGTTCATGGTGCCCGGCCCGGTGATGCCGCTGATCGCGGTGCCGACGACGGCGGGCACCGGCTCCGAGGCGACACCGGTGGCGGTCCTGTCGGATTCCGAACGGCAGCTGAAGGTGGGCATCTCCTCGCCCCACATCATCCCCACGGTTTCGATCTGCGACCCCGACCTGACGCTGACCTGCCCGCCCTCGCTGACCGCCATCGCCGGGGCGGACGCGCTGACCCACGCGATCGAGGCTTTCACCGCTATCCGTCGCGCGCCTGTTCCGGGACTGGCGCAGGAACGGGTCTTCGTCGGCAAGAATGCCACCTCGGACCACTTCGCGCTGACGGCCATCGGCCTGCTCTGGGAGGGGCTGGAGGCCGCCTGCACCGATGGCGACAACGCCGCGGCGCGTGCGAAGGTCATGCTGGGCGCGACCACCGCGGGCCTTGCCTTCGGCGTGGCGGGCACGGCGGCGGCCCATGCGATACAATACCCGGTGGGCGCCCTGACCCACACCGCGCACGGGGCTGGGGTGGCCTGCCTGATGCCCTACGTCATGGCCTGGAACGCGCCCGAGATCCGCCCGGAGCTGGAGCAGATCGCCGGGGTGATCGGCTTGCGTGGCGGGACCGAGGTCGTCCCCGCCATCGCGGCGCTCTTCGGGCGCATCGGTATCCCCCGCACCCTGCGCGACCTTGGCCTGGCCGAGGACAGGCTCAACTGGGTGGCCGAGCAGTCCTGCGACATCGCCCGGCTGATCCAGAACAACCCTCGCCCCTTGCCACTTGATGACATGCGCAGGCTGGTCAGCGCGGCCTTCCACGGCGAACTCGCCGTTCTCGAAACCATTTGAGGGAGAAAAAAGGATGACACTCGACACTGCCTTCACCGGCTACGCGGACCCCTCGCTTCATGCCGAGGGCCTCTACATCGGCGGCACATGGGAGGCGGGCGGCGGCATCTCCGTTACCGACCCCTCGACCGGGAGCACCCTCGCCGAGGTGCCCGACGCGAGCACAGAGGACGCGATGCGGGCCGTGGATGCCGCCGAAGCCGCCGCCGCCGGCTGGCGTGCCGCGCCGCCCCGACAGCGCTCCGAGATCCTGCGCCGCTGGTTCACACTGATGACCGAACATGCCGAGGAACTGGCGCTGCTGATCAGCCTCGAAAACGGCAAGGCACTGGCGGATGCACGCGGTGAGGTCGCCTATGCCGCCGAGTTCTTCCGCTGGTACGCCGAGGAAGCGACGCGGATCGGCGGCGAATTCCGCCACACGCCCTCGGGCGCGCACAACATCCTCGTGGATCATGAGCCCATCGGCATCGCCGTGCTGATCACGCCCTGGAACTTCCCGGCGGCCATGGCCACGCGCAAGATCGGACCGGCGCTGGCCGCAGGCTGCACCGTGATCCTCAAGCCCGCTTCGGAAACCCCGTTGACCGCCTATGCCATGGCACGACTCGGCGCCGAGGCCGGGGTGCCTCCGGGCGTGGTGAACGTGCTGACGACCACCAATCCCGGCCCGGTAACGGCGGCGATGCTGGCCGACCCGCGTGTGCGCAAGCTCTCGTTCACCGGCTCGACCGGCGTCGGGCGGACCCTGCTTGCCGAGGCGGCAAAGACCGTGGTGAACTGCTCGATGGAACTGGGCGGCAACGCGCCCTTCGTGGTCTTCGACGATGCCGACCTCTCGGCTGCGCTCGACGGCGCGATGGTCGCCAAGATGCGCAACGGGGGCGAGGCCTGCACGGCGGCAAACCGGTTCTACGTGCAGACGGGCATCCACGACGCCTTCGTCGAGGGGCTGACGCAGCGCATGGCCGCGCTGAAGCTGGGGGCGGGCTACGATCCCGAGACCCAGTGCGGCCCGATGATCTCCACCAAAGCGGTGGACAAGATCGACCGGCTGGTGGCCGAGGCGAAGGCGCGCGGAGCGCGGGCCACCACGGGCGGTGCCCCGGTGGACGGCAGCGGCTACTACTACCCGCCGACTGTGCTGGAGAACGTGCCCACCGATGCCGCCCTCGCGCACGAGGAGATCTTCGGCCCAGTCGCTGCGATCTACCGCTTCGAGACCGAGGAGGAGGCGATCCGGCTGGCCAACGACACCGAGTACGGGCTTGCGGCCTATGTCTATTCGCGGGACATCATGCGGGCGATGCGCGTCGGCAGGGGCATCGAGACCGGGATGGTCGGCATCAACCGCGGGCTGATGTCCGACCCGGCCGCCCCCTTCGGCGGCGCCAAGCAGAGCGGCCTCGGGCGCGAGGGCGGTGTCACGGGCATCCTCGAATTCATGGAGCCCAAATACTTCGCCGTCGAGTTCTGACGGCAAGGAAGGAGAGAGACGATGCAAGAGCGCGACCTCTATCGCAACCGGGACTTCATCCCCGATTTCGATGCGATCATGGCAGAGACCGAGGCGCGCAGCCGCGCCTTCGCCGACACCGCGCGCGTCGAACGGAACCTGAGCTATGGCGAGACGCCGCGGCAGAGCTTCGACCTCGTCTTCCCGCCCGACCCGGCCCCCGGCGCGCCGCTGCACATGTTCATCCACGGCGGCTACTGGCGCGCGGGCAGCAAGGAGGCCCATACCCTCGTTGCAGCCCCCGTGATCGCGGCCGGGGGGATCGCGGCACTGGTCAGCTACGACCTCATGCCCGAGACCCGTCTGGCCGAGATCGTCGCGCAGGTCCGCAGCGCCGCACGGCACGTCGTCGGGATGGCGCCCGAGATCGGAGCGGACCCGGAGCGTTTCACCGTGAGCGGCCATTCTGCGGGAGCGCACCTCGCCTCGCTGCTCGCCTCCGAGGCGTCGGGCGACGCGGGGCCGGTCGACCTTCCCGGGCTGCGCGGTCTGCTTCTGGTCAGCGGAATCTACGACCTCTCCGGCATTCCGGGGTCGTTCCTGAAGGATGAGGCGAAGATGAACGATACGGAGGCAAAGGCCTGGTCGCCATTGCTGGCCGAGCATCGACCGGAGCCGCTGCGGATCATCACCCGCGGTGACGAGGAGACCGCGCCGTTCCAGGAACAGGCTGTCGCCCTGAACGCGCTGCTCGACCGCGACGGTCAAGTCACCGAGCTGCGGCGCGAGCGCGGCAGGAACCACCTTACGATCATCTTCGACTTGGCCGATCCGGGGTCACTTCTCGGCCGAAGGCTTTGCGAACTGGTCCACTCATCCTGAACAGCCGCGTCCTCCGTCCCCAGCCTCCCGCGCTTCTCTGTGCCCGGGTCTAAGCAGACCTTTGCCGTACAGTTGCTGGACGACCGCAAAGGGCCGTCCGTGAAGACGGTCCAAGAATTTAGATTTCAATGGCCTCTGCAATCGCAAGAGCATCCTCACGTTCGACGCCGAGGTACCTGACCGTGCTTTCCATCTTGGTGTGGGCATTGTGCAACAATGTCCCGATAGGGGATCAAGGTGCTGTTCAAGCTGCCGCTCAGGCAGACCGCCGGGATGCGCATTCGCTTGAACTGGCGCGCGTGCGCATACCGGCCGATCTGCACCACCAGCCGCGGCGCCTTGCGCGCGTAGGTCTGGCGCAGGTCGAGGCCAAGCTCCTTCGCAAGCGCGACCAGTTTCACCCGAGCCGTCTCAAAGAGCCGAGCGTCCACTGGCCGGCAGGCGCATCCGCAGGATGCTGCCGGGAGGGGGTCGGATACGCGATATTCTTTTCCATCACGGTGGTGTCGACGGAGACGCGGGCCAGGCTGTCATCGTCGATGACTCCGGCAGACTGGCCCGCTTGAATCGTCTTGGTCAGCAGCCACTCCGCGCCCTCTTCGCCGATGTGATCGCGCCACCCCTTGCCCGGCAGGCGATGCAAGGCATCGCCGAGAGGGGCTGAGCGAGGACGGATGGATCGGCGGCTGATGCTGAAGTGAGGAGGATCAGAAAACAGCGTGGGGCGCTGTTTTCCCTACGAACGGGGAGTCCACCCAGCGGGCGATCACGGCCACGTCCGAGAGGCCGTAGGTGTGCTGCAGATACATGAGCCCCGCCACCAGCCGTGGAAGCGTCGCCGGTCGACCGGACCGTGCCGGAAAGAACCCGGCCCACTCCCCTTCGAAGAACTCCCAGTCGATCAGGCCCGCCAGCTTCACCAGCTCGTGGCGCATGTCGATCAGGTCGACCTATCGGGGGCGGAGTAGGTCATCCTGTTCCTCGGGACGCGAACGATGCTTCATGGCAGGATCCAAACTGCAGCATTTTCAATCGGATTCTACGAACTCCTGCAGTTTGAAGTCAGAAAAAGTATCCGATTTAGCTTTTTTGTTCAGCCACATGGCAGTTGTTCAAGCCGAACTAATTAGAGCCAGGTTCCTCACACACCGGAGTTTGCCGGCCAGTTCATTTCTTTGATCTTCCTGCAATCCTTGTTGCGCGCTTAAACAGGGGCGCGTAGGTCGCGTCGATCTTCACAGTCTTCTCTTCGCCGTGCAGAGCGGCCAGACCCGCCATCATCCGCGCAAAGATACCTTTCTCGCTCCAGCGCTTCCACCGGCAGTAAAGCGTCTTGTGCGGACCATAGGCGGCGTTCGGGCCGGCCTTGAACCGATGTCGGCTCGACCTTCACCGTCACGCCAGCGCAAGCCATTGCGGTTGATGAAGATTATGCCGCTCAGCACACGCTTCCCTCTCATTGATTGCTGTGCAATCAACTGCCGGGCAATGGTACATCAACCCGGGGCTTTCCGTGGGGCTTCGGGAAGAAGGGCTCCAGAAGTGCCATCTGCGCGTCAGTCAGCCAGAAAAGATCGCTCATGTCACCGCTCCGTTTTCGGAGCCGTGAAACACGCGGCGCGGACGAAATCAACGCATCCTGACCAAAGGTCAACTTGCATTGCTCGATACAAGAAATTTACCGGTTCGACGCGGGATTTAAGCTTCAGCCCATTCCGGCTACACTCAGAAAATGCAAGTTGAACTCACCCAAATCTTCGCACTCCTCGGCATTGTCTTTGCGCTTTTGGTTTGGGGTCGCATTCGATACGATCTTGTCGCTTTCGGCGCATTGATCCTAGCAGCGACACTTGGGTTGGTCCCAACCGAGGATGTTTTTTCGGGTTTCGGACATTCTGCCGTGGCCATCATTGCCTTGGTCTTGATCGTTAGCCGGGGGTTGTCTTCTTCAGGAGCCGTCGAGCTTTTTGCATCCAAGTTGATTGACCCGGATCGACCACTCCCGCTGCATATCGCGATCATCGCAGCACTGGCGGCTGGCCTATCGGCGATTATCAACAATGTTGCGGCGCTCGCACTGCTCATGCCGCTCGACGTTGAAGCTGCGAAAAAGGCGAAACGTGCGGCGGGTCAAACCTTGATGCCACTATCCTTCGCTACAATTCTCGGTGGTATGGTCACATTGATCGGCACACCGCCAAATATCGTGATCTCGGAATACCGTCGCGGGGCTTTGGGCGAACCTTTTGGGATGTTTGACTTTGCGCCTGTCGGGCTTGCTGTTGCCATAGCTGGTATAGCTTTCGTTGCGTTGGTCGGATGGCGGCTGTTGCCTACTCGAACCTCGTTTTTGGATGCGGAAAAAGCAGTGCAAATGGGCCGGTACATAGCCGAACTCCGCATTGGAGAGCAGGCATTGGAAGAGGGTATGATGGTGGAGGACCTTTATCCGACGGCCAACGAAGCTGACGTTCATATCCTCGGACTTGTCCGTGGCGGAAAACGTGTGCGAGGTCTGGCGCGACGCGAAGACTTGCGCGCAGGTGACTTTTTGGTCGTCGAAGGCGAGCCAAAGTCTATCGAGGCCTTTATGGGGCAAGCGAAGCTCGACTTTGCCGGATCGGAAAAGCACGAAGGTGGTGTTGTAGCGCCCGGCTTGACGTTGTCAGAGGTCATCGTCCCTGATGGGTCGCGGATTCAGGGCCGCACATCAAGGAGCCTAAAGCTGTTGCAGCGCCACTCTGTCACGCTCCTGGGTGTCGCGCGCAGTGGCAAGAGTTTCCAGGACCGCGTCCGTCTCCTGCATATTCGCGCAGGTGATGTGCTGCTTCTGTTGGGAACGCAACAGAGTGTCGCTGCCGCGTCGGAATGGCTGGGTGTGCTCCCACTGGAAGGCCGTCAGACCGAAGTTGTTCAGCGCAGCAAGGCTGGGCTGTCCATTGGAGTCTTCATGCTGGCGATTGCCTTGGCTGTGACAGGATTTGTCCCGTTATCTGTGGCATTGGGCGGCGCGGTGATTGCCTATATTGCCTTGGGCCTCGTCAGCGGAAGCGAAGTATATGGGTCGGTCGAATGGAAGGTGATCGTCCTACTTGCAAGCTTGATCCCGCTTGCTGAGGCATTCGAACATTTTGGTGGTGCCGAACTGATCGCCAACCAGATCGTTGTTCTGACAAGTGGCTACCCGTCATGGGTTTCTCTGGTCGCCTTGATGATCGTAACGATGACCCTTTCGGACTTTCTGAATAATGTGGCAACGACACTGATCGCGGCGCCGATCTCGATGTCGATTGCGGCCGAAACGGGAACAAACCCTGACACCTATCTTATGACCGTCGCGGTCGCGGCCTCCTGCGCCTTCCTCACTCCCATTGGTCACAAGAACAATACCATCATCATGGGGCCCGGCAGCTACCAGTTTGGCGACTACTGGCGGATCGGTCTTCCGCTCGAAGCCATCGTTGTCTGCGTCGCTGTGCCGACCATACTTCTTGTCTGGCCGCTGTAGGGGTTTGAGGGACCGGAACCGGCCCTCAGCGGACCTCCGCCACTGGATCATACGCTGCGTGCAGCTTTCCTGAACCGGTCACTCATCCATTCAGAAGCACGGCGTCGTACATGCCTGCATCGCTGACATGAGTGAACGGTGATGCTCGAACAAGAAGTGCCATGCGTGGTCAACGACATTGCAACGTCCGTGGCGGGCGTTCAGTATCCAAATCAACGTGTTCGCTTGAAGTTGATGACGAACTTGCGAACATGAAAAATTGTTGGTTCTTCAAAGTGAGGCTTTTGACAATGATCTTTACGAATTCGCATAGGCTGTTGCCCCTGTTGGCAGCTATCTGCGCTGTGTTCGCGGTGGGATTCGTCAGCCTGCGCTTCGTGCATTTCGAACGAGCATCCTATACGTTGCCCCGCCTGTTTATCCAGCTTGAACGGTCGATCGGGTATGACGGGTTCATCCACAACTTCAAGAATTTCATACTACGTCCTGACCAAGACGGTTATCTGGATGCCGCCTTGGAGGACTACAACTTCGCTGTTGAAACGATCTCGGAGATTGATGTTCAAGCAGCCAGGCTGGGTATACAGGCAGACATGACAGACGTCAGATCGACATTGTCGAGCTATCGCGAAATGCTGGATACTGCCCGCGTCGCACGACGAGAAGAATTGACGATTGCCGAGGTTGATGAGCGTGTTCGCGTATCGGACGTGGACGCCGGTCTAAGCATCAGGGAAATCGAGCGAGACATCCTGGATGTGATGGCACGCCGACGGGGCATCCTATATTCTATATCTCTTCTTTGCATATTTTCGGTCGTCGCGGGGGCAATGGTGATCGCCTACGTTCAATCCAGGAGACGTCTCCAAGCCGAAAACGACAGACTGAAGCTGGAAGAGCAGGAAACATTACTTCTTCAAGCGGAACGCATTGCCTATCTCGGGCGGTGGAAATCGGATCGGAACGGCGGCTTATACTGGTCCGAAGCGGTTGGCCGTATATGTGGTCTTGAACCCGGAGAGTTTCCGAAGACGGTCGAGAGTGCCTGGGCTTTCGTCCCGGCGGAGGACCACGCCAAGCTTCGCGTCGCGGTCGATCAAGCGCTGAAATCAAAAGGACAGTTTTCCTGCCTGCATCGTATGAAACGCCCCGATGGGTCGAGTATCAACGTTGTGGATAGCGGAGAAGTCATTCTGGATGCAGAAGGAGAGGTCAAAGGTCTCGTGGGAACGCTTCAGGATGTTTCTCGGCTGGTCGATATGGAGAGCGAACTGCGCCAAGCACAAAAGATGGAGGCAGTCGGAAACCTTGCGGGCGGGATGGCGCATGATTTCAACAACATTCTCGCCGTCATCCTTGGCAATTTGGAATTGCTTCAGGCTGATTCCTCGCCATCCAATCAAAATGGTTATGTTGAAAGCGCGATTGATGCGACGCAGCGAGGAGCAGATCTCACGCGGAATTTGCTAAGCTTTGCGCGCCGTTCGCATCTGGAACCGACCCTCCTGCAAGCCAACGATATTATTCGTGATGTTTTGAACTGGTCGACCCGCCTATTACCGGCGAACATTCAGATCGAGACGTCCCTTTTGGCAAACCTGTGGAAGTTTACCGCTGATGAAAGTCTCGCCAAAAACGCGTTGTTGAATCTCATGCTGAATGCGCGGGATGCCATGCCGCACGGTGGACGGTTGACGATCGAAACCGCCAATATCCGTATCGACAATGAATATATCGCTGATCGTGGCGAGGATCTGATACCAGGACGCTATGTCATGATTGCCGTCAGCGATACGGGTATCGGGATCGAAACGGAAGATATAGTGAAAGTTTTCGATCCTTTCTTCACGACCAAGCCGACCGGTCAAGGGACGGGGCTTGGCTTGTCAATGGTTCAGGGCTTCATGAAGCAGTCCAAGGGGACTGTCCGCATCTACTCGGAGCCGAGCGTTGGCACCACGTTGAAACTATACTTCAAAGCCGAACTCCAGAGCAGTGTGCAGCTGCCCCCCTCTGTCCAGACCCAGGATCTGTCTCATCTCAAAGGGAAGCGGATCTTGCTGGTCGAAGACAACACAGACCTTTTAATCATTCTCGAGGAAATGCTGGCAAGGGTCGGCCTTGACGTTACGACGGCGCAGTCAGGCGACGATGCGATGGCCCTGTGGGATAAGGACCGAGCCTTTGACGTCGTCGCGACGGATATTGTCATGCCGGGGAAATTGCAGGGCACGCATTTGGCAAGAGCCATTCGGGCAGTCGATCCAAACGTCATGTTCATCTTCATGTCGGGTTACGCGAATGAAGCCATGGTCCACGGTAACGGGTTGCGAGCCGAGGACATCCGTCTGATGAAACCCGTGCGCCAGATTGATTTGCTGGACTCGATCGCAACTTTGGTCAAGCAGAAGGGTTGAAAGGCTTGATCGTCAATCTGTCGACTTGCGTTTTGATTGATTGGCGTCATGGTGTGGGTCGCTGGAAGCAGTCTGGTTTGTCACCGTACCGAGAAGCAAAGCCATGAATCTTTACATCGCAGACGACAACGTCGAGTTCGCTGCGTTCTGCGCAAAAGTTGCCACACTTGAGGGTTGGCAGGTCAAGACCTGTCACGATGGTTCTGAGTTGCTGGCGGTCGTGAAAAAGGAAACAATGCCGGCGCTTATCCTGTGCGACATCAAAATGCCGGACGTGGATGGCATCGAGGTCATCAAGGCGCTGTCTGATCCAAAACGCCTGTTTCGAGTAAGATTCATTACTGGAGGATCGATGACGAACGCCGTTGCGGCACGGCTGATCGGTGAAGCACGCGATATCAACATCGGACGCTTTTTGATCAAGCCAATTGCAATGGCCGATTTGAAGGCGGTCTTTCTGGAAGAGGCCGAAAACTTGCGTAAAATGGCGAAGACTATGGAATGAATGAGCTGGTGTTCAATATAACACAACGAACGTGGCGTCCCGCTCAGGTAATTCTGATTGTTTGCCTCCGGTAGAGCCATCATTCGTTAAGCCGCGATTGGAGGCCTCT
The DNA here is from genome assembly GCA_034670345.1 of Paracoccaceae bacterium. Taxonomy (GTDB): domain Bacteria; phylum Pseudomonadota; class Alphaproteobacteria; order Rhodobacterales; family Rhodobacteraceae; genus Antarctobacter. Next base: position 276 of record JAXMNQ010000051.1, on the reverse strand, counting down.
AACTACGACGCCAAAGTCGCTTTGATGATTTCGCATCAAATGTTCGAGACACTTCAAATTTCGCAGACTACTAATTCCTGCCATTGGTGGAGGGCGCGGCGCGAACGGTTAGTGGTTTCAAGTCAGTTGAATGGCTTCTTCGTTCGGCTTGAACAACTGCCATGTAGCTGGACAAACAAGCTAAATCGGATATTTTTCTGACTTCAAACTGCAGGAGTTCGTAGAATCCGATTGAAAATGCTGCAGTTTGGATCCTGCCATGAAGCATCGTTCGCG
>JAXMNQ010000050.1:0-39555 GCA_034670345.1 Paracoccaceae bacterium | reverse complement strand
GGACTCTTCGGGTCAAGGCTGCTCTCCTCTGTTCGCAACCTTGAATCAGAAGTCAGGTGAATTGGGAATCCTGAACGTCAACAGCCCCTAGCTGTTCTCACGGCCGGAACGCCGCGCAATGTCGATCTGAAGCCCTGTGTCCGGACGGCACCCTGTCAGCCGGCGGCCCGCGCGTCTTCCAGGATCATGCTGGCGGCCTTCTCTCCGACCATCATGCAGGGGATGCTTGTGTTGCCGGACGGGATTGTAGGCATGACTGACGCATCCGCGACCCGCAGCCCGGCGATGCCGTGCACGCGGAGCCGTTCGTCAACCACTGCCATTGGGTCCTGACCCATCTTGCAGGTGCCCACGAAGTGATAGGTCGTGCCACCGGTGTTGCGGCAGAACTCCAGGATCTGCTCGTCAGTCCGGACGTTCGGGCCGGGCGCCAGTTCCTCGCCCACGTGGTCGGCAAGGGGCTTTTGCGCGACGATCTCGCGCGCCTTGCGGACTCCGGCGATGCTGACACGGCGGTCGTGCTCGGTTTCGAGGAACCGGTAGTGGATCGCCGGTGAGGCGGCCGGGTCCGTCGACCGGATGTGCACGCGCCCGGTGCTTTCGGGACGCTGGACCTGCGTTGAAATGAAAAAGCCGTTGGTTTTCGACATGGACCGCTTGCCGTGGCTGCCGCTCATCCCCTGGCCCTGGGCGCCCTTGACCTCGATTAGGAAGGGGTTGCCGATCATCTGGACATCGGAATCCTCGGAACCCTTCTCGGTCCGGGCAAAGACCCGCATCGTCCCCAGCCCCTGCGCGATGAAACCGGTTCCGAAAAGCCCGTAACGCAACACTTCCCGGACGAGACCCAGGCCGCGCCCCTTCTTGCTGAGCGAAATACCCGGCGTGGTCAGGGACCATTTCAGCATCGGACCGAAATGGTCGCGCAGGTTCTCGCCCACACCGGGGAGCTCGTGGCGACAGGCGATCCCCTGCGCATCCAGAACATCGAACTGGCCGATGCCCGACAGCTCCAGCAACTTGGGCGAGTTGATCGCGCCGCAACTTAGGATTACTTCGCGCCCGCTGCGCACCTCGGTATCGGTTCCGTTGCGCGTGTAGCGCAGCCCGACGCAGCGCTTGCCGTCGAGGATCAGCGCGGACACCAGCGCGCCCTTGCGGATGGTCAGGTTTTTCCGGCTCCGCGCGGGGTCGAGATACTGGGTCGCCGTGCTTTGCCGGCGGCCACGATTGGCGGCAAGCTGCGCCATGGCGACACCTTCCTGCCGCCCGTTCAGGTAATCCGGATTGTGCGGCAGCCCGATCGCCTCGGCAGAGGCGATAAACAGGTCGTAGAACGGTGTCAGCTTGTTGGCGAACGTGACCCGGATCGGACCGTCCCTGCCGCGGGTTTCGTCCGAGCCGATGTCGGTGCTTTCCAGCTTACGGAAGAACGGAAGAACGTCATCATAGCCCCAACCCCGGCAGCCGAGCTGCGCCCAGGTGTTGTAGTCGCGCGCCTGCCCACGGTTTGCGATGGTCGCATTGATGGCGCTGGATCCGCCGAGGATCTTGCCGTGCGGGACATGCAGGCTGCGGTCACCAACCGTCTCGTTCGGCACCGAGAACTCGTTCCAGTTCACCTTTTCGTCGTGGATCATGAACGCACCGCCCAGTGGCGATTTCGTGAAGATGTATTCCGACCCGTGCGCCCCAGCTTCCAGGCAGAGAACAGAGTACTTCCCGTCCTCGCTGAGGCGCGCGGCAAGGACGCCGCCGCTGGAACCGGATCCTACGACGATGAAATCAAAAGTTTCTGGCATGACGTGCACTCCTTGGGATCGGCCCGCGTATTGCTGCGGATTACCCGGCGTAGAAGGGTGCCGCTCTGATCGCTTCCGTCGGGCGTCCACGAATATACGCATTTTGCGTGCCAATCCGTGTCCGCAACGGTCGAATAGTTGTGCGGTCCCGTCGCAAAGTTGGGAAACTTCGGATTGCGAGTCCGCTGCACATGGGCCGCCTGGTTGGGGTGCATTTCTGCGCGGCACCCATCTTGCTTGGCTCCACCGACATGAGGAGACGGATACATGCAGGTCATGCAGCACATATCGGCGCCGCTCAGGCTCTTTGCAGGGGAAGGGTGCCTGGACACGCTCGAACGAGAACTGTCACGACTCGGTTGTGGGCGATGCGTGGTACTCAGCGGCCGGTCCATCGCGAACAACCGCTCGTTCAGCCGCATCGTGGCTGCCCTCGGGGATCGCTTTGCCGGACAAAGCGACGGTGTCGCGACCGGCAGCCCACGTGGTACAGTCGAGCGTATCGCCGGTACGCTGAAGGACCTTGACGCGGATTCGGTTGTGACGATCGGGGGCGGCTCTGCCATGGTCAGCGCGCGCGCTGCGGTCATCTTGCTGGCCGAGGGCAAAACGCTGACCGCGCTTTGCACCCGCAGGAATGCAGACGGCAAGATGCACAGCCCCAGACTGGACGCCCCGAAGCTTCCAATCTTTGCCTTTCCGACCACACCCACCACCGCGGTTGTCAAACCGGGGTCCGCGGTGTTCGATCCCGCGACTTCGTCCCGGCTCGCCCTGTTCGATCCGAAAACGAAGCCTCAAGCGATCTTTCTCGACCCGGGCTTCCTGATGTCCGCCCCGGATGAGCTGGTCCGGAGTGCCGCGCTCAATACACTATGTTCTGCAATCGAGGGACTGGGCTCGGCATCGGTTGATCCTGTGGCGCAAGCGATGCTGATGCATGCCGTCAGATTGACCCTCGCCGGGCTGGAACGGCCAGCAGAGAGCGGCCCGACAATGCGGACGGACATGGCCGCCGCCGCCATCCTATGCGGGCGGGGAACCGACAACACCGGCATGGGTCTGGCAACGGTCATCAGCCATGCCGAAGCCAGCCTGTACGGCATCGACGGAGGCGTCGCGAAGGCCAATGCGTTGCCGCATGTCCTGCGTTTCAACAAGGATCACGTGACCGGGGGCATGGACCGCCTCGCCCAGGCCATGAATAGTCAAGACGCTGCGGATGTTGCCGTCGCCGAGCTCTTCAGAAAACTGGGCATACCGGAACGGTTGCGCGATCTGGGAGTGCCGCACGACGGGCTGGACGAGATCGCCCGGAAATGCATGGGCGACTGGTTCATAAGGTCGAACCCGCGCCCAGTGAGAAGTGTAGACGAGATGAGGGAATTGCTGGACGCTGCCTGGTAATCGGCAGCCGCGCCGCAAAGTCGAAAAGGAACTGTCCCGCGCCACGACCCTCAGGCAGCGGGCAAGCTATTAGGCAGGACCTATAGCAGGATGTCGACGGTTCTCTGTACATACGTCAGCATCATCACGTGCGACGTATCCATCACGCAGGCGCACGCCTTCGGATCCGCCTCGAATCGCGCGTAGAACGGTTGGAATATCGGATTGGGAATACCTAGTGGGAGGAAATAGGTGTGTGGGGCAATATGAGCTGTTGCCTGTGAGGTAGCTTCGGTGTGGTAGCCGTCACCCGACGGCATCGAAGTGCCAAAGTGGGATCGCAACAATACATAGTGGGAGGCAGTCATGTCGGAGATTATCACGGTCGGGTTGGATCTGTCGAAGAATGTGTTCCAGGTCCATGTTGCTGACTCCAGATGCGGCGTGGTTTTATGCAAGATGCTCACAAGGGCTCAGTCTTCGCCGATCCGGCGCAGGGCACCGCCGCATTTGCAGTGGTCCTTCGGCGGCAGAAGCTCGAAGTTGTTGCGGGGGACGTGATCGGGGATCGGGCGGCGCTTAGGTTTGTCCTTCGGTTCGTCAGCCGGCAGCCTCATCTTCGCCGTCATCGCTGCCTCAGCGATTTCGCTTGTTTGACTGTCGCAGGGCGTTGTTGCACAAGTCTGACGACGGAGGATTCACTTCGGGAATCCACGGCGTTAGATGCGGTGAATGAGCAAGCCATGTCCCGCCCGCTATCGCACGACGAACTGGTCCAACTACAACGCGTCGCTGCGCAAGCGAGGATCCCTGCTGATCTGGGTCGACAAGGACATGACCTGGCACGCGCCGCGTGACGGTTGGCTCGGGCGGCCGCCGGTCTTTTCCGACGCTGCCATTCAATTCTGCCTGTCGATCAAAGCGCTGTTCAAGCTGCCGCTTCGCCAGACCGCCGGGATGGTCGCCAGCCTGCTGCGGATGGCAGGGATTGACTGGCCGGTGCCAGACTTTTCGACCCTTTGCCGCAGGCAGAAAACCTTGGCCGTGCAGATCCCCTATCGCCGTGCGGATGACCCGCTGAACCTGCTTGTAGACAGCACCGGGATAACGTTTCTGGGCGACGGCGAACGGCAGGCGCGCAAGCACGGCGTTCAGGGTCGACGCCAATGGCGCAAGGTGCATCTGGCGATGGATCCGGCCACATCAGACATCCGCGCCGTGGAATTCACCCCCAGCCGCGACGGCGATAGTCCGGTCCTCCCCGGACCTGCTCGGCCAAATCCCAGAGACCGAGCAGATGGGCACTGTGACCGCCGACGGCGCCAATGACACATGCCGTTGAGGCCGCGTCCGGCCTCGGCGATGCGGGCATCGCGGTCGAGATGGACCTGACGGATCAGGCCAGCATCGACGACGGCGTCGCATCCGCCATCGATGGGCTCGGACATATCGATATCCTGATCAACAACGCCGCGCTTTTCTCGGCCGCGCCGCTCGCAGAGATAACGCGCGCAGACTACGACAAGCTGTTCTCCGTCAATGTCGCCGGGACGCTGTTCACGATGCAGGCCGTGGCAAAACACATGATCGAACGTGGCCAAGGCGGCAAGATCATCAACATGGCCAGCCAGGCCGGTCGGCGTGGTGAACCACTGGTGGCGGTCTATTGCGCCACCAAGTCGGCCGTGATCTCGCTGACCCAATCGGCCGGGCTGAACCGATCGCCCACGGCATCAACGTGAATGCTATCGCACCGGGTGTGGTCGTTGGCGAGCATTGGGATGGTGTCGATGCCTTTTTCGCCAAGTACGAGAACAAGGCCCCGGGCCAGAAGAAGAAGGAAGTCGGCGAAAGCGTCCCCTTTGGTCGCATGGGAACGGCCGAGGATCTGACCGGCATGGCGATCTTCCTGGCCACGGACGAGGCCGGCTACATCGTCTCGCAATGCTTCAACGTCGACGGCGGACAGTGGATGAACTGATGGAACTCGGACTGACAGGAAAACTCGCAATCGTCACCGGCGCCAGCAAGGGGATCGGGCTTGCCATAGCGCGCGGCTTCGCCCGGGAAGGAGCCGACATTGTCATCACTGCCCGGACGGAGAGCGCGGTGGAGAAGGCCGCCGCCGAGATCGCAGCGGACTTCGGCATCAGGGCGCAGGGCGTCGCCTCGGATGTTGCTACCGCCGAAGGCTGCGAGGCGATCGTGTGCGCCGCCGAAACGATGGGCGGTGCGGACATCTTTGTGTCTAACGCCGGCACCGGGTCGAACGAGACCGTGATGGAGGCGCCGGACGAAAAGTGGCTGGATTTCTGGAACCTCCACGTCATGGCGGCGGTGCGGCTGTCGAGAGGTTTGGCGCCGCAGATGGAGGCGAAAGACGGCGGCGCAATGCTGATGAACGCCTCGATCTGCGCGGTGCAACCGCTCTGGTACGAGCCGATCTACAACGTCACCAAGGCGGCGCTCATGATGTTCTCCAAATGCCTGTCGACGGAAATGATCCGCCGGAACATTCGTGTGAACACCGTAAACCCCGGACTCGTCCGCACACCCGACTGGGAGAATACGGCAAGAGAACTGAAAGGCGACGGATGGGCGGATTACCTTCAGGAGGTTGCAGACGAACACGCTCCGATCCGGCGGTTCGCAAACGTCGACGAAGTCGCCGACTTCTGCGTGTTTCTTTGCTCGGAGCGGGCCAGCTATGCTGTCGGTGGCGCGTTCCATTTGGATGGCGGGATGCTGAAGGCAGTCAAATAGCAAGGTAGCCTGGACGGCTCTGCGCTTTGGCGCCGTCTTGCTCCCCGTGCTTCTGTTCCTGTTTGCACTCCGGCGAGTGCCGGGGCGACTTGGCCTAACCCCTTGAAGCTAATGAGATGGGCAACAATGCCCATCGCCTGATGCCCGGGGCGGCTCGCCATTTTCACAATCCGATCAAGCCCCGGAATGTCGCAGGGCGTCGACAATGACCCTGAAGGCTGGCAGGTTTTGCCGCCGACTGGGGTAGTAGACATAGTAGCCTGAAAAGAACGGCGACCAGTCGTTGAGAATCTGGACCAGATTTCCCGCCGCGATGTGCTGCACGACCGTATCCTCGGGAATGTAGGCGATGCCGTAGCCGTTCAGCGCCGCATCGATCATCGCGTGCGAGGAGTTGAAGGCGAGCTGACCATCGACCCGAACGCGAAGGTCCTGCCCATCCTTCTCGAACTCCCAGGCGTAGAGCCCACCGGCCCTGAGGTGCCTGTGGTTGATGCAGTTGTGCCCGATCAGGTCTTCTGGATGAACCGGCGCGGGATGAGTCTTCAGGTATCCGGGTGACGCAACCGCCACCAATCGCCAATCCGGACTGACCCTGACGGCGATCATGTCCTTTTCGACGCTCTCGCCAAGGCGAATGCCGGCATCGAAACCCTCCTCCACGATGTTGCGAAAACCGTTGTCGATATTCAGCTCGAGCTTGATGTCCGGATAGTTGACAAGTACGGATCGCAGTTTTGGCCAAACGACGCTGTTGTGCGCGTGATCGGACAACGTGATCCTGATCGTTCCTGCAGGCTTGTCGCGAAACTCCGTCAGTGACGCGATCTCTGCCTCGATCTCTTCCACGCGCGGCGCCAGCGACTGGCGCAGGCGCTCTCCGGCCTCGGTCGGCGCAACGCTCCGCGTGGTGCGAGTCAGGAGCCGGATGCCCATCTGCGTCTCGAGGCGCTTGATCGTGTGGCTGAGTGTGGACTGAGCTATGCCGAGCTTGGCCGCGGCACGCGTGAAGCTGCGCTCCTCGGCGACAGCCAGAAACCACAACAGGTCGTTGAACTGTCCCCGCGCCATGCTCTGCCCCCGTCATGCTGAACCACTTATGCTGCTCATCGATTAAAGCAATCGTATTTGCCCGTCTAATCCATTTGTCCGGCTGCTGCTATCTCTGTCCCATCGAAAGTCGGCTCATCAGCCGGAAGAGAGGTGCGGAATGTCCACGACCCTCACATTGGAACCAGCCGACACGCGCTCCGCCTGGGGCGCGGTCATGTCGATGGCGCTCTGCGTCGCCGTTCTCATCGCCTCGGAGTTCATGCCCGTCAGCCTGCTGACCCCGATCGCGGGCGAGCTTGGCATCGGCGAGGGACAGGCCGGTCAGGCGATCTCGATCTCCGGCCTATTCGCCGTGATCACCAGCCTCACGATTGCCGGGCTGACCCGAAGCGTGGACCGCAAGCTGGTGCAGTCCGCCTTTGCGATCCTCCTGATCGTCTCGGCGCTGGTTGTTGCCCTGGCCCCGACCTATCCCGTGCTGATGATCGGTCGCGCGTTGCTGGGCATCGCCATCGGCGGATTCTGGTCGATGTCGACCGCCATCGTGATGCGGCTTCTCCCGACGGAACAGGTACCGCAGGGGCTTGCTGCACTGAACGCCGGCAACGCAATCGCCGCCACGATATCGGCGCCGCTTGGTGCATGGCTCGGGGACATCATCGGCTGGCGCGGCGCTTTCGCGCTGATCGTTCCGGTCGCAGTGCTCGCGCTCGTCTGGCAACGGATCCACATGCCCCCGTTGCCGCCACGGGGCATGCGCCGCGCCAATCCTCTCGGGCTGCTTGGACAGCGTCAGGTGGCGCTTGGCATGGCGGCGACCTTCCTGCTGTTCATGGGCCAGTTCGCATTCTTCACCTATCTGCGGCCGTACCTCGAAGGCGTGGCGGGTTTTTCCGTTCCCATGCTCTCGGGCGGTTTTCTCGCCCTCGGGCTTGCGGGTCTGGCGGGAACCTGGACAATCAGCCGCCTTCTGCGAACGCACCTCTATGGCCTGTTGATCGCCATTCCCGCGATCATGGCGGGACTTGCGGTGCTGATGATCTTTTCCGCGCAGGTGCCGGTCGGTGTGGGTGCGTTGATCGTCCTGTGGGGGTTCTTCGGAACGGCGACCCCTGTCGGCTGGGGCACGTGGCTCGCGAGGACCCTCGGCCCCGAAGCGGAGGTTGGCGGCGGGCTTCAGGTCGCGACCATCCAGCTGGCCATCATGGCCGGCGCGGCCACCGGTGGTCTCGTTTTCGATCTTCTTGGCTGGCAAGTCACCTTTGCCCTCTCGGCCGCGTTGCTCGGTGGCTCGGCCCTTTGCGCCTTTCTCGCATGGTCGCACCAGAGGGGCCAAAGATGATCCACCGCCATTCCCGCCGTACATTTCTCGCCACTGCGCTGGCCGTCCCCGTATTCGTTCGCGCCGTGGCCTTCGCGATCAACGAACCCGAAGACCTGGATATCAACGAAATCCTGTTCCGCCCGACGCCCCAGCCAGTCTGACGCGAAGGGGGCGCTGCCCCACACAAAATTCCCAACCAGCAAAAGGACTACTCCAATGAAGACCAACTTGAAGATTGCGACCATGGCTTTGACGATGGCGCTAAGCACCCCGGCCGTCGCGCAAGAAAACAGATCTCCCATCGTCGGCGCCTGGCAGATGACGTCGCTCGAGAGCGCCGTCGCAGACGGGACCTACATCACCGTCCCATATTCGGGACAGGTGATCTTCACAGAAGGCGGCACCCTGTCGGTGCAGGCGAAGAACGCTAATCCTGATGCCGAAGACACGACGTACACCATGAAAGGTTACGAAGCCTATTACGGCCCCGTCGTTGTCGACGATGAGGCGGGCACGTTCACCATCACCGTTGCCTCTTCGCTCGTACGCGCTCTCGAAGGCCAGTCCCTCGTCCGCAACTTCGAGGTGACCGACGACCAGCTCGTGCTCACTCCGGTGGACTCGTCAGAAGGTTGGCGCGTCACCTATGACCGCCAGTAACCCTCATGCGGGGCGCCAGTGGCGCCCCGCATGAGGCAACACTCACGTCGCAACAATTACAGCAAGGAAAGCACATGACACAGTCACGCCCCCTCGCAACAATGCCTTCGCCGAAAACCGCAGCGCGCTTTCTACTGACGGCGGTACTTCTCTCGTTTGGCTTATTCGCCGCCACCAAGACGGCCTTTGCCCAGACGACCGCAGCAGCTCCGGTGACTCAAGGTGAAACCCCAATCACGATCAGGGTGGGCAATACGGTCATGACCGGACGGCTCAACTCGACCGTGATGGCCCGGCACCTGGCAGACCGCTTGCCGATGGACGTTGACTTTACAGATCACGGCATTGGCACTGACGACTTCCCGACGAAGGTCCATGAGATCGAGCCGCCCCTGCCTGCCGAGGGCACCGAGCTTGGCGGTCAGCCGGGAACCGGCGAGATTGCGCATTATGTGCCGAACGGCAATCTGGGCTTATATTACGGGCATCTCGCCTCCTACTGGCCCGGTGTCGTCTCGCTGGGCACCTTTGACGGCGATCCTGCAGTGTTCGCGCGCCAGACCGGCCCGTTCTCGGTCACCATTGAAGTCGCAGAAGAATAGGGCCGGGCAGCGGCGCGGAGAGACCAATCTCACCCGCTTCGTCTGCCTGCGGACATTACACAGGACACATCATGATCAAGGACAAAGTCGTCATCATTACCGGGGCATCCTCCGGCATCGGCGAGGCCACGGCAGCTCGAGGGTCTGCTGGCCGTGCGCGCGATCATTCGCTTCGAGAAGTGCCGAAAAAGTTCTTGGCGCGACTAGTTGCGCGCCTGGATCCTAGGCGCACGCGGCCGACGAGGGTACTGTTGCTTATCGACGGGGACGACCGTGTCGATCTCTACGACCAAGCCGACCCGATCCTCGGACCGGTTGGCCGGGTTCTTGGCGAGCATCTCTTGGCCTGGCAACTGCGAGAGGTGCCTGCTGGCGAGAGCGGGCCCTAAGCTAGACCAAAATCAATGAACGGAGGAACGTCCCATGTGGAAATCAACTTTGAGCGCTGCCGCGTTCGCACTCGGATTGTCTGGAGCTGCCATGGCGCAAGAACAGATTCGTATTTCGTCCGAATGGGGCGAGGTGATCGCCATGCTTGCGGATAACGAAGCCACCGATGCCTTGCTGGAGATGCTGCCGCTAACGATCGAGATGCGCGATCATCTCCGTCAGGAAAAGACGGGGTACCTGCCATCCGAGCTGCCCGAACTGGCGCGACAGCGCAATTTCGGGGCGGGTACACTCGGTCTGTGGAGCGCCAATCACTTCGTGATCTATTACAGCTCGGGCAGTGTCCCGGCTCCGGGCATCGTCATCCTCGGACAGATCACGGGCGACGTGACAGTCTTCGATCGGCCCGGCAACGTCACTGTGGAACTGACTCGCCTCGATTGAACCAGCGGCGGCGCTGACCGCCCCACGATTGCGCTGCGGTCCCGAACGGCGGTTCGCCGTTTCACGTCCGGTGCCGGATCGAACTTCTTCGGCCTGCCGGCAGAGCGCTAACCACACAAAGGGTACCTGATGAAGCTTATCGCGCGCTCATACCAACGGCCTTAACTTTTGACCGCCTTGGCGTAATCGCGGTTTGTGATGGACCGGACTGTAGCGATGTCGTTGGCGAAGAAGTTCCACGCATCGCAGCACCGCGCGACGATGTCGTCGTAGTTTTCGAAGACGGAGATGGCGAGGCAGTTGGCGCGCAGGTAGGCCCAGACGTTCTTGATGGGATTGAGTTCCGGGGCCTATGGCGGCAGCTGCAGCAGGGTGATGTTGTCGGGCACGCGCAGGGCCTTTGAGCCATGCCAGCCGGCGCCGTCGGGGACGAGGATGGCGTGCGCTCCTTCAGCGACCGTGCGGGAGATCCCGGTGAGGTGAGCGTTCATCGCCTGCGTGTCGGCATTGGGCATGACCAGCGCGGCGGTGGCCCCGCGTCCCGGGCAGACGGCGCCGAAGATGTAGGCCCAGGTGTAGCGGGTGTCGCGCGGGGCGCGCGGACGGCTGCCGCGCGCGGCCCAGATGCGGGTCAGCGTGCCCTGCTGGCCGACCCGCGCTTCATCTTGAAACCACACCTCCAGCGGCTTGCCCCGGGCATGTTCCGGCAGTGGACCTGTCGCGTCAGGCAATTTCTTGCGGTGCTCAAGATCCAGTTTCACGGAAGCCCCCGGTAAGAGTGACAGGCAGCGACGCAAATCTGGAAATTAACTGACATTTCCGGTCTCCGATGCGCTGCGAACTATTTTGCAGATTTCTTGCCTCTTCCTTCACGGTATTCGTTCCAATGTCTTCGTTACGCAATGTTCGTCTTCATAGGACAAGTGCTCTTATTCTACGGCCTTGAGACCGAGTTAAGGAAAATCGACCTGTTATCGATAAACAGTGCGCAAAGTTGGAACGCCTCGAACCGCTAGTAACGGCCATTTTCACGCATTAGCGCGTCACAACGGTTCTGGACGGCATCAAGTGCGGATTCTATACTTGCCTCGCGCTTCAGAATTCCGAAAATCTCTTCGCCAATGATATTCACGATTGCGGGAAGTTCTGGAATGGGTGGTCTTGGCCAACCTTCTAGAACACCCGTGCGTTCCATTTGGTCAACTTGCGAAACGAGTTGGCACGCGCCGAAAACTTCGGGATCGCCGCCGACACTCATACGTGGGCTGGACGTGCTCCCATTAAGAATATATTGCTTGACACTTTCGGCTGAGGTGAAGAAGAGAATTGCTTTTGCAGCGGAATCTATTCGACTTTTTTCGATGTTCGCGGGGACCGCAAGAACGTATCCTCCCAGTGGAGCAATGGGTTTTCCCTTTGGCCCGTTGGGGTGGGGTATGAAGCCCGTTACACCAAATGTTGGCGAATTTCTATCATGCAGAAACATGGAGGCCAAAAGCGAATAACAATACGACATGGCACATTCACCGTTAGAATAGCACTTGGCTCGTTCGTACCATGACATTGAGAAAATATTGCTTGGCGAATAGTCAACTAATTCAAGAAGATAGTTCGCCGCTTCAAATGCGGCATTGCTCTTGAACTGGGGGCGGAAATCAATGCCATCGAGGTGATCGTAATGGAACGTTTCTGCTCCCCGACGCAAGTTGATTATCGGTTGACCGAAAGCAGCCATGACCATGCAGAAGGTGTGACCGAGCGGGGTTCCCGGAGCCGCATTCCATGCGATGCCGCTGATGCCATTGTTCGGGTCGTGCAATTCCTTGACGGCATTCAGGACGGCCTCGGTTGTGACGGGTGCATGCAATCCTGCTTCATTAAACAGGTCTGTGCGGTAGGCAAAAAGCTCGGGCGCCGTATGAATTGGAACGCCAAAGTAGTTGTCGTCGAAAGTGACACATTTGGTCGATGTCGGATGAAAATCATTCAGGCTTAATTCGCCATTTGGAAATATTTCGCTGCAGGGCAGTATGACCTTTCTTTCAGCCATTTCGCCCACCCAGGTGACGTCGCACGCAACAATATCGAATTTCGACCGTGCCAGTTGGGAGTTGTTGTAAATCTCTTTATAAAGTCTATCAATGGAGTGAGTCTTGATCGCAATATCAGTGCCGATCAACTCTTGGAAATTCTTCTTGAGTGAGGTCATCGCCAAAAAAGTCGGGTCAGCATGTATCAACATCCGAACCTTCGAAATGGGTATGGGGTCAGTAAGTGCGCTCGGCGGTGGTATCACCGACGCGCACATGTAAGACGCGCCAAAGAAATATTCATCGACAACCTTGTTATGTTTTCGGAAACCGACCACGGCGCCGACGATTCCCTTGATGCGCCGCGACAATGCCTTCCATTGCTTGATGTGATCGGGCGAAGGGTGAAGAGAAAACGACTTCCCGGTTTTCGTTCGTGGTCGTTTGATGACAACGCCGCGATCAATCAGATCCTGCAGCACACGCAACGCCGTTCCGTAGGAGAGACCGCTTGCCTGGATAAGTGTCGTCTGTGTCGACTGACGGCCGGCCAGGTGATTGCGCATCAGAAACGCAAGCATGCGAAGCTCTTGATTGCCCCGTTTGACGCTAAGTTCCTGTTCGATCTCGATTTCGACCTGCTCCAGAAAATCTATAATTCGAGAGAGTTCGGAGGGCGTTATGCCCGCTTGTGATGCATTCTCGGGATACTCGTCGTAGTCTTTTCCCATCTCGCGGTCCCTTTGGCTTAGAGTTAACCTGGTATGGTCACACCTATCCATATTGGATGGATTTTTTCGTAAAGCGTGGCGACCAGATCGCCATTTCCACACCTCACTTTGGACTGTTTGTCCGTCAAACAACCTGGACCCGTTCCCCTCGGAGTAAGTACACTCATTCCGGAAGACGGCCCCGATCGCGGGCGCGACCGAAACTTCGACAGAAGCACAAGCGGACATCAAAGAGACTGCGAATTTCTGTTGCTTGCGGCTTACGCTAACGATTCCGGATTTTTTTTGCAAGTCCAGCTGTCACAACAGACAGGTTGGCCCGGTGTCTTCGGTTTGGGAGGTAGGATTTGGATTGTGGCGGCCCTTGTTGCCTTCGTTTTTGGATTTATCCACATCATGAATGGTGCGCAAGGCGCAGATGAGCAAGGACAAGTCATCTTTCGCGACGGGCAACGCTCGACGTACCACGGCATAATCTGTGCCGCATGCCGAGCGGGCCCCGCAGAAAAGATTTCCTTTGGTCGCACCGGTTACTTCTGCCACGAGGAAGTCCAAAGTAGATATTTTAGTGACTGACTGGTTCTGGTCCCTGTGATATCCAAAGATTCACCAATGCAATTTGGTGCTAAGGGGAGGACTACAGTATGAAAATCGGCAAAATCCTTGCTGTAACTACCGCTATCGTTGGGCTCGCCGGCGTCGCCCAAGCCGAAAGCCACGTCAGCTACAAGATCGGCATCACTCAGAACAACGTCGGCGTGGACAGCTATCAAACCACCTATGAAAAGGCGTTCATCGCCGCGGCAGAGGCCAACCCCAACGTCGAGGTCGTGGTGCTGGATGGCGGCGGCGACGTGGCCCGCCAGATTGCCCAGTTGGAGGATCTGATCCAACAGGAAGTCGATGCGATCATCATCTGGCCGACCAACGGCGAGGCCGTGATCCCTGCAGTGCGCAAGGCGCACAGCGCCGGCATCCCGGTCATCGTGACCAACTCGAACATTGCCGAGGCCGGTTTTGACTTTGTGGCGTCCTTCTCCGGGCCGGACAACATTGCGCAGGGGTCGCGCTCGGCTGAGATCATGTGCGACAAGTTCAAGGAGATGGGCATCGAGGGCGAAGCCCAGGTCGTCCACATCACCGGTCAGCCCGGCTATACCACTGCGATCGAGCGCGCCAAGGGCTTTGAGGATCGTCTGCCCGAAGTCTGCCCGGACGTTACCGTCATCGACACCCAGCCCGGCGACTGGAACCGCGAAAAGGCGCAGAAGGTCATGGAGGCCTTCCTCGTCAAATATGACGACATCGACGGAGTCTATGCCGGCGATGACAACATGGGCGTCGGCGCGCTGAACGCGGCCAAGGCCGCCGGCCGCGACGGTATCATCTTTGTCGGCGCTACCAACTTTTCGGTCGGCTACGAGGCGATGGAGCGTGGCGAATACTGGGGGTCGATCTATCAGTCGCCGGTCGATGACGCCGAGGCCGCGCTGAAGACCGCCATCGACGTGCTCGACGGTAAGGACGTGCCGTTCCTGAACTACTTCGACACACCGAAGATCACCCAGGACAACATGGGCGACTTCACCAAGCCGGTCTTCTAGACGCCAGCTGCTTTACCGGGCGCAGAACTGCGCCCGGTCCCAAATCAACAGAATACAAGACCGGAGGTACGGCTATGGGCCGGGTATCGGGACGTTCGTGCATTGTAACAGGTGCCGCGCGCGGAATAGGGCGTGCCATGGGAGAGGCGCTGCTGGACGAAGGTGCTGATGTCTGCTTTGCCGACATCAGCGACAAGGTTCAGGAAGTTGCCGACGCCAACAAGGAACGCGCATCGCAGAACGGCGCCAAAGTCACCTGGGCGGCCGTCGATGTCGCCGACCGCTCTGCCGTGCGGACCATGATCGACAAGGCGGTTGGAGAGTTCGGCAAGCTCGACGTCATGTTCAACAACGCGGGCGTCAACAAGCCGATGAACTTTCTCGATGTCACCGAGGACAACTGGAATTTCATCATGCGGGTCAACGGGCTGGGATGCCTGATCGGCATGCAGGAGGCGGCGCAGCAATTCATCCGCCAAGGGACGCCCGGCAAGATCGTGAACACAGCGTCGATCTGCTCGCGTCAGGCCTACGACAATGTCGCGCCCTATTCGGCGTCGAAATTCGGTGTCGTCGCGCTCATCCAGTCGGGTGCGCGGGATCTGGCCAAGCACGACATCACGGTGACCGGATTTGCGCCGGGCGTGGTGGCCACGGAAATGTGGGAAGAGGTCGACCGTGACCTTGTAAAGATCGGCGCAGCCAAAAAGTCCGGAGAGGCGATGGAAGAATTCTCGGCCAATATCCTCAAGGGCCGTGTCGCCAAGCCCGCTGACATCACCGGCACGACGACGTTCCTCGCGTCTAAGGACAGCGATTACATGACAGGTCAGATCATCATGATCGATGGAGGCATGACGCTGGTTTGACTGCACGCCGTCCGGGGAGGATCGGACGAAGCATATCGTCAGATAATACGAGCGCCCCGTTGGGGCTCGGTGGGAGAGAGATGCATGACAGCCATAACGAAACAACAGATCGGTGGTTTTCTGGCCCGCCAAGGCATTCTGGTGGCCTTCGCGCTATTCATCGTCGGCTTCACGCTGGCCAACCAGCGTTTTCTGGACCCTGACAACATCATGGGGGTGATCCGGTCCTCGGCCATTCTGGGGGTCATGGCGCTGGGAGTGACCTTCGTGGTCATCAGCGGCAATCTCGACCTCTCGGTGGGCTCGATGATGTCGTTTTCGACCATCGTGGTGCTGGACCTGCACGACAAGATCGGTCCGACACTGGCCATCCCGCTCATGTTCGCCATGACTCTTTGCCTTGGCGCCTTCATCGGATTCCTGGTCGGTTACCTCAAGCTGAATTCGCTGATCGTCACGCTGGGCATGTTGTCCGCCATCCACGGGCTGACGCTGACCTATTCCGGCGGTCAGAACATGGATATCGCCGACAAGGAGGGCACCTGGTTTTCCGTCTTCGGCCAGGGCGATGCGCTGGGTATCCCTGTGCCGATCCTGATATTCGCGCTGCTTGCGGCCTTTCTGGGTCTCCTGCTGGCAAAGACCCCGTTCGGCCGCAAGGTTTACGCCGTCGGCGGCAATGGCGTGGCAGCAACCTTTTCCGGTATTCGCAGGCCGCGAGTGATATTCACCTGCTATCTGATGTCGGCCTTTTGCGTCGCAACAGCGGGACTGATGCAAGCTAGCCGTTCGCTGGGCTCGCAGAACACTGTGGGGCAGGGGCTGGAGCTTGAAGTTTTGGCAGCGGTTATCCTCGGGGGCGCTTCGCTTCTGGGCGGGTCTGGGACGATCTTCAAGACCGTCATCGGCGTGCTGATCCTGGGGTTCATCCAGAACGGCCTGCTGCTTGTAGGGTTGCAGTTCTATGTCCAGTTCGTCGTGACCTGGGTCATCATCATTCTTGCTGTCTGGCTCGATATCGCGGCCAAGCGCGGCAGACTCCTTTCCCCGATTGCATGAGGTGAACGAACATGGAAGCCGGTAAACTCCGCAAGTACATGAAGAGTGGCGCGATCTGGGGCTTCATCGTCCTCGAGCTGATCTTCTTCACCATAGCGGGCGAATTAATGTCGCTTTCGGACAAAGCATTCATGGACGTCGACAACATGCTGCTTTTGTTCAAACAGTCCGCCCCGATCGGGATTATTGCCATGGGCATGACCATTGTCATGGTCAACGGCAATATCGACCTGAGCGTCGGTGCCACATATGCCATCGCCGCGATTGTTCTGCTCGACGCCATGACCTGGCCGATCTTTGCGGGTCTTGGCGACGGCGTTATCCCGATCGCCTGGATCCTGGCGTTGTTGGTCGGCACGTTGCTGGGCGCGCTCAACGGACTGATCGTGTGGAAGACCGGCGTCGACGCGTTCATCGTGACGCTTGGCTCCATGCTTGGCTATCGCGGGCTGGTGTTCATGTACAACGGCGAACAGCCGACCAGCCACCTGAACTGGACCCTGGTCGACTTCGCCGAAGCGCAGTTCCTGTTCCTCCACACGCCGACCTGGTTCCTGATCATTGTCACGGCGGCGATCTGGTTCCTGATGAACAAGACGGTGCATGGCCGAAACGCCTATGCCATCGGTGACAACCGCACCGCGGCAGTGAACGCGGGTATAAGGGTCGGACCGCACATGATGATTAACTTCATGATCATCGGCTTTCTCGCGGCGCTTTCGGCGGTGGTCTTCTATTCCGAAAGCGGATCCGTCAATCCCAATGACGGGGAACTCTACGAGCTTTGGGTGATCACGGCAGTCGTGCTCGGCGGCACCAAGCTGACCGGTGGCGCGGGCTCGATCGTCTCGACCTTCGGCGGCGTCATCGCGATCCAGCTGCTGCGCAAGGGGCTCAGCCACATCGGCGCCGACACGTCGACGGTGAACCTCGTTATCGGCCTCATCCTGATTGCGGTTCTGTTCCTTGACCGTCAGCTGAACGTCAAAGGCAAAGAGGAGTTGAAGGTATGACCAGTCAAACACCTGTCCTGCGACTGGAAGGGATCGTCAAGACCTTCCCCGGCGTGCGTGCCCTCGACGGCGTATCCTTTTCGGTCATGCCCGGTGAAGTGCATGCACTGATGGGCGAAAACGGCGCTGGCAAATCGACTTCGATGAAGGTGTTGGGCGGTCTCTACCAGCCGGACGAAGGCACCATCTACGTCGATGAAGTGCCCACTGTCATGTCGTCGCCTCTGGACGCCAAGGCCAAGGGTATCGTCTTCATCCACCAGGAGCTGAGTTTGGCCGAGGAACTTTCGGTGGCCGAAAACGTCTATCTTGGCGAATTGCCGCTCAAGAAATTCGGCCTGGTCGACTGGGACACACTGTACTCGCGGACCGACGCCATTCTCAAGAAGCTGAAGGTCGGCTTCAACGCAAAAACGCTGGTTGGCGACCTGTCGATCGCCAATCAGCAGATGGTCGAGATTGCACGTGCCCTCACGGTGGATGCCAAAGCTGTGTTCTTCGATGAACCGACCGCGTCGCTGACGGACGCCGAAAAGGTGGTGCTGTTCGAAGTCATCAACGACCTCAGATCGCAGGGCGTTGGCATCGTCTATATCTCGCACCGGATGGAGGAGATCTTCAAAATCACCGACAAGATCAGCGTTTTGCGCGATGGCGGCTATCGCGGAACAGTCAAGACCGCTGATACGGATGAGGAAGCGGTTACTCAGTTGATGATAGGCCGGAAGCTGGACCTCAGCCGCAATGCGTCGCACCATGAACTGGGAGACGTAGCGCTGGAAGTGCGCGGCCTGACCTGCGGCCATCTCTATACCGACGTCAGTTTCCAAGTGCGACGCGGCGAGGTCGTGGGCTTCTACGGGCTGGTGGGTGCAGGGCGTACCGAGATCGCTGAAACCCTGTTCGGCTTGCGCGATCCAAGCGCCGGCACCATCCTGCTTGATGGGAAGGAAACCAAGATCCATTCCCCAAGGGACGCGATTTCCAAGGGCATCTCACTGGTGCCCGAGGACCGCAAGGGCCAGGGGCTGGTCCTGGGCATGAACTGCCGGGACAACATGACCCTGCCTCAGATCGATGACCTGACCGCCGGGCCTTTCGTGGCCGAAGGCTCCGAGATCGCGATCTTCGACCAGTATCGGGACAAGCTCGATATCCGCACCCCGGGCTGGAGACAGATCGTCGGCAACCTGTCCGGCGGCAACCAGCAGAAGATCGTCATCGGAAAGTGGCTGTCGATGCATCCCAACGTGCTGATCGTGGACGAACCCACGCGCGGCATCGACGTGGGCTCCAAGTCCGAGATCCACAACCTGGTTCGCGAACTGGCCGCTCAAGGCTATGCTGTCATCGTGATATCTTCGGAAATGCCCGAGGTACTGCACGTCAGTGATCGCATCGTGGCAATGTATTCGGGCAGGGTCATGCGGACCTTCACCTCCGAAGAGGTGACAGAAGACAACCTGATCCAGGCAATTTCGGGCATCTCGGCAGATCAGCCGGCCGTCAAGCCGCCGAACGAAGCCGCGCAGGGGGCTGCGCAATGAAAGCCATCCTGTTTTGCGGTGGTTGGGAAGGTCATGTCCCGGAGAAATTCGGGGCCTGGGCTGACGACCTGCTCACCCGGGACGGTTTCGAAGTGGTCATCGAGGATACGCTCGCGCCTCTTGCCGACCAGGCCTACATGCGCGAGTTCGACCTTATCGTTCCGATATGGTCCTCGGCGCGGTCCTCGCATCAACCAGAATTCGGCAACATGACCAAGGCCGAGGAAGACGGGTTGCTGGCGACCATCGCCGGAGGATGCGGCATAGCCGGATGGCATGGTCACATGGGAGACGCCTTTCGCGACCGGCCCAGTTACCACTTTCTGATCGGCGGTCAGTTTGTGGCGCACCCGCCAGGCTGGCCGGACAACCCGGTCCCGTCGGAAGATTTTGTCGATTACGAAGTAACCGTGGCGGCGCCGGATCATCCGATCATGCAAGGGATCGAGAGTTTTCGGCTGCATACAGAGCAATACTACATGCTGGTCGACCCGTCGAATGACGTGCTCGCCACGACAACCTTTTCCGGCGAACACCTGTGGTGGATCGAAGGAACGGAAATCCCGGTTGTCTGGACACGGCGCTGGGATAGGGGGCGCGTGTTCTACTGCTCGATCGGCCACACGATCGACGACCTGCGCGTGCCGCAAGTAACGGAAATCATTCGCCGTGGTGCACGCTGGGCAGCCCGGCAGCAGACCTGACGAAGGACTGAGGAGTTACCAATGGGTGCCACATTATTCAAAGGTGCGACCATCGTCACGATGGACGAAACCTTGGGCGACTTCGCCAACGCGGATCTGCGCGTTGAAGATGACCGGATCGCCGCCGTTGGCCCGAACCTCGAAAGCGGTAATGCCGAGGTGATCGACGCGAGCGACCGGATCATCATTCCCGGTCTGGTCAACGCCCACATGCACACATGGCAGACCGGGCTGCGTGGGCTGGCGTCGAACTGGACGCTGCTGCAGTATTTCGCAAATGTTCATCGCGGCCTCGCGACCTTGTTCACGCCGGATGATCTGTACTATGCGCAATTGCTTGGCGGGTGGAACCAGATCGATTGCGGTACGACGACGCTTGGCGACTGGTGCCACAACAACCCGACGCCCGCGCATACCGACGCGGCGCTGGATGGCCTCATCAAGTCGCAGGTGCGCGCTGTCTTCTTTCATGGCTCTCCGAAACCGGACGCCAAGCCGGGTCAGCCACATTTCAGCGAAGTTCCGCATCCACGCTCGGAAGTGGAACGGCTTCTGAATGGGCCGCTCTCGGATCCTGAAGGCCGGGTCACACTGGCCCTGGGAATCCTTGGCCCGCATTATTCGACTATGGACGTTTCGCAGC
The DNA here is from genome assembly GCA_034670345.1 of Paracoccaceae bacterium. GTDB lineage: Bacteria > Pseudomonadota > Alphaproteobacteria > Rhodobacterales > Rhodobacteraceae > Antarctobacter. The sequence goes on along the minus strand of JAXMNQ010000050.1, from coordinate 18,931 downwards.
AGGACTTCAGGCTGGCGCGTGAGTTTGGCCTGGTCGCCTCGATGCATCAGGGAGGTGGCGAAGCAAAGACGCCCGGCGGCTGGGATCAGCTTGAAGGAGACGGTCTGGTTGGCGAAGGCGTGAACATCGTGCACGGCCATGGCCTGAGCGACGAACAGATCAAACGGTTTTGCGACGCTGGTGTGAGTTTCTCGACCACACCGGAAAACGAAATGACGCAAGGTCATGGCTTTCCGGTCACCGGCAAGGTCCGGGCGGTCGGTGGCCTGCTGTCACTTGGGGTCGATCTCGAGTCCGTTCTGTCGGGCGACATGTTCACGGTCGGCCGCATGGCGCTCGGGATGCAGCGCGCGCTGGACAATGATGCCAGCCGCCGCGAGACCGGGGCAATTCCGCAGACGACCACAATCCCGGTGCGCGAGGCGCTCGCCTGGATCACGATAGACGGTGCGCGCGCCATCGGGCTTGGCGACCGCGTCGGCAGTTTGACGCCCGGAAAACAGGCCGACCTAGTGATGCTGCGCAGCAGCGATCTCAACATGGGTCCGCTGCACGATCCGGTCTCGACCGTGGTTATGCAGGCCGGACCACGCAACATCGACAGCGTCATGATTGCAGGTGAATTTTACAAGAGAGACGGTCAGTTGATGGTCGGAGACGTCGAGCCAGCCAAGCAGGCGCTCGCCGATTCCGGTCACCGCATTGCCACAGAATTGCGTCGTCTCGAACGAGAAGGAAAATGACATGACAGGCAATCAACAGGCCGCGTGGATCGGCCTAGGCAAGCTTGGCCTGCCCATGGCGGCAAGGCTTGCGGGTGAGTACAGCGTTACCGGCTTTGACCGGAGCGAAGAGCGCCTCGCTCTGGCGGAGAAGCGCGGAATAAAACGCGCGACCGACCTCGCCAGCGCAGTGGCGGATGCTTCCGTCGTCTTTGTCTCGCTTCCTGACGACCGGGCGCTGCGTGCGGCGGTGTTGGCCGACGGCGCCTTGCTTTCTCACCTCACGGCCGGAATGGTTCTGGTTGAAACCAGTACGGTCAGCGTCCCGGCCTCCCAGGACGTTGCCCGCGTTGCTGCGGATATCGGCGTGTCCTATCTTCGCGCGCCGGTCTCCGGCAATCCGGTCTCGGCCGAAGCGGGCAAGCTGTCCGCGCTGGTGTCGGGACCGGAAGCAGCGTTCAAGAGCGTGTCACCGATGCTGGCCACGTTCTGTCAATCGCAAAGCTGGCTCGGCGATGCCGAGCAGGGGCGTTACGCCAAGCTTGCGATCAACCTGATGATCGCGGTCAGCGCCGGCATGATGGCCGAAGCACTGGCATTGGCGCGGCGTGGAGGGATTGATTGGCACGACATGTTGAACCTGATGGAAAACAGCGCGGTCGGCTCGCCAATGGTCAAATACAAATGCGCACCGATGCATGAACGCGATTTCACGTCGACCTTTTCTGGTCGGCAGATGGCCAAGGATCTTGATCTGATCCTGGAATGCACACGGGCCGCCGATGTGCCTGCGCCGCTCGCCGCACAAATGCGCGAGATGTACACCGCGATCATCGCTGCCGGTGACGGAGACGACGACTACATCGCCACGATACGCCATCAGGAGCGGCTTGCCGGACTGGATGACATCAAGCCCGGCAAATCGGCCTGACGAACGGAGTTCGCAATGAGAAATCTCGACGAAAACAACATCACCGATGCCGTGATCGCGATGGCAGATGCCTGCGAAGACGGGCGGCTCAAGCAGACTGTCAACAGTTTGGTCCGCCATCTGCACGCCTTCATCCGCGAGATCGAGCCGACCGAGAAGGAATGGGAAAACGCCATCGAGTTCCTGACCAAGACCGGTCAGAAATGCAACGATGTGCGGCAGGAATACATCCTGCTGTCCGATGTGCTCGGCGTGACGATGCTGGTCGATGCGATCAACCATCGCGCAGTGACCGGCACCACCGAAACCACGGTCCTTGGTCCCTTCTATGTAGAAGGTCCGCCCGAAACACCGATGGGTGGCGAAATCGACTGGAACGTCGAAGGAGAGCCGTTTTTCGTGGAAGGTCGCATCACGTCGGATAACGGCCAGCCGCTGGGCGACGTCATGGTGGACGTGTGGCAATCCGACAGCGAGGGGTTCTATGACGTTCAGAAGGAAATGGAAGGCGCTTCGCTCAGGGCGCGTTTCCGGACCGGGCCGGACGGCCGCTACTCCTTCTGGACAGTCACGCCTTCGCCATATCCGATCCCCACGGACGGACCGGTCGGGCAATTGCTCGAACGGTTGGATCGCCACCCGTACCGACCGGCGCATGTCCACTTCATGCTGCATGCCGAGAACCATCAGAAGCTGGTGACGCAGATTTTCGCCGAGGGCGATCCCTATATCGACAGCGATGCGGTGTTCGGCGTGAAGGACTCTCTGGTCAAGTCCTACACCCTGAACGAGCCGGGCAAGGCACCGGACGGGAAGGTGCTGGATAGACCGTGGCGCCACCTTGTCTATGACTTCGGCATGCGCCGGATGGGCTAGGACGCCTTGAAAGACATCTCGGGCCCGCTCGAGACGCACTTGGAATTAGAAGGAAAACAGCAATGAATACCCAGTCAGGACATGGACTTTGGGCGACCGAAAAGTCCCCCGGCATCGACAACCTGAAGATCGACGTCGCGTCGCGGGAAGCGGGTCAACCCGGCCCGGGGCAGGTCACGGTCGAGATCAAGGCCGCCGGTGTCAACCCGTCTGACGTCAAGGCGGCGCTCGGCTTCATGCCCCATGCGGTCTGGCCCCGCGTGCCCGGGCGGGACTTCGCGGGCGTCGTCTGCGCCGGCCCGGACAAGCTTGTGGGCGCCGAAGTCTGGGGCGGCGGCGGTGAACTGGGCATCACCCAGGACGGGACGCACGCGAAATACATCACGCTTCCGGCCGCGGCGGTGACCGTCAAGCCCGGCAACCTCTCCTTCGAGGAAGCGGGTTCCATCGGGGTGCCCTTCATCACCGCGTTCGAGGGCCTGCAGCGCGCCGGTGGCGTTCAGCCCTGGGACAACGTGCTGGTCTGCGGCGCGAATGGCAAGGTGGGGCAGGCGGCGATCCAGCTGGCCTCGCTTGCAGGCGCCCGCGTCTTTGGCGTCGAGTACAAGCCGATGGACTACCAGGGCCATTCCAACGGCGACATCGAGATGCTCGACAGCTCGTCCCAGGACGTCGCCAAGATCGTCCGCGAAAAGACCGGCGGACATGGCGCGGACATCGTGTTCAACACGGTCGGCAACCCGTATTTCGAGATTGCGAACAACGTGATGGCCGGCAAGGGCCGGCAGATCTTCATCTCGACATTCGAGTTCACTGTGCCGTTCAACATCTTCAACTTCTTCCGCCTGCAGCACCAGTTCATCGGCCTGAATACGCTGGAAATGGACAGCGTCTACTGTGCCGGGATCTTCCGGAAGCTCAGCCCGCTCTTCGAGGCGGGACGGTTGAAGGCCTTTCCGATCAACCCCGACACCGTGCACGGGCTGAATGACGCGGCCAAGGCTTACACCGCCGTCAACAACTCGTCGCCGGACCGGGTCGTGTTGAAGCCGTAGCGGTCAATGCAGCGTCCCGCCGGGCCCTCGAACTCGGGCGCCGGCGGCAGCGCATGCGACACCCCCTGACACTCACATCGAACGGAGAAACCATGGCTGATCCTTGCATCATCTGCGTGGCCATCACGGGCTCGCTTCCCACCAAGGAGAACAATCCGTCGGTGCCGATCACGATTTCAGAGCAGATCGAGTCGACCCATGAAGCTTTCGAAGCTGGCGCGACGATCGCGCATTGTCACGTCCGGGACAGTCAGGGCAAGCCGACATCCGATCCCGACCTTTTTGCCAAGCTTGTCGAGGGCCTCAAGACCCATTGTCCGGGCCTGATAATCCAGTTGTCGACCGGAGGCCGCTCCGGAGCCGAAAAGGAACGCGGCGGCATGCTGCCGCTGCGCCCGGACATGGCGTCTCTGGCCGTGGGATCGAACAACTTTCCGACCCGCGTCTATCAAAACAGCCCCGACCTGGTCGATTGGCTGGCCTCCGAAATGTCCAAATACGACGTCAAGCCCGAGATCGAGGCCTTTGACCTGTCGCATATCTTCCAGGCCGCGGCCATGGCGAAGGACGGCCGGTTGAAGGGCCCCTTGCATGTGCAATTCGTCATGGGCGTGAAGAACTCGATGCCTGCCGACCGGGCGGCTTTCGAGTTCATGGCAGAAACCACCAAGCGCCTGATGCCCGATGCGACCTGGTGCGCTGCCGGGATCGGCAGGCACCAGGCCGAGCTCAACCATTGGTGCGCCGAGCTGGGCGGCCATTGCCGCACGGGTCTCGAAGACAATATCCGGATCGACAAGGACAACCTGGCCGAGTCCAACGCGGCGCTTGTCCGCAAGACCGTCGAAATCTGCGCGCAGTACGACCGGCGACCGGCAACCGTCGCGGAAGCGCGCTCATTGCTTTCACTACCCGCAGCCTGAAGGGGACCGTCATGCCGAAAAAAGTATACCCGAATGCCTCCGCGGCTCTCGAAGGACTCTTGTTCGACGGGATGACCATCGCAGCAGGTGGCTTTGGCCTGTGCGGCATTCCAGAAAATGCCATCGCGGCGATCCGCGACAGCGGCGTCAAGGATCTGACCATTGCGTCGAACAATTGCGGCGTCGACGAATTCGGACTGGGGCTGCTTCTCAAGACGCGCCAGATCAAGAAGATGATGTCGTCCTATGTGGGTGAGAACGACGAGTTCATGCGGCAATACCTGGCCGGTGAGCTTGAGATCGAGTTCAACCCGCAGGGCACGCTGGCAGAGCGGCTGCGCGCCGGTGGCGCGGGCATCCCCGGGTTCTATACCAAGACCGGTGTCGGCACCGCCATTGCCGAGGGCAAGGAGCACAAGGATTTCGACGGCGAGACCTATGTCCTCGAACGCGGGATCAAGGCCGATCTCGGCATCGTCAAGGCCTGGAAGGGCGACGAGCAGGGCAACCTCGTCTACCGGAAGACAGCGATGAATTTCAACCCGGAATGCGCTGCTGCGGGTCGCGTGACGGTTGCCGAGGTGGAAGAGATCGTTCCGCTCGGGACGCTCGACAAGTCCGCAATCCACACGCCGGGAATCTATGTCCAGCGGATCGTGCAGGGCGATCATGAAAAGCGGGTGGAAAAGCGCACGATCCGGGCCGCCTGATATCGGGCATCGATAAATCCAGAGAGGATACCTTATGTCTTGGGACCGCAATCAAATGGCCGAACGCGCCGCGAAGGAGCTTGAGGACGGGTTCTACGTGAACCTCGGCATCGGCATCCCGACGCTTGTCTCCAACTACGTTCCGGAGGATTACGATATCACCCTCCAGTCCGAGAACGGGATGCTCGGGATGGGGCCGTTTCCGACGGAAGAGGAGCTTGACCCGGACCTGATCAACGCCGGCAAGCAGACGATCACGGAACTGCGCCGGACCAGCTATTTCTCGTCGTCAGCCAGCTTCGCCATGATCCGGGGCGGGCACATCAACCTGTCCATCCTGGGCGCCATGGAAGTGGCCGAGAACGGTGATCTGGCAAACTGGATGATCCCGGGAAAGCTGGTCAAGGGCATGGGCGGCGCGATGGATCTTGTCGCCGGGGTGCAGCGGATCGTGGTCGTGATGGATCACGTCAACAAGCATGGCGAGTCGAAGGTCCTTAAGGAATGCACCCTGCCGCTGACCGGCAAGGGCGTGGTGGACCGCATCATCAGCAATTTCGGTGTCTTCGACGTCGTGGAGGGCGGGTTGAAGGTCATCGAGCTGGCCGATGGCATCACCATCGAAGAAGTCAGGGAAAAAACCGAAGCGACCATCGTGAACTGAACGGCATTCCGCAAGCGGCACGGCGACTCCGGAAGCGATGCCAGTGAAACAGCCCGAGTGATCGGCAACGCGCGGCGCGTTTCCGGCCAGGAGAGGCGTGGATGAGGCGATAGGAAGTCATGTCAGACAAACCCAGGATACTGGTACTCGGCGGTGGTTTTGCCGGCATGTTCACGGCGAAGCAGCTGGAGCGTCGTCTCGGCTGGAAGGCCGACGTCGAACTGATCAACCAAGTCAATTATTTCGTCTTTCATCCGCTGCTGCCCGAGATCGCGGCCGGGTCGATTTCCATCCGGGATGCGGTGTCGCCGCTGCGCCAGCTTCTGCCCGGAGTCCGGGTGCGGCAGGGCCAGATCTGGGACGTGGATTTCGACCGCAAGATCGTCACCGTCTTCCAGGGCACGCAGCGGCGCTATTCGGAGATTTCCTACGATCACCTGGTGATCGCCCTTGGCCAAACGGTCGATCTTTCGCGGTTCCCGGGGCTTTCCGACCACGCGATGACGATGAAGTCCTTGGGCGACGCGATGCGCCTGCGCAACCACGTGATCGACAAGCTCGAACATGCCGACATCACCGGAATTCCTGAAATTAAGCGCGAATTGCTTACGTTCTCCGTGATCGGTGGCGGATTCTCAGGGGTCGAAACTGTCGGCGAAATGCAGGAACTGATTACCCGATCGCTGAATTACTATCCCAATATCGACCCGTCCGAAATTCGCATCCTGCTGATTGAATTCACCGACCGGCTCCTGCCGGAATTGCCCCCGAGCCTTGGGGAATATGCGCTCAAGCAGTTGAAAAAGCGCGGTGTCGAGTCCTTGTTGAAGACCGGCGTGGCGGAGGCGACCGGCACGCATATCGTGACCACCTCGGGCGAGGTCATCGGCACCCGAACGCTGGTCGCAACAATCGGGAATTCGCCCTCTCCCATCGTCACGAAGCTGAACCTGCCCAACCAGAACGGCCGGGTGAAGGTCGACCGTCAGATGCGTGTCGAAGGGTTCCCGGACGTGTGGTCCTTGGGCGACGCGGCGCTGATTCCGCTGGTGGACGCCCCGTCGAAGCGCGAGGACTATGCCCCGCCGACCGCGCAGTTCGCGGTGCGCGAAGCCAAGACCCTGGCTGAAAACGTCGATGCGGCATTGGACAAAGGAGAGCTGAAGAAATTCGTCTACAAGTCCAAGGGCTCGATGGCCTCGCTTGGCGGACATCGCGGCGTGGCCGAGATCTACGGCATCAAGCTGAGTGGCATGTTCGCGTGGATGCTCTGGCGCTCCTACTACCTGTCCTTCGTCCCGGGCTTTGCCACCAAGATCCGGATCGCCATGAACTGGCTGCTCGACGGGTTGGTCGGGCGCTCCACCGTGCAGATCGGCGCGGCCAGCCCGGGGGCCACGAAATATGTCCGTTTCCGTGCCGGAGACCTCGTCTTCGAGCCGGGCAATCGCGCCGACGGTTTCTACGCGGTGATCGAGGGCGGTTTCGAGCTGCGATATACCGTCGACGGAGAGGATCACGTCGACCGGATCGGTCCCGGAGATCATTTCGGCGAGCTTGTCCTTCTGGGTGACATGCTGCGCACCGGCAAGGTGACCGCGCTGGAGGATTCCAAGGTGCTGATGCTCGGGGCCGAGGATTTCCAGCGGCTGTGCGGCGCCATGCCGGTCCTCGGGAACTATTTCCGAGCACGCACCCCGGCCGCTGCCGCGGCTGCCGACACCAGGGGGGGCTGAGCCCGATGCTCGACGCTCTGGACCTTGCGCGCCTGCAATTCGCTTTCACAGTGTCGTTTCACATCGTGTTCCCGGCCTTCTCCATCGGACTGGCAAGTTATCTTGCCGTGCTGGAGGCACAATGGCTGCGGACGCGGGATGGGACCTACCTGCGATTGTTCAACTACTGGAAGACGATCTTTGCCGTGACCTTCGGCATGGGCGTCGTGTCGGGCATCGTGATGTCCTATCAGTTCGGCACCAACTGGCCGGTGTTTTCCGACAAGACCGGCCCTGTTCTCGGCCCGATGATGGGCTACGAGGTGATGTCCGCCTTCTTCCTCGAAGCAGGCTTCCTGGGGGTGATGCTCTTTGGCATGAACCGCGTGGGCCCGCGGCTGCATTTCCTGGCAACCGCGATGGTGGCCTTCGGCACGCTGCTGTCGGCCTTCTGGATCCTCAGCGTGAACAGCTGGATGCAGACGCCGGCCGGCTACGATGTGAACGAGGCAGGCCAGTTCATCGTGGTGGACTGGTGGAAGGTCGTGTTCAACCCGTCTTTCCCGTACCGGCTGGTGCACATGGTCCTGGCGGCTTACCTGACCACCGCCCTTGTCGTCGGTGCGGTCGGCGCGTGGCACCTCTTGCGCGACAACGCGGATGCCGCCGCCCGGCGCATGTTCGCGATGGCGATGGGCATGCTGATCGTCGTCGCGCCTGTTCAGATCGTGGTCGGAGACATGCACGGGCTGAATACATTCGAGCACCAGCCGGCCAAGATCGCCGCGATGGAGGGGCATTACGAGACCCGGTCCGGCGCCCCCCTGATCCTGTTCGGCATTCCCGATGACGAGGCAGGAGAGATGCGTTACGCGGTCGAGATCCCCAAGCTCGGCTCGATGATCCTGACGCATCATTGGGATGGCGAGATCCGCGGCCTGAACGAATGGCCACCCGAAGACCGGCCGAAGGCGGCGATCGTCTTCTTCAGCTTCCGGATCATGGTCGCCCTCGGCTTCGCCATGCTCGGCCTCGGCGCCTGGGCCTTGTTTCGCAGGTTTCGCGGGGGGTTGTACAGCGACCGATGGTTGCTGCGCGCCAGCTTGGTCATGGGTCCCGCGGGATTCGTCGCCGTCCTGGCGGGCTGGATCACGACAGAGGTCGGACGCCAGCCCTGGACCGTCTACGGATTGCTGCGCACGGCGGACAGCGTCGCGGCCAGCCATTCGGCAGCCACGGTCGCAACCTCGCTCCTGGCCTTCGTGGTCGTCTATTTTGCCCTGTTCGGCGCCGGTGTGTTCTATCTTCTTCGGCTGATGGCGGCCCCGCCGTCGCATGGCCACGAGATCGAGGAATTGGGGCCGATCAAGGCGGCCGGCATCACGCCCGCCGTGACGATGCTGGACAATACGGGCAAGACGCCAACCGAAAAGGGATTTTGAAATGGTGGATCTGGCCTTGATATGGGCGGCGCTGATCGCGTTCTCAATCCTCGCCTACGTCGTGCTTGACGGCTTCGACCTGGGTGTGGCGATACTGTTTCCCTCCATCCCGCAAGGGCGTGGCCTGCGCAGCCGGATGATGAATTCGGTCGCCCCGGTCTGGGACGGCAACGAAACCTGGCTTGTTCTCGGGGGAGGCGGGCTGTTCGCGGTGTTTCCGCTGGCCTACGCCATCGTGATGCCGGCGGTCTACCTGCCACTGATCGCCATGCTCTTGGGCTTGATCTTTCGAGGTGTCGCGTTCGAATTCCGCTGGCGTGTGGCAGAGCACAATCGACGCTGGTGGGATCGCGGGTTTTTCGGCGGGTCGGTCGTCGCGGCCTTCAGCCAGGGACTCGTGCTTGGGGCGCTGGTCCAGGGCATCGAGATCGAGAACCGCGCCTATGCCGGCGGCGCCTTCGACTGGTTGACGCCGTTTTCCATCGTCACCGGCATTGCTGTGGTCTGCGGCTACTCGCTTCTGGGGGCAACCTGGCTGGTGATGAAGACAGATGGTTGGCTTCAGCGCCGTATGCGTGACTGGGCATGGCGCATGGCCTTCGCGACGGTTTCGCTGATTGTGATCATAAGCCTCTGGACGCCGCTACTGAATCCGGACTACCTCGACCGCTGGTTCGGCTGGCCCCAGGCGGCCTACAGCGCAACCGTTCCGCTGCTGGCGCTGATCACGATCATCTCGCTCTTCACCGGGCTGGAGCGCCGTTCGGACGTGCGCCCATTCCTGTCGGTGCTGATATTGTTCGTGTTGTGTTACGCAGGCATCGGAATCAGCTTTTATCCACATCTCGTCCCGCCCGACCTGACGATCTGGGACGCGGCCGCACCTGACAAGAGCCTCGCTTTCCTGCTCGTGGGGGCTGTCGTTTTACTGCCGATGATCCTGGCATACACCGCGTTTTCCTACTGGGTTTTTGCCGGAAAGGTTGATGCCGCGGGAGGCTACCATTGAAGGTGCGCCGTCTCCGAATAAGCAGACTTGCCTGGTTCGTGGCGCTCTGGGCCATGAGTGTCGCCTGCGTGCTTTTGATCAGTTTTCTGATCCGCGGTGTCCTGGGCTGAATGAATGTAAGATGACCTTTGGGCCGGAAGTGACACGCGTTTCCCCCAGACTCGATATTCGGCTTGGATATGGTGGAATTTGTTGGCCGGAAAAAATCCAATGCCGCATCCGGGCGGTGGAAAGGAGAAGTTCTGTCATGGGTTTGCTTCAACATGGCCGTTGGGTCGACCAGTGGTACAACACAAGGGAAACAGGCGGCCGCTTCGTGCGTCGTGCGCCGCAATTCCGCAACTGGATCACGCCCGACGGCTCCCCCGGCCCAAGCGGAGACGGGGGGTTCAAGGCCGAGGCAGGGCGCTATCATCTCTATGTTTCGCTGGCCTGCCCCTGGGCGCACCGGGCTCTGATCTTTCGCGCTCTCAAGGGGCTGGAGGAGATGATTTCGGTCTCCATCGTGCACTGGCTCATGGCCGAGAACGGCTGGACCTTTGCGCCTGCTGACGGGGTCGTGCCGGACACAGTGAACCACGCAGAATTCATGTATCAGGTCTACACGACCGCCAAGTCCGATTACTCCGGCCGGGTCACGGTGCCGGTTCTCTGGGACAAGAAAACCGACACTATCGTTTCCAACGAATCGCCGGAAATCATTCGAATGTTCAACTCTGCCTTCGACGACATCGGTGCAATACCGCGTGACTACTATCCGGAGCCACTGCGCCCAGAGATCGATGCCCTGAACGAGCGGATTTATGACAATGTTAACAACGGTGTCTACAAGGCGGGGTTTGCCACCACGCAGGCAGCGTACGAGGAGGCCGTGATCCCGCTTTTCGAGACGCTGGATTGGCTTGAAGAGCGTCTGACAACCCGACGCTACCTGACCGGTGGCCAGATCACCGAAGCCGATTGGCGCCTTTTCACCACATTGATCCGATTTGACCCTGTCTACGTGGGGCACTTCAAATGCAATCTTCGCCGGATTGCCGATTACCCGTGTCTGACGGGATATGTCCGCGATCTCTATCAGCAACCCGGCGTGGCGGCGACCGTCGACATGAAGCATATCAAGTACCATTACTACGCAAGTCACGTAGCCCTGAACCCGAGCGGAATCGTTCCGGTCGGACCGTCGGTAGACTACGGATTGCCGCACGATCGCGAAAAGCTGTGACCGCCGGTTTCCACGGCGAAGATCCGGTGCGGGAGAACTCCGGCGGAAACCTTCGGACTCGACCTTTGCCAGGTGAACCACCCTGACTGGAATCCCACCGGACAAGCGCTGATACGGGTCAACTTTTGAGGACTGACAGACCTATGCGTGCCAGGGGCAAACGGGCCGTCTGTAAAAATTGGTGAATTTGGACAAAATCGACCGCGACACTTCACTCAGAAGGCTCATACGTGTTCTGAAAGTGCCCGCATCGACAATGTGCAGCTGTCGGGCGAATAATGAAACCGATTAATCGAATCTACCGGCAGGTGCGTGGCCTGCCGGATGCGCCTTTGAGACTGCGAAGTTTGCACAAAAATCCGCATTGGATATATCTGTTCTATACCCCCTCTCGCTGTGCTGCTACCCTCGCCAGCAGTCATCAATTGGCTGGTGGCGACAATGGAAACCGTACGGGTTCACGAATCGGACATTGTTGCCGGTGTTTGATGAGCTTGCGGAAAGGGAGGACACTGAAAATGGATGTCAATCGGTTGAGTGGCAAGAACATCTTGATCACCGGCGCCGCCCGCGGCATGGGAGCCGCAAACGCCGAGAGCTTTGCCGCGCAGGGCGGGAATGTCTGCCTCGCCGATCTTGATGGCGACGAAGCGCAGAAGGTTGCCGACAAGATCAACGAGGCCGGGAACGGCAAGGCGATCGCGCTTCGCTGCGACGTGACCAAGCGCGAGGACAACGCCGCCGCCGTAAAGGCCGTCGTGGACGCGTTCGGCGAGCTGAATGTCTCTGTCTTCAACGCAGGCCTCAACAAGCCCCGCTTCTTCATGGATATCGACGAGGACAACTGGGACCTCATCATGAACGTGAACACCAAGGCGATGTGGCTGGGGATGCAGGAATCCGCCCGGCAGATGATCGCCCAGGGCAAGCGCGACTATCCTTACAAACTGATCAACGTGGGCTCCATCGCATCGCGCAAGCCGCTGGTGGATGTGACCGTCTACTGCACCTCGAAATACGGCTGCCTCGCTCTGACCCATTGCGGCGCGCTGGGTCTGGCCGAGCACAACATCACCGTGAACGGCTACGCGCCGGGCGTGGTCGTGACTCCGCTCTGGGAGCAGCTCGACAAGGACCTGGTCGAGATCGGTTTCAAGGAGAAGGCGGGCCAGGCCTATGACGACATTGTCCGCGATGCGCTGACGATCAAGCGCGTGTCCTACCCCAAGGACATCGTCGGCACGGCGTCTTTCCTCGCCAGCGAGGACAGCGATTACATGACCGGACAGATGATCCACGTCGATGGCGGCTGGTGCATTCAGTAAGCAATCGCGCCCGGCAGACCATCTGGGTGACCAGCGCAATGCAAGACGCGTGGTTTGCTCCGGTCGCCGGGCGAGTCTTTCTCTGCCCGAATGAAAGGTAGGTACAATGGTCCAACCGTTCACTTATTCCGGCCTGCCGACGCGTGTTCGCTTCGGTTGGGACATGTTGGGTGAGGTTGCAGAGGAAGTCCGTCGACTGAACTGCTCCCGCGCGCTTGTGCTGTCCACGCCGCAACAGGAGCAGGATGCCCGAAATCTGGCGGAGCATCTGGGGGATATGGCCGTCGGTCTGTTCTCCGGTGCCGCCATGCACACGCCGGTGGGGGTGACCGAGCAGGCGCTCGAAGTCATGACCGAACTGGACGCGGATTGTACTATTGCTCTTGGCGGCGGATCGACGATCGGTCTGGGCAAGGCCTTGGCGTGGCGGCGTGACACGCCGCAGATCGTGATCCCGACTTCCTATGCCGGCTCCGAAGTCACGCCGATCCTGGGTCAAACCGAAGGTGACCGGAAGACCACCGTCTCTGACCCGAAGATCCTTCCCGAAACCGTCATCTACGACGTCAACCTGTCGTCGACCCTGCCGGTCCCGATGACGATCACCAGCGGCATGAATGCGATGGCTCACGCGGTTGAGGGTCTGTACGCGAAAGAACGCAACCCAATTGTGTCAGCGATGGCGGTGGAGGGCATCGCGGCCCTTGCGCGCGCCATGCCCGCGGTGGTCGAGAAACCGGATGACCGGGAAGCGCGGGGCGACGCGCTTTACGGGGCGTGGCTGTGCGGCATGGTGCTGGGTCAGGTCGGCATGGCGCTTCACCACAAGCTTTGTCACACGCTGGGCGGGACGTTCAATCTGCCCCACGCGGAAACCCACTGCGTCGTGCTGCCCTACGCCACCGCCTTCAACGCCGTGGCCGTGCCGGAGTTGCTGCGTCCGGTAGGCAAAATATTCGGCAATAGCGATGACCCCGGCGCGGCGCTGCAGGCCTTTGCCCGCAAGCTGGGGGCGCCGACGGCGTTGCGCGATCTGGGCATGCCCGAAGATGGCATCGAGAAAGCCGTAGAGATCGCGACCCAGAACCCCTACTGGAACCCGCGCCCGCTTGCCGAAGAGGATCTGAGAAGTCTCATCACCGGCGCGTGGTCCGGAGCGCAGTTCGGCGGGTGATCGCCGCACTGTAGTTTGGTAATTTGGTCCGGCCGGCTCGTGCCATGTGCGACGGGACATCAGGCCACAGCAATAGTACATGTACCAGCAGAACACAGCACGGGCACGATCATGCGATCGAGCCCGTGCAAGGCGCCGGTGCGGCCACGCGCCCGGGACATTCAAGGGAGGGACCGCAAGATGACCAACACTATTGACCGGGATGCTTTGGCCTATCACCGAGCGGAACCGCGCGGCAAGCTTCAGGTCCTGCCAAGCAAGCCGATGGCCACCCAGTACGACCTGTCCCTGGCCTACAGCCCCGGCGTCGCGGCGCCATGCCGGGAAATCGCCGAAGACCCCCTCAAGGCCAGCGAATACACCATGCGCGGCAATCTTGTCGCGGTGGTCTCGAACGGCACGGCCGTCCTTGGGCTGGGAAATATCGGCCCCCTGGCCTCCAAGCCGGTGATGGAAGGCAAGGCGGCGCTGTTCAAGAAGTTCTCCGGCATCGACGTATTCGACATCGAAGTCGATGCCACCGACGTGGACGCGTTCTGCAATGCGGTCCGCCCGCTGGAGCCGACTTTCGGCGGCATCAACCTGGAAGACATCAAGGCGCCTGAATGTTTCGCGATCGAGAAACGGTTGCGGGCGGAAATGAACATCCCGGTCTTCCATGACGACCAGCACGGGACCGCCATCGTCACGGCGGCGGCGGTGCTGAACTCGCTCGAACTCGTCGGCAAGAAGATAGAAGAGATCAAGGTCGCGGCGAACGGCGCCGGCGCGGCGTCCATCGCCTGCCTCGAACTGCTCGTCGCGTTCGGGGTGAATCGCGACAACATCACTGTCTGCGACAGCTCCGGCGTGATCTACAAGGACCGGCCCGGCCGCCCGATGGACGAGACCAAGTTGCGCTTCGCCGGCGAGACCGACGCACGCACCCTTGATGACGCGATGGTCGGTGCCGATGTCTTCCTCGGACTTTCCGTGGCCGGCTCCGTCACCAAGGAAATGGTCAAGAGCATGGCGGCCAATCCGGTGGTCCTTGCCATGGCCAACCCGGAACCCGAAATCCGGCCCGAATTGGTCGCGGAAGTGCGCGACGACGCGATCTGCGCGACGGGACGGTCGGACTATCCGAACCAGGTCAACAACGTCCTGTGCTTTCCCTTCATTTTCCGCGGCGCCCTGGATGTCGGCGCGACCGAGATCAACGAGGAAATGAAGATGGCCTGCGCCCGCGCCATTGCCGCGATGGCGCGAAAGGAGGCGTCGGACGTGGTGTTGTCGGCCTATGGCGCGGACAATCTGCAGTTCGGCCGCGACTACGTCATTCCCAAACCCTTCGACCCGCGGCTGATTTCCGAAATCGCCCCGGCCGTCGCCAAGGCGGCGATGGAGACCGGCGTGGCGATGCGCCCGATCGAAGACCTCGAGGCCTACGCCGAACAGCTCGAAGGCTTTGTCTACCGCTCGGGCATGTTGATGAAACCGGTCTTCGACCAGGCGGTGGCAGATCCCAAGACGGTCGCGTTCGCCGAAGGCGATTCTGCCCGGGTTCTTCATGCCGCCCAACAGGCGATCCATGCCGGTGTCGCCAAGCCGGTGCTGATCGGATCCGAGCAGGTCATCCGCGAAGCGATCCGCGAACTCGGTCTTGCCATCCAGGTCGGTACGGACGTGCGGGTCATCGACCCCAACACCGTTGACGCGGCGTCTTATGCCGAGGCCGTCCACGAAGCCGTCGGCCGCAGCGGCATTTCCCCCAAAGAGGCGCTGAACGGCATCAGGCGCGATCCCAGCGTCCTGGCGATGGCGATGCTGAACAGGGGCGAGGTCGACGCGGCAATCTGCGGAACGAATGGCCGGTTCGGCCACCACCTGACCCGTCTCGAAGGTCTCATCGGCCGCGAGGACGGGGTCAGCGAATTGTCGACGCTTAACGCGCTGGTTCTGTCCACCGGGACGGTCTTCGTCGCCGACACCTATGTCAGCCCCGATCCGACCGCCGAAGAGATCGCCGAGTTGACCATTCTTGCCGCGGCCGCCCTGCGCAAGCTGGGCACCGAACCCAAGGTCGCGCTGGTGTCACATTCCAACTTCGGTGATCGGCCCAGCCCCAGTTCCGCAAAGATGCGCCGCGCGACCGAGATCCTGCGGGCACGCGACGTCGACTTCGAGTTCGACGGCGAAATGCATGTCGACGCGGCCATGTCTGAAAAGCTGCGCTCGGTCTCGCTGCCTTCCAGCACGCTGAAAGGCGAGGCCAACCTGCTGATCATGCCCAACATCGACGCCGCCCACATCTCGTTCAACCTGCTCAAGACGATGGGCAAGGGCGTGTCGGTCGGCCCGATCATGCTGGGCGCCGCCAAGCCGATCCACATCGTGTCGCAATCCATCACCGTGCGTGGTCTTCTCAACATGACCGCCGTCGCGGTCGTCGACGCGCAAAGCCGCGCATGAGGGCACAAATCAAAAAAGGGGACCTGATCCCGTGGAACACGAAAAGGATTATCCGCTAGCGTCCAGGGTCACCGACTACTGGACCATGATGCAGCGGGCTCAGCAGCTGTTTCTCAGGGCGGCGCAACGCTCTGCGACACAGGCGACCGGCGACAAGTACTCGTTCACGGACACGGGGTCGGTCCTGGCCGCCTATGTCAAGGTGGGCATGGCCATGGCGGCCCGGCCCGCCGATCTGGTGGCAATCCAGCAAACGGCGTTCGAGAAGATGGCCGACGTCTGGATGTCGAGCTGGACGGGTGGCAAGAAGCACATCAAGGACCGCCGGTTCCGCGATGAAGCGTGGGAAAAAGACCCGTTGGCGCGTGTCTGCCGGGATGTGCATCTGACGATGGAAGAGGTGAGCCAGGACATCCTGAACCGCTTTCCCAAAGGGTCGAAGGAACAACTCAAGGTCCAGTTCTTCACCCGCCAGATCCTCAGCGCGCTTGCGCCGAGCAACTTCCTGGCACTGAACCCGCAGGCCCGCGAACGGCTGCTGGACTCTTCGGGGCAGAGCCTGCTGGACGGTTTCAGCAACTTTCTCGACGACATGGAACGCGGCGACGCCGCGCCCGAAATCCGGACGAACGACGACAAGGCTTTCGTCGTCGGGCGAGACCTGGGTGCGACCGAGGGAAAGGTCGTCTACGAGAACGACCTTATGCAGCTCATCCAGTACGAGCCGCGCACCGAGACCCAGCACAGGCGGCCGCTGTTGTTCGTGCCGGCCTGGATCAACAAGTTCTACATCTTCGACCTGCGCGAAAAGAACAGTTTCGTGCGCTACGCGCTCGACCACGGGCATACCGTCTTCGTGATCAGCTGGGTCAACCCGGGTCCCGAACTCGCCAAGAAGGACTTCGACGCCTACATGACCGAAGGCCCGCTGGCCGCGATAGATGCGATCGAAAAGGCGACCGGGGAAAAACGGATCAATATACTCGGCTTTTGTATCGGCGGCATTCTCGTGACCGCGACGCTCGCCTACCTGGCGGCGCGGGGAGACAATCGCGTCGTCTCGGCCACGACGCTGGCAACCATGGTGGACTTCACCGATGTGGGCGAAGTCGGGGTGTTCATCGACGACGAACGCCTGGCGGCCTTGCGCAAGCACCTGGAGGAAAGCGGCCACCTCGAGGCGCACCAGATGCGCCAGATGTTTTCCGCGCTTCGCGAGAATGATCTGATCTGGTCGTTTCACGTCATGAACTATCTGATGGGCAGCAAGCCGCCCGCCTTCGAACTGCTGTTCTGGAATTCGGACTCGACCCGGATGCCGGCGGCAATGCTGCTATGGTATCTCGAAAAAATGTATCTTCAGAATGCCTTGCGCGATCCGGGCAAGCTGGTTCTGAACGGAACGGAAATTGACATCGGCAAGATCGAGATCCCCTGTTTCGTCTTGGCCACCAAGGAGGATCACATCGCGCCCTGGCGGTCCGTCTACCCGACCGCGGGACTTCTGGGCGGCAAGGTGAAATTCGTACTCGGCGGATCCGGCCATATCGCAGGGGTCATGAACCCGCCCGGCGAGCGCGAGAAATACGGCTACTGGACCCGGGATGACTATCCGGAGGATCCGGAGCAATGGTTCGAAGGCGCGACCCATCACAAGGGGTCGTGGTGGCCGCTTTGGATCGACTGGCTGGAAAGCCAGGACACAGGCGACCGGGTGCCCGCCAGGGTCCCGGGAGACGGCGAACTCCAGATCATCGAAGACGCACCTGGCTCCTACGTGCTCGTCCACTGAACGAACGCAAGCGAGAAATTTCGCGAAGACCGGAGACCCAAGGGGAGGAAAGACCAATGACAAGAACAGCACTCGTGACAGGCGGCAGCCGCGGTATCGGTGAAGCCATTTCCAAGAGACTGAAGGCCGATGGCTATGCGGTCGCCGCAACCTATGCTGGCAACGACAAGGCCGCTGCCAAGTTCTCGAAAGAAACCGGCATCAAGACCTACAAGTGGAACGTCGCCGACTACGAAAGCTCAGCCGCGGGAATCGCGCAGGTCGAGGCCGATCTGGGACCGATCGACGTGGTTGTCGCCAATGCAGGCATCACCCGCGACGCGCCTTTCCACAAGATGTCTCCGCAGCAGTGGAAAGAGGTGATCGACACCAACCTCACCGGCGTCTTCAACACCGTGCGCCCGGTCTGGCCCGGCATGCGCGAGCGCAAGTTCGGGCGGGTGATCGTTATTTCCTCGGTGAACGGCCAGAAGGGCCAGTTCGCACAGGTGAACTACGCCGCGACCAAGGCCGGTGACATCGGCATCGTGCGCTCCCTGGCGCAGGAAGGCGCACGCGCCGGGATCACCGCCAACGCCGTCTGCCCGGGGTACATCGCCACGGAAATGGTGATGGCGGTTCCCGAGAAGGTGCGCGAGTCGATCATCGCCCAGATCCCCGCCGGCCGCCTGGGCGAGCCGGAAGAAATCGCGCGATGCGTCGCATTCCTTGCCTCCGAAGACGCAGGCTTCATCAATGGCTCGACCATTTCGGCCAACGGCGCGCAGTTCTTCGCTTGAAAGGTAAAGCCATGAAAGACACCCCCCAGGATGTCGATCCCGTTGAAAGCCAGGAATGGCAGGACGCGATCGAGGATGTGATCGAGCGCGACGGTGCCGACCGTGCGCACTATCTTCTGGACAAGGCGGTACAACGGG
>JAXMNQ010000049.1:0-42379 GCA_034670345.1 Paracoccaceae bacterium | reverse complement strand
CGCCCCTCTCGCGGCCTCGCGCCCCGTGTCCGGCAAAACCCGTTTTCAAATCCTGGTAAGGGTATTTTCGCGGATTTCGCGTCGCCGTGCCAGACCCGGTCACGCGCCGATCAGCCCTGCCACCTGGACCAAGAAATGGCCCGCCCGGAACGGGCGAGCCAAAGGTCTGCAAAGAACTGTGAACAAGGGCGGCTCCCGGCGTCCGAATGCCGGCAACTTCGATGATGGCGATCACGCCGCGACGGCGTCGATCACCGCGTGCAATTCGGTGGTGGCCCTCGGGTTCTCGACCACCCGTCCTTCGAGCACGTAGGTGACAGCATTGAAGAGCCGCCAGGCCGTCCGTCCACCCCAATCGAAGGGCGGATTCTCGAAGTGGCCGAGGATCTCGGGGATCTTCGTCACCGTGAAGATCCGCTTGCGATAGAGCTGCAGGATCAGGTGATCGGCCGCCTCGGGGCTGAGTTCCGTCGCCTGGTAACGGCGGAACTGCGCGTGTTGCGAGGCCCGCTGCGCCTGCAGGGGTTCGACCACGCCGGCCACGATGCCCGGCAGGTCGCGCTTGGCGTGCACCGTGTGCTTGCGGCGGATCACTGTGTCGCCCGAGAAGGCGAGGTTGTCACAGACGAAGACCCGGCTGCCAAAGCTGATCCCGATCGGGAAGGTCTTGTCGTGACTGTTCCTCAGGCCCACCGTGTCGGTGTAGCCGCCGTAGGGGCTTTGCAGCGACAGGACGCCAAAGAAGCGCATCCCGTCCGGGGTGACCCCGAAATCCTCCTCGGTGATATCGTGGCCGTAGTATCCCAAGGCATAGCGAACCATGTCGACGACAGCGCTATGCGCGATCGGGACATGGGTTTGCGTGGCCTCGGGCGTGGGCATTTGATGCAGAGCGTCATAGTCGGCAGGCTCTGCCCCGGCATGAAGCATGAGCGACATGGGTCTTCTCCTTTGTTGTGGGGGGGCTGTCCCGCGTCGGGACAAGGCTGACGAGGCGAACGGGCTTGCCCGCTTCGTCAGTATTCGCTGGCCAGCATGATGGTCAGCACGCGATGGGTGACATCGCGATTGGCCGGATCGGGGGAATGCATGCTCAGCGCCAGGTCGAAGTAGTCGATCTTCCAGAAGATCTTCTGGTCACCGACCTCGAGCGCCCCGAAATCGTGCTCGCCGTGCGGGTCGTTGTCCTCCGAGAATGCGTCGAAGGATATGACGTCCTGGGCGACCTTCTCGAGGAATGTCTCGCCCCAGGATCGCACGCCCTCGGTGACAACCACCGTGGCATGGCTGAGATCGCCGTGCCGCACGAGGTCGTTGAGACGCCGGATGCGTTGTTGCCGGAACTCTTCGTCGAGCACCCAGCGCGGCAGCCCGGCATACCCGCAACCATCGCAGCAGAAATCGTCGAAGATGTTCTGCAATTCCCATTCGCGCGAGGCCATGTTCCACTCGGCCCAGGCGTCGCGCCGGATCTCTCGGGACCCGCAGGCCCCACAGACCGGATAGGCGCCAACCTGCGCCGCGGTGTCGAAATCCTTTCCCATTGCTGTCTCCTTCCGCAGGGTGGCCGCCCGAACCATTTCGGACGCACCCCTCGGCAGAAGACAGCCCCGGTCACTGTCCAGTCTGCACGTCACACCCGGGGATCAAAAGACCCGGTCAATCGCGATATCTGCGATTGTCAAATCCGCCGTCTCACCCGGCCTGGTTCGAACGGATCCCCTACGGGAGAATGTCGCGATGTTTCCAACGCGCGACCCGATCGTGACGCTCGGCTTGGCCTATCGCCACACCGGGGATTTTGCCTTTGGCCTGCGCGCCGCGGACCGGCTGTTGCATTGCTATATCGTCGGCCAGACCGGCACCGGGAAGTCGACCCTGCTGGCCAACATGGCCCTGCAGGACGCGGCGCAGGGCACCGGCTTCTGCCTGATCGATCCGCATGGCGACCTGGCGCAGGACCTGGTGCGGGACATTGGGGGCCGTGCCCTCTACTGGAATGTCGCCGATCCCGAGAGCCGGTTCGGTTACAACCCGCTGACGCGCACCTCGCCCGGCCTGCGGCCCCTGGTGGCCTCGGGCCTGATCGACACGCTGAAGAAACAGTGGGCCGATGCCTGGGGTGTGCGCATGGAACACCTGTTGCGCCAGGCTCTGCTGGTGCTACTGGATTTGCCCCGGGCGGATCTCTCGGACATCCTGCGTCTCTTCCTCGAACGCGACTTCCGCGCCGAGGCTCTGGCACGGGTCACCGACCCGCAGCTTCTGCAATTCTGGCAGAGGGAATACCCGGCGATGAACTACAAGACCGCCGCCGACGGCATCGCGCCGATCGCCAACAAGCTTGGCGCCTTCCTCTCGCACCCGGTGGTGCGAAAGGCGATCTGCGATCCGCAAGAGCCGTTGCGCTTGCGCCAGTTGATGGACGACGGCGACATCCTCATCGTCAACCTCGCCAAGGGCCGCCTAGGCAGCGATATCGCCGATGTCCTGGGCGGGTTGCTGGTCTCCAGCCTGATCCACGCCGCCTTCACCCGCGAAAGCTTGGCCGAGAGCGACCGCCGGCCGTTTTTCCTCTACGTCGACGAGTTCCACAGCTTTACCACGGAAAGCGTCGCCGACCTGCTTTCCGAGACCCGCAAGTACCGGCTCGGCGTCATCCTGGCCCAGCAGCACACAGCACAAGGCTCGCCCGCGGTCTTCAATTCCGTCATGGGCAATACCGGCACGCTGATCTCCTTCCGCATCGGCGCATTCGACGCGCCGATCCTCACCGCCCAACTCGGCGGCGTGGAGACCCGCGACCTGCTTAACATGCCCAACTTTCGCGCTTTTGTGCGCATGATGGTCGACGGCGCGCCCTGCCGAGCCTTCACCATGACAACCTTGCCACGGGTGGATCGCGGGGAAGAGGACTGGCCCAGTCTACGATGATGCCTCAGGTCCGGTAGGCTGATGGAATGAAACAACCCGACCCTCAATTGGATCCTCATCTCGAGCGGCACCTCGCGCTCTGCAAACGGGTATATCTGCGCATGCTTGCCGAAGGGACCTGGCCCTGGAAGCCAGAGGCGGATTCGCCAGATCCTGCGGATATGGTAGAGTCTGATCATAATCCCAATGATCCATGAAACCCTGTTTTGGCTACATCCGCGTCAGCACTGTAAAGCAAGGCGAAGGCGTGTCGCTCGACGCGCAGAAAGACGCGATACAGTCATTTGCGGAGCGCCAGTCCCTGACCGTCATCCGCTGGTTCGAGGAAAAGCAGACGGCAGCCAAAGGCGGCCGCCCGGTCTTCAATTTGATGCTCAACCAGTTGCGGCGTTGCCACGCCCAGGGTGTCATCATCCACAAGATTGATCGCTCCGCCCGCAACCTGCGCGACTGGGCGATGTTCAGCGAGTTGCCCGACATCGGCATCGATGTCTTCATCGCCACAGAGAGCCTCGACTTCAACTCACGCGGCGGACGGCTGACCGCGGACATCCAGGCCGTCATCGCGGCCGACTACATCCGAAACCTGCGAGAAGAGACCATCAAGGGCCTGACCGGCCGCCTGAAGCAGGGCATCTATCCCTTCCGCGCCCCGATCGGCTATCTCGACCGGGGCGGGGGGCAACCAAAGGCCCCGGACCCGGTCAAAGCCCCGCTGATCCGCGAGATGTTCGACCTCTACGCCTCCGGCCAGTACTCGCTGCGCTCCTTGCGTGAAGAGATGAATCGGCGTGGCCTTCGCAATCACGGCGGCCGCCCCCTCAGCCTCACCGGCGTCGAAACCATCCTCAACAATCCCTTCTACACCGGCATGATCCACATCCGGCGCACCGGAAAGTGCTACGAGGGACGTCACGACCCGATCATCCCGGCCGCGCTCTTCACGCAGGTGCAGGACATCAAATCGGGTCGCTATGGCAAGGTCAGCACCCGCCATGACCACCTCTACCGCGGGCTGTTCCGCTGCGGCCTCTGCGCCGGGCCCATGATCCCGGAACGGCAGAAGGGCCGCGTCTACTACCGCTGCCATACGTCTTCCTGCGCGACCAAGACGGTGCGCGAGGACGGCCTGGAAGCCGCGATTCAATCCACGCTGTCCGGCCTCGAGATCACCGACGCGCAGGCCAGGGCGCTCGAGCACGCCTGGGCTGAGGACAGCTGCGCCGAAGAACAGGCCCGCCGCCGCGAGGCGTTGCGACTCAATTTGGCCAGCGAAGCCGGTCGGCTCGACCGTCTGACCAACCTTGCCATAGACGGCACAATCGACCCGGACACTTTCGCCCATAAGAAACGCGACCTGGCGCTGTCCATCGCGGCCATCGAGGAAGACCTGGCAGAACTGCCCGATCCGGCCGAAGTCGAGGCGGACCGCATGGCGTTCCTCGAACTGGCAAAAAGCCTTGCCCAGCTTCACATTCAAGGCACCGAAGCTGAAAAACGTGAAATCGTCGAAAACGCCTTCTCGAACCGCAAGGTCATCGGCAGGAACGTCGAACTGGAGCCATATGAATGGCTGCAATCGGGACACCCTGCCCAGGGTGTCCTTTCTGGTGCCCATTGTCGGGACACATATCGAACTTGCGAGAACGAGCTCGCCGAGGAACAGAGTCTCAAGTTCTTGCTTTCGTTATCAAAACGCCATTTCTCTACACGTTTTCGGTCCTGTTAAGATGTAACCCAGCAGCGCTTCCAACAATCGAAAAAAACACAACAACTCTGAGAGATGCCTGGCCCATGTCGCGCAGCAATCGGTTGATCGTTGAGCGCTTGACAGCAACGGCCTCATTACGGAAGTGGTGTAGTGTGGCGGACTACTGAGATCCGGCAAAACCGGGTCAAGCGGATGCGTGCATACCGCCCTTGACGAAACGGGTTAGAATCTGTCTGACAGCACCTTGGCGCGCCGTCGATCATGAGGGCGAAGTGCTGGAAAGCTTCGTGACGAAGACGCGGGACAAGAGGGCCGCTTTGAAATTTCTCAAGAAAGCGATGAGGAAGCACGGACGGTCAGACGCCTTGGTGACGGACAAACTCCGCTCCTATGGCGCCGCCCTGAAGGAAATCGGCGCGGCGGATCGACAAGAAACCGGCCGTTGGCTGAACAATCGCGCGGAGAATTCCCATCTTCCGTTTCGACGACGGGAACGGGCGATGTTACGATTCCGGCGGATGCGAAGTCTGCAGAAATTCGCCTCTGTCCACGCCTCCGTCTACAACCATTTCAACCAGGAACGCGGCCTCTCGAGCCGGGAGATTTTCAAAGCCAACCGTATCGCCGCTCTCGCCGAGTGGCGCGGTCGCTGCGCGAATTAAGGGACAGCCATCCTGTCATTGGTGAGACAGGTTAGAATTGGTCTGACACCACCTCATCGCGGTCATATCCAACATCTGGTCCGCGACGATCCGTTTGAGCTTGGCGTTCTCGGCTTCCAACTCGCGCAGCCGCTTGGCCTCGGATGCGTCCATACCGCCACACTTCTTCCGCCAGGTGTAGAACGTCGCCGAGCTGATGCCGTGCCGGCGGCAGATGTCTTTGACCTTCGCACCAGCCTCGTGCTCCTTCAGCACGCTGATGATCTTATCTTCATAGAACCGTTTCCGCTTCATGGGTCTTCCTCCTTCGTCAAGTCAAAGGTGAAAAACTCCAGTTCGCAATGGCGCGAATATCGGGGGACGGTCACAGCCTGCTGCCCCGGCTCAAGCCGGCCTCTTTTGGCAACTCCACTTTTGGATACACTCTAAAAGTGTGATATTATTGAGACGCGTGCGGAAGGTCTGCGCCACATGCTGCCATTTTAAGAATTTTCGGAAAATGTTCATGGTCCATGTTCTCACCCTCGGTATTTTTGCGATCCAACCTGACCACGAGAATTTGCCGGTCCGGCTTGGACGTGAAGCCAGTGATTTCGCCGCATTTTTGTTCACCCATCCTCACAAGCTCCTGCGGCGTGAGCGGCTGCTAGACATGTTCTGGGGCGAGTTGTCGGAAGGTCGCGCGCGCAAGGCCATGAGTCATGCTCTTTGGCAACTGCGCGCTCGGATCGAAGCAGCGAATCAACCAAAAGGCGACAAACGGATCGAGAGTGATCACACACATGTCGTTCTCACGCTGGGCGATGAGGATTTCATCGATTGCCGAGCTTTTTCGCAAGGCATCACCGAGGCTTTGGATCTGGCGTGCGAAGACAGGGCGATGGCGCAGCTTGATCAGGCGCTTCGCCTGTACAAGGGCGAGTTTCTGGAACACCTCAGCGACGCGTGGGCAGTCGAGATCAGGGAACGGCTGCAAGCGCTGTACGTGCGTGGCATGACCTGCAAGATCGCGGCGTTTGCGCGCCGTTGCCAGTACGACGAGGCAATCGAGTGCTCCCGCAGCGTGCTCGCCGTGGATCCCATCCGGGAGACGATGCAGCGCAACCTGATGCGCCTGCACGTCCTGTCGGGCAACCGGGCACATGCGATCTGCGCATTTCAAAGCTGCGCCGACATGCTACGGCGTGACTACGGCATCGATCCGATGCCAGAGACCATTGCGCTTTATCAGCGTATCCGCAGCGGAGATGTCTTTGGGTCGATCGAGGATGAGCGGCGGCATCTGATAGGCTAGCCTCGCGCAAATCTGGTCAGAATTACGACGACGCCGCCGGCCTTGCGCCGGCGGCGTTTACGTGCGCCCAGCTGCGCCTTAGAGGCTGATTTGAAACTAATTGAGTGAGTTCAGCAGGTTGTGATTCTGTTCGGTTGCGAAGCTGAACGGAGATCCCATGGCCTGGTCCGAACTCACCCGTCGCCAACATGACCGAGCGGGCGACAAATACGCAAGTGACTTGACCGATGCGGAATGGGCGGTGACCGATCCGTTGCTCCCTCCGCGCAAGACAACCGGCAGGCCCCGCACGACAGGCATGCGCGATGTCGTCGATGCCATTCTCTACATCGCCACGACCGGCTGTCAGTGGCGGATGTTGCCCAACGACTTCCCGCCGGTTTCCACCGTGCGGGGCTATTTCTACGCTTGGCCCAATGATGGTCTGTTGGATCATCTGAACCGCAGGCTGGTCGAGATCGCACGCCTTTCCGAGGGCCGCGCAGCCCAGCCCACGGCGGGGATCATCGACAGCCAAAGCGTAAAAACAACTGAAAGCGGCGGAGTTCGCGGGTATGACGCCCCCTCTCACACATGCAAGCATGTGTTGCCGGGCAGTTGGCAAGCGGATCAAGGGACACAAGCGTCACATCGTGACCGACACGGAGGGATTGCTGGTGGGTCTCGACGTCCACAGCGCCGGAATTCAGGATCGGGACGGCGCGTCGGATGTGTTGGAGGCCGTCGCAAAGCGATACCCCATGCTGCGCCACATCTTTGCCGACGGCGGCTATGCCGGACCGAAGCTCAGGGAGGCGCTCAAGCAGATCGGGCGCTGGAAGGTCCAGATCGTCAAGCGTTCAGATCCTGCCAAAGGCTTCGAAGTTCTGCCCCGCCGCTGGGTCGTGGAGCGCACCCTCGCCTGGCTCGGGCGATGCCGTCGCCTGTCAAAGGATTGGGAGAAATCCATTGCCAGCTCGAAGCATGGGTGCTCATCGCCCACATCCGGCGCGTCACCCGCTATCTGGCAAAGGCCTGAAAGCGATGAGTTAGTTTTGAATCGGACTCTTAGAGATTTTCGAGAGAACCTTGAGAGAATTGCGCGCGTGCCCGGTAACCATGGCTCGGCACCGGCAAGAAATCTCCGACGGGTCGCGGCGAAAATTCCGTGAGAACTCTGACATCTGCGCGGGACCGGCGTGAGAGTACGGTCCTCTAGGCTGCCTGTCATGATCGATGACGAACGCCCTCGCAGTGACCCGATGAGCGACGATCTGGCCCGGCTGGATCTGGACGCCGATGCGGATGCTTTTTTGGTCATCCGCGCTTGGCACGAGACCGATGGCGGGAACTCCTCGGATGAGCACTGGCGGGGGCAGATCAGCCACGGCCAGACCACCAGCAAATTCGTCGGGGTCTCCATGCTTTTTGACAGGATCTCGACGCTGCTCGCCGCATTGGCGCCACCGACGCGGCCGGAGGACAGGGAATGACGCGCGCGAGGTGCCCCAATGGCTGACACCCGTGCCATCATGGCGGTAGGCGAAGCGATCGCGAACCTGCTGCGCGCCGCCTACAACCCGGCGGATTTTCCGACCCCCCTAGAGTTGACCACGACGACCACCGAGCAGATCCGCAATGGGGCCCCGAACGCTGGAGTGACCCTGTTGATCTATCGGGTAACGCCGTCAGGGATCCATCGCTCTCCCGTCGGGCGTACGAATACGAACGGACGGCGGTTTCGCACGCAATTGCCGATTGATGTGCATATCCTGATGACGGTCTGGGGCACGGAGCCCACGTTGCAACACGCGATTACTGGTTGGGCGATGCGCACGCTGGAAGACACACCTTTGCTGCCGTCAGGCGCCTTGAACGCCACCGTCGGAGGGTCGTTCCGCGCTGAAGAGGCCGTCGAGCTCGGCCTTGCAGAGCTGTCCAACGAGGACATGTTCCGGATCTGGGAGGTACTGAACCTCAACATCTACCAGCTTTCGATTCCCTATGTGGCGCGCACAGTGCGCATTGAGTCGGTCGAATACCTGTCCGAGCGCGGCGGCCCGCCAGTACAGGAGCGGCGCCAGGATGTCGGCGTTCTGGAGCCCGTCGATGCTTTCAACCCGCCCGGGTTCAGGGGCCATAGGTCATGAACGTGCGCATCATCGAGAGGCTTTCGACGCATTCTGCCCTGGGTATTCGGTTCTGGGACGAGGATTTTGAGCGTCCGGTCGAGGACGCCGTAATCGCCACCGCCCGGCCTTGGGGCCAACAAAACCGGCAAGCAATAATCGCGCAGCGCACTTATTCGGGGGCGCTGGTCTTCCACGGGTTGCCGGGGATGCGGGGATTTGAACACGACGGGCGGCCGGATGCCAATGCCTCACCGCCCTCACCGCCGACGCAGCGGTTCCTGATCGAGGTTACGGACACCAAGGCGCGCTATGCACCGGCAGCCTTCGGGGTCGACCTGCCGCTGCCCTATGATGGGCCATATCTGGGCGCGGTGCTGCCTTCCCCTGCGCCGCCGGGCTTCATCCTGATCGGCGGGCCCGATCAACCGCGCGATCCGTCGCTGGCCCGCGTCACCGCGACGCTGGCGCGGGCCGCGACCGGAGAACCCGCCGCTTGGGCACGGATGATTGTCGTCGATCCCGAGGGCCGGTCCTGGCACGGGATTGCGGGGCCGGACGGCCGCTGTTCGGTGCAGCTGCCCTGGCCGGTGCTGGCCGAGGTTGTGCCGGGCTCGCCCCCGACGGGGGACGCGTCCTCGCTTCTAAGCCGCAACTGGCCTTTGACCATCACCATCGAGGCCGCCGCCGCCCCCCCGCCCCCGATCACGGCGAGCGGAATACCCGACTACGGCCAGATCCTGTCCCAGGCAAACGCAAAGATCTGGCCTGATCCGCCCGACGCCTCACCAGCGCTTGTGCCGACCCCGACCACAACCTCAACGCTCCATTTTGGCGAGACGCTCACGCTGCGCAGCGGCGCTGGTGCCTCCCGCCTCTTCGTGGGCCCAGGCCCATCACCTTAACGGAAACGCAATAAAACCAAGTTTGATCAGGAGGTCTCATCCATGCCCGAATACCTGGCTCCAGGTGTCTTCGTAGAAGAGGTCAGTTTCCGTCAAAAGACCATCGAAGGCGTCAGCACCTCCACCACCGGATTTGTCGGCCCGGCCCGCTTCGGCCCGACCGAGGGCGAACCGCCGCTCTTGACCAGCTTCTCGGACTTCGAGCGCATTTACGGGGGGCTCGATGCAATCCGCCCGGATGGGATCGAGATCCCGAACTACCTGGCTCATGCGGTGCGGTCCTATTTTGATGAGGGCGGCAGGCGGCTCTACGTGTCGCGGATCTACAACGAGCCCGCTGCCGACAGCCCGCCAACGCATTCGGGCGGCCGGGCGATCTGGCCGGCGCCCGATGCTTCGCCCGCCAATCCGGGCTTCACGCTTATGGCGCGCCACCCCGGTCGCGCCGGGAACATGCGAGTGCAAATGACGATTCGGGTCGGTCAGAACGTGCTGGCGACCGGCGTCAACGGGCCCGAGTTGCGCGGCATCCGCCCATTTGACACTGTGATTGCCGTGAACCTGGCGTCGCCACCCGCTGCCTCGCCGGGCACGGTCAACGCCGAGTTCTACTGGGCCGACCGCTTCCGCGACGAGGATACGGGGCGCGAAACCTTCCGACTTCGCCAGGACAGCGCAGGCACTGAGCCTGGTCCCGGTTCGCCCTCGTGGGTCGATCTGGAGAACGTCTCGGACGTACGGCTGGTCACTCTGTCAGTTGCCACTTTGCCGCCCGGGCGCTTTGCCGACGAGCTGGTTTTTGAACGCGTCGCCTTCCATTCCGAGCATCCGGGCGCGGCAGAGACCGTTTTTGCCCATCACTCCGACAGCCGGGCGACCGAGTTGTTCACCCCAATGGTGCTGCAGACCACAACCGACAACGGCGCCGCCCTGGCCGCGGCCTTTGCCTCGCTGTCCAATGAGGCTGGGCACTCGCTCTTCGATGTGCTCTCCGCGGCGATCGGCGGATTGCCGATGCCTGCCGAGGCCGAAGCGGCCAATGCGTCGCCACCACGCATACCGGTAGTGCGCCTGCCCACGGACGCCGAACTGACCGCCACGCTGGTATTGCGTGGCGGTTCGGACGGGGGGGCGCTTGGCAATGCCCAGTATCAGGGCGAAGAGGACGACCCGAAGTCGGGGCTCGCCGCCTTGGAAGATCTTGAGGATATCTCGATCGTCGCCGCCCCGGGGTCGTCGGCCGATAACGGGATCAGCCGCGCGGTCATGGGCAGCCTGATCACCCATTGCGAGCGCATGCGCTATAGAGTGGCGGTGCTGGATTCCGAGGCCGGGATGACGCCCGGCGAAGTGCGCGAGTTGCGCGGGACGATCGACAGCACGCGCGCCGCGCTTTACTACCCCTGGGTCACGATCGACGACCCGTTGGCCATCGGCGCTCCGGTGGAGATGTCGCTGCCGCCCTCAGGCTTCATGGCTGGGATCTACGCGCGCAATGACGTCGAGCGTGGGGTCCACAAGGCGCCCGCAAATGAGGTCGTGCGATCCGCGCTGAATTTCGAGTTCCTGATCAACACCCGCCAGCAGGAGGCGATGAACCCCGAGGGGATCAACTGTCTGCGCTTCTTTGAGGGCCGGGGGTTCCGGGTCTGGGGGGCGCGCACCGTTTCTTCGGACCCTGAGTGGAAGTATCTCAATGTTCGAAGACACTTCGCCTATCTTGAGCGGTCGATCGAACGCGGCACGCAATGGGCGGTGTTCGAACCGAACGGTCACCGGCTCTGGTCCAACGTCCAGCGCACGATCGAGGATTTCCTCTACAACGAGTTCGTGTCCGGACGGCTGGCGGGGCGAACCCCGCAGCAGGCCTATTTCGTGCGCTGCGACGAAACCACGATGAGCCAGAACGACCGCGACAATGGTCGGCTGGTCTGCCTCATAGGGGTCGCGCCGCTCTACCCGGCCGAGTTCGTCATTTTCCGCATCGGACAGAAGACAGCCGACGCGCGATCCTGATCGTGCGCTCCAGAAAACGTCATAGGAGACAATCATGGCGACAGAACGTGAAGCGCTTCCCTACAGCCAGTTCAACTTTCTCGTCACGATCGGAGACGACCAGCCGGACCGGGCCCAGGCCGGATTCCAGGAAATCTCCGGGCTCGGGATGGAGATCAACGTTGCCGAGTATCGCGCAGGCAACACCAACGACAACACACCGATCAAGGTCACCGGCACCTACAAGGTGCCCGACATCACCCTGAAGCGCGGGCTCATGGGATATCTAGACCTTTACGGTTGGCTCGACAATGTCAGGAACGGCCAGCAGGACGACCTGCGCACGGTGAAGATCGATCTGTTGAGCGAGGATCGCGACACCGTGGCGATGACCTGGAAGCTCTTGATGGCGCGGCCGATCAAATACACCGGTCCTTCGCTCAACGGCAAGGGCACCGATGTGGCCGTGGAAGAGCTGGTCCTCGCCGCACAGCGAATCGAGGTGAGCTAGGCCGATGAACCTGCCGCTTGCCAGACGCGCCCCAAGACTGCCCGGCGTCTATGTCGAGACCGGGCGTCCCCAGCGTGCGGACGCCCTGCCCCGGATGGACGTGGCAGGCTTCGTCGGCTTTGCGGCGTCGGGGCCTCTGGACGTACCGGTCCCGGTCGAGGATCTGTCGCGCTTCCGCGACATCTTCGGGCCGGACGTTGTACTGGCGCGCGACCTTGAGCGGCAGGCCGATCAGACGAGCCTGATGGGCCCGGCGGTCGAGGCCTTCTTCGCGAATGGTGGGCGGCGGGCTTTCGTGGTGCGGGTGGCAGGGCCAGAAGGGGCGCAAACGCTGTCGCTCGGCATTCCGCAACTTGTCGATACGTCGCGCATCGGCGCGGTTGCGTTGGCCCGTTCGCCCGGGCGCTGGATCACGCCGCTTGGAGCTGACACGCGGCTCGTACGGCGGGGATTGTTCCCCTTGGTGGGTCAAGGGCTGGTACGAACCAGCGAAGACGTTTCGATCCGGGTCACCCAGGCGGGCGACCCGCCGGTGCCGGGCGATCTAATTGAGGCAACGTTCAATGACTTCGAACTGCTCGCGCTGTTGGTGGTGGACCGGGTCGAGGGGACCCGGGTCATCGCCCGCGCTAACCGAGTCTTCTGGTACGAGCGCCCCGCCTCGTCCCTGCTCGAGGGGGCGATTGGCGTGGATGACGACGGGCTCTTGCCTGCGCCGGCCGCAAACGTCGATGCGCTCTTTGCGAGTCCGCCGGAACCGCAACCGGACAGTCTCAGCGTCCTGACCTTTGACCTCATCCTCTGGGAAGGCGCGAGGATCAGCCGTCGTCTGGACGGGCTTGGCTTCGCCGCCGCCCATCCGCGCTATTGGGCGGCCCTGCCCGATGACCCGGCGCATTTCGGTCCCGCCTTCGGGCGCCCGGCGCCGAGCCTTTCGCCGGGCCGTGCGCGGTTCCTGTCCGAGGCTTCGGTCCCGCGGTTTCCCCTGGCAGGACCGGCAACCGACCCGAATGGTGTCTGGTTGCCGCATGCCATGAAGACCTATGTCGACCGGGAACGGTGCGCCTTCGCGATCCTGCCCCCGGGTCCCCGGCTAGAGGCGGAGGGACTGGAGCACTTTTCCAGCGAGATTTTTCTCGACCTGCGCTTTGCGGCGATCCAGACCCATGCGCTGGCCGCCGAACTTGCGGCGCGTCACACGATGGAACTGACGGAGGGCGGGCGACCGCTTCGCGGGCTCCATGCGCTTTACCCCGTGGACGAGGTCGCGATGATCGTGCTGCCAGACGCGGGGCATCGCCCCTGGAACCGGCGGCTGGTCGCAGCGCCCGAGCCATTGGCTGCCCCCCATCTCTGCGTGCTGCCGAATGCGCTAGATGCCTTCGACCGGATCGCGCTCAGTTGGACCCCGGTGAATGGCGCGACGCGCTACCGGGTCGAACTTTCACCCGATGACGGCTTCGACCCACCCGAGGTCCACATCGTTGAGGCGCCAGAGGCCTTCGCCGCCCGCGCCCCGGGTTGCCCCGCGATTGTCTTCGCGCGGGTGCGCGCCGAAACCGCCAGCGAGATCGGACCCTGGTCGAATGAGCGCGCCTCGATGATCCCCGAGGAAGATTTTGAACCCTGCGCCTATACCGACCCAGTCCTGCTGTCGCTTCTGCCAACGCTTGATGAAGACGCGAGCCCCGGCCCGCGTCTAACCTGGACGTTCGAGAGCGGCGCGCTCGCACCCGGCGACGTCTTTGAGGTGCAGACCGGCCAAGCCCCGAATCTCGGGGATGCAAGGACCACCCTGCTGGACCCCGGCATAGGCGACTTCTTCCCCATCCCGGCCGTTGACCGCCCGAGCTACATGCGGGTGCGCGTGCTTCGGGGCGAGGTCCTTGGCCCCTGGTCGATCACGCTGCGCCTCGACCCCGGCGGGGTTTCGGCCTTCACCGTGGACCCGAATGAGGAATACGCCACCGTCGGGACCGCGCGCGAAAGCGGCGAAGAGATCCTGACCGCCGTCCACCGCGCCGCGATCCGGTTTGCGGCGGCGCGCGCCGATGCGGTCGCGCTTCTGTCGATGCCGCGCCACTTCCGCGCGGACGAGGCGAAGGCACACCTCGCCCGGCTTTCGCCGCTGGTCGAGGAGCTGGAGGGCGACCCCGGCCCCGCCGGGATGCTGCGCGTCCCTGCCCTGCGCTTCGGAGAGGAGACGGCCCTTTCCTATGCTGCGCTGCACCACGGCTGGATTTCGACGGGCAGCGCCTTCCACCCGCAAGATGGCGCCGCTGCGGGGCTGATCGCACGGCAGGCAAATGGGCCGGGGGTCTGGATCGCGTCCGCGAACATGCCTGTGACGGATGCGCTGGCCCTCACGCCGCAACTCGCGGACGCGACACTCGCCGATCTGATCGCTCATCAGATCAACCCGGTCCGCGACGATCCGCGGGGCTTCCTTTTCCTGAATGCCGAGACCTTGTCGGCGAGCGCCGAGCTTACCCCCCTGCCCGTGCGCCTTCTGATGATCCTCCTGCGCCGCCTCGCTGAGCGTGAAGGCATGGCCTATACGTTCGAACCAAATTCCCCCGATTTCCGTGCCCAGGTGCAGCGCCGGTTTGAACGCATGCTCTCGCTGATCCACCAGCGCGGCGGCTTTGCGGGGACACAGCCCGCCGAAAGCTTCCGAGTTGTGACCGACAGGAGCGTGAACCCGCCCGGCGCGATCGAGCTTGGGCGCTTTACGGTCGAACTGCGCGTCGCGCCCTCGCGTCCTATGCGGTTTCTGAACGTGCGCCTGCTGCGCACCGGCGCTCAGGATCTGGCCGTGGAGGAGGCGACATGACCAATCCCTTCACCGCCTTCAATTTCAAGGTTCGCCTCGAGCTTGAGGGCGAGGACGGCATCATCTGTGATGGCGCCTTCTCCGAGGTTTCGGGGCTTGAAGCCACGCTGGAGACCGAGACCATCCGCGAAGGCGGCAACAATGCACGGCAAATCCACCTGGCCGGCGTCACCAGCTATGGCGAGATCACCTTGAAGCGCGGGATGGCCAAGGG
The DNA here is from genome assembly GCA_034670345.1 of Paracoccaceae bacterium. Classification (GTDB taxonomy): domain Bacteria; phylum Pseudomonadota; class Alphaproteobacteria; order Rhodobacterales; family Rhodobacteraceae; genus Antarctobacter. The sequence continues at coordinate 27,212 of JAXMNQ010000049.1, read as the reverse complement.
GCTCGGTCTCTGGGCCTGGTTCCGCGCGGTGCAGGAGCGCCGCGAGGCGCGCGCCCATGGCGAAATCGCGATGCTGTCGGCTGACCGCGAACGCGAGGTGGTGCGCTTCAAGCTGACGGGCTGTCTGCCCGTGAAGCTGAAAGCGCCGGCACTGAATGCCTCGGACGGGCTGATCGCGATCGAAGAGGCCCAGATCGCCTTCGAAACGCTGGATGCGGAGGAGGTGACCGATGCCTGAGCCGCAAGCCCTGCTGAAAGCCCAGATCCAGCCGGTTACCTGGGACGAACAGCAGACCGTGTCGGAGACCGGCGATCCGATCAGCGTCCAGTTCAACCCCGAAACCCTGAAGGTCGCCTATTCCAACAAGAGCGCAGGCGGCGACCAGCGGGGCGGCTCGGCGATCCAGTTCGTCGGCTCGGGCACGACAAAACTGACGCTGGACCTTTGGTTCGACGTGACTGCCCCGGCGCCCGATCGCCCGGAATTCGAAGGCGAAACCGTCGACGACGTACGCCGTCTGACCCAGCAGGTGGTGCGTTTCATCCAGCCCGAGTCGAGCGACGAAGAAGGCAAGTTCACGCCACCTGGCATCCGCTTCCTTTGGGGGACCTTCCTGTTCGAGGGCGTGGTGGACTCGATCAACGAAGAGCTTTTGCTGTTCTCGGAAGATGGCAAGCCGCTGCGCGCGAAAATCGCACTGGCGCTGTCCAAGCAGGAAATCCAGTTCCAGTTCGGCAATCAGGGCGGCGCCGGGCTTGGCGGTACCGGGCGTGGCAGCATGCCCCCGACAGCGTCCCAGCCCGCCTCTGCCACCCGCGAGGGCGAGAGCGTACAGGAGGCCGCCGCGCGCGAAGGCCGCCAGGATGACTGGCAGGACATCGCCCGCCAGAACAACATCGACAACCCGCGCAACCTGCCCGCAGGCACACCGCTTGACCTTAGCCGACCAGGGAGACGCTGATGCCCGTGATCATCAACGACCTCGAGATAATCCTTGAAACCCGGGCCGAGGCCCCCGCCCAAGCCACCAGCGATGGCGGGTCCGGCGCAGAGGCCGATGCGACGGGGCGCGCCATCGCGCCGACCACGCTCGCCCGGGTCGAGGCACATCTGCGCGAACGCGCGGCGCGGCTACGCAGCCATTGAGGACCAATCATGCCCGACCTTGGAACCGTTCCCCTTCTTTACAACGCCCGGCCCAGGCTGACGGTCGACGGCGCCGCGCAGCCCGGCCTCGACGCCGGGCTGATGGCACTGACCATCGAAGAAGATTTCGACGGCATGGCGCGCTGCGAAGCGACCTTCGGGAACTGGGGGACGGCCTCGGGCAGGATCGGGTTCCTGTACTTCGACCGGGCGCTTCTGGACTTCGGCACGCCGCTGCGCATCGCAATCGGCGGCGGCCAGGGCGCGGGCGCGGTGTTTGAAGGGCGGATTTCCGGCATCGAGGGGCGCTTCCCGAAATCGCGCCCTCCCGAAGTGCTGGTCCTGGCCGAAGACCGCCTGCAGGACTTGCGCAAGACCCGGCGAACGCGGGTCTTCGAGGAGGCCACGGTCGAAGACGTCATCCGCGCGGTGGCCGAAGATCACGGGCTGACCCCGAACACAGATATCGAAGGCCCGACCATGCCGCTCGTGGCGCAGTTAAACCAGTCCGATTTGGCGTTCCTGAGGACCGTGGCGGCGAACGTCGGTGCCGAGATCTGGGTGCGCGGCGACAGCCTTTTCGCACAATCCCGTGCCAACCGCCCCACTGATCCGATCGTGCTGACCTATGGCCAGGGCCTGCACGAGATGCGGCTTTGCGCCGACCTCGCGCACCAATGCTCGAAACTGGTTGTCGGCGGCTGGGATCCAAGCGCCAAGGAGGCCGTGGAAAGCGAAGCGGGGCCAAACAGCCTCTCGGGCGAAAGCGAGGGCGACACCGGCAGCAGCGTGCTGGACGCTGCAGTCGGCGAGAAGGTCGAGCGCGTAGTTCACCCGCTGCCGATCAGCACCGCCGAGGGCGACGCGCTTGCGGGCGCTGAATACCGCCGCAGGGCACGCCGCTTCGTTGCCGGCGACGGCGTCGCCGAAGGCGATAGCCGGATCTCCGTGGGCTCGGCGCTGACCTTCCAGGGCCTTGGGCCGATGTTCGACGGTGATTTCACGGTCACCTCGGTGCGCCACGTCTTCGACCTGGAACGGGGTTATCAGACCGAATTCTCGGTCGAGCGCCCATGGATCGGAACATGAGGGAGCGAACCTGATGTCACTCCTTGACCTTCACCCGCTTGCCGACACCCGGCTGCCAACCGGGCTTGGCGGGCTGTTTTACGGCGTCTATCCGGCGATTGTGACCGACCTTGCCGACGAGGACGGCCAGGGCCGGGTGCGGGTGCGCCTTCCCTGGGCGATCGACGCGGACGGCGGGCACGAGGCCTGGGCGCGGATGTCGACGCTCTTTGCCGGTCCGGACCGGGGCAGCTGGTTCATGCCGGATGTAGACGACGAGGTGCTCGTCGCCTTCGGCGGCGGAGACCCGCGCCATGCCTTCATCATCGGCGGGCTCTGGAACGGCCAGGACACACCGCATGAGGAAATGGACAGCAATTCCGAGAACAACATCAAGTCAATCCGCACCCGCAACGGGGTCAAGGTCACGCTGGACGACAGTTCGGGCTCGGAAGAGATGATACTGGAGACTCCGGCGGGCCAGAAGATCACCCTGCACGACAGCGAGGCCGGGATCACGCTGGAAGACTCAAACGGCAACACGGTGACGATGGAGGCCGCGGGCGTGTCGATCGATGCGTCTTCAAAGGTCTCGATCAGCGCGAGCCAGGTCGAGGTTTCGGCGGGGATGGTCACGGTCGATGCGGGGATGTCGAAATTCTCGGGTGTGGTCAAAGCCGATACGGTGATCTCGAACTCGGTGATCTCATCCTCCTACACTCCAGGGGCGGGCAACATATGGTAGCGCAGGATCGGCACGAATACCTGCGCTGGATGGCGCCGCACCCGATGTGGCTGAACACCTCGCCGGGATTGAACGGCGAGGCCCGGCGTCCGGCGATCCTGCGCTTTGCGAGCGAAGACTTCATGGAAGAGCTGGCGGCGCTGACTGCGACGCGACCAGAAGCGCTGCCGGCCTGGTTGGCGGTGCCCGAGACCTGGCGCGAACCGGCGCCCACGCCTCCGAAAGAGGGTCTGGTGACCGCGGCGCCGTTGTCGGCGACACGCGCGCGGGCGACGGCGCTTGCGCGCAAGAAGGGGCTCGTTGGCGGGGCAGCGGCGAAGCCCGTGCCACAGGTTCAGGCGGATCTGAAACTTTATCAGCCCGCGCAGAACCGGTTCTACATGGTGGCGGCCCAACTCGTCTGCCCGCGCCCGGGGCTGCCGGATCGGACCATAAGCTCGGCCAGGGAAGAGCGCCCCCGCTTCGTACTGCGCCAGTTGGTGCAGAAAGTTGCGAGCGAGGGCGAATTCGACCCTGAAGGCAAGGATGCGAACGGTCTGGACGAAGTCGACGAATACGCCTTCATCCCCCACGGCGAGGACGGCGGCCACTGGCGGCTTCTGGCGCCCGAAGAGCGAGGGCGCTTGATACCGGATGAAGAGCGCCATGGCCTCTTCCCGACCACCTACAGCACCGACGGGCGCAAGCGCCGATTGCTCCTGGGCGCCCTGCCGATTGCGCGGCGCGAGACCTATATCGGCTCCACCCGCTCAAACGAGTCGCCCGATCTTGAAATCACCCTGGATGAGTCGCCGCAAGACCCAGTTGCGCTGCTCTGGCATGCAGAGGTGACGGCCCCCTGGACCGTGCTGATTGACCAGGCGGCCATTTTGCAAGAGCAGATCGCGGACCGCCCCGGCGAACCCAATATGGGTACAACAAGCGACGGCCACGCAGAGCGGTTCGCTGCCGCCGAGAAGCTGCTGTTCGATTATCGCGCGGGGGTGGTCCAGATTGGCTGGCTGATCCTCGCGGATGCGCGGCGCTTCCTGCAAACTCACCTGCCGGTTCTTTGGGACGATCTGCAAGGGCTACCGACTCCGCGCAGCCTGACCGGTCCCGAAACCATGGTTAAGGGTCTCTTGCAGAGTATCACGATCCACCACCTGCTGGTCGGCGAGATCGGGACCGACCACAGCGGTTATCCCGGCCAGGTAAAGGCCGGTTTCGTCGAGGCGCTGCTGGCACTCAGCGATGACGATGTCCTGGAACTCGAAAAAGCTCCGAAGCCCTTCGATTGGGAGAACCCGCCGAGCCGCCCCGCGTTCCTCTGGATCCCGGCACACCCGCCGGTCAACCCCGCCTCTACGACAGGCACGAACACCTGGGACAGCTGGCCCAGTCGAGCAGGCGCATCGAGCGAGACGGTGGCAGAGCTTCAGGCTCTGATCGAGGTCGCGCTGGTCGAAAACGCCGCGACCGAAGGCCGGGCAGGCCCGGTCCCCGATCTGCGCCCGCCCCGCGACGTCAACCGTCGCGAGGACGCCTGGTTCACGGTGCGCTGCGTCTTTGAGAGGCCAAATTGCGTTGGCTTTGCCGCCCCTGTGGTCTCGGCTCCGACAGCGCCCTTCCAGATGGCGTCCTTCTTCGACCCCGATGCGCCAGCGCGCGACATCAGGATCCCCATGCCGATTGATCTCTCACCCGCGGGGCTTCGGAAATTCCGCAAGAGCGCGGGGTTTGCGGTTTCCGACATGTTCTGCGGGGAAACGAACCGCTTCAAGAAGGTGACACTCGGCGATTTGATCCGATCGGTCCTGCCCTGGCCGCTGCACAAGGACCTGCCCTCGGCAGACAGCACGGCCTGCAAGACCGACGGGGGAAGCGCCTTCGGGCTGATGATTTCGCTGTCGATCCCGATCGTCACGATCTGTGCGTTCATCCTGATGATGATCATGGTCACGCTCCTGGACATGATCTTCAAGTGGCTGCCGTACCTCATGACCGTGATCCCGATCCGACTTAGGAAAGGGGCCAAGGAATGAGCATGGGCGACAAAAGCCTGGGCCGCGGCTTCGCCTTCCCCCCGGGGATCGGGCCGGATGGTCATTGGGCCTGGTCGACAGGGGTCGACAACATCCAACAGTCGATCGAGCTGATCCTGAGAACCGACCGAGGCGAGCGTCTTATGCGCCCGGCCTTCGGCGGCGGGCTGTCCCGCTTCCTGTTCCAGCCCAACACATCCGCCACACACCGGCTGATCGAAGAGGTCGTCACCCAGTCGCTCAGCCGGTTCGAGCCCCGAATACGCCTCCAGTCCGTCGATGTCGGACCGGACCCCGATGAAGCCGACGCAGCGCGCGTCTTGGTGCGCTACCGCGTCATCCGCACCGGCGCCACGGAAAGCGTCGCCCTGCGCGTCCAATTGAGGTGATCAAAGGCCATGCCCCTGCCACCGCCTGAAATCGACACCCGCACCTGGCGCGAGCTGATGGAAGAGGCCCTGCGCCGCAACGCGGTGCACACGCCCGAGTGGACCAACCAGTCGGACGCCGACCCGGGCGTCACGCTGTTGCAGCTCTTCGCCTATATGAGCGAGAGCATTATCTACCGCACCAATGCGATTCCCGAGCGCAACCGCCGCGCTTTCCTGCGTCTTCTGGGCCTTGCCCTGCGCCCGGCAGGAGTCGCCCGGGGGCTCGTGGCTTTCGAGAAATCCTCGGGCGCGGTCGAGGCACAGACGCTTGAAGCAGGCGCCGACCTGCGCGCCGGGCAGACGCCATTCAAGGTCACGCGCGGGCTCGATGTGCTGCCAGTCGTTGCCTCGGTCTTCTACAAGCGCCGCCTGAAGGGGGTGGCGCTTGAAAATGCGCGCGAGTCGTACGGCGCACTCTATGCCAGCTTCACAACCCCACCCGGGAGCACGGCGGCGGTGAATGCGCTTGATTTCTACAGGACCGTGGAGTTCGAACCACCGCACCCGGGCGACATCGGACCCGGTCTGGACGTCGGCGCAGAAACGATCGACGGCCTCTGGATCGCACTGTTCGCGCAACGTGAGAACAAGGTCGCGGAGGCACGGGACGCGCTGCGCGGCAAGTCATTGAGCCTTGGAGTGATGCCAGCACTGGACGAAGAAGGGCTGTCGCATCTGCCGATCGACAGCGATCCCGAAACCCTGCGTGCGCTGGTCGTTGAAACACCGAACCCCGCTGCCCCCGGCGAGGGCGCCAACTACCGCGCGCTCACCGCCACGCCGGACGCGAACCCGCTGACGATGCCCGCGCTTCTCGAGGTCTCGCTTGGGGAGGCGGAGCTCACCACCTGGGACAATCTCGAACCGCTCGAACCCGGCACCGGGGCTTACCCGCCGGATCTCGAGGACGACCCGCGGGCCGCGCGGCTGGTATCCTGGCTTCGTGTGCGGCTTAGGAACGACGGGAACGCCGTGGCGGCGGGTGGGCAGATGTCCTTCAAACTTTCCTGGATCGGGATCAACGCCAGCCGCGTGGAGCAACGCGCGCACGTCACCGGAGAGCTTCTGGGCCGGGGCAACGGCGCTCCGGACCAGGTCGCGCGGCTGACCAGCACGCCGGTCATCGCTGACAGTCTGGAGCTGCGCATCAACGGACAGCTTTGGCAGCCGATCGACGATATCCTCGCGGCTCCCGCTGAGGCGGGAGCGCGCGGCGGCGACAGCGAGGCCGACGGGACCGAGGCGATGGTCTATGCGCTCGACCCCGCAACGGGCGAGATCGCCTTTGGCGATGGTCTGCACGGCGCGCGCCCCGCGCAGGGCGCTGTGATCATAGCAAGCTACGATCATGGCGGCGGGCCTTCGGGTCTCGTCAGCATTGGGGCGATCAAGTCCGGATCCGGGCTGCCGAGCGGGCTGAAGGTCGCCAACCCGGTGCCGACCTGGGGCGGTAGCACGGGCGAAACCGTCACCGAGGCCGAGCGTCGCGCGCCCACTGTTCTGGCCAACCGCGACCGCCTAGTGACCGAAGAGGATTTTTCGACCATCGCCGCCGGAACTCCCGGGGTCGACATGGGCCGGGTCGAGGTTCTGGGACTGGTGCGCCCCGAGAACCCGACGCTTACCGCGCCGGGTGCGGTCACGGTCATGGTGATCCCCGCCACCGATACACTTACCCCGCGCGCGCCTAACCCCGATCGGCTGTTCCTGCAGGCGGTTTGCGAGCACATGGCGCCACGCCGCCTGATCACGACCGAGCTTCACGTCCACGGACCGGTCTATGTCGATGTCTGGGTCTCGATCTCGATCGAGGTGACGCCAGGGCGCGACACACCGACGGTGCGCAACGCGGCCACCGCCGCCATCGAGACTTTCCTCTCTGCGCTCGAGGGCGGCTTTGCGGGGCGTGGCTGGCCGTTGGAAACCGCCGTGGACCCGGCCGAAATCCTGGTTCAGGCGGCGCAGGTCGAGGGCGTGCGCCGGGTCGATCAACTGATCGTCGGCGGTGCTTCGGGGCCCTTCACCACGCCCATGGCGCTGAGTGGCCTGGAACTGCCGCGCCTCGCGGGCGTGGAAGTGGTCGCCGGGGGAGATCCGATCCCGCTTGATGAGCTACAGGGCCAGGCCCCGCCGGTCGATACCGTTGTCGCGGCGACGCCGATACCTGTGATACCGGACGAATGCTGAGGGCGAAATGAAAGACGCAAACGGCACCTCCTTCCATCTGATGCTCGGACGCCGGGACTGGCAGGCCGCGCTCGCCCACGAGTCGCCGTCCTCGGTAATCTGGGACAAGACCGCGGGCGCCGCGGTGCTGCGCCCAGAGGGCAAGCACTTCCCGCCGCGCTCGGGGGCGGTGCGCCTGACCCCGGAGGACCGGCGTGGAGCGGATCGCGATGGGTTCGGAAACTGGTATTGGATTACCGAAGACCGGCGCGGGATCCGGACCTGGAGGATCGGCGGCAGCGCCGCTGAATTCTTCGACGCAAGCGCACTGGAGCAAAACGCCTGCCCGCCCAAGGACGGCAGCTTTGCAGACAGCGCCCCGCCCGAGCCCGCCTTCGCCGATCTGACGCTCTCGGGCCTTTCGGTCACCTGCCGCCATTTCCTGCTGGTCGGTACACTCGCCCCGAACGGTTTCCTTCTGTTCGACCTCCACAGTGGCGGCACGCCGACGTACCAGCGCTGGACCGCCCCGGCAGAGATCGCGGTGCGAGACCTCGCGCAGGCGCACGACGGCGGGACCTGGATCCTCGACCGAACGGGGCCTGCGGATGCCGGACGGGTCTGGAAGCTCGACGACCGTTACTGCCTTGCAGGTTTTGCCGGGACCACCGCGCTCCCCCAGCCCGCACCGCTCGACTTCACCCCCGAAGGCGCGCCGCCCGAGCCCGTCGTCGCTTCGGAATTCCCCAAAGCGCTGGAGCTCGGTGCCGCTGGCCCCACGGGCGTGCCCGGCGCCTCCGCCCCGGTTTCTGTTGTCAGCTTGCCGGACGAGACGTTCCTGATCCTCGACGCGCCCGAGGGCATGCCCTCGCGCATCATCCGCTATTCGCCCGATGGAGCGGTGGCCGAGGTCACGCTGGACCAGGACAAGCTGACGGAGTTTGAAGACCCGCCGCTCGCCTACCGGGGCCACGACATCGCCTTTGTCGCCAACCTCAAGGCCCCCCCAGGCCGACTTGAGGGCGCCCTGCTGATCGTCGATGACCACGGAGACCAGTCGCTGCACTTAAACCTTACGGCGGATAGCTGGGCGCCCGAGGCGCCCGCGGTGTCCGAGCTATCACTGACGCTCGCACCCGATTACCTGCCGATGCGCCATTTCGCGGGCCGGGCCCTGGTCGTGGCCGGAAGCAAGACCCACTACGACCTTGGCGAGGCCTGGATTGCACTGTCCCCGCACCCGCGCCAGAACCGATTGACCGAGGGGACGATCCGGCCCGCCGTCTTCGACTCAGGCCAACCCGGGACGGTCTGGCACCGGATCATCTTCGACGGCTGCGTGGCGCCGGGAACCTCGGTCACGCATTCGGTGCGTGCCGCCGATAGCCCGGACGCGCTTCTCGGCGCCGAGTGGTCGGTCCTGCCCCGCCCCTACAAGCGCGGCGACGGGGCCGAGACCCCGCATTGGACCCCCTTCCCCAACGCCGACCCCGAAAGCGCGACAGGCAGCTATGAAACGCTGATCCAGTCGGCAGAGGGCCGTTTCTTGCAGCTTGCGATCGACCTCACCGGCAACGGCACCACCACGCCGCGCCTGCGCGCGCTGCGCATCTACATGCCGCGGTTCAGCTATCTCGACCGCTACCTGCCCGCAGTCTACCGCGAGGACGCCGTCTCGGGCGATTTCCTGGAACGCTTCCTGGCCAACGTCGAGGGGCTCTTCACCTCTATGGAGAACCGGGTCGCCACGGCGCATGGGCTCTGGGATACGCGGGTTGCACCGCCAGGGGCGCTGGAGTGGCTCGCAACGTGGATGGGTGCGGCACTTGAGACCGACTGGGACGACGCGCGAAGGCGTCTGTTCATCGATCATGTCGAGCTCCTGTTCCGCTGGCGGGGCACGCCCGCCGGGCTGAAGGCAATGATCGACATCGCGACGGATCCCTGCCCGAATGAATCCCTCTTTGACGGGCTGAAGAGCGGCAACCCGCCCGAGCCCGACGGCGCGCGTCGGGGTGTGCGGTTGTCAGAGCCTCATGCGCTGAGCGCCTTCAAGAGCACATCGCTGGCCCCCGTGGAAACGCTGGAAGGCTGGACATACGCGGACGGCGCCGAGGCGCTGCACCAGGCTTTCGCGGCCTTCGCTCTGGACCGGCGCGGAGCGACGGTGGCCGAGCTTGCGACGATTTGGGGCGAAAGCCCGGCGTTGCAGTCGCAAAACGACATCCGCTTTACACCTCTGGTGCCCGCCAACGCGACCAAGGCCGAGGATTGGCGTGCGTTTGCCGCCGGTCCGATCGGGTTCACCTATGCGGCAGCCACGGCGGCCGACTCGATCCATTGGCAGGCCTACCTGACCCGCCGCCACGGCGCGCCGGATCGCGTCGCGGCGGCCCATGGACTGACCATCGCCGACCCTCATCCCCTGTCCCTTCCCGCAACCCTGCCCTCGGGGGGGGCTCGGCTCGAGGACTGGATCGCCTTCGTCTCGGCTATCCTGCCGGTCGAGCGCGACGCGCATCGCTTCACCGTTCTGGCCCCGGTCTACCCGGGCGAAGACCGCCAGCGTCGCGACGACCGGATCGGGCAGATCGCCCGCGTGGTCGAGCGCGAGCGCCCGCTTCACACAGCATACGAGGTGCGCCCCTATTGGGCGCTCTTCCAAACCGGCTCGGCCCGCCTGGGCCTCGATACCGCATTGAGCGACGGCGCGCGGTTCACGGCGATCGAACTCGGTCGGAGCGCGCTCAGCGAGGGTTTCATCGGCTACGGCCACCCATTTGCCGTTCGGGACCGCACCGTGGTCGGACGCGAAGCAGCAGGAGAGGTAAGACTATGACTTGCGAAACAGGATGCGGATGCCACGGCGCCTGTACGCCTTCTCTGACGCTCGATCCACACAAACGGGTGCATTACTCTCAAGGCCAGGTGCTGGGCGTGGATGAGTTCGTGCAGGAGGAGTATTACTTCCTCGAAGGCGCGCGCAGGCACCATCGGACTTTGCACGGCTACGGCACAGTCTGCGGGCTTGGGGTGTCGGCGGCGGACAAAGGCAACGAGGTTGAGATCCGGGTCGCGCCCGGGCACGGCATCGACACCCATGGCCGCGAACTGCACGTCACCACCGCGCAATGCGCAAGCCTCGACGCCTGGATCGCGGGCCAGGTGGCCAGTTCGCCGCCTCTTGCCCTGCCCTCACCGGCGGAGCTCGATGTCTGGGTCGTGCTCTGCTACCGCGAGTGCCTGACCGATCAGGAACCGATCCCGAGCGGCCCTTGCCGCACGCCTGAGGAATCGATGACGCACACGCGCGTCACCGAGAGCTTCTCGATCCGTTTTGACCTGGAACGCCCCGATATGGCGCGCTTCGATGCGATCCGCGTCTTCGCGGCGCTGATCGGGCGGCTGGATCCGATGCCCGGTGGCTCGCCTGACATGTCGATCGACGATTTCCTGGACGAAGTCAAAGCGATCGGGAACACCATGGGCTCGCCCCCGAGCCCCGCCTCTCCGGCAACCGGGCCGATCGAGGTGCCCGAGGACCAGATGGGGGAATACCTTGCGGCAGCCTTCCACGCCTGGGTCACCGTGGTGCGGCCCGCACTTCTGCCGGATGGCACCAATTGCGCGGGCAGCCCGGGCGGCGATGGCTGCATCGCTTTGGCCCTGCTTCGGGTGCCGGTCGCTGACGCGGGCGGCGGCGCGGTCACGATTGACGGCAATGCCGCAGCGATCACCATGGAGGATGTCGACCGCCCGCTGCTTCTGTCGACCCAGCTGATCCAGGAATTGCTGATCCCCGCTTCGGACGACGGCGGTGTGATCGACCATGACGCTCTCAATGGGTTGGCGGATGACGACCACCTCCAATACCTCCTGATCCAGCCGCGCACCGGGGCGGGGCCGAGCACCCTGGTCGAGCATCTCTCAGGCAACGGCACATTCAGACTGCAGAACATTCCCGAGGCCGCCGTGCCAGGCGACGCGATGCCATGGGGCCAGAGCGCCGCCGGCGACCTGACCGACAACTACCCGAACCCTACCGTCAAAGGCCTGCACGGGATCGACATCCCGGCCCCTGACGACACTGGTGCCAACGATGGCATGCACCTGACCGTCGAAAACAATGGGACACAACTGGTATGGGCCGCAGCGGCGCCACCTTCCCCCGGAGACGGGGCTGGCGAGGAAAACCTCGTGCGCCTGCAGGCACTATCCTGGCTACATGGGGGGGCAAGCGATCTTCGGTTCGACCTGCAGCTCCCGGGTGGCTCCGTCGAAAACGTGCCGGGAATCGCGGTGGCCTTTTGGAACGAACAGGTCGGGGATTCCGTGGTCGAGCTTGGCATCGATGGTGAGAGCAATCTGGACTTTGGTTCGCTGGACGCCAACAGTTTCCGGATCTACGCGGAGGTTCCGGACGAGCGCCTTGGCGCGTCCTTCTCAGCATCCCAGCCAAGGGCGAGGCTTCGTCTGCCCCCGGTCGACCTGATCCCGATCAAACCTGACGTTGCGGTCGGACAGACCCTGTTCGGCTCGGGCGCGCAGATGGACACGAATCTTGCGCCGGGCGTCTTCCTGCGTATCGACGACAACACGCATGAAGATATTATGGAGCTGCAGCTCAAGATCTGGATCGAGCTTGACGGCGATCACGTGCGGGCTTTCACCGAAGGCGTAGATCCCGAAATTACGCGTGCCGTGGATACGGAATTCCTGCGCTCGCGCCTGCCAACAGGGGATCGCCCGGAGGGCGCAAAACGCGGCACGCAAGGGGGGCTGTTCTCAAGCTGGATCAATTTCGCCGACCGCGGAGGCATTTCCGCCGGGCGGGTCAACATTAACGAAGCGGACGCCAGCGTTCTAAGCGCGCTCGGGATCGCAAACACTTCTATCGAAGCATTTCTGCAGCGCCGACGTGCGCTCGGACGGTTCTCCACCTTCGACGAGATCAACGCGATCAACGGAATCAGCGACCGCGCGCGCCGCGTGCTGACCAACCCCGATCACATCATCCTGAGAGCGAGGTAGCGCGATGGCCATCGAACTCGAGCAAGTCATCTTGGATGGCGGCCGGCGTTTCGTCAACTTCTTCGAGGGCCGTATCCTGACAGGCCGCGACCTGCGCGACGAACAGGGCGCCGCGCGACAGGGGCGCACAACGCTCGGGCGCGCGATCGGTCACGGCATCGTCGAAGGGCTCGAGGTTCGCGATGTCACCCCCTCGGGTGCAGGACAAATCGCGACGGTCGAAGTCACCGCCGGGCTCGCGGTCAGCCGCACCGGCCAGACGCTTGATCTGGCCGAGACACGCAACGTGCGTCTGAGTGTCCTGGACGAAGACAGCCCGAACCGGGACGCCGGGGCCTTTGACATCTGCCTCGATCAACCCCCGCCGTCGGAGGCGCCGACGGCGGAAGGCTTTCACATACTGACCCTGACCACGGCCTCGGGATACGAGGAGGAAGCTCCGAAATCAGGGCTGGAGGACGGCGGTATCGCAGCGGGGTGCGGGCGGCGCTACGCGACGCTCGGGCTGCAGTTCCGCTTGGTCCGGTTTGACCCCGCGTTGATCGCAGGGAATATGGGGGGCACGGAGATCGCAAGTCTCGCGCTTGGATCGAGCGACCAGGAAAGCTCGCGCCTGCGAAACCGTGTTGCGCATCTCGGGCTTGGCACGGCACCGCGCGCGCCTTTCCCGCTTGACCCTTTCGCCGAGACACCCTCTGGCGCTTCGGACTGGGCGGACTGGGAACTGGAAACCACTCTTGGTGAGGGCTGCCCGCCGAAACTCATGTCTTGCGAGGTTCCGCTGGCGGTGCTGCGCCTGCAGGGCGGGCAGATCACCTTTGTCGACATGTGGTCAGTGCGCCGCCGCCCGCGCACCGCCGCGCGGGCCGGCGATTGGCCGCTGATTGCGGCCAATGCGCGGCACGCGAGCGACGCAGCGACCCTCTACCAGTTTCAGGAACAGCTCGACTGGCTCTTGGACGGGATCGCGGCCCCGGCCAGCACGGCGGCGGTGGATTACTTCGATATCCTGCCACCGGTCGGCTTCCTTCCGGTGCCCTCGGCCAGCACATTCCTGCCCGCCGCTCCGCCGCCGGTCGACCTTTCACCCGGGCGGCTGATCCCCCTGGTGGAAGAGGCGATGCGCTACCCGGCGGTGGACCTCACCGCCTCGCCGGCGCCGGGGTTTGTGATCTATCGCGTCGACCCCTCTGCGGACTGGCTCTTGTTCGTCTCCGACATCGTGCCATCGCCCGAGCTTGAAGCGATCAAATGCGCCGAGCTCGAAGACAGGATCGAGGCACTCGAGGACATCCTGAATGCGCCCGGAACGATCACTGGGACGGTCGCCATCATTTACTTCTTCGGCAGCGGCGCATCAGAGCAGGTGGTCCCCGGCGCAATCGTGACAGCAACCCTGACCGGATCCCCAATCGGATCCCCGGCAGACGTCTTTGCCGCGACCACCGACGCGAACGGCGAGTACACTCTGACCCTGCCCCCCGGAGACTACGACTTTGTCGTCTCCTTCCCCGGGTCGGCGCAGAACTTTGCAAGCAGCATGGTCACGGTTGAACGGGCCTCGCCTGCGACGGTGGATTTCAAGCGCAACATCGGGAACTTCATGACGATGATCCTGAACACGCAATGACCGAGCTGACGCTAGATAAGGTGCATTTGCACGGAGGCCGGGCGGAGGCTACCAAACGCCGGGCGCTGAGGCGGCTCGAGCGTGCCTCCCCCAACCAGCCCGGGGCGCCCTCCGAGGTCCTGATCGTGCGCCGTCTTGCGGATCCTGCACCGGGTGAGCTTGGCCGCGCGTTGGGCGAAAACGGGCCGGGGGATTGGGACCGGGCGCTGTCCGGAGCGCTCGACAGGGCCCGGGCGCAGGCACTCAGGCCCACCCCCGGGGTATCGCTGTCCACTGCCGAAGCGGTTGTCTTCACCGATGAGGCGGAAATGTACGCCTGCTTGGTCGAATGCCTCGCAAGCAACGCAGAGCAGGCCTGGTGGACCCAAGCACTCTTGCGCCGGGTTCCGCCGAGATCCGGCCCCGAGGTGGTGCTGCGCCAGCAACTCCACCTGTTGCCCGCGATCACCGAGGTGCTGGTCTTGCGCAAAAGCGTAAGTTACGTGTTCTCGACCCTGCCCGCCGCGGCGGCAGTCGAACTGGCACGCGACCTCGGGCTATTCAGTGCAGGGCGCCACCCAAGGCCTTCGGCCACATACCAGACCTTTGACGCGGCCGAGTCACCCGAGGACGGGGGTGAAGGTGCCACAGCTGTGGACGCCCCGCGCGCTTTAAGCAATTCCGTCGCTACTCTGCCGACCGCCCAGGCACAGCTTTTGGCGATCGGGTGGGTGCGTCGCAATCGGCCCGGCCTTGCGGGGGCTTCGCTGACAGAAGCGGTCGTGACCTTGATGCGCACCGCCCGTGGACACCGTATGCCCGATCAGTCGGCTCCTCCGCGCAATTCGGATCGGCCGCGGAGCACCGAGGACCGGTTTGCCACGGTTGCCTTGCCCACGCCCGATGATTCCGATCACCAATCGCGCGACTTTGAAGACGATGTCAGAACGGGCGGCGCTGAACGCACCGAGAAAGGCCGCAGCTTTCCGAAAGATCCGCCGTCATTGGAACAGGCTCCCCCCCTTGAAGGGGCCCCCTTGGCACAGTCACCGGCCACCGCGATCGGCCCGGAGCCAGAGGCGTCTAAAGGCAGCATGCCCGCAATCAAAGCGGAAACGGCGCCGGTGACTGAACTCGGCGGTATTTTCTTCCTGATCAACGTTTTCTCGACCGATTTTGCCGTGCGGGCCAAGGCACTGGCCGAAGCACTCAAAGCGGCCAAGCGGCCAGAAGACGGCCCCTGGGCGCGGCTCGAAAGACTGGCGCGGGCCACGTTGGATGAGACCGAGCCCCATGACGACCCGATCTGGGGGCTTCTTGCGACGCTCGACGGACGCCCGGTCGACGCGCCCGCCCGTCCTGCCAAACTCGACCGGATCGCGGCCCAAAAGCTATGCGCCTGGCTCGACCGCGTGGCCTGGGGGCCGGACGGGCCATCCGAGGGACAGAGCCCCGAAAGCCTCCTTCGTCGTCGCGCCCGGATCTTCGTCGCACCGTTGCACATCGATTTGGTCCTTCCGGCTTCTGCCCAGAGTCTGCCGGTGCGTCGGGCCGGGCTCGATCTTGATCCCGGCTGGCATCCCGCTTTCGGTCGCATCGTCGCCTTTCACTACAGCGAGCATGAGGTTATCTGATGAGGAACCGCCCCCCTCCCGCCGATGCCTTCGCGCGATCCCGATGTGTTGCGCCGCCCGCAGCGATGCCAGTCCTGCCGCGGGACCCAGCCACGCAGATGTCGCTCTGGTTGACCGCAGCCGTCCTGCAGCTCTGCGACTGGGTGGCGCGGGAGCATCCCGCGCTTGGCCTTCACCACCCGTTCCTCGAGGTATATCGCGCGGCCGCCGAGGCCGCCATGCCAGGCGTTCCGACCACCGCCTGGCCCGCACATTTGATCAGCCGCGAAACCGCCGCCCTTCCGTTCGCCCGGACCGCCGACACTCTGGCGTTGAGCGACGCTCAACGCCTGGCCTTCGCGCTGGTCGCGTTGGCCGAAGAAGACGCGCGTGTCGGCGCGTTGCTGGTCGAAGTGCAGGGAGGTGGCGTCCCCTACCCCTCGATCGAGACGCTGGCGCGGGTTCTGTCGGATGGCACTCCCGCGCTCGGAGCGGGCTGGGACCTCGCAGCGCCGTTGATCGCGGCGGGGCTTCTGATCCCAACCGAAAAAACCGGACCACGGGCGCGACAGACCCTTGCCCCGGAGCCGCTTGCCTGGGACCTGATACGCGGGGCGGCGCTGCCGGCCTGGCCAAGGGGGGTCCGTCTGAGCACCAAGACGGCTGCAAAGAAATGCGACGCCCTGGCCTACAATCAGGCATTCCGCGACCTGCTGGCACGGGTGCCAGCCGCGATTGCCGCGATCAATGCGCCTCTGATTGTATTGCGCCACATGCCCGGCGCGGACATCGAAGAGATCTCCGCCAGCCTTGCCCTGACAATGGACCGCAACCTGCTGGTCGCCGGAGCTGCAAGCCACGACGATGCCCATGCCAAGGCAATCGGCGCTGCGGCGATCCTTTGCGATGCAATCCCGCTCCTGAGTTGCGATCTGGGGCCCGGAGAAACGCTGGAGCCGCCACAACTGGGGCGCTGGATCGGTCCAGTGATCCTGTCCATGGGCCAGTCAGGCGGGCTTGACCCGTTATCCGCAGCGCGGGCGATCTCGCTCGCGGTGCCATTCCCGCGTGCCACGGACCGGGCGCGCGCCTGGCGTGAGGCCTTCGAAGAGCGCCCTGTCGAGGGAATGGAAGAAATCCGCGATGGCTTTCAATTGCCCTTGGGCTACGTTCGCCGCGCAGGCCGCGCCGCGGCCTCTGCGGCGACACTTGCCGGGCGCTCCACGATTACCCCAAGCGACGTCCAGGTCGCGGCGCGCGCGCTTGGCCGCGAGCAGCTTGACGGGCTGGCAGAGTTCATGCCGGCGAGCAACGGATGGGGAGACCTGATTGCCCCCGGACAGACAAGAGCACTGCTCGACGAACTCTCCGCACGTTGCAAGAACCGCGAAAGGCTGCCGCACCACCTTGGCACCGCGCGTGATGGATCTGCCGGGCGCGGTGTCCGCGCGCTCTTCACCGGTTCCAGCGGCACCGGCAAGACACTGGCCGCGCGGCTTCTGGGGGGCGCGGTGGGGACGGACGTCTACCGCCTGAACCTCGCCGCCGTCGTCGACAAATTTGTGGGCGAGACCGAAAAGCGGCTGGATCAGATCCTGGCGCAGGCCGAGGCGCTGGACGTGATCCTGTTGGCGGATGAAGGCGACGGACTTTTAGCGCAGCGCACGGACGTGCGGTCTTCCAACGACCGCTTCGCAAATCTCGAGACGAACTTTCTCCTGCAACGCCTTGAAAGCCATGAAGGCATCGTAGTCGTCACCACCAACGCGCCGGACAATATCGACAGCGCCTTCCAGCGCCGAATGGACGTGGTCGTGCCCTTCCCGCGACCCTCGGCCGAAGCGCGTCTTGCACTTTGGGAACTCCATCTGCCCGAAGACCACGCCATCGACCGCGCCCGTCTGCGCGATTTCGCGACACAGGCCGCCCTCACGGGCGGCCAGATCCGCAACGCGGTGCGCGCTGCCGCCAGCATCGCACTGAGCGAAGGTGGTCCGATCGACGCGGAAGCCTTGCGCCGTGGGCTCGAGCGCGAGTTGCAGAAAGCGGGCGCAATGGGAGGGCTTGCCCCGGACAGGGGTGTGGGCGGCGCGCAGACCACACGACTCTCCGCCTTTGCGAAGGCCCTGAACGGAGAAGGATCATGACTCAGAAATCTCGGCGTCCGGCCCGGAAAGTCGCCTCTGGCCCTGCACCTTCCAAGGGTTCCTCCCGCTCCAAGCCTGCAAAGAGCGGCGCCAGTGCCGCCCAAGGCCCGGCATTCGCGATCCCGGGTGTTCAGACCAAGCTCGCCGTCGGGAAGGCCGACAGCCCCTTAGAGCGCGAAGCCGACCGGGTGGCGGACACGGTGATCCAGGGCGGCAGGGCACCGGGCATCACCCCCCTGCCTGCGGGCGGTCTCGGCGCGCATGCGCAGCGGGCCAGCGACAAGGAGGAAACCGACACGGCGGAAAAAGAAAAGGACACCCAGGCCAAGAAGACGAACGCAGAAGAGGAAACGCCCGAGGAGGAACCGGCCCAAACCAAGATGGCGGGCGGAGAGGAAGAGGAAGAGGCGGCACAGGCGAAATCCAGCGACGATGCAGAAAGGGACGAGGAAGAGGAGGCCGAGCAGGCCAAGTCTACCGATGGCGAACAGGAAGAAGAAACCGCCCAGCCCAAGGTTCTGGATGAGGGCGAACAGGAAACCGCCCAGAAAAAGCCAGACGGCGCCGAACGCGATCGCTCGGTCGCGCAGGAGGCGGTCCGGACCCCTGGTCGGGGTGACGAACTTCCAAGCGAGGTCCGCGGTCCGATCGAACGCTCGACCGGCGCGGACCTGAGCGATGTGCAAGTGCACCAGGACGGCCGCGCAGCCCGCGCCGCAGAGAGCATCGGCGCCCGCGCTTTCACCCATGGGCGCAACATCTGGCTTGGCAACTCGGAAAGCGCGCGTGACACTCGGCTCATGGCCCACGAGGCCGCGCATGTGATCCAGCAGACCGGGACCAAGGCAAAACGCGGCGCGCCCCGCGCCCGTCAAAGCCCCTCGACCACGGGTCCTTCGATGGCGCCAGCCATAGGTCGTGCAGGTCCAGCCCCGCTTCAGCGCGCCAAGAAGGGCGCCGCTGCACCCGCTGCGGCCCCAGCAGATCCCCCCACGGGTCCGGCAACGGTAACTGCTAGCGGACACTCCGCCACGCTTGCCACCAGCGCTGAGAAATCCGCGCTGACCGTCAAGGACATCCGCCTGCCCGCCGAAGCGAACAAGCAGTCGGTTTCCGGCCCGCTGAAAGCGAAGCGCGAAAAACGGACCTCGGCAGAAAGCAAGCAACGCTCTATCTGGAAGAACAAAATCAAGATCGGCGCCAACAAGATCAAGCTCAACCAAGACGAGGGCGTCGAGTCCAAGGACGGAACAAAGCGCTTTTTTCTGAAAGTCGCCAACCAAAAAACCTACGTCATCGGCACCCCCGATCAGATCGCGGCGCAATCGCTGATCCCAAACTGGGCCAAGACCGGCAAGAACGAGATCTTTGAGGTCGACCACATTCACGAGGTCCAGCTGTCGGGCGACGCCAGCGCGATGAGCAATTTTCAACTGCTGGACCCGGCCACAAACGGTGCTTCGGGCTCTGCCATCCAGGTCGAGATACGCAAGAAGATCGCGGCCGCCGCAACGAAGCTGAAGGCCAAGGCCACGGTGGATGGGGTCCACCCCGCTCTGATCAAGCAGCTCGACATGGATGCTGGCGACCTCAAATCCACATTCAAGGACGTCACTTTCCAGACTGTTTCTGCCTCGCCTCTGAAGCTTTCGAAATCGCGTAACAACTTCTGGCTTGTGAGCGAAATCCAGGACGCTAAGCACATCAACACGCTGAAACAGCTGACAAAGGCGGAGGCAAACAAAGCCAATCTGGTCGGCAGCAACACCAACATTCTGGTCATGCTGGGACGCGGCGCCGGGAAGCCGCGACGGATCAACCTTCCAGGTGGACTGGAAAGCCTGCCAACGGGCAAGCCCCGTTTCAAGAACCCCAAGGGGCTCAACATTACCGGCGTTCAGGGCACGAAAGACGGGATCACGAGCTTCTCGGTCGATCCACACGGCAAAGCCCCGAAGATCGACTCGAAGACGACCCAAGCCACACCCTCGATGCTGGGCGGGGACCCCTTTTCCTATTCCCTGATCGATCTGAGCGCAGCGCTGAAGAACAACGTCAAGATGGTCGGGATGAGCCCGATCGACGTCAAGGAGTCCGCGATCGAAAATGACAGGCTGGTGACTCGGGCGGTCCTGTTACCGACATCGAAAATCTTTCGGGACGGGCTCGGGATCGACTTGGCGATCAACGGACACCGGCTTGAGCTGTCCAAGACATTCTCGGGCGCGGATTTTGACCTACCGGGACCGATCAATGTGACTGGCAGCGAATTGACGCTGACTGCAGGCGCCGGCGCGGGCGGTGCGTCGCTTTCGGCCACGGGCAAGCTCGACTTCGAGGTCGAGCGTGTCGGCAAGGGTTTTCTTGAAGGCATGGGCCTGATCGGGGCCGAGGCCGGGTTTTCGGTCAAAGGCGGATTCGAATTCGACCCCGCGCTCTTCAAGGGTGCCAACGCGAAGATCGAAGTGGCGTATGCCAATGACAAGTTCACCGGGAAAGGCACGCTGAAAATCGGGTCCGATCAAATCAAAGGCATCCAGTCCGCGACCCTCAACGTCGCCGTTGAAGATGAGACCTGGGAGGCGACGGGTACGGTCGTGCCCAAAGTTCCGGGTGTCTCTGAAGGCTCGCTTTCAATGAAGTTCGATCCCAAGGGCGGGTTCGAGATCGCGGGCGAACTGACCCTCGGGAAGGGCATACCAAGGCTGAAGAGCGGCAAGCTCAAGGCCAAGCTGATCAAGGAGAGCGAGGCCTACAAACTGTCTGGAAGCGGCGATGCGGAGCTTGATATCCCCGGCGTCGCCGCCAAGCTTTCGGCCTCGTACGACGATGGCAAGTTCAAGGCCGAAGCCAGTGCCGGTTATGCGCGTGGGATTGCATCGGGCAAGGTCACCGTCGGCGCAACGAACATGCCCGTCGACCCGGAAACCGGCAAGGTTTCGGACGGCGACCCGGGCGATGCGATCACCATCTTTGGCTCGGGCTCGGTCACGATCAAGTTCACCCCCTGGCTGCAGGGCACAGCGGGGCTGAAGATCAAGGAAGACGGCTCGATGGAGGTCAAGGGCAAGGTCGAGCTGCCCGACAGCATCGAGGTCTTTCCCGAGAAGAAGCTGGAGAAAGAGCTCCTGTCGGTCAGCGCCGATATTCCGATCGTCGGGGTCGCGGTCGCGGGCCAGCGGATCGGGATTTTCCTCAACATCACGGGTGGGCTCACCGCCAAGGCTTCGATCGGCCCGGGCGAGCTGAAAAACGTCTCGGTCGAAGTGACCTACAACCCCGAAGACGAAAGCTCTGCCAGGATCACGGGATCTGCGCGGTTCGAGGTGCCGGCTGAAGCGGGCCTTAGGCTGACCATCCAGGGTGCCCTTGGGGCCGGTATTCCGGTGGTTTCGGCCCGCGCCGGTCTGGAACTTGGCGCCGAACTTGGGGTCAAGGGGCTGGCCTCGGCCAATGCCGAGGTCGAATGGACGCCGTCGACCGGCATCTCGATGGAGGCAGACGTGGGCGTCAAGGCCTCGCCCCAGTTCACCTTTGACGTCTCGGGCTTTGCCGATGTGAAGGCGGACCTCTGGCTGACCACGATCGAACTCTATTCCAAGAGATGGAAGCTTGCCTCCTTCACCTATGGCTCTGGCATGGAGGTCGGCGCCAAGCTAAAGGTGAAGGTCGAAAACAACGAGGTGAAACCGATCTCGATGAACGACGTCGAAATTACCAAACCCGATATCGACCCCATGCAACTCGCCAAGGGCGTGATCAAGCAGGTCGTGTGATGGAGGATCAACAAATGAGCGAACCACAATCCGCAATCGACCGCAGTCGTCAGTTCAACAATACTGCAGCGATGCTGCACATGAACGGCGAGGCCGAGGCAGCGCGGGCGCAATACGAAGCAGCGCTCGAGGCCGACCCGGAAAACGCCTCGGCGCTGAACAACCTTGGCTTCCTGCTGGCGCAGGAGGGGCAGATCGACGAGGCGATCGAAGCCTATGACTCCGCGCTCCGGCTAGATCCCGAGAACGTCACATGCCTCACTAACCTTGCCTCGGCCCGTGCCACCCAGGGCGATCTGGAGATGGGCATGATGCTTCTGGTGCGTGCCCTGGACATTGCGCCCGATGACCGGCAGGCCTGGGCGAACCTCGGTCGCCTGTCATTGGCGGCGGGCGCGTTGGAACAGAGCGAGAACGCCTTCCACAACGCGATTTCGCTGTCCGAGCCAAACGTCGACCACCTGGTCCAGCTTGGCGCAGTGATCGCGGCCCGGGGCCGGCACGCCGAGGCGATTGAGGTGCTGGAGGCCGCTTGCGCGCTCGACCCTGGCGACGCGGACGCCTGGCGCCAGCTTGGCGTCGTGCGCTTCGTGCGCCACGATTTTGGCTCGGCCTTGGAGGCGCTCGAGACCGCGCGACGCCTCGCGCCTGAGGACGCCGAGGTGCTGCGCCACCTCCACCTGACCAACATCGCCTGCGGGAAGCGGATTGAGGCCGAGGCCGCGCTGAACACGCTGTTGAGGATTACGCCCCGCAGCGCGGGGCCCCTGACCGACCTCGCGATCATGCGCCTTGACCAGGGCGCCTTTTCGGCGGCCGTCGAACTGCTGACATCAGCGGCCAGCAAAAAAGACGCCGGAGCGCGGACGCGCTTCTACCTGGGGCTTGCTCAGCTCCTTGGCGACCAGCGCGCCGAGGGTGTGGCAACACTGAAGGCGCTTGCGACAGAAGGCGGGTCCTACGGCGAAAGGGCTCTGCAACAGCTTGACGATTTCGGGGCTGCATGACGGCGGGGCACGACATCAAGGCCTGGCGCGGATGCCACGCGGGCGAAACGGTCCTCGTCTGCGGCTGTGGCGCCTCGCTAACGAACCTCAGGAGCAAGCCCGAGATCACGACGATCGGCGTGAACGACGTCGGACGGCACTTTGATCCGGACTACCTTGTCGTGCTGAACCCCAAGTCCCAGTTCAAGCCGGACCGGTTCGCCGCAATCGAGGCCACGCGCGCCCGCGCCGTCTTCTCGTCCGTCGCGGGCTTCAGCTTGCCGGGCGTGGAGGTTGTGCCGCTGCGCCTCGGCAAGCGCGGAGGGACCGAGGTCTCCCCCGATGGGCGCATCCCCCACACCCGGAACTCTCCCTATGTGGCACTGACCCTTGCGCTGTTCTTCGGAGCCAAGCGCGTCGGCCTCCTTGGGGTCGATTTCACCGACGATCATTTCTTTGGCAAGACCGGCCCCCATCCGCTGGCCCGCGAATTGCGCGCGATCGACAAGGAGTACCGCAGGATCTTCGATTTGGCGGCGCAGAATGGGGTCGAGATCGTGAACCTCTCGCGCCAAAGCCGTCTGAGCGCTCTTCCCAAAGCCGACCTCGAGGATTTCGTGGCGCCCCGCAGGACACCGACACGGGTCCTCCACATCTCTTCGACCAATTGCGCCGGGGCGATCTGGAACCTGCACCAACTGATGCAGGCCGATCCGCGTTTCGAAAGCCGGGTCGCGACCGCCTCGCCCGTGACCCGTGGGCGGTCCAAGCCCCGGACCTTTCCCCATGATCTGCTTTGGAGCCAGAAAGCCGCCGTGTGGGCCGAGATCGAACGTGCCGACATCTTGCATTTCCACAACTTCGTCGATGCAAAAAGCCCGGCTCTGTCGCAGTTCGCGGGCGCAATGCGAGGCAAGCGCTCGGTGCTGCAGGTCCATAGCGAGCCCGCTGTGCTCGCCCCACTTTATCGGGGGCGCGACCCGGTCACACGCACGGATATTCCGGTTCTTGTCATTGCCCAGAAGCACGCCCGCTTCTACCCGCAGGCGACGCCGGTGCTGAACGCGATGGATCCCGCGCGCTTTGCCAAGCAGGGGCCGAACAGCGGTATTGGCTGCGCCCTTCCCCGCGTAGTCTTCACGCCTTCTGACCTGAACGACTATCCCCAGACCCCGCCGACCTGCCGTGGCAAGGGCTATCGGGCCACACGCGCAATCCTCGAGCGGTTGGCCCGATCAGGTGTTGTCGAACCGGTCATCGGTTTCGATCTCAGCCATAGCGATGCGCTGGCCCTGTCGGCGGGCGCAGCGGCCAAGATCGACGAATGCGTGACCGGGGGCTACCACCTGACCTCGCTGGAAGCGCTGTCTCAAGGCTTGGCAACCTTCGCCTGGCTCGACGAGGACACCCGCCGCCTCCTCGCCAGAATGACAGGATCCGACGAGGCCGCACTGCCCTGGGTATCGGTCAAACTCGACGCCCTGGAGGCGAAGCTGACCGAGATGGCGCGTGCCCCCGAGAGCTTTGCCCAGGCCGGGAAGGCCGGTCGCTCCTGGATGCTGCGGTACTGGACCCCGAATGCGGTCCTCGACCCGATCCTCAAGGTGTATGAAGCGGAGGCGTGTAGGGGCGTGCGCCCGGTTCGGTCACCGCCTCGCGCCCCGGACTGTGCTACCGGTTCTGCCTCGGATGCGCCTGGCGCCGACGGGGCCTTGCGGGGCCATGTCGAGGGATCGAAACATCCCAGACGGTCTGAAGACTTTGAACAGCGTATCTACCTTGGCGCCAAGCTGCTTGCCGCTCGCGGATCCGCGCAAGGCCGCGTCGCTCATGTGCTGGGCAACGGGCCTTCGCTTGCGGACACCGATCTGGCGCCCCTGCAGGGGGACATCGTGATCGGTGTCAACGCCGCGCAGATCCTGGAGCCCCGTCTGGGGCGCGCATTTGACTACTACTGCGTGTCTGACCGCCGCTTTCTAGCAACTTCTGAGGGTCACGAGATGGCCAATGCCGCGAAGAACGCAACCCGGGTCTTTGCGGGCTATTGCGCGGGTTTTCTGAAGGACGAGGCCGAGATCAACTATGTCCGCATCCTGCCCGGAGATGGCGCCTCCGACGATCTTACCCGCGGGCTCCACCATGGCTGTTCGGTCGCGCTCTTTGCGGCCCAACTCGCGGCCTGGCTTGGGGCCGATGAGATCCGCCTGCACGGGATGGAGTGCAACTACGATGCCGGGCGCTTCTATTCAGGCGCCGGGTCCAAGGCCCGCAGACCCGATCCCGGAAACTACCCGCGCGTGGCCCGGTCGGCAGAGGCCCTGGCGGCTCTCCTGGCCCGAAGTGGGCGGGTTCTGAGCGTTTCCGGCCCCTCCCGTCTCACCGGGTCTTTCGGATCCCCCAAGGTCCGGGGCATCAAGGCGGTTCCCGTCGCGGGCAGCGGGGCGCAACCGAAGGTCGCCCAAATGCTCGGGGAGGATTGAGTTTGCCCGGTAACATGGCCCTTTGTTGGCCCACCAATCCACCGCCCGGCAATCGTGGAGATCATATCGGACCATGGCTCGATCGCAGGGTAACGGGATCCTCACCGCGTCGGGGCCTGCGCGGCGGCGGCTGCGTGGTCCACAGCGTCACGGGCATCGCGGCCCTTGCGGGCCCCGAAAATACTGTCTGTGGCTCCGGCCCTCTGAAACAGTCTTACCGGCCGCATCCGAATACCGTGTATCATGCTGTGCGCGGCCGGCTTACACGCGCGACAGTTCTTCAAGCCGGTGGCACATGCCCGAAAATCTTCGGTGATCCGGGCCTTCTCCTGCCCCGCTCCATCCAGGAAACCCCGCAGACACTAGTGGATGGCATTGTCGCGCGCGACGTTGACGAAAACCGGATACACGCCCTGTTCGAAGGTGTCGACAATGTCAAATTCGTCTCCATGCTGACAGATGACACCCGAGGCAAGACGGAAAAGACCATCTCTTGCAGTTGTGTACCGACTTCCAGCCTCCACGGGATTGTCCTCGCCCATGCCCGCGGCATACCCGTTCGCTGGTTCATCTCGCGCGACTCCACCATCAGCCTCGGGTGGAAAGTCCGGGGTCATCTCGAGCGGGTTCAACGCGCGCAAGAACCCTTGGACTGGAGAGCGCGCGCACCATGCCTGTCGGCCCGAAAGCTGGCCGCGCTGACATTTCGGCAGCGGCCTGAATTCAATCAGGCTGCACTCTTGGAGGTTTGTCCTTGGAGCCGCTGATCTTGACTGCCTGCACCGATGGATACCGGACCGTGGCGCTGGCCCTGGCTGCGGATGCTGTCGGCCATGGTTTGGACATCCTGATCAAGCCCTATGCCGATCTCGGATCACGCCCGGACAATTGCCGCCAGAAGGCGATTGTGATCAATGAAGTTCTGACGGCGCTCATGGCGGGGTCCCAGCGACGTCCGATTCTTTGGATCGACGCGGATGGCAATCTCTTGCGCCGCCCGACAGCGGACCACCTGAGCACACTTGCCGACACAGCGGACTTCGCGGCCTGTCCCAGCCGTGCCGGTCTCGGTCGGCGGTTCTGCACAGGTACATTGTGGGTGAACGCGACCGAGGCAGCCGCGCAATTCACGGTGCATTGGGCAAACCTCTGCCAGAACGGCGACGGAACCGACGAAGCGCAGCTACACATTGCGGTGGAGGCGATGGGAAAAGAAGTCCGTTTTGCGGAGTTGCCAGTCTCTTGGGGATGGCTGCCCCGCGACGGTCCGCCAACCAAGGAAACGGTGATACTGCACCGTTTGAGCAGCCAGAAGAGACGACCGGTCGGCAACCCGCCCCGGTAGTGTCCGTACTTAGTCGACGTTGAACAAGGCCTACGCTGTGATCTGCGGTGCCATCGATCGGTCGGTGATATCGTCGATTGCGCGGCGCGCCCGTAACAGGCACTCGAACAACAGGAACAAAATGGCCCTCAGGCGGGCCAGGATCTTGCGGATGTTGTGCCCGCAACCGCACAGGACAGCGAAGATCGCGTCGCCCTTGATCCCTTTGAGCGGGCAGCGCGCGAGGCGGCCATCCGTCTTCTTGTGGCCGATCTCCGGCTCGATCGCGCTGCGCCGCCGGAGCTGCGCCTTCAGCCCCTTCGTCGGGCCACGGCGCTGTCATCCGGGGGCGTCCATAGCTGCCCAAGCTGAGACAGGACTGCTCCTTGATGTGCGCCAACGTCACCGTATTAGATCGCTGCCTGCGGCTGGCCGGACGAATGCGGAAAGCCCGCAAACCACGCGCGCTGACATCCATGACTTGGCACATGCGCCCGACAGAAAACGCATATCGGTGTTCTTCAATGAACCTGAACCTTACGGCTTTTGGCTGCGAAGAATACCGTGGCCTTCCTAAGAAACAGCCTGCTGTTCTGGCATGGGCGCCAAGGCGTAACCCAGTATCCTGGCGCGCCGCTGGAGATTTGAGAGCACACGTTGCCTGT
>JAXMNQ010000048.1:0-43297 GCA_034670345.1 Paracoccaceae bacterium | reverse complement strand
TGACATGCGCCTCGATCAATGCCCGCAAAGGCTTTGACAGTTCAGCCACGGCGCCGACCTGGTCGGCCAGGGTGGAGGGACCGGGGTCCACGCCTTCCCGGGCATGGCGTTCCGCCTGACGGTTCAGCGGCTGATGCTGACCGCATCTTTCGAACACGATCATGGCGAGCAGGCTGGGCCCGGCCCAACCCCGCGGGATCGGGTGGAAGGGGGCCGGCGATTGGCTGATCTTCTCGCAATCCCGGCACGTGAACTTCTCGCGATCGGTCTGGATCACCTTGCACAGGCGGGGGAGGACCTCCAGCGTCTCGGCAATGTCCTCGCCCATCTTCACGATACGATACGATACGATCCGAACCGCAGCAGGTGCGGGTGGCCGGTGCCTCGACCACCGCCCGTCCACGCGGCAGGTGGTCAGGGAAGGGTTTCTTCACGGGCCTGCGCTGCTCGAAGGCCGCAACCTTTGTCGTCTTTTCTGCCGCCTGTTCGGCCCGGGCGGCATCCTCGGCGGCATCGGCCACCAACGCCTCGAGCTGCAATTCCAATTGATCGATGAGCCGAGTAGTCCGTTCTGCGCTGCGACCGTACTTGTCACGCTTGAGCAGCGCGGTCTCGAGCTCGAGCGCCGCGATCATCGCCTCGGAGGTCGAGACCACCACGCGGGCCAATGCGGGATCGGCTTCGGCGGCCGCGGCACGTTCTTCCGCCGCGGCAAGGGCGGCGCGCAGTTTCTCGAGTTCAGAGGCTGTCTCGGACATGGCGGAGACCTGCCATGCCGGCCCGGGAAAGCTCATGGAAAACAGCCGTATGAGGTGGATTATCCAGCCTTTGCAGGGCATTGCGTCCAGCGTGTGTTGCGCCGGTCAATGCCTTCCAGTAGATAACCCAGCTGCGCCGCGGTGATTTGCACCGCTTCGCCGGAGCCGCTTGCAGGCCAGATGAATTTCCCCACCTCGAGACGTTTCAGATACAGCGACATGCCGACCCCGTCGTGCCACAAGATCTTGACCAGATCGCCACGACCTCCACGGACGCAAAATATCTCCCCGGCATGCGTGCGCATTCCAGGCTTTGCGGACAACCGTTCCAACGACACGCGGACATGCATTCCGGTGTGCGCGGACAAAATCCGTGCGGGATGCTGAGCGTTTGATTTGACAACTCAGTTGTCGGCTTTTTCGTCAATGGGTTTGGCTGCGGGGGCGTCCTGGGTTTTGCGCATGGAGAGACCATCGAGGCTCGGACGATGTGCACTGTGGATCAGCCGATCGAGTATGGCATCGGCGAAGGTGCCAGAGGGCAACATCCTCGAATGCGCCCTGCCGCTTTGCATCAATCGGGACGCGGTGGATATTCTGGTCAAGCCCGCATGCGCCGCTGTTGCCGAAGTCCTTCCGGTCGGGCGTGAACTTCGCCGCCACCCGACTTCGGCGTTATCCCACCGTCTTGACGGCGAATTGGAACAATGAGCGGATATGCGAGGCAACAGCTCGGCGCGCGCCCCGCGCATCGCGCGCATTCAGGGCGTCCAGGATAAGCTCGTGCTGGCGCGAGTCGGGTTCCAGGCGTTCGGACAGCCGCTCTATCTCGAACAGCTTGGTCGTCACCCGAAGCGCGTTCAGCGTATTTGTCATGATGTCGTTGCCGCAGTTCTGAATGAACAATCCGTGGACTTCATCGTCGGAACGCCAATGTGCGATCATGTCATAAGGTTGCCGGTTCTGAACCGCATGCAGATTGCGCCGCGCGGTTTCGATGTCATCAGCCGCAACCCGATCGACGCTGAGCCCGGCGGCTTCCGCCTCCAGCAATTCCCGCACCTTGAGGCTTTGCAGGTACTCCTTCAACTCGACCTTGCGAACGACATAGGAGTGGTTGACGGTCTTCCGTAAAAGACCCTCGATTTCAAGCCGTTGCAGGGCCTGCCGCAACGGAGTGCGTGAGACGCCAAGCGCCGTCGCAAGCTGCTGTTCGACAATCGGGGCGGCACTGGGCAGCGATCGCTGCTGGATCATCGCGGACAGCGACCGGTAGGCCTTTTCCGACAGGGTAAGCGGCTCGTCGGCCCACGCCTGGCGGAGGTCATCCGGCATGTCTGGAATGCTTTCGTTCACTGCTTCATTCTCCATTCGCGTGCCATCGACCCGATTGCCCCGATGAAATCAAGCGCGAAATCTGTGCAGCGCCCGCTTCCTGCCACCCCCGGGCCGGTGCAAAATCGGGTTCCTCCAAGAAACCACTTGCTATTTGGTCGCTGCGCTATCCAATATTGTATACCGTCAGTATCCAGAATGGCAAGGACGCAGCATGACACTCCCCAAAGGCCTCCCGGAAGAAACGACCGTTCACGACGCGGTCGGCTTTCTGCGGCAACTGATCGCTGCCCAACCCGACGGCGAGAATGCCGTGCAGGCCCTGATCTCGGAGCGGTTGGAAAAAGCCGGCTGCACCGTCACGTCCTTTGATTATCAACCCTCGACCGTCCCGGTTATCGGAGAGCTTGCGGTGGACGGTGCGCGCAATTCCGGCACCCGCCGCGCCATCGTCGCGACCCTTGAAGGCGACGCCAGCCTGCCCAGCCTGTTGATGTTCGCCCATCCCGACGGCGAACCGGTCGCCGATATCGAAACCTGGTCGCATGCGCCCTTTGCTGGCGAGATCGACGGTGATCGCCTTTACGGCTGGGGCGTCGCCGACGATCTGGCGGGGTGCGCTGCTGCGGTCATGGCCATCGAAAAGGTTGCCGCCGCCAAAGTGCCGATGGGGCGAGCGGTGTTCGCCTCGACCCCGTCCAAGAACTATGCGCGCGGTGTCGCTGCCTTGCTGCATGATGGGCTGACGGCGGATGCCTCGCTGTACCTGCACCCTGCCGAAAGCGGCGTCGGCATGCACGAGATCAAGGCCGTCGCCTCGGGTCAGGTCGAGTTTCTGATAACCATCCGCGGCAAGGCACCGGACACCACAGAACCGGTGCAGACCACGTTTTCGCATCTGGGCGCCAACCCGGTCGACAAAGCGTTTCTACTGCACGGCGCGCTGACGGCCTTGGCCGAAAATCGTGCAAAGCGGGTGCGTCATCCGCTGATAGAGGCAGAAGTCGGGCGTGCCACCAACCTGCACATATCCCGCATCCACTGCGGCGAGATGAAGAAATTCGGTCGGATCGAGGAACTCTGCCAGATGGGCGGTGCGCTTAGCTTTCCGCCGGGAGAGACCTTGGCCGACATCAAGGCCGAGATCCAAAACGCTGTCACAGCCGCGGCCAAGTCCGACCCCTGGATGGCCAGGAACCCGCCCGAAATCGCCTGGGTTACCGGCGTGACCGGGGCCGAGGTGCCCGCTGAACACCCGCTTTATCAAACTGCCAGTGCCGCCGTCACCGCCGTCACGGGCGAGCCGCCGCACGTCAACCCGATGCACACCTGCAGCGACATCCGCAATCCGATGATCGAGGCAGGAATCCCCTGTGTCGGCCTGGGCTGTCTGGGCGGCGATCTAAGTCAGAACGGCAAACATGACGAATGGATCGATCTGGCCGACTATCTGCGCATGGTCGATGTCACCGCCCATGTGGTGACCAACTGGTGCAGCGGAACGACGCCGAATTCGTAACCAAAAAGGGCCGCGTGAATTGGCCCTGTTCCATCCCAACAGGAAAGGAAGTCCAATGAAATATACCTCAGTTTCCAATATTGCCGTGGCAGCAGGACTCGCGCTGTCCATGACATCCGCGTCGGCCCAGGATTGCCCGGCCGATCTGCCGGTCATCGAAGCTGGCGTGTTGACCATGTCGATCAATGCCACGATTCCGCCAAAGCAATACATCAACGAAAGCGGCAAGCTGCAGGGCCTGCATGTCGATCTGGGCAACGAGATCGCCAAGCGTCTGTGCCTGGAGCCGAAATACGCCAACGTCGACTTTGCCGTGCAAATTCCCGGACTGGATGCCGACCGCTGGGACATGATCAATACCGGCCTCTATTTCACTGACGAACGCGCCGGGTTCATGCAGTTGGTGCCGTTTTCGGTCAATGCGCTGGCGCTGATCTCGGCCGATGGCAACCCCAAGGGCATCACCGGCCCCGAAGATCTGGCCGGCAAGGTCGTCGGCGTCGAGATCGCCGGATTCGAGGAAAAGAAGATTCGCGAGATCAACGACGCACAGATGGCCAAAGGGCTGGCGTCCATGGATATCCGCGTTTTCAATACCTATGGCGAGACCTTCCTGGCGCTGGGCGGCGGGCAGATCGACGCGGTGTTCGCGGGCGACGCGATCGGCAGCTACTATCAGGAAAGGGGCCAGTTCACCAAGGCGGCAACCGGGCTGTTCCCGGGCACACCCGGTGCATTCGCCTTTGACGAGCCGGTTCTGGCCCAGGCTGTCGCCGACGCGCTGAACGCGATGAAGGCCGATGGTACCTACGATTCAATGATGGACTCCTATGGCACCACCAAGATGGACGTCTGGGATCGCTGGCCCGGTGAATTCACCTATTTCTACACCGGCAACTGATCCGATCTTAACGAAGGAGAAGGGGCGCGTGACGCGCCTCTCTGAACCACCGGGAGGCACCAGACATGGGTTGGAGTTGGGACCACTTTTTCAGGTTCTTGTTCAGCGAGTACATGCTGAACGGTGTGTGGACGACAATCTGGCTTGCGACTGTCGCCATGGTGCTCGGTGTCACTTTGGGTGTCATCGTCGCCTTCATGAAGATGTCCAACTACTGGATTTTGCGTCGGATCGCGATTGCATTCATTTGGCTTTGGCGTGGTACGCCATTGTTGGTTCAGATGGTCATCATCTACACTGTGCTGCCCAAGGTTGGCCTGAAACTGGGTGTGATCGAAAGTGCGATCATCGCGCTGACCTTGCACGAAGGCGCCTATTTCGCCGAAATCGTTCGCGCCGGAATCCTCTCCGTGGGCAAGGGCCAGACTGACGCCAGCCAGGCGCTTGGGATGGCCTGGCCCCAGCGCATGTGGTACATCATCATCCCCCAGGCGATCCGGGTGATCATCCCGCCGCTGGGAAACCAGTTCAACCTGATGATCAAGACAACCTCGCTTGCCTCCGTCATCTCGATGGAAGAGCTTTTCCGCCGCACGCAACAATTGGCGCAGATCGAGTTCAAGGTGCTCGAGGCCTATCTTTGCGCCGCCTGCTGGTATCTTCTGATGACCACGGTCTGGGGCGAGATCCAGAAACGGCTTGAGGCGCATTACGACAAGCCATTCGGACCAGTCAGCGATGACACCCCCACTCGCGTCGGCTCAAAGCTGGGCGATGCACCGGCCCAAGTCTGACATGGAGGAACCAATGACCGCGATGAAGAAGATTGGCTCACGCGCAGACCGTGTCCTGGGCGAACCCATTGTCGAAATCAGGAATGTCGATAAGTATTTCGGTTCGAACCATGTGCTGAAAGACGTCAGCCTGACGGTACGTCAGGGCGAAGTAGTGGTTTTGTGCGGTCGTTCCGGGTCTGGCAAGTCGACGCTATTGCGTTGCATTGACCATCTTGAAACCATCGACGGCGGCTCGATCAATGCCTGTGGACATCTGATCGGGTTCAAGCAGACGGCAGCGGGCAAACGGATTCCGCTGTCGGATGCAAAGGTCGCGCGCCAGCGTCGGGACATGGGCATGGTTTTTCAGTCGTTCAACCTGTTTCCACATCTGGACGTACTGCAAAATATCACCATTGCCCCAATTCGCATCTTGAAGGAACCCCGCGCCAAGGCAGAGGCGCATGCCCGCGAGCTGCTGGTCAAGGTCGGCCTGCCGGAAAAGGAAGACGCCTATCCGTCACAATTGTCGGGTGGTCAGCAGCAACGTGTTGCAATCGCCCGCGCGCTGGCGATGCGGCCCAAGGTGTTGCTGTTTGACGAACCCACATCGGCGCTGGATCCAGAGATGATATCCGAAGTGCTGGATGTGATGATCGACCTGTCGGGTCAGGGCATGACGATGATCGTCGTGACCCATGAAATGGGGTTTGCCCGCGCCGCAGCCGACCGTGTGCTGCTGATGCACGGCGGCGTTCTTGTCGAGGAAGCCCCACCAGAGGAATTCTTCAACAACCCGAAAAGCGAACACACCCGCCTGTTCCTGTCCAAAATTCTGGCGCACTGAGCTGGAATGGGCACGATCCGCACAGTTCTGGGCGACGTGGATGCAGCCGGGATCGGCGCCGCCATGATGCATGAACATGTGCTGTTCGACATTGTTCCGCCCGGGGTTCTGGGAGATCGCGAAGTGGTCATCACGCCCGGCAGCCGCTGGCAGATCGACTATCGCTCGAACGAGTGTCCTGCGAATGCGCACCAGACGGACGTTTCGGTGGCGACTGCGGAACTGGCGGCTTTCAGGACCGATGGCGGCGCGTTGATCGTAGATCAATCGGTCTCCGGGTTGGCCCGCGATGCAACCGGGCTGGCACAGGCCGCCCGAAACTCCGGTATTCATGTGGTTGCGTCTGCCGGAACCTACACTGCGCCGTTTCTGGATGCTGCGACGAAAGAAATGAACACAGAGGCGCTGGCAGCTCGGTTCACGCACGAAATTACAGGGGGCCTGGACAGTACCGACATTTGTGCCGGTCTGATCGGCGAAATCGGCTGTTCCTGGCCACTGGAACCGGTCGAACACCGGGCGCTCGTCGCGGCGGCGTGGGCGCAGCAGGCCACCGGTGCCGCGATCAGCGTCCACCCCGGACGCCATCCCAAGGCCTGTAGCGGCATTCTGGATACCTTGCAGGCGGCAGGGGCCGACCTGTCCCGTGTCATCCTTTGTCATATGGACCGCACTTTTCCCGACGGCGCGGGCATCCAGCCGCTGCTGGATCGCGGTGCAAATGTCGAATGGGATTTCTTCGGCATCGAGCAATCGCACTACTGGATGGATGCCGCGACCGAACTGCCGACGGATCGGGGCAGGGTGCGGCTGATCGCGGGCTTCGCGGACAAGGGCCATGCGGCGCAAATCCTGATCTCGCACGACATCTGCACCAAGACGCGGCTGACCGCGTGGGGTGGTCACGGCTATGGCCACATTCTGCGCAACGTCCGCCCGCTGATGGCGCTGATGGGCTTTTCGCAAGGGTTGGTTCACACGCTGGTACGTGACAACCCCATCAGACTTTTGACATTGGCAGAGGGCACGGCATGACGAAACGGTTCCGCGGCACATACACGGTTATGGTGACTGCATTTGACGAGGATGGAGCGCTTGATCTGGACGTGCAGGCCCAGTTCACCGACTGGCAAATCCGTGAGGGCATTCATGGGCTGATCCCGCTGGGCTCGACCGGCGAATTCCTGTCGCTGGACGCTGCCGAACGCCGCGCCGTGGCAAAATGCGTGATCGAAACCGCCGCGGGCCGGGTGCCGGTGTTGATCGGTGCCGGGGCAGAACGGACCGAGGACGTGATCGACAACTGCCACATGGCCGCCGAACTGGGCGCCGACGGCGTAATGATCATCCCGCCATACTATTCCACCCCGACAGAGGACGAGCTGATCCACCATTATACCCGCATTGCCGCTGCCACCGACCTGCCGATCATGATCTACAACAACCCGGCAACCGCCAACGTCGACTTGACCCCGCCGATCGTGGCGCGGCTCGCCGAAATCGACGGAATAGACTACATCAAGGAAAGCACGATGGACGTGACCCGCGTCCGCGATATCATCGACTTTTGCGGTGACAAGATGAGCGTGTTCGGCGGGATCATGGGCTTTGAAAGCTTTGTCGAAGGCGCGGACGGCTGGGTTGCCGTTGGCTCAAACATCCTGCCTGCCGCATCCGCGCGACTGTTCACACTGACGGCGGACGAAAAGGATTATGACGCCGCCCGAGCGCTGTACCGGCAAATGTTGCCAACGATCCGACTGGTTGGCGGGCATCGCTACGTCTCGGCCACCAAGGCGGCACTTGGCTTGCTGGGTTTCGCGATGGGTAATCCGCGCGCGCCACGTCTGCCGCTGCCCGCGCACGAGTTGTCGGCAGTCCGCGCCGCGCTGGAGGCGATGAACCTGACGCAGGAGCGTGTTGTCTGAGCCCATGCCAATCCGGTTTTCCTGGAACGGACAACCTGTCGAGGCACGTCCGGGCGACAGCATCGCTGCGGCGCTGAATGCGGCCGGCGTCGGCCTGTTCGGAACCAGCCGCTCTGGCCGCAAGCGCGGCCTGTTCTGCGGTATGGGGGTCTGTCAGGAATGTCTGGTCATCGTCGACGGCCAAAGGTCCCGACGTGCCTGCATGACCGAGGTTGCGCCCGGTCTCGTTGTCCTGGCACAGGACGACCGCACCGCCTCGCCGGCGGCGGCGATCAAGGCGCATCGATCCCTCGCGCCCCTGGCGGTCGATCTGGCGATCATTGGCGCCGGCCCGGCGGGTTTGAACGCTGCAATCTTGGCGGCAAAGGCCGGTGCCCGGGCCTGCGTGCTGGACGAACGGGATGAACCCGGCGGTCAGTATTTCAAACCGCGCAGTTCCGGCTTTCGCGGTGCCGGAGCCGAGGATGCCCAGCACCGACGCGGTCGGGCCTTGCGCGACCAGGCGCGTGACAGCGGGGTGGAAATCCACAGCGGTGTCACAGTCTGGTTTGCCCGCGCCGATGCAGACGGCAACGGCTTCCGGTTGCGCATAGACGGACCGGATGGCCAGCGCCAGATCGCCACCCGCACCGTCATTCTGGCGACCGGCGCTCTGGAACGGCCCGCGATGGTCCCAGGCTGGACCTTGCCCGGGGTGATGACCATCGGTGCCGCGCAGACGCTCGCACGGCGCTATGGCGTTGTCCCGAGGAAGCGGCTGTTGATCGCCGGGCATGGCCCGCTGGGCATGCAATTGGCGGTCGAGTTGCGCAAGTTGGGCGCACATGTCGTCGCCGTGGCGGAACGGGCAAAACCGCGACCCGGCACAGCAATGCTGCGGGCGGCTGCCTCTGCGCCCAGGTTGGTCGGGCAGGGGCTGGATTATCGCCTGCGGCTGCTGCGCGACCGGGTGCCACTGTTGGCTGGGTGGGAGGTGGCCGAAGTCACCGGTATGGAAAAGGCCGAGGGCGCGATCCTGCGGCGACTGTCGGATGGGGCCATCCGCCAGATCGCGGCCGACACCATCTGCATCGGCGACGGGTTCTTGCCACAGATCGAACTGGCGCGCCTGATGGGTGTCCAGACTGACCTCGACCCCGATACCGCAACGGCTCGGCCCCGCCGCGATGCAACTGGCGCGACGGGGGTGCCCGGCTTGTGGATCGCAGGCGACGCCGGTGGTCTTGGCGGCGCACAACTGGCCGAGGTTCAGGGACGACTGGCGGCCGCCGGCGCGTTGCGCCACCTGGGTTTCAACGCGCCCGACGATGCCGCCAGCCAAGGGCGCGCAGCAAAAGCCCGACAGTTTCAGGACTCGCTTTGGCAGATCTACAGCGCGCCGCCGCGCACGCTGCCCGGCGACCCCGTTACGATCTGCCGCTGCGAAGAGGTCACAGCCGGGCAGGTCCGGGCCGCCATCGCCAACGGCGCGACCGATCCCGGCGCCATCAAGCGGGCGACCCGGTTGGGCATGGGGCGTTGCCAGGGACGGTATTGTTCCGCTCCTGCGATGCGCCTGCTGGCCGCCGCCGGGTACCCATTGTCACCCGACGCCCTGTTCGCTCCGCAAATACCGGCGCGCCCGGTTCACATTGCCGCCCTTGCGCTGGAAAAGCCGGAATGGAGCGGCCATGTCGAAAGCCGCCCCTCCGCCCGCCCCGGATTGCCCGCCCAGGAGCCGCTGAAGAAAACCACCGCCGATCTGGTGGTAATCGGGGGCGGCGTAACCGGCATTTCGGCGGCGCTCTACGCGGCGCGCGGTGGGGCGGATGTGCTGTGCCTGGACCGTGGTCTGGTCAACGGCGAGGCCTCGGGCGGCAACGCGGGCAGCCTTCATCTGCAACTTCTGTCCTGGGATTTTGGTGTCAAGTCGGTATCCGGCGGCTCGCCGCAATTGCTGACCTTGCCGCTGCAAAAGGAATCCATCGCGCTTTGGACGACGCTTGCGGGCGAACTTGGCACCAGTTTCGAGATGAAGATCACCGGCGGCATGATGGTCGCAGAGAACACAGACCAGATCGGATTTCTGGAACGCAAGGTCGCGGCAGAGGCGCGGTTCGGCATTGCGTCCGAAGTGATCGGCCCGGACCGTATTCGCCAGATAGCACCGTCGCTGAACCCCAACATCGTCGCTGCGGCCTGGTGCGCCGGCGAGGGAAAGATCAACCCGCTGGTGGGCACTATTGCCCTGGCGCGCGCCGCCCGAACTGCAGGCGCACGGATCGAGGAACGAACGCCGGTGACCGGCCTGCGGGCCAATGGCGGCGAATATGAAATCCAGACCCCGCGCGGGAATATCCGGACCCGCCGCATCCTGATTGCAGCCGGTGGTTGGTCGGCGGGGGTGTCGCGCTTGATCGGGGTCGATCTTCCGATCCGCGGCGCGCCCTTGCAGATGCTGGTGACGGAAACCGCGCCGCCGCTGGTGCCCTGCCTGATCGCCCATGCCGACCGTCACCTGACCATGAAACAGACCGACGCCGGAACGATCCTGATCGGCGGTGCCTGGACGGCGCAAACCGGGCCCTCAGGTCAGCCGCAAGTTTTGGCGAACAGCGTCGAGGGCAATCTATGGGTCGCCGCACACACGGTTCCCGCGCTTGCGGGGCTTTCGGTGATCCGCAGTTGGGCCGCGATGAACATCGACATCGACGGCGCGCCGCTGCTGGGTCCGATTCCGGGCCTGCCAGGCGTCTTTGTCGCTGCCACCGCCAACGGTTACACCCTTGGCCCCGTTATGGGCCGAGAGGCTGCCGCGATGGCGTTGTCAGGCAAGGCCCGCGCCGATCTTGCCGTTTTTTCCATCGACCGATTCCAAAAGGTAACCCCAGGAGCACAGACATGACCAAGCTGAAAATCACCGCAGGCCCCTATGAATTCGAGGCCAGACTGGAAATCGAAGCCGCCCCCAAGACCTGCGCAGCCTTTGAGGCTGCGATGCCCTATAGCAGCGAACTCGTCCATGTCCGCTGGAGCGGCGAGGGCGTCTGGATCCCGTTGGGCGATCACGATTTTGGTGTCGGCTATGAAAACCACACCAGCCACCCGGCACCAGGGCATTTCATCCTGTACCCGGGCGGCATTAGCGAAACCGAGATTTTGCTGGCCTATGGCGGTGTCGATTTTTCGTCCAAGATGGGCCAGCTTGCGGGCAACCATTTCATCACCATCACGTCCGGCCACGAGAACCTCTACGCGTTGGGAAACCTGGTACTTTGGAAAGGCGCGCAGCCCATTAGTTTCAAATTTGCGTAGGGGCAGAGGTGGTTCCGGAAATCGGAGCAGTCGGGATGGCAGTGTCAGAGGAACCTGGCGTGAGTCAGGGCAGGGCGCTGGCTAGGGTCTAAGCATGACCAAATGCTTGCCATTCAAGTACTTCAAGACCAGTCCCGAGATTATCCGGCTGGCTGCGATGCTCTACATCCGGTTTCCGCTTTCGCTTCGCAATGTCGAGGATCTGCTCCACGAGCGCGGCGTCGAGATCAGCCACGAAACAGGTCTGTTCTGGCGCATGCGAAGCCTGCAGACATTCGCGTCCGTCCATGCCTCTGTCCACAACCATTTCAACCAGGAACGCGGCTTCTCGAGCCGGGACACTTTCAAGGCCAACCGCGCCGCCGCACTCCCCGGGTGGCGCGGTCTCTGCGTGGCGCAAGGGACAGCCATCCTGCCCTGACTGAGACGAGTTCGAATTGGTCTGACAGCACCGTCAGGTCTCTTCCGGGGCCACGGCGCTCAGGCAGCGGCGAGTTGCTTCTTGGGGTCGTAGAAAGGACGCTCGGCCACGGTTGCGCGGATCGGGCCGGAGGGTGTCACGACTTCGAGCTCCATGCCGATATGCGCCACGTCCACCGACACCATCGCCAGTGCAATGTTCCGCTCGAGCCGTGGCGAGTGGACGGCCGACGTGACCTTACCTACGGAAGTGCCGTCCTTGCTGATCGCCCAGAAGGTCGTGTTTGGACCTTTCATCGGCGCACCGTCAATGATCAGGCCGATCTGGATGCGGCTGACGCCCTGCTCCTGAATACGGCGCAGCGCCGCCTTGCCGATGAAGTCGGCTTCGATGTCGAGGTTCACCAGACGGTCCAGACCCAGCTCGTACGGGTTGGTCCTGATATCCGCATCGGCATGGTAGGACAGCATCCCGCCTTCGATCCGGCGGATCGAGGAGGTGTGGCCGGGCTTCAGGCCGAATTCCATGCCCGCTACCATGATCCGCTCCCAAAGCGCATCACCGTGTGCTGCGTCCCGCAGGTAGATCTCGTAGCCCAGTTCGCTCGACCAGCCGGTGCGCGAGACGAGCAGGGGAATGCCGTCGAGCTCGAGTTCGCGGTGCCAGTAGTATTTCAGATCGAGGATGCTGTCGCCAAAGAGCGCCTGCATGATCAGGCCCGACTTCGGACCCTGAAGCTGCAGCGGCGACACGTCCGGCTCTTCGATGATGACATCAAGGCCGGAATGCACAGCGACGCCCTGCGCCCAAAGTAGGATGTCGCTGTCCGCCAGGGAGATCCAGAAGTGGTTCTCGGCCAGACGCAGCAGGATCGGATCGTTGAGGATACCGCCCTCGGCATTGGTGATCAGGACGTACTTGCACTGGCCCACGGCCATCTTTGACAGATCGCGTGGGGTGAGCATCTGGACGAAGCGCGCGGCATCGGGGCCGGTGATCTCGACCTGGCGCTCGACGGCCACATCACACAGGATTGCGTCGTTCACAAGGGTCCAGAAATTCTGCTCCGGATTGCCGAAGTCACGCGGGATATACATATGATTGTAAACCGAAAATCCCTGTGCACCCCAGCGGACGGTGGCGTCAAAGAAGGGAGATTTACGGATCTGAGTGCCAAAGCCGAAGTCGTCTGCGTGCATTGTTTTCGCCCTTGCTTGTTGCCGGTCCTATGGGCCGAGGTTGATTGAACCTGACTTGGATGTAGCGCCGGACGGCAAACGAATGTGGGCTGAAAAAATGGCAGTCTCAGACCAAACAGGCTGATTTTCGGGCGCTGTCCAGACCGTTCGGCCCCGCTACGTCACCTGACGGTCTTGGCAGCCAATTTGGACAGGTTGGGGCGGCTTGCCTTGACGTTCCGTGTCGCGATGTAGGTCATGTACCGATCAACGCCAAGTTCGGCATCGAGCATCGTCTGCATCAAAGACTGGAACGACGCCAGGTTCGTAGTCATCACCTTGATGACGTAATCCATGCCGCCCCCTGTGGCGATGCATTCGATGATCTCGTCATGG
The DNA here is from genome assembly GCA_034670345.1 of Paracoccaceae bacterium. Classification (GTDB taxonomy): domain Bacteria; phylum Pseudomonadota; class Alphaproteobacteria; order Rhodobacterales; family Rhodobacteraceae; genus Antarctobacter. The sequence continues at coordinate 29,944 of JAXMNQ010000048.1, read as the reverse complement.
GCTTTGACGAAGGCCTCGAACCTGTCGAAGTCGGCCTTGCGGTGGTGGGTCAAGGAGATGGTGACGATCACCTGCGTGACATCGCAGATCCGTTCGATCGCGATTTCGGCGTTGTAACCCCGAATAAAGCCACCGGCCTTGAGCCGATCCAGTCGGGCCCAGCAGGGGGTGGCCGAGATATTGGCGATCTCGGCCAGCCGGGCCTTGCTCAATTGGCCGTGCTGCTGCACGGCGCAAAGGATACGAATGTCAGTTGCATCGAGGCCGAACTTTTTCATCCGCCGCATTCCCAACCATCACAAAGAGCCTGGCGGTGACATACCGTCCGCTTCGGCGACGACGCTACTTTGCAAATTCCAAACTGTTAAATGTTTTTGCGACTCGTTCTCTCACAACAGCGGCAAGGACAGGCTTGTCTGGGTCAGCAAATCTGGCGGGTTGGAAGCCTTTCCGCGCAGGACCAGGCAACCGAATGGCTCTGGACTTACAACAACGAGCGACCCAACATGGGCGTCGGTGGCATGACACCCGCTAAGAAATTGAAAACAGCCGCGTGAATTCTACGGCTGGACGCCATTAAAAATGGGGGGATTACCAAACCACCCTTGGACCAATGGTCAGGTCGAGCGAATGAACCGCACGATCAAGGAGGCGACGGTGAGGCGATACTATTACGACAGCCATGAACAGCTGCGCACACACCTCGCCGACTTCATGTACGCATACAATTTCGCACACAGGCTGAAGACCCTCAACGGTCTCACACCCCACGAATACATCTGAAAAATGGGGACTTCTGAGCCAGATCGATTCTTCCTAAATCCGATCCACCAAATGCCGGGATTGAACATCTAAGACCGGACTGCTCAATTGCGTGATATTCTTTTGGTTGAGGAAGGCACAAATCAACATCAAAGGCTGAAGAAAGTACTACAACACAAAACATCCCTACAGTGCACTGCGCTACAGACCCCCGGCTCCTGAAACCAGCATCCCGGTGCAACCGAGGCCATTGATGCACTAACAATCAAACCGGACCGGTCAGATCAGGCCCCCACTTTGCGCGACCGGCTGGCATTCGTCTGACCGGCCCCCGCGGCGCTTCTATGCCGGATAGACTGAGCGTGGACTTTCATCCATCTGGGCGATGACGCGATCCAACAAGCGGCGTATCAACTGCGCGCGAATTTCGGCGTAGGCTGGGTCGTCCCACTTGTTGTCGGTATTCTGCGGGTCCGCGTTGCGATCGTACAGCTCTCCCCAGGCCTCGCCGCCCGGCACGATCAGCGTCCAGTCATCGGTGATGAGCGAGCGGATGCGGGCAGGAGACTGATAGCCCTGCCGTGCGTTGGCGTCATTGTATTCGACCATGACCTCCGAGCGGGACGCTTCGCCGCCGTCGCGGAGGCTGCCGAGGAAGGATCTGCCCTGAACACCGTTGTAGGGGACAAGCCCCGCACGCGCGAGAATTGATGGTGCAATGTCGACCGTCGAGGCAAGCGCGTTGCACCGCGCCGGTTGGTCGACGATGTCGGGATCATTCCAGAGCAGAGGAACCTTGTTGATCGAGTCGCGCATCCACGGGCCCTTCAGGAGCAGGTCGCTGTCACCGAGGTAGTCGCCGTGGTCCGAGGTGAAGATAACGACGGTATTCTCGGCCCGGCCGGAGGCCTCCAGCGCGGACAGAATCTCTCCGACGGCATCGTCAATCATCGTGATCATGCCGGCGGTGAGCGCCATCGCCTCCCGCAGGTGCCGTTTATCGGCCATGAACGGGAAAGTCCGCGCCGCAGGCGGAGTGCCGGCCTCGTAATCCTCGCGGAGCTTTGCGAGCGGAACGGGCAGCGCTTTGTGATCGGCATACCGGGTGTCGAGTTGGAACTGGTCGGGGCTGTACATGTCCCAGTACTTGCCAGGCGGATTGAACGGATGGTGCGGGTCGGGGAACGACACGAATGTGTAGAGCGGTTGATCAGATTTGGCTTGTGCCGCAAGGTAGGCAATCGCGCGATCCCGGATGTAGAACGTGGTGTAGGCCTCTTCCGGCATGTCAGGACGGAGTGCCTGTGGAACCGTGTAGTCATGCGGAAGGCCGCGCATTGGATTTTTTGCCACCTCCGGGTAATTCCGGCGTAGCCATTGACGGTAGTGTCCACCGGCAGAGGTCCCGTGTTCCGTCACCATGTCGACGTGGTCGTAGCCATAGTAAGGCAGCGGAATGTCATACGCCTCGTCTCCCTGATACTGACGCGGCTGCTCATGGCCGTACCGGCTTTCGTCGATCCTCCAGGCTTCCGGGATCGGGGCGCTGTCATCCTTTGGCGGAAGTCGCCGGCCGATCATCGGCTGAAGGTGCGACTTGCCGATGGCGCTGGTGCGATAGCCGCCCGCCCGCAGGACGTCCACGAAGGTATTCGCCGTGACCGGCAGATGGCACCCGTTGTAGCGAAGCCCGTGAACACTCGGGAAGCGCCCCGTCATGAAGCTCGCTCTGTTGGGCATGCAGACCGGCGACGCCACGAAGTACTGGTCGAACGACGTGCCGCGCGCCGCGATCCTGTCGATGTTCGGCGTCCTGACCACCGGATGACCGTTGCATCCCAGCCAGTCCCAGCGGTGCTGGTCGGTCATGATGACGAGGAAATCGGGTTGTTCGGGCATGTCTTACTCCTTGTCCGTCGGGCCGGGCCTGCCGGCGCATTCCTTGAAGACGCGCAAGGTGCAGCGGGCGCAGATGTCGTCCTCGGAGCGCCGGACGGCCTCGGCGATGGCTTCGGTCTTGTGCGGGAAAATGTTGTCCTCGCCGATGAACTGTTTCACGCCAAGCCGGTCGAGCGCGAGCAGCGTGGGTTTCGCCACGGCGATGAGGTACAGTTCGCGCCCCTGTCGCTTTGCCATCCTGGCACGTTCGATCAGAAAGTCCGCACCGGAAAGATCGATCTTGTTGACGCCCTTGAGGCTCAGGATACGCGATTGGCGCGTTTCGGCCCGGGCCTCAATCCGGTCGAACTCCCGCTCGATATGCTCGACCGAGGCAAAGAACACGGGCCCCTCGATCCGCATCAGGCGGATTTGCGGGCATTCGACGAGGTCCAGCGCCTCGGCATTGCGGAATACCCGACGCCCATTCTTCTCCGTCGGTGCGCCGACAGCGACGAGGGGTTGTGCGCTGTCCCTCAGGAAAACGACGAGCGAGACGAGCACTCCCACCATGATGGCGAAATCCAGTTCCGAGAAGATGCCGGTCAGAAAAGTCGACAGCAGGATCAGCGTTTCGCTCCGGCTGCTCTCAAATATGTGCCGGATTTCGGATACGTTCACCAGCCGCCAGGCGACGTAGAGGATGACCGCTGCCATCGCGGGCACGGGAACGAAGCGCACCAGCGGCCCGACAACCAGAAGCGCCGCCAGCAGAAAGGCAGAGGCAAAGACGGCGGCGAGCGGAGTCTGCGCGCCGCTTTCCATGTTCACGCCCGACCGGGTGAAAGAGCCGGATCCGGCATAGCATTGGGTGAAACTGCCGAAGACGTTGGACAGGCCCTGGCCGATAAGCTCTTGGTTGCTGTCGTATTTTTCGCCCCGGCGCGCCGCGAATGTCTTGCCGATCGAGATCGCCTCCAGCAGCCCGACAAAGGCGATGGCGGCGGCCCCCGGCAGGAGCTGGCCCCAGAGATCGAGATCGAAAGTCGGGGCGGTCAGTGCGGGCACCACAGACGAAAGCGGGTCAAAGAACGCGATCTGCCCCTCGGGCCAGACGGGCAGTAGCGCAACGAGGCTGCCGAGGATCAGCGCGAGGATGAAGGCCGGGATGCGCCGGTCGATCCGTTGCATCACGACGACGCCTGCCAGCGTGACGGCGCCCACGACCAGCGCGCTCCAGTGAATGCCGCCCAGCTCCGGGATCAGGCGCGAGATCCGTTCTACCACCTCGCCACCGCGTTCGACCTCGACACCGATGATGCCGGGAAGCTGCGACACTGCGATTAGCAGCGCGGCGGCGGCGGTGAAGCCCACGATCACGGAATGCGAGACGAAGGCGATCAGCGCGCCCAGCCCGGCCAGACCCGCGAAAAGCTGGATGATCCCGACCATGAGGGTGAGGGTGATCGCCAGCATGAGGAAGGTGGGCGTCCCGGCGGTTGCGAAACCGGAGAGCGTCACGAAGACCAGGGCCGATATCGCCGTGGTCGGACCCGACACCATGACGCGGGAGGAGCCCCAGAGCGCCGCGATCACCGCGACGACGATGGCCGAAAACAGCCCGTATTCCGGCGGCAACCCCGCGATCAGCGCGAAGGCCACGCCCTGCGGCAGCACGATGGCTGCGCCGGTCAGCCCTGCGAAGGCGTCCTTGCGCAGCGTCTCGCGCGTGACGTCCTTGTGCCAGCGGCGGCGCGGCGACAGGCGATTGAGGGCGGTTCGGGCCCGGCTTGCCATCCTCGGCAACTCCTTTTTGAAGTTAGTCGACTGCGTAGAGGTCGATGATGACGCCGTTCGCGCTTCGGCTGCCGGAACTGACGAACACGGTCCGGTTCACCCAATCATAGGCCGCGTCCCCGGTTTCCAGACGTGCCGAGGTGCGCATGGTGTATTCGGTCGGGTCCACGCTCTCACCCGCCGCCAGACGCGCCAGCACTTCCGCCGGGCCATGGCGGAACCCGAGATTCACGACCTCGATCAGCGCGCCGTCGTCGGTTTCGAACGCATAGCGCGTGTCGAGAAAGGCGGTGCCGTCGTCGTAGATCAGCTGCCAGTCGGCCCCGAGGTTGAGCAACTTGCCACAGATCCCACCCGACACCGTTCCCCCGGTAATCGGGATGATCCGGCGTTTGCCGCCGCGTCCGCCGCCCATCTCGCGGATCTGGCCGAGTTCGACGGTGAGCGTACAGACCGGACGCAGGGTCGGAACCGGTGGCTTCATGACGTGACCCCCAGCAGTTTCATGGCGTTCTCCTTCAGGATCAGCGGGCGCACATCGTCGCGGAATTCCGCTTTCTCGAAGGCGCCGAGCCATTTCTCGGGCGAGATCATCGGCCAGTCGGACCCGAACAGCATCTTATTTTTCAGCATGGTGTTCGCGTATCGCACAAGGATCGGCGGGAAGTACTTCGGCGACCAGCCCGAGAGGTCGATATAGACATTGGGCTTGTGCTGGGCCACGGCCAGTGCCTCCTCCTGCCAGGGGAAGGAGGGATGGGCGAGGATAATCGGCATGTCCGGGAAATCGACGGCGACATCGTCCATGTACATCGGATTGGAATATTTCAGCCGCATGCCGTTGCCGCCCGGCATGCCACTGCCGACGCCGGTCTGCCCGGTGTGGAACAGGACCGGCTTTCCGGTCTCGGCCATCGCCTCGTAGAGCGTGTAGGCCGCGCGGTCGTTGGGATAGAACCCCATCATTGTCGGGTGCAGCTTGAACCCTTGAATGCCGTGGTTCTCGACCAGATCGCGCGCTTCGCGGGCGCCCTTCTTCCCCTTGGCGGGGTCGATCGAGCAGAAAGGGATCAGGATGTCGTCGTTCTGCGCGCAGAGGTCTGCCACCTCGTAATTGTCGTAGCGCCGATAGCCGGTTTCGCGCTCGGCATCGACCGGGAAGATCACCGCGGCGATATTCTGTTCGCGGTAATGCGCGGCGGTTTCCGGGATCGTCGGCGGATGCGACCATGGCGCACCGAAGTATTTGGCCATCGTGGATTGCAGGTCGTCGTACCCATCATCCGCGTGGCAGCCGCAGGGTTCCTCTGCATGTGTGTGGATGTCGATCGCACGGACCTTTGAGAAATCTACCATGTCGCCCCCTATACCCGGATCAGCGCCGGGTCTTCGTTGTCGTATAGACGCTCGAGCAGGGCCGAGCGCCGCGTGATGATCTTGCGTGGATTAAGCGAGCCCTTGTCGGTGATCTCGCTCGCCTCCAGCGACGGCGGTTCCGCCAGAACGATGGCCCGTGCGATCCGCTTGGCAGAACCGGAAACACCCGCGTTCATCCGCAGGCCGCCTGCCTGAACCCATGTGCCGGTGTTGAGCTTGAAGTCTTCGGACACCCTGCCGTCAAAGAGCAGACCGCGCGAGGGGTCGGCCTCATCCACGAACCGCACCGCGTCGCCGGTGATGAAGAATCCCTCGTCGTCGAAGGCCTCTGCCGTCTTCGCCGGGTCGCCGAGACAGCCCTGCATCACGTTCGGCTCCTTCACGCGGATCTCGCATCGCATCTCGTCGTTGGGGATCAGCTTGACTGTCAGACCGGGCACCGGCACGCCGCTGACCCCGGACCGGCCAATCGGCTCGTGCACGATCAGGCAGGCGGGCGCGGTTTCGGTCAGCCCCCAGCTCGAATTCATCAGCGGCAGCGCGCCTTGCGCCTCCATCGAGGAGTCTTCCAGCGCAGCCTGCGTGATCCGTGGCTGTACCAGTCTTGGTCATGCGGTCATTCTCCCTTGGGGCCATGTCTTGCTCAGCGGAAGACCGGGGCGCGTTTTTCAAGGAAGGCGTTGAGCCCTTCCTTGGCATCCGGTGTCGTCTGGACGAGCGAAGCGGCGAGGCTTTCAGCGAACAAGCCATCGGTGCGCGACATGTCCGCGATCCGGGCGGTGGCATGCACCATGAAGTAGTTGGACATGGGGGCGTTGCCCGCAATCTTGTCGGCCAGCTTGCGGGCAAGCGGCAGGGCTTCACCGTCACCCACCGCGTAATGCGCGAGCCCCAGCGCCTTGCCCTCGTCGGCATCGTACTTGCGCCCGGTCAGCATCATTTCGCACATCCGGTCGGCCCCGATAATGCGCCCGACGCGCACCGTCGCCCCGCCACCGACGAAAATCCCGCGCCGCCCCTCGGGCAGCTGGAACATCACCGAAGGCTCTGCAATGCGCACATGCGTCGCCGTGGCAAGTTCCAGCCCGCCGCCGATGACCGCGCCGGTCATGGCGCTGACGGTGATCACGCCGCCAAACTGGATCATGTCCAGAACGCGATGCCAGTTGCGGGAGTGGTAGACGCCGTCTTCGGCCGAGCGCGAGACGTGCTCTGACAGGTCGAGGCCGGAGCAGTAGTGCCCGCCGCGCCCGTGCAGGATGACCACCCGGGTTTCCTTGGGCAGCGTGTTGTAGAAGGCTTCGATTTCGGCAAGCAGTCCATCGGACATCGCATTGCGCTTGTCCTCTCGGATCAGGCACAGTTCCGAGATTTTTCCTCGATATGTCGCCTCGGTGTAGGTCTTGTCGGTCATCTTGGAACTCATCTGCTTGCGCCCCTGTTCGGGGCCTTTGGAATGGAGGCAGGGCGCCCGCCGCGTTACACGGTGTGGCGAGCGCCCCGGTTCGGCGGCGTTATTGCCCTGTCGCGATCTTGGACGCGGTGGCCTCGGCGCGCTTCGCCAGGATGTAGTGGGCAATCAGCCAGGCCACGCTGATGGCCGTCGCTGCGCTGTGGATCAGCGGATCGTGCAGAATGATCCCGACCGCGAGCAGGAGACGGAGCACGACCTGCCAGAACCTGAGACGGGCGAAATCAAAGGCTGCGAGCGCGCTTGCGATCAGGTAGAGCGCAATGAGCAGACGCAGACACAGGATCGCCAGGTGCGACCAGTTCACGACACCATCGTAGCCGGGCAGATAGGCATTTCCGGTTGCCTGGGGATCGAGAACCGCCTGCGGGATCAGCAGAAGTTCGGGGTAGGCCGCAAAGATGAACGGGATCACGAACATCACGATGCCCGATCTGACAGCCGAGAAGCCGGTCATGATCGGATCCGCCTTGGTGATCGAAGCCGCCGCATAGGCCGCCAGCGCAACCGGCGGCGTGATGGCCGAGGCCGCTGCAAAGTAGAAGATGAACATGTTCGCGGTGAAGATCGACAGTCCGAGACCCGCGAGGACCGGCCCCATCAGGAGGGACACGTTGATGAAAGCCGGCGCCGCCGGCATCCCCATGCCAAGCAGGATCGCAAGCAGCATGGTCACGGCAAGTGCCAGGAACTGGAAGATGCCCGCGCCGCCCTCACCAAGGTTCAGAGTGTTCAGCCAGCCCAACACATCGAGCGAGATGTAGAACGGCATGCCGGTCACCTTGAGGCTGAAGTCGATGATCGTGACCACGAGGAACATCAGGTAAAGCGTCGCGATCAGGCCACCGGCACCGGACAGCGCGTCGATCAGCTTGCGCGGCTTGGCGCGCATTGCGGGATCGAGGAACAGCAGCGCCATGAGCAGCAGAACCGCCCACCAACCGGCGCCGCCGACGTCGCCGGCCGTGTTCTGGAGCAACTGAAGCGCCCAGGGCAGATCGCGCGCCACACAGCCAGTCGCGGTTATGCTGCGCTCGATACCCAGCATTGTGCCGAACAGGCCGCATCCCACGGAGTCCTTGGAGGTCAGCAGCAGAGTGGTGATGAGGATGATCGGACCGAAGATCATGACGAGGTTCAGGATGTCCTGACGGCTCAGATGCATTTCCGGTGTGAACTTGCCGACGGCCTGGATGTTCTGGCGCCGGGCCTGGAAGACCACCGACAGGAACAGGCAGAAGAAGTAGGCAATGGCCGGGATCAGCGCGGCGACGATCACGTCGCTGTAAGGCACCGCCGTCATCGACGCGAGGATGAAGGCCGCCACCCCCATCACGGGCGGCATCACGGTTCCGCCAGAGGAGGCCGCGGCCTCCACGCCGCCTGCGAAGGTTCGCGAAAAGCCACGCTTCAACATCATCGGGATCGTGAGCACTCCGGTCGACAGGACGTTGACCACCGGACCGCCCGAGATCGTGCCGAACATGGCGGACGACACGACCGCGGCATGAGCCGGACCGCCGCGCAGCGAACGTGTCCAGCGGAAGGCCAGCGTGATCAGGGACTGACCGCCAGCTGAGACGCCGAAAAGCGAGCCGAGAATGAGATAGGGAAAGATTTCGTTCAGAACGATGCTCATGAACCGGCCCAGCAGCCCGGAGGCATTGCTGGTCAGGATGTCATGCACGCGGGAATATCCGTCCGCCAACGTTCGGGGTTCGCCGCCAAGTTTCGTGACCAAATACTTGTTGATCCCCTCGGCGCCGAAGAAATACCAAACGGCGATCGTCGTAAACGCCCAGGCCACAACGACGATCGCCACGATGACCAGCGGCAGCCCCCAGACCTTGACGGCATAGGCAAGGAAAACCGCCACGGCGATGCCGACAATCGCGACGAGCCAGCCGCCCAGCGTGTTCAGGCACTGAGGATCGTCGACCGTGGTCGGTTCGGGCATGCCGAACATCAAGGCGTTTTCCTTTTCGATCTTCAACGCTTCTTCGATCAGGCGCGCGCGATCGCCAGAGAGCTGGTCGAAAAGGCAGACCGACTGGATTTCGTTGAGATAGGCGAGCGAGATTGACGCCGCCATGACCACCAGCGCGAGATCGAGCGCCAAGGCGAGCGGTTTGCGCTTTCCGATGGCCTTGCGTGCGTTCACCTGGCGCACCGCGACGATGAGCATCATCACGAAGAAGGCCAGCGGGTAGAAGTATTCGTAGGGGAAACGCCGGATGCGCAAAGTGTTCTGTCCCGTGATCTGGGCGATCAGCGGATCAAGGCCGGGAATGCCGGGCATGGCATTGAACAGTCCGACGACAACGAAAGCGAATGCCAGCCAGTAGCCGAAACGCACGGAAAAGGATGCGGCAAGGGGCGCAGGGGACCCGGAGTCAGACATGGGATACCTCGTTGGAAACCAGCGACCGTTCCGGTCGCCGGTTGTAGGTCGGAGATCAGTCGACGATCAGGGCTTGGCGCATTCCGGCACGGTGTAACCGGCCTCTTCCCAGGCAGCGACGGCGCCGGGATGGTACTTGATCGGGTTCGGGCCGCACATGCCGGTGTCTTCCGCCGCAATCTTTCCAAGCTGGACGAGTCTCATGTAAGGTGCCTTGTCCGTGAAGACATCGAGGTTTTCCAGCACCAGGGCGGTCAGGGCCTTTGCGGTGTCGAAATCCATCTCCGTGTTCACCACGACGGCACCGGCGGTCAGCGGGCTGCGCCAGGTGTCATCCTCGGAACTGATCTTTACGCCTTCCTGCCTGGGCAAGTCCGCAATCGGGATCTCGAAACCGACGGTGCCGGGGCTGGCGAGATACTTCTGAAATGCCTCGCTTTCGTAGGCCGACTTCGGCACGGAATACATCGTCATGGCGCCGGCCGACGCGCCTTGGGTGATGCGCTCGTCGGGGAAGTAGATGGGCAGCACGACGCCATCGCCGGACCCGTCCGCGATGAACTGCGACATCTGCCCCCAGTTCGACTGAACGCCTTCGTACCCGACGCCATCCTCCAGACCGGCGATGATCTGGATCATGGCGCGGGCGTTGGCGAGCGCGCCGCCCGACGGCGGTCCGTTGATGATCCGCTTGTCCTCCAGCGTATCCCATCCGGACACGTTTGAGCTGTCGTAGGAGTAGAGGCTCATTGCGCCGAAGCTGAGCGTAAAGAGCACCGAGACGTTGCCGATCAGCTCGGAGCCCGTTTCAGCACCAATCGAGGCATAGGGCCCGGCGCCACGCGACAGCAGGAAGGGCGCGATCAGCGGAACGGGGGCGACGTCCGTGCTGCCCTTGGCGACATTGACCAGCGAGTTGGTCAGGGTCTGACCGTCCTGTACCTGGAAATCTGCGATGCCCTTGGCCCCGGCAAGCTCTGCGAGGGTCATGATCGCGGTCAGGTTCGAACTGCCGGGGTTCGATCCCTCGGCCGTCATCGTCTGTGCGTTGGCCGCACCGACCGAGAGCGAAGCAACCACGGCGGCCGCGAATTTTGTTGTCGTCTTCATCTGGATTCCTCCCTTGGGCCGGACTTTTCCGGCAGTGACAGGGGTTGGACGAGCGGGTCAGCCCCGCGCCGTCTCCCCTGAATAGATCGCAATGGATGCCCCAAAGCGAATGACCGTGAGATCCCGTGCCACCGACACGGGACGATCGTATTCCTGGCCCACCTCCTCGAGCATCTCCTCGATGCTGGGCGCGTCCGGCCCCTTGAGGACGAGATGGGTCAGTATGGCGAGTTTGGGATTGACCCTTGCGAATACCTGACCGACCTCGCGAGGAGTGATATGGTGCTCCAGCACGGTGCGGGTATGCGGATGTTTCTCCATCGTCTCGGGTCGCGCCATGGCGACTTCGTGGACAAGCACATCCGCGCCTTCGGCATGCTTGATGAGATTGTCGCAAAAGCGAGTGTCGTGGCTGTGAACGAAGACATGGCCAGCATATTCGACCCGGTATCCGAACGCGGGCTTGACGAAGTCGCCATGATCGACTTCGAACGCGATGATCTTCAGGCCGTTCTGTTCAAGCACGACGCCTTCGGAGATGATCCCAATTTCGACGCGGTGCATTTCGGGATCGATCTCGTTGTCGGCAACGCGGATGTTTCGATCCGCGCTCATGAAGGCCCAGAGGCCATCGACGACCTCCTGCACGCCCTCCGGTCCGATTACCCGCAGCGGCCTCTTGCGTGCGCCCCAAGGGGCGGGAATGGCGCCAGTCATGACGACATCGGGCAGCGCGGCGTAGTGGTCGGAATGGAAATGCGAGAACAGAACCGCGTCCACGCTGCCGACAGGTATTCCGAGCTGCGACAAGCGCACCACGGCCCCGCGACCGCAATCCAGCAGAACGCGAAGCCCGCCAGCCTCGATCAGGGTGCTCGTACCGAACTTGTTGTTGTCCGGTTGCGGCGTGCCCGTCCCGAGCAACGTGATTTTCATCGGTGAATCCAAGTGCTCCTCCCAAAGCGATGTGCGTTCTGACTAACTGTTGTATTGTATACCTATTGTTCTGTAAAGCGTAATCTAGTACGGTGTTCGCTCAGGCTGGCGTGGCCTCCGGCAAGTATCTGACAAGGAATGATCTTTAATGACCGTCGAAACCGAAGCCCCAGCGGGAACCGAGGATGCAATCGCCGCCGAAGCGACAGCTCTGGACATGTTTCTGGGCTACAACCTCAAGCGGACATTCAACGCAATTCACGCGAATCTCGCTGTGACGCTCCGTCAGTTCGACCTCAGGATGGTCACCTATTCGGCGCTTACCGTGATCGTCGAGAACGAGGGCCTCCGGCAAGCCGAACTGGCCGCAGCTTTGAAGATCGACAGAGGAAATGCCGTCGCGATTGTCGACGAGCTCGAACAACGAAAACTCATCACGCGTGACCGCCACCCGGACGACCGCCGATCATATGCACTGCGCGTTTCCGAGGAGGGGCGAAAGCTCTGTAGACGTGCCCTCAAGGCCGATCGCGAGTGTGAAGCGCGGATCCTATCCGGCTTCGATGCCGAGCGACTGCACAAACTCTTCGCCGATCTCAAAGAGATCGAAAAAGCTGCCTTCGAAGAACTCGATAAACGCTCACAGAGGCAGGATACCAAGGTATTTTGAAAAATTGCGGATCCAAAGCCTGATTGACGTTGTGTCAATAAGGCCGAGGAAACTCTCTGCAGTCTTGTCATGGCGGGTAACGACGCGACGGGCCTTCTTCAACTTGTTGAAGAACCGTTCGACCAGGTTGCGCAACCGGTAGAGCGAGCGTTCGACTCATCCATGATCTATGGGTCGCCGCAAGGTGCAATCCACCTGTCTTGCGAATCTTGCGGACCTGCCGTCGAAAGACGAGATCGAGTTTCGTGTTGTTTGATCATTGGACGGAAAATCATTGTCGCCAATGCGTTCTTGACCACGGATAGAAACGGCCTTTGTGAGGCGAGGCACTCCCACAGCGACCGAGCCAATCAGATAATCAGGACCCGCGTTCGAAATCGGATCGTATTGCGGTGCTTTCTGGAAAAATTGCTCAGGCAGGAACCTTGTTTGGGTTCTGCTGCGTCCATCTCACCCCTGCAAAGATTTCACCACCAACTCACCCTCTTCCCGGGCCTTCATGGCCAGCGCGGCGGCATGGGCCCCGGCGCCAGTCGTGTAGTAGGGGATCTTGTCGTACAGAGCGACGGAGCGGATTTCGCGGGAGTCCTCGACCGCCGCAGCGCCTTCTGTGGTGTTCATCACCAGCTGGATGCCGCCGTCCTTCATCAGGTCGACCACGTTCGGGCGGCCCTCGTAGACTTTTTTCACCAGCTTGCAGGCGATGTCATGCGCCGCAAGAAAAGAGGCCGTGCCCGCCGTCGCAACGATGGTAAAGCCGAGGTCCACGAGGATCCGCGCGGTTTCGACCAACTGCTGCGTCTTGTCGTCATCCTTGATCGAGAAGAACACCGTGCCTTCGGTCGGGAAATGCGTGCCCGCGCCCAGTTGCGCCTTGAGGAAGGCGCGCGCAAAGGACTTGTCCCAGCCCATGACCTCCCCGGTCGAGCGCATTTCCGGGCCAAGGATGGTGTCCACGCCCGGGAAGCGGGCAAACGGCAATACCGCCTCTTTCACGCTGAACCACGGCATGTTGGGATCGGCCAGCGTCATCGGGTCGGCCATCGGCACATCGGTGTCATAGTCAATGCTGACGGCATGCGGGGCGCGTTTCGGGAAGTTCGACAGCGGCTCACCGGCCATGATGCGCGCTGCGATGGAGGCGATGGCCGAATCCGTTGCCTTGGCGACAAAGGGGACCGTGCGGCTGGCGCGGGGGTTCACCTCGATCAGGTAGATCTCGCTTTCACCTTCGGCATTGGCCTTGATGGCAAACTGTACGTTCATCAAGCCGACCACGTTCAGCGCCCTGGCGAGCGCATGGGTCTGGCGTTCGATCTCGTCCAGGACCTCGGCGCCCAGCGAATAGGGCGGCAGCGAACAGGCGGAATCCCCCGAATGGACGCCCGCCTCTTCGATGTGCTGCATGATGCCCGCGACATGCACGTCGGTGCCATCGCAGAGCGCATCCACGTCCAGCTCGACCGCGCCCGACAGATAGCTGTCCAGCAACACCGGGCTGTCGCCCGAAACCACCACCGCCTCGGAGATGTAGCGGCGCAGGTGATCCATGTCGCGCACGATTTCCATCGCCCGGCCGCCCAGCACGTAAGACGGGCGGATGACCAGCGGAAAGCCGATCTCCTCGGCGATTTCCAGCGCCTGCGCGTCGGTCGAGGCGATGCCGTTCTTCGGCTGCTTCAGGCCCAGCTGGTTGACCAGCGCCTGAAAGCGTTCGCGGTCTTCGGCCAGATCGATGGCATCGGGGGTGGTGCCGAGGATCGGGATGCCTTCGGCGTGCAGCGCATCGGCCAGCTTCAGCGGGGTCTGGCCGCCGAACTGCACGATAACACCGTGCAGGGTGCCGTTTTCCTGCTCGACTCGCAGGATCTCCATGACATGCTCAAAGGTCAGCGGCTCAAAATACAGCCGGTCCGAGGTATCGTAGTCGGTGCTGACGGTCTCGGGGTTGCAGTTGACCATGATGGTCTCATAGCCCGCGTCGGTCAGGGCAAAGCAGGCGTGGCAGCAGCAATAGTCGAATTCGATCCCCTGCCCGATGCGGTTGGGGCCGCCGCCGAGGATGACGACCTTCTTGCGGTCGCTGGGCCGGGCCTCACATTCCACCTCGCCCATCATGGGCTCTTCGTAGGTAGAGTACATGTAGGGGGTCTGCGCCTCGAATTCGGCGGCGCAGGTATCGATGCGCTTGAAGACGGCGGTGACTCCCAGCGCGTGACGGCGGGAGCGGACGTCTCTTTCGGCAAAGCCGGTCAGCCTGGACAGGCGTGCGTCGGTAAAGCCCATCATCTTGAGCGCGCGCATGCCGTCGGCGTCCTGCGGCAGGCCGGTTTCGCGAATTTCGGCCTCGGCCTCCACGATCTCGCGGATACGGGCAAGAAACCATGGGTCGAACATGGTTACGCCGTGGATTTCATCGTCAGACAACCCGTGGCGCATGGCCTGCGCGATGGTGCGCATGCGGTCCGGTGTCTGCTGGCCAATGGCCTTGATGACGGCGGCACGGGTCTGGGCCGAAATTCCCGCGTCCCGGGCCTGGCCCGGGGCGGGTGTTTCCACACCGGGGATCTCGACCTCATCAAAGCCGGTCAGGCCGGATTCCATCGAGGCGAGCGCCTTTTGCAGGGATTCGTGGATGGTGCGGCCGACGGCCATGGCCTCGCCCACGGATTTCATCGCGGTGGTGAGGTAGGGTTCGGAACCGGGGAACTTTTCAAAGGCGAACTTGGGGATCTTGGTCACGACATAGTCGATGGTCGGCTCGAAGGATGCGGGCGTGACCTTGGTGATGTCGTTGTCCAGCTCGTCCAGTGTATAGCCGACGGCGAGCTTTGCCGCGATCTTGGCGATGGGAAAGCCGGTGGCCTTGGACGCCAGCGCCGAGGAGCGGGAGACGCGGGGGTTCATCTCGATCACGACCATGCGGCCGTTTTCGGGGTTCACCGCCCATTGCACGTTCGATCCGCCGGTCTCCACCCCGATCTCGCGCAGCACGGCAATCGAGCCGTTGCGCATGATCTGGTATTCCTTGTCGGTCAGGGTCAGCGCCGGGGCGACAGTGATAGAGTCGCCAGTATGCACACCCATCGGGTCGACGTTTTCGATGGCGCAGACGATGATCGCGTTGTCCGCCTTGTCGCGGACGACCTCCATCTCGAACTCCTTCCAGCCGAGCAGCGATTCATCGACGAGGATCTGGCCCACCGGCGAGGCATCCATGCCCGAACGGCAGAAATGGATGTAGTCTTCGCGGTTGTAAGCCACGCCGCCGCCGGTGCCGCCCAGGGTATAGGCCGGGCGAATGATCGCGGGCAGGCCGACATATTCCAGCGTTTCCAGCGCCGTGGCGACACCCGCATCAAGGTCGAACTTGCCCTTGGCGTTCTTGGGCGCGGTAACGATCGTCGCCTTGGGGTTTTCCAGCCCGATCCGATCCATCGCCTCGCGGAACAGCTTGCGGTCCTCGGCCATCTCGATGGCCTCGCGCTTGGCGCCGATCATTTCGACGCCGAACTTCTCCAGCACGCCCATTTCCTCGAGCGCCAGCGAGGTGTTCAACCCGGTCTGACCGCCCATCGTGGGAAGCAACGCGTCGGGGCGCTCTTTTTCGATGATGCGGGCGACGACCTCGGGGGTGATCGGCTCGATATAGGTGGCATCGGCCAGCCCCGGATCGGTCATGATGGTGGCCGGGTTCGAGTTGACCAGAATGACCCGGTATCCCTCTTCGCGCAGCGCCTTGCAGGCCTGGGCGCCGGAGTAATCGAACTCGCAGGCCTGCCCGATGACGATGGGCCCCGCGCCAATGATCATGATCGACTGGATATCGGTTCTTTTCGGCATGGGTGACCTCGGGATTCGGAGTTCAGGAACGGCAAGGCGGCATCGCGCAAATTGAGCGGGTTATACGGAACGGCAGCCCGGGTTCAAGGCCGGATCGGATGCGCAGCCTCAGCAACCCGTGTCAGACATAATTTTAGACTTTACTTAATTAAGGGATTGGAAAAGTATGAGGGCAAAACCACAAGGAGCCCCCAATGCCCGCCCTGTCCGACAGATTCGCCGCGCTGGCAGATCCCGTCCGCTTTGCCATCGTTGAACGGCTGCTGGACGAAGGTGAGTTGTCCGCCGGGGATCTGGGCAAGGGCTTTGAAATTTCGGCCCCCGCCGTCTCGCAGCATCTGGGGGTCCTGCGGCAGGCCGGGCTGGTCCGGCGTCGGGCCAAGGCGCAGCAGCGGATGTATTCCATCGAACCTGACGGGCTGATGGCCGTTGTCGGATGGGCCGACGAGGCGCGTCGTTTCTGGGAGGCCGGGCTGGACCGGTTGGAACGCGCGCTGAAGCAGGAGATCAAGAACAAATGACCGAAGTGACGCTGACACGGCATTTCGATGCGCCGCCCGAGCTTGTTTTCGAGTTTGTGACCCGGCCCGAAAACCTTGTTCTTTGGTGGGGCCATGACGGCTGGACTCTGGAGGATGTGGCGCTCGACTTCACCCGTGAGGGGCCTTGGCACGCAAGAATGCGCAGCGAGGACGGCAACCCGTTTCACCACGGGGGCACGGTGACAGAGGTCACTCCGCCCCGGTCGGTCAGCTTTACATGGAAATGGGACAACGCGAATGGCCGGGAAAGTGGTGTCAGTTCGGTGACATTTTCGGTCACGCCCGAGGATGGCGGCAGCCTGTTCACGATCCACCACACCGGCCTTGGCGACGATGATTTCGGGCGCTCTCATGCTTCCGGGTGGACCGCGAGTCTGCGGCGGCTGGAGGCCTTTGTTCAATCCAGACAAGAATTCAAAACCCAGCAGGAGTGAAACCTATGCCCAAATTCATGTTTGCCTATCACGGCGGTGGCGCGCCCGAGTCGGAAGAAGAGGGAAAGAAGGCCATGGCCGCCTGGATGGCCTGGTTCGAGCAGATGGGCAGCGCCGTTGTCGAACCGGGCAACCCGGTGGGCCTGTCCTCGACCCTGACCAAGGACGGGCTGACCGACGGCGGCGGAGCCAACCCGATTTCCGGCTATACGGTGGTCGAGGCCGCTTCGCTGGAAGCGGCGGCCGAAATGGGCAAGGGGTGCCCCATGGTGGCGGATGGCAGCGGGTCGATCGAAATCGCCCCGATCATGGAAATGTAACCGGCGCACCCTTGGGTCCTTTCGGCCGGGGCCCCAGCGGGGCAGTTTCCGGCAACACGTTGCGGCGCATCCAGGCTGCCTGCGCCGCAACGGAAATTCCGGCCGGTCCCATGTCAAATTCCCCGTGTTCGCCGCAACGTATGGCAAGTTCCGGGCAAGGGCTGCTTGACTTTGGCGCGTCACCTTGGTCAACCCGGCGAGACTTTCCGTCGGAGACCTGAACATGCATGCCTTTCGCAGCCATACCTGCGCCGATCTGACCAAATCCAACGTGGGCGAGACCGTCCGCCTGTCTGGCTGGGTGCACCGCATCCGCGACCACGGCGGCGTGCTGTTCATCGATCTGCGCGATCATTACGGCATCACGCAGGTGATCGCAGACGGCGACAGCCCGGTATTCAACGCGCTGGAAAAGGTCCGCTCGGAATGGTGTATCCGCATTGACGGTAATGTGCTGGCGCGCGACGAAAGCCTTGTGAACCCCAAACTGCCGACCGGCGAGATCGAGGTTTACGTTCGTGATCTCGAAGTGCTGGGCGCGGCGGAAGAACTGCCGCTGATCGTCTTCGGCGATCAGGAATACCCCGAGGAAACCCGCCTGAAATACCGCTATCTGGATCTGCGCCGCGAGGCGATGCAGACCTCGATGACATTGCGGTCAGACGTTGTGGCCTCGATCCGGAAACGCATGTGGGCCAAGGACTTTCGCGAGTACCAGACACCGATCATCACCGCCTCCTCACCCGAGGGCGCGCGCGATTTCCTTGTGCCGTCGCGCCTGCATCCGGGCAAGTTCTATGCGCTGCCGCAAGCGCCGCAGCAGTTCAAGCAGCTGATCATGGTCAGCGGGTTTGACAAGTATTTCCAGATCGCGCCCTGTTTCCGCGATGAGGACCCGCGCGCCGACCGCTCGCCCACCGATTTCTACCAGCTCGACATGGAAATGAGCTTTGTCACCCAGCAGGACGTGTTCGACACGGTCAGCCCGGTGATTGCCGGCGTGTTCGAAGAGTTCGGCGGCGGCAAATCGGTCGACGCCCCCGAGACCTGGCCGCAGATCCCCTATGCCGAGGCGGCGCTGAAATACGGCACCGACAAGCCCGACCTGCGCAACCCGATCGAGATGCAGGTGGTGTCCGAGCACTTTGCAGGCTCCGGTTTCGCGATCTTTGCCAAGCTCTTGGAACAGGACGGCACCGAGATCCGCGCGATCCCGGCACCCGGTGGCGGCAGCCGCAAGTTCTGTGACCGCATGAACGCATGGGCCCAGAAAGAGGGTCTGCCGGGGATGGGATATATCTTCTGGCGCGAAGTTCAAAACCCAAATTACCACAGCATACGACATGAACGCCTAAAGCAAGTTGTGGAGAATAAAGAATTTGACGCTGACGAGCTTGCCGGTTTCAAACTCAATAGCGCTGAAGAACTCCACCATAGGTTGGACGAAATCTACGAGCTTACCAAGTCCGGCGATGGAATCGACCGTCAGAACGCGCTCGAGAAGGTTGATCAATATTTTGGCCAGAAATTTAGGGAGGCCGCCGGTCCCTTGGCCAAGAACATCGGCCCGGAACGGACCGAGGCGATCCGCAAGCAACTGAGCCTTGGTGTCGGCGATGCCGCGTTTTTCCTTGGCGGCAAGCCTGCGTCCTTCCAGCGCGTGGCGGGCAAGGCGCGCGATACGCTGGGCCATGAGCTGAAGCTGATCGACGAGAACCGCTTTGCCTTTGCCTGGATCGTGGATTTCCCGATCTACGAAAAGGATGAGGAAACCGGGGCGATCGACTTTGAGCACAACCCCTTCTCGATGCCGCAGGGCGGGATGGAAGCGCTGCAGGGCGATCCGCTGCAGGTCAAGGGCTTCCAGTATGACCTTGCCTGCAACGGCTATGAACTGGTGTCGGGTGCAATCCGGAACCACAAGCCGGACGTGATGCTGAAGGCATTCGAGATTGCCGGGTACGGCGAAGATGAGGTCAAGAACCGCTTTGGCGCGCTTTACAACGCCTTCCACTTCGGCGCGCCGCCGCACGGCGGCTGTGCCGCGGGCATTGACCGGATCGTGATGCTGCTGGCCGAGACCGCCAACATCCGCGAAGTCATCATGTTCCCGATGAACCAACGGGCCGAAGACCTGATGATGAGCGCGCCGTCAGAGCCGGGCTCGGACCAGCTGATGGAACTGTCGCTGCGCGTTATTCCTCAGGATTGACAGCGCATTTCAGCCGAGACGGGCAGGCGGGGCGGTGAAAGATCGTCCCGCTTGTTCTATATTCAGGGGGCGACGACACAAAGGCCGCCCCCATGTTCGACCCTCTTCTTGCTGATATCCGGTTCGGCTGTGGCCGGTCCCCCCGGATTGCCGCGCCGCAGAGCGTCCGGGAGTTGCTGGACGGGCTGTTGGAACCGGACAGCGTTGGCCGCGCCATCCCGATCCAGCGGTTCGAGGATTTCTCGACCCGCGTGGCAGAGAGTTACGCGCTGGGTCGCATCCGCAATCATCAAAAAGGCACGGCAGAGGCTGAAGAGGCGCTGGAGGGAATCCGTGCGCTCAACATGGAGGCGCGCCGCGATCAGCGCCGCTGGCTTGCGCTGCACACGGCCCGGCGCGTGAACGCGACGGTGCCGTTTCGCGAGCGGCTGGAGAGTTTCTGGGCGGATCATTTCACGGTCATGGGCAAGGCCGGGCCGATGCGCCTGGCGACCTCTCCCTTTGTCGAATCGGCGATCCGGCCACATCTGGCCGGACGGTTCGAGGATCTGCTGATCGCCGCCGCCACCCATCCGCTGATGCTGCACTATCTTGATCAACACGCCGCCGCGGGGCCGAATTCACCCCAGGCGCAGCGGTTTCCAGGCAAGAAAGGCCTGAACGAGAACCTTGCGCGGGAACTGCTGGAACTGCACACGCTGGGGGTGGATGGACCTTATACGCAGGTTGATGTGCGCGAATTGGCCGAATTGCTGACCGGGCTGGCCTTTACCCCCGAAGAGGGCACCGTGTTTCGCCGCCCGCTGGCGGAGCCGGGGGCGGAAACGGTTCTGGGCGTGCGCTACGGCGGCGACCGTCCGGCATTGATCGACGACATTCACGCTGCATTGCGTGATCTGGCACGGCATCCGGTGACCGCGCGGCATATCGCGCGCAAGCTGGCGGTGCATTTTGTGGCTGACCTGCCTGATGACGCATTGGTCGATGCGATGCAGACGGCCTGGATCGAGTCAGGTGGTGACCTGCACTGGGTCTACGAGGCAATGTTGCGTCATCCCGCGGCCTGGGACCCGGCGCCTGCCAATGCCAAACCGCCCTTCGATTTCATCGCCTCCGCCTGCCGCGCGCTGGATGTGCCGCAGGCCGCTCTGGAGCACGGGACCGGCGCCCGGCTATTCGAGCCGATGCGCCTGATGGGGCAGTTCTGGCAGGAACCGGGCGGACCGGACGGGCTGCCCGAGGCGGACGACGCATGGATCACGCCGCAGGGGATGGCCGCGCGGGTGCAGTGGGCCTTTTCCATGCCGCAGGCGTTGCTGCGTGCCCTGCCGGACCCGCGTGACTTTGTCGGAACGGCGCTGGGCGCGCGGGCAACGAAAGAGGTGCGTTTCGCCGCCGGGGCGGCGGAAACGCGGGCGGTGGGGATCGGCGTAGTGCTGGCCGCACCCGGATTCCAGAGGATGTGAGCAATGGACAGACGCGATTTCCTGAAGGGCGCGGTTTACGGCTGTTCCCTGGCCGCCAGCCCGCTGGTGACGCCGGTCAGCTTTGCCGCGACACCGGGCGAAGGAAGGTTGGTGGTGATCATCCTGCGTGGCGCGATGGATGGTCTGGGCGTGGTGACGCCCTATGGCGACCCGGATTTTTCGACCCTTGGGCGGCCATTGGTGGATCTGGACGGCGGGGCTCTGGACCTCGACGGGCGCTTTGCCCTGCACAGCGCGCTGGGCGGGCTGGCGCCGTTGTGGACGGCCGGCGAATTGGGCTTCATTCACGCGGTGTCGACCCCCTATCGCGACAAGCGCAGCCATTTCGACGGTCAGGACCAGCTTGAAGCCGGGGTCGGTCCAAGCTCGGAGATGCCGCAGGATGGCTGGCTGAACCGCGTGGTGCAGGCGCTGCCGGGCGCGCATTCGGACATGGCCTATGCCATCGGCAGCGATCCCTTCCTGATCCTCAAGGGCGATGCCCCGGTCAGCCGCTGGACGCCCGAGGCTGACCTGCACCTGTCGCCACAGGCGCTGGACCTGACACAGCGGGTCATGGCCTCTGATCCGGCGATGAGCGCGGCCCTTGCATCGGCCTTTGACCTGGCAGACCGGGACGGCGACGGGCTGGCCTTTACCGGCGACAGTCGCCAGATGATGGCGGCGATGCGCGACGACATGATGAGCCCGGCGCAAAGGCGGGCGGCGGGGGCGACGCTGGCGCAATTCGCTGGTGAAAGGTTGCGCAATGACGCGCGGATCGCCTGTTATTCCCTGACCGGCTGGGACACGCACAAGGGACAGGAGCGGGTCTTGCCGCTTGCGCTGGATCAATTGCAGCAGAGCATCCTGACGCTGAAAGAAACCCTGGGCGCGGCGGCATGGGGCCAGACAGCGGTTGTCGCGGTGACAGAGTTCGGGCGGACCGCGCGCTGGAACGGCACTGGCGGCACGGATCACGGCACCGGAGGTGCCGTGGTGCTGGCCGGCGGCGCGGTGCGCGGCGGGCGTGTGGTCGCGGATTGGCCCGGGCTGGCCGAGCCCGACCTGTACGAGCGCCGGGACCTGATGCCCACGCGGGACACGCGGGCGCATCTGGCATGGCTCTTGCAGGGTCTGTTCGGTCTGGATCGGGATGAGCTGGAGCGCAGCGTCTTTCCCGGCGTGGATATGGGGGCCGATCCGGCCCTGCTGTTGTAACTCAGATCGCCACGCGGTCGGCCAGACGGTCCTGTACCAAGGCGGATACGCGGGTCAGGTTGGGCTGCAGGGGTTTCCCATTTGCCCGATCCTCGGCCAGTTCCTCGGCCGCCTGTTGCAACACGCCATCTCCGGCGCTGCGCGCCACGCCGGCAAGGAACTGTGTCAGGTAGGCCAGAATCGAATCGTCCTTGCCGTCGCCAAGCACGTCGGCGGCATGGGCCATGTCATCGCGGTAGGCCAACGGATCGGGCAGCACGGGGTCATCGCTGACAAGACGCGGACCGGGCGGACGGCGTTCGGGCGGCAGGGCGGACAGGATCGCGTTCTGAAACGCCACCACGGAAGAGATCGGCTTGGCAAGGAAACCATCCGCCCCGGCGGCCAGCGCCACCTCTTCGGAAAAGCTGTCGCCGCTGGTGCCCAGCACGACATCGACACGCGGGCAGGCCACGGTGAGTTCCGAGATCAGTTCCGCGCCGGAGCCGTCCGGCAGGCCCAGATCAATGATGACCACGCTGGGGCGATAGACACGCAGGTGGCGACGCGCCGATTTCAAACAATCCGCCCGACGGATGCGTGCGCCAGAGCGCAGACAGAGCAGGCGCATGGCGTCACAACTGTAACGGCTGTCTTCGACCACCAGGATTGTCAGGCCCAGCAACGGGCGCGTGGCGGTGGGGCGCAGGTGGGTGGCGATATGGTCATTTTCGTCCATTGGCAGAGCCTCCTCATCGAGTCGACTCACAGATTGGCCGGTTACGGTGAACAAGCGGTTAAGGGTCGCACCGTCTTGTCCGGTAGCACGCTGCGCGCCATAACCCTGACAACGCGCCAAAGTGGAGAAAGACGAGATGATCGGACGCCTGAATCACGTAGCCATCGCCGTGCCGGATCTAGAGGCCGCCTCTGCGCAGTATCGCGATGCGCTGGGCGCCAAGGTTGGCGCGCCGCAGGACGAGCCGGATCACGGGGTGACGGTGGTCTTCATCGAATTGCCCAACACCAAGATCGAATTGCTTTACCCGCTGGGCGAGAATTCCCCGATTCAGGGGTTTCTGGACAAGAACCCCTCGGGCGGGATCCATCACGTCTGCTACGAGGTTGAGGATATCATCGCGGCGCGTGATCACCTGAAGGAAACCGGCGCACGGGTGCTGGGCAGTGGCGATCCGAAGATCGGTGCACATGGCAAGCCCGTGCTGTTCCTGCATCCCAAGGATTTCAACGGCTGCCTCGTGGAACTGGAGCAGGTCTGATGGGCATCACCTCGGCGCTGGTCCTGTATGCGGTGATCTGGTTCATGACCTTTCTCTGCGTGATCCCGATCCGGCTGAAGACCCAGGGTGACTTTGGAACGATCGAACCGGGCACCCATGTGGGCAGCCCCGAAGTCCACAACCTCAAACGCAAGGCATGGATCACCACCGGAATCGCCTTTGTGCTGTGGGCAGTGGTCGCGTCGGTCATTGTGTTCGAGTTGATCACTGTGCGGGATATCGACGGCTGGATGTTCAACCGTATGGACGGGTCGTCGCACGTCAAATGACCGGCGCCGCGGCCCCCGTCACAGTTTGACCAACACTCCGGGGTCCACGGGCTTGCATCCGGCGTGGGTCAGCCCCGCCCGACCCGGTGATAGATGTGGGTGAAGGTGGCCGCACCCAGAACCGGGATCAGCAGGTTCACGATCGGGATCGTGAGCGGAACCGCCATCAGGACACCTGCGGCCCAGATCGGGGCAAGGTGGCGGCGTCGCAGTCTATGCGCCTCTTTGCGGCCCACACGGCGCATGGCGGCAAGGGTGAAATATTCCCGGCCCAGCAGAAAGCCGTTCAGCCCCCAGAATATCACCGGCGCAAGCGGCGCGAAAAGCAGGTACAGCACCAGCGCAAACAGGTTGGCCACGATCATCGTGCCAAGGAAACCCAGCGAATCGATCAGCCCGTCTGAAAAACTGGGCGGCGTGGCCGGGGAAAGGCCCGGATAGTGCTTGTCCTCGACCGCCTGCGCCACATCATCGAGAAACATCGAGGTGATGACCGAGGCGATGGGCACCATCAGGAAGGCCGACAGCACCAGCATCACCGGGACAGAGGCCCAGCTGGCCGCGTTGTCCAGCCAAGACACGGTGCCGATCCACGGCAGGCTGGCATCGTCGCCCACAAACCATCCCACCAGTTGAAAGACGATAAAGGTCGCAGCGATCAGCGCGCCCAGCGTAAACCCGATGCCGCGCAGCAGAACGCCGCGAAAGCGCCTGTCGGGCATCTGGGCAATGGCGCGCGAAACGGCGTCGAAGATCATTCCGACACCCAGGTGGTGATCCGGGTCAGGTCCGGGCGCGGCCGTTCGGGCGGGGCGGAGGTTTCCGTGCCGATGTGGACGAACCCGGCCACACATTCATTGTCGGCCAGACCAAGCGCGGCGCTCATGAAGGCACGGTCGTGGCTGGCCCAGCCCGACAGCCAGTTTGCGCCCCAGCCTGCCGCAAGCGCCGCGTTCAGGAGCGCCAGACAGACCGCCCCTGCCGAATAGGTCTGTTCGACCGGCGGGATCTTGGGGCTGTCCCTTTGCACTTCGATCACGGCGACACACAGCGGGCTGTTGTCAAAGGCGTTGCGGGCCTTGGCGATGTCCTCGGGGCTCTTGCCCAGCCGCTCACCGGCAGCGGCGACCTGATCGGCCAACCGGAGCAGCGCCGTGCCTTGCAGCACGACAAACCGCCAAGGTTCGAGTTTGCCATGGTCCGGGGTTCGCGCGGCGGCGGTCAGGATCGGCGTCAAGGCCTCGGCGTCCGGGGCGGGGCCGGTCAGCGTCTTGGCCGGGCGCGAACGGCGGCTCAACAGGAACTCCATCGCGGCGGGATTCGGGGTGGGCATGGTGTCTCCTTCGTCTTTGCGCCTGTATGTCAGGCCCGCGCGGCCCGGATTCAACCTCGAAAGTTGCGCGCGGGCGCACAGGGGGCTAGCAGACCGCCATGAAACAGCCCGATCTCTCTGCTTTCGGCGCGCCGGGGACCATCTTTGACGTCCGTGTCACCCCCAAGGCGTCGCGAAACGCCGTACTGCTGGTGGAGGGCAGGCTGCGCGTGAACGTGACAACGGTGCCCGAAGGCGGCAAGGCCAACGCCGCCGTTGTCAAACTGTTGAGCAAGGCGCTGGGCGTCCCGAAAAGCCGGATCGAATTGCTGCGCGGCGAGACCACCCGCGACAAGACCTTTCGCATCGCGGAGTAGGCTGGGCCTCAGTCGCGCCGGTAGACGCCTTCCGAACTGCTGGCCGCCGCAATCAGGTCGTTCATCTGCGAGATCGACAGGGTGATCTTTTGCGTCGTATCGGTGCGCGGATCATATTGTTCGACCGTGATGCAATCCTCGAAACCCGAGACGATCACATCCTCCTGCAAGGGGGCTCGGCCTTCGTCGACGAGGGTGACGACAGTAACGTCAAAATCGTGTTCTACGCTGTACATTGGGCAAGTCTATCGGCTTGCCGCGCCGCCGCAATCAGATTCCGACCGGCGCCCTTGTTGCGCTGCAGGCGCAACACCGCCAAGTGATCGCAATCCACTGGCGCCGGGTGTCCCTGCGCCCTATTACCAAGTCAACACTCCCGCCTGTCGGATCAGATCTCATGTACCGTTTCCTGCTGCCTGTCGTTCTTGTGCTGCTCGCTGCCTGCGAGCCTGTCGCCATGCCCATGCCGGCCCCCGCCAGCGCCGGAGCGTCCAAGGCGCAAATCCGCGCCAATCAGGCGGCGCGCCAGTTCGTTCAGGTGGTCGAGACGGTGGAGCCCGTGGCCGAAAGCGAATGTCGGGCGCGCACTTCCGGCATCAATTGCGATTTCCAGATCGTCGTGGACGATCGGCTGGATCAGGCGGCCAATGCCTTTCAGACCGAGGATCGCTACGGCCGTCCGATCATCGCCTTCAACATCGCGCTGATCAATTCCGTTCGGAATGCGGACGAGCTGGCCTTTATCATGGGGCACGAGGCGTCGCACCACGTTCAGGAACACCTGGCCAAGACGCGCGAAAGCGCCACCATCGGTGCCGTCGTCTTTGCCGGGATCGCCGCCATCAGCGGGGCCGAGGCCGAGGCCGTGCGCAATGCCGAACAGCTTGGCGCGGCGGTCGGCGCACGCACCTATTCCAAGGAATTCGAACTGGAGGCCGATCAACTGGGAACGATCATCGCCCACCGTTCTGGCTATGATCCGGTGCGCGGGTCAGCGTTTTTCACGCGCATCCCCGACCCGGGCAACAAGTTCCTCGGCAGCCACCCGCCCAATGCCGCCCGCGCCCAGATCGTGCGCGAGACCTATGCCGTCCTCCAAAAGCAGTAGGCGCGTTCAAGTTTACGTCGGGTTGACCTGAGTCAAGGCGCAGGGCGCGCTTGTCCCGCATCCTCTGTCTGAACGCACAGGACGGAGGGAAGCAGACATGCTAAGTCAAACCACGCTGAAGCGCCATGCCGCGCTGGTCGACAGAATGGCCGAGGTCCGGGGACTGGACCTTGAAGAACTGATGCTGCGGGGCAAGCTGAGCTTTTCCGAGCTTGAGGACTCGGTCCTGCGCTGCACCAATTGCGCCAACCCGGATGGCTGCGCGCATTGGCTGGCCAGCCAAACAGCTCCGGTGGCGGAAACGCCTTTGTACTGCCGGAATGCGGATCAGTTCCATGCGCTGGAGAAAAGCTGATGTCGATGGACGGAGCGCGCGGCGCGCCGTCCCGGCCTCAGGTGCTGGGCGATGAAACCAAGCATTACTGGCTGATTCAACGGATGGCACGGGCAACCGGTGTCGATCTTGTGGAGGCCACCAATGCCGGGGTGCTGAAGCAAGAGGAATGGGCCGAGATCGTCACTCGCTGCCGCAGTTGCCAGTGGAGCGAAGGCTGCCAGCGCTGGATCGGCGCGCCGGTGGACGAAGAGCGCCCCTTTCCCGAGCCCTGTATCAACCGCAATCGCCTTGCAGCCCTGAAAACAGAGCTGGAGGCCGCGCAACGCGAGGACTGAGGCCGTGCCCCCTGGCAACCCCGAACGCCATTTCTTTCTGACGCGCAGTGTGGCGCGTGTCATGGGGGTGAATTTGGCGGATGCCATACGCGATGGCCGTCTTGCGCCAGAGGCCTATGCCGGAATGGTCACACGCTGTTGTGGCTGTGCGCTTGTGTCGGCCTGTGAGGAATGGCTGTCGGCGCAAGCGTCGCTCAGTGCCGCACCGCCACCGGGATGTTGGCACAGTGAGACCCTGACAAACCTGAGACGCCCGCACTGACGGGCGCCTATGCGTTTCGGGTCAGTGCGGCCGCAGGTTTTGCGCCGATTCCTTGATCGCCGCGTATTGGCCCGACGGACGGAACCGCCACAGGTAGTCGGGCAGCACCGCCTCGACCGCAGTGGGTGAAATATCCAGATCTGCAAGGCTCTTGGTGCCGCCGGTCATGACATTGTCGTGGCGCAGGCTGCGCACCTGGTCCGCGGTGATCTGCGCGGGGATCAGGCCAAGCGAGACGGACTGCACGAAATCGGAAACCGAGCCGATGATACGGGCCGCGAAGAACGGGATGTTCACAATCAAGCGGCGGCGGCGGATGACCTCCAGCATGATCTGCATGAATGCGCGAAAGCTGTGAGTGTCCGGACCGCCAAGCTCGTAGATTCCCGGCTCTGCCCCGCCCAGAACGCCCTTGACGGCGGCCTGAGCCACATCGTCGACGTACACGGGCTGAAACAGGGTATCGCCGCCCACGACCGGCAGGATCGGGCCCAGCCGGGTCATCGCTGCGAAGCGGTTGAAGAACTGATCCTCGGGACCGAACATGACAGAGGGGCGCAAGATGACGGCATCGGGGCGATGTTGCATCACCCCCTGCTCTCCCGCGCCTTTGGATTGTGCGTACAGGCTGTCGCCGTCAACATCCGCGCCGATGGCCGAGACGTGGACGATTCTGGCCACACCTTCCTCGGTCGAGATACGTGCGATTCGTTCTGCGCCTTCGTGCTGGACCGCGTCGAAATTGTTCTTGCCGCCCTTGTCGAACGTGCCGACACAATTCACCACCGCGTCGGCACCCTGCATCACGCTCCGAACGCTGTCGTCATCGCGGATATTGCAGAACACCGGCTCGACCTGTCCGACGACACCGTAGGGGCGGACAAAGATCGCCTCGTTCGGGCGACGGACGGCGACACGCACGCGCCATCCCGCTTTCGCGAGGCGACGGGCGACGTAGCGACCGAGGAATCCGGAGCCTCCATAAATGGTGACGAGTTTGGACATGGGCGCTCTCCCCTGGAACAGCTTGCGATGCAGGAATACCGGCGCAGACCAGTCCCCGCAAGGCGCCCGTTTGCCGCGCGATGATTTCTTCAAAAAAGGTCGTTGACACCCCCCCGCCCCGCCTTTAAACGCCAGCCTCACGCTCCTGATGCCCAGGTGGCGGAATTGGTAGACGCGCTGGTTTCAGGTACCAGTGACTTCGGTCGTGGAGGTTCGAGTCCTCTCCTGGGCACCAATATGGGGAAATAAACGTATTGTTGAGAGTGACTTAGGGAATTGAAGGGTTTTCCAATCCCCCAATTTATCCCCACCAAATGTTTGGCTCAGTATCGCTGCTGGATAGGCATAGGTAAGGCGCCGACACCAGATGGTTCCAGCCCCACTGTCCCTGTCACCCATCGTCCCGCTCGAACCTGATCGGCAGGTCGAGCGTCTTTGCAGCGGCATTTGCGGGCTCCAGGGTGCCCACCAAAGCGATGCCTCGGTAGTCGTGGGTCGGACTGGCGCCGTCGATCTCGACCAAGCCGAGCGGCTCGACGGCATCCCAAAGGTCTCCGTGAGTGAACAACGCATAGGCTATGGCAGCGCCGTCGATGGGGCGCATAATGTCGTACGAGTAGCGTTCGTCGGCGCTGATGGGGGCGCTGAACCATTCTTCGATTTCGCCGATCAGGCGGTTGTAATCCGCTGGGGGCAGCCCGTCGACGTACTCGGAGACTAAGTCGGGGTCGTAGTCTGCCAGAGAATAGTCATCTTGTTCATCATCCCAGGAAAACCCCTGGACAAACATCCTCAATTCCGTGACCCGATCTATGACACAGCCAAGGTCATTCCGGTCGCGAATTTCCGAAGGGGTTACGTCGTAGGCGTCGTAGCGGCTGACGGCGTCATCGTAGCCAACGAGGCGGACCTCGCCATAGCCGTCGACAAGAAAGCGCATCGGTGCCTTGTCGAGCGTCTCGCTGGCCGCTGCGAGCGTCGGCGCCCCGACGACTGAGGCGCCGGAGGGTGTCAGACAGCGCGATGCGCGGGACCCGCGACCAGGGGCGCTTCCCAGGGCAGATCATTGCGCCCGAAGTGCCCGAAGGCTGATGTGCCCGCGTAGATCGGGCGGCGCAGCCCAAGCCGGTTGATGATCGCTGCCGGCGCGCAATCGAGATAGAGGTCGATCCCGAGGTCGCCGTAACGGTCGAGAAGCTCTGGCGCGGGTCCGTCCTCG
>JAXMNQ010000047.1:0-45536 GCA_034670345.1 Paracoccaceae bacterium | reverse complement strand
GCGAGACGTTCAGCGATACCTTCGACAAGGTGCTGGTGGCCGTGGGGCGCAGGCCCAACGGCAAGCTGATCGACGCCGAAAAGGCCGGTGTTGCCGTTGATGATCGCGGCTTCATCGCCGTCGATCGCCAGCAAAAGACCGGTGTGCCGCATATCTTCGCCATCGGCGACGTGGTGGGCCAGCCGATGCTGGCGCACAAGGCGGTGCACGAGGGCAAGGTGGCCGCCGAGGTCTGCGCCGGACACAAGCGGTTCTTCGACGCCAAGCTGATCCCTTCGGTCGCCTATACCGACCCGGAAGTGGCATGGTGCGGTCTGACGGAAACCGAGGCCAAGGCGCAGGGTGTGAAGTACGAAAAAGGTGTGTTCCCATGGGCCGCCTCGGGCAAGAGCCTGTCCAACGGGCGCAGCGAAGGTGTGACCAAGCTGTTGTTCGATCCCGAAGACGACCGGATCATCGGCGCCTGCATCGTCGGCACCAACGCCGGCGACCTGATCTCCGAGGCCGCACTGGCCATCGAGATGGGCGCGGATGCCGTGGACCTTGGCCATACGATCCACCCGCACCCGACCCTGTCGGAGACGGTGAACTTCGCCGCCGAGATGTTCGAAGGCACGATCACCGACCTGATGCCGCCGAAGAAGAAAAAGAAATAACGACGTACATTGGTTGTGGTTTGGATTGGGCGGGGAGATTTCCCCGCCCTTTTTTGTGGCGCGCCTTGCGGCACGTTTTTCGCTTCGGGGTTCACCAGGAAACAGGGGAACAGACCCTTGTGCCACAGGTCAGGCGGCGCCGCGCGCGCGGTCATCTGCATCGCCCGGCCTGAGTGGTCGATGCATTGCCCGGTTCCGGACATTTGGGGCACGCCCGAATCCTGCATCAAAGGGGCTTTGGGCGGCTTTGCGGTCGGGGAGCGCAGGGCAGACGAATCGCGCCTTTTGCGGTGATTTCTGCGCCGCCACATCACCGCCACATTGCCGTCCGCCCGTCGCCCCGGTCCCGTCTGAAAGCCATCATCCCAAGGTATGACAGAGCTGCATCCCTTGGTTTGAAAGCCGTTTATCCCCCTCAAGTCCACTATCTGGCCCGCCGTCCAGTCGGCAGGTTTGGTCTTGTTCCGGCCAACATCCGAACGGGACGAGAGAGACGAAACCACTGACATGAACAAGAGAGAAACCCCATGATCATCACCAAATTGACCGTCAAAGCCCGCCTGTTCCTCGAAGACGAATGCGGCGCGACCGCCATCGAATACGGCCTGTTCGCCGCGCTGGTCGGGGCCGTCATCGTCGGCACCGTGGCCACGTTGGGCGGGCAGACCAACACCGGTTTCCAGACCATGAGCGACGCGCTGACCGCCGCTGCGGGCACTGGCGGCTGATCCAGAGTGCCGCGTGTCAGGGGGCGCATTCCCCCATGCGCCCCTCACCCTATCCTCAAGACCGGAGATCGCGCCATGCGCCACGCCGCACATCCAGAGAGCCCGGGTTGGGCCGCCTTTGTCTGCACCGATCAGGGAGCCGAGATCGCCCGCGCCGTGCTGGGCCGGGTCAATGGCGATGAGCAGATGCTGCGTGGCGGTGGCCTGAGCGGCGCCGCACGGGTCAGTACAGGCGTGCCGGTGGCCCGGCGGCTACTGGCAGAGATCGGCAACATGCCGGTGGAAACCGCCTGCGAGAGCGTCACCGAGATCAGCCAGAGCGGGGCCGAGGTGATCGTTCTGGGTCATCAGGCTGATCTGGCCACCTATCGCGCCCTGCGCAAGGCCGGGGCGCTGGAGTATTTCGCCTTTCCCGTCACACCTGACGAGATCGTTGCCCTGCTGTCCGCCCCTGTGGCCCATGACGCAAGCCCCCTGGCCGAGACGGTGTCACCGGTGATTGGCGTTTGCGGCAGCAATGGCGGCGTCGGTGCCAGCCTGCTGGCGCAGAACCTGGCCTTTCTGGCGGCCAGTGCAAAGGGCGCAGCGCTGGAGACGGCCCTGATCGACGGCGACCTGCAATTTGGCGCGCAGGCCATCGACCTCGATCAGGCGGACACGCCCGGATTTGTCGAGGCGCTGTCTGCACCGGACCGCGTCGATGCGACGTTTCTGGAGGCGACGATGACCCGGATTGGCGCACAGCTTTTCCTGTACGGGCACCAATGCGGGGCAGGACAGAACCCCGAAGTGCTGGAGGCCGGACTGGCGCGTCTTGTTGGCCTGCTGCGCAAAGAGTTCGGCGCGGTGGTGCTGGACCTGCCACGCGCCTTGTTGTTGCGGCCACCGGAACTGGCGAAGTCGCTGGATGCCTTGATCATGGTGGTGCCTGCGGGCTTTGCCGGAGTCAACGCCGCCAGCCGTTTGCTGTCGCGGCTGAAAGCAGAGTCGCCGGACCTGCGCGTGCTGCCGGTGCTGTCCGAACTGCGCCGGGACGCGGGATTGTCCCGCAAGGAGATTGCAAAGGGGCTGGGACAAGAGATTGCCGCCGTGCTGCCGCGCGCCGATGCGGCTATGACGCGTGCCCACCGGGCCGCGCGCCCGATGATCGAAGCGGAGCCGCGCAGCCCCTATGCGAAATCCGTGCGCGCGCTCTGGAATGCCGCGGTCCTGACTGAGGAAAAACCGCGCAAGTCTCGCCGGAGGCTGTTCGGATGAGTGAGCATTTTGCACAGCCGTCCTTGCGGGATGCGCTTGAGCGGGTGTTGCAGGTGGCCGCGCGGATTGATGCTGACGGTATGTCTGCCGAGGACCGGGCAAATGTCGCCGTGTCCTGCGTGGTCGATGGGTCAAAGACGCACTGGCCGCTTGCCTTGCAGCGGGAATTGCTGGCGCAGGCGGTGGCGGACCTTTCCGACGTTCCTGCCACCCGCCCTCCCGTCATGCGCCCGGCGCAGCCCGCGCCCAAGCATCAGACGCCGGAGCAGCCGCTTGCCACCGGTGCAGGTTCTGACCTTTTGGCCCTGTCGACAGAGGTGATCCGGGACCTGTCCGAGAACCTCGATTTCGCCGTAATGGTCGCGCAGCCGCGCGAGTTGCAGGAAAAGGCGATCCGGCAGGCGATCGAGGCGCTGTCGTCCGAACGCAAGCTGCACCTGAACGGGCGCGAAGTGGCGGATCTTGTCCGCATGGTCTTGGCGGACATGCTGGGGCTGGGACCACTGGAGATGCTTCTAGCCGATGAAAGCGTGACCGACATCATGGTGAACGGCGCGCAGCAGGTCTATGTGGAACACGGCGGCCGGTTGGAACTGACACCGGTGCGGTTTCGCGATAACGCGCATGTTCTTGCCGTGGCAAGCCGCATCGTCGGTGCGGTCGGGCGGCGAGTCGATGAATCCCAGCCCATGGTCGATGCGCGCCTGAAGGACGGCAGCCGGGTCAACGTGGCGGTGCCGCCACTGACCATCGACGGGCCGACAATCACCATCCGGAAATTCCCCTCGGCCCCAGTGCAGCTGGACCGGCTGGTTGAAGGCGGCAGCCTGTCGGCGCATATGGCCGCTTTTCTGGGCCTCGCATCCTTTCTGCGGCTCAACATTCTTGTCTCGGGCGGCACCGGGTCGGGCAAGACCACCCTGATGAACGCCATGTCGCAATACATCCCGGCGGGAGAGCGGATCGTGACCATCGAGGATGCGGCCGAACTGCGGTTTCAGCAGCCTCATGTCGTCCGCTTCGAAACCCGCCCGCCGAATGTCGAAGGCACCGGTGAGGTGACCATGCGAACGCTGGTACGCAACGCCCTGCGGATGCGACCGGACCGGATCATCATCGGTGAGATCCGCGGCGATGAGGTGCTGGACCTCTTGCAGGCGATGAACACCGGGCACGATGGATCCATGTCCACGCTGCACGCCAATTCGCCGCGTGAGGCGCTGACCCGGGTCGAGAGCATGGCCGCGCTTGCGGGCTTTGACCCTTCGACCGGGATCGTGCGAAGGCAGCTGGTGGATGCGGTCAACCTGATCGTGCAGGTCTCGCGGATGCGCGACGGGCGGCGGCGGGTGACTTCGATTTCCGAGATTGCAGGCGTTGCCGGCGACGCGATCACCCTGCAGGAATTGTTCACGTTCCGCGTCGACCCCGAATCCTCGCGGACCGAGGTGAAAGGCCGGTTTGTTCACAGCGGCTATCGCCCCAAGTTCGCGTCCAGGGCGGCGGATTACGGTGTCACGGATGAGCTGGATGCGATCCTGCGGGGGGCCGGGTGATGCCGCTGATGGTCGTTATGCTGGTGGCTGCCGTTCTGACTTTCACGGCGCTGGCGTTGGGCGGTCTGATCGTGGCCGACCGGCGGCGTCGCCGACATCAGGCGCGGCTGATGCGGGCGCGGCGGGAGACCGACACACGCCCCAATGCTGAACCGCGGCTTCGAAAGCGCCGGGCTGATCCGGCGGGTCGTCTGCTGACAAGGGTCGAGCGTCAGATGGCGCAATCGGGGCTTCAGATCGGCCTGAGTTCGGCGTTGATGAAGCTGTCCATCGGTGTCCTGGCAATCTATGCGGGAGCGGTTCTTGGCTTGGGCTTGCATCCCTTGCTGGCCGTACCCCTGGCATTGGTGGTGCCGGTCATGACTGCCCTGCTGGTGTTGCGGATCGCCAAGGCGCGCTACCGCGCCGCCTTTACCGTGGGCCTGCCGGAGGCGCTGGACGTCTTTGCCCGTGGTCTGCGAGCGGGACGGCCCGTGGCGGATTCGCTGGCTATCGTGGTGGAAAACGCCAAGGGACCGGTGGCGCGTGAATTCGCCCGCTGCCGGGATGAAATGCGACTGGGCAACGGGCTTGCCGAAACGCTGGACCGGCTGAGCCTGCGCCTGCCCACCTCGGAAGTCAGCTTTTTCGCGGTTTCCACGGCGCTTCAGTCCGAAACCGGCGGCAACCTGATCGAAACGATGGAAAGCCTTGCCGCGCAACTGCGCGAGCGGCGCAAGCTGCGTCGGAAGGCGCGGGCGCTGTCGTCCGAGGCGCGGGCGAGCGCCTTGATCCTTGCCGCGCTGCCCTTTGCGGTGGGTGTCTTGCTGGCGGTTCTGAACTTTGCCTACCTCGCGCCGCTGTTCAGCGACCCGCGCGGCCAGGTCATGGCGCTCTTGGCGGTGGTCAGCATCGGGCTGGGCATTCTGTTGATGGTCAGGATGGGGAAGCTGGATGTCTGAGACCGTCACACTTGCCTTCTGGGCCGCCTTGCTCGGGCTTGCTCTGGTGCTGGCCGGGATGGGCGCGCTGGTGCAGGGCGAACGCCATCGGGCGCAACGGGCCGCCCGGATGCGCCGGGCCAATGGCACTGCCCGCGACCGCCGGATGACAGAGGCCGGTGCCGAACTTGCGCGCGGGACCTCGCGGATCAAACGGGTCGCCGCGCTGATCGGAGAGCGGCTGGCGGTGATCCTGGGCGGCGAGGCGCGAGAGACCGCAGCGGAACTGGCCTCGGCCGGGTATCGCGGGCGCGACGCTTTGCTGATTTATGCTTTCCTGAAAACCGTTTTGCCGCTGGCTGCCCTTGTGGCCGGGCTGGCGCAGGTTCTGTCTGTCTATCCCTTTGGTTTGGGGATGCTGCTGCCCTTGGGGCTGGTGATCGCGGCGGCTCTGGCGCTGTCCAAGGGGATCGACATCTTTGTCGACATCCGCCGGCGCAAGCGTCTGGCCCGCATCCGGCTGGGCTTTCCCGATCTGCTGGAACTGTTGGTGATCACCTCCGAGGCCGGTCTGGGGCCGCAGCCTGCGCTGCACCGGTTGGCCGGGGAAATGGCGCTGACCAATCCCGAACTGGCCCGAGAGGTTCTGGACCTCGTGTCCGAGATGCGGATGACCAACGACCGGCGCCTTGCCTATGAACGGCTGAATGCCCGCGTCCCATTGCCCGAAGTCGCGGTCTTTACCCAGACGCTGGACCAGTCCGACACCTATGGCACGCCGTTTTCCCGCGCCATGCGGACGCTGATCGCGGAACAGCGCGCCAACCGCCTGATGCAGATCGAGGAAAAGGCCGCGCGCCTGCCGGTGATCATGACCATTCCGTTGATCTTCTGCATCATGCCGGCGGTCTTTGTCGTGCTTCTTGGACCGGCGGTGCTGAGCATTCTGGACAACATCCTGGGAGGAGTCTGAGAGATGCGCTTGCCCGAACGCCTGACCCGGTTTCGCTGCGAAGACAGTGGCGCGGTCGCCGTGGAATTTGTGCTGATCGCCCCGATGCTGTTCACGCTTCTGTTCGGGATCGTGGTGCTGAGCTACTTCATGGGGCTGACCCATTCGGTGCACCAACTGGCGACCGGCGCGGCGCGCGCCTCTGTCGCCGGGCTGGACGCAACCGAGCGCGATGCGCTGGCGCAGGCCTACCTGTCGCAAGCCGGAGTCAACTACCCGCTGCTTGTCCCAGAGGCGCTGACCCCGCAGGTGCAGATCGTGGATGGCAGCCTGCCCGGGATCACCGTGTCGCTGCGATATGACATCGATGGATCGCTGCTGGACATCGCCAACGGATTTCTGGGCCTGGGGATCACCGAGATTTCGGGGAGTGCGTACCTTGCCTATTGATCCACAGCCAACAGGGGATTTCTCCCTGGATGAGGACGGCAACGTCGCCGTGACCGTATCCCTGATGATGACGGTTCTGATGGGGTTTGCGGCCTTGGGGGTCGATGCCGCCGCGCTGTACCGGGTGCGGGCCGAGCTGCAATCGATCAGCGACCTGACGGCAATGAGCGCCGTGGCAGACCCTGCGGCCGGTGCGTCCCGGGCGTTCAACGCGCTGTCGCGGAACGGCAAACCGGCAGAGTCTCTGGTGACGTTCGAGCCTGGCCGCTATCTGCGCAATCCCGCGCTGTCGCTCGATGCCCGGTTTCAGACGCGCGATGCGGGGGACGCCGACATTAACGCGGTCCGCGTGGCCCTGACCGAAGATGCGCCGCTGCACTTCGCACGGGTGTTCACCGAGGCGCAGAGCGTCAACCTGTCCGCCGGCTCGATTGCGTCGCGCACCGGGGCGGCAAGCTTTTCCCTGACCAGTCATATCGCCCGCCTGGACGGGGCCGCGTTGAACGCGGCGTTGTCGCAGGGTTTCGGCGCGACGGTGTTGCTGACCGCCGGTGAGGTGCAGGTACTTGCGGATGCGCAGGTCGATCTTGCGTCTGTTCTGGCAGAACTGGCGCTGCTGACGGGCTATGCGGATGCCAATCCGGCGACCATTCTGGATCAGTCATTCACTGCCGAGACCATTATCGCTGCCTTGCAGAATGTCCTCTCACCCTTCGAAAATGCGGCGCTGGAACCTGTGCGCCTTGCCTCGGCCGGGTTGGTGGTGCCGATCTCATCACTGGCTGGCGGGATCGACAGCGATCTGGGCCTGACCGCATGGGAGGCAATGGCGGAATTGGAAATGACGGCGCTGGACATGGTTCGCGCCTTGGCGATGGTCAATCTGCGGTCGCATCAACTGGATGTCTCGGCGGCCTTGGGTGTGGAAGGGCTGTTGGATGCCTCTGCCACGGTAGTCGTTGGTGGACCGGCCGCGCAGTCCGGCTGGATTGCGCTGGGCGAAAAGGGCGTGCAACTGCATCGCGCCGCCGCGCGGGTCGAGAGCGAAATCGCCTTTGCGCCGGATCTTCTTGGTGCGCTGGGGGCGGGTGTCAGTGTCACGCAGGTCAACCTTCCGGTGGTGATCGAGGTGGCAGGTGCCACGGCGCGGCTGGATCAGATCGACTGCGCGGGCGCGGGAGATGACATGGTCGCGCGGGTCCTGACTGCGCCGACGCCGCTGGATCCGTTGAACGGCACCTCTGTTGTGGCGCTCTACCTCGGAGCGCTCGACCCGGCAGCAGGCGACCTGATCGATCCGGCGGCCCTGGGATTCGCGGATGTGCTGGAACTGAGCGTAACGGTGGAGTTGCCGTTATTACCTGACATCGTGGTGGATGGGATCGTGGTGCAGGCGCGCTCGACTGCCGCGGTGGGCGAATCGCAGGTGCAGAGCATCACCTATTCCCACAACGATCTGGCTGAGGGGGATGTAACGCGGCACTTTGGGTCGGGCGCGCTGATGTCGACGGCGGTTGCCGGCCTGCTTGACCCCGCCAATACAGAGGTTCGGGTCAAGCCCGGACAGGGCGGGTTGATCTCAGGAGTAGTCGGGACTGTGCTGACGCAGGTCCTGAACCTCTTGCCGCAGCGGCTGCTGTCCGGACTGGCGGCGCCGCTGGATCAAGGATTGGACAGGGTGCTGGACACTGCCGGACTGTCCTTGGGGGAAGGAGAGTTGGTGCTCACCGGCCATCATTGCGAAATGATCAGGTTGGTCAGATGAGCTGTGCGACTGCCCAGGTGAGCGGATCAGCGCGATCCGGCGACAAGCTGGCAATCCCTATCGGTGTTGGCGGCGGGCGGCTTGTTGCGTCCGACCAGGGGCAGGATCTTGCGGGTAGAGACCCGAACCGGTTCCTGCTCCGGGGCGCTTGGCCCATTGGCCATGGCACAGACCTCATCGGTGACGAAAGCGATCAACTGATAGCGCGATTCGAGGCCGGATTTTTGGTAGATCTTGCTGAGTTGGGATTTCACGGTGGCGATTGCACAGCCCCGCATGTCGGCGATTTCACTGTTGGAAAACCCCTTGGCGACAAATATCGCCACATCCGCTTCGGCCTGGGAAAGGCCCCAATCGGGCGCGTAGCGGGCGACGACGGTTTCCTTGGCAACCGGATCGCCGGATCCCGGGGCAAGACGCTCTTTGCGCTGGTTGTCCAGGTGGGTCAAAAGCCGGGTGACGATGAACCATGCCACGGCTGCGGTCAGGATGGTGAACAAAGCAAAGAGACCGGTCACGGTTGCGACGCTCGGCTGAAGACCCGGTGCAAAACTGGTGACGGCCAGGGTTTTCAGGGCTGCGATTGCCAATACGACGGCGGCGCCGGAGATCCAGAAACGTGACAACTCATTATCCTCGCGTAGTTCATTGAGATTTCAATCGATCTTATGAAAAAATGTGTCCGGATTGTGCCGTCGGGAAAGTTTCCCACGCGGAAGGTTAACAGAGCAATTGATGGTGTGGCAGAAAAAACATTGCCGGGACAAACCGATGTGGTTGTTTCGGCGGTTGAGGGCGTTTTCCCAACGGTCGCCCGTCCTCAGGACTTGAGCCGGGTGCCGCGACGAAACAGGTGCCAGGCGAGCAGGCAGGCCAGTGCAGTCGTCGAGACTGCGATCGCAAGACCAAGCATCGCCTGCGAGTCCGCGACGCCGATGATGCCCCCGCGCGCGCCGTCGATCAGGTAGAAAACCGGGTTCACATGGGTCACGTGATACAGCCCGCGTGGCAGCGCCTCGACCGAGTAGAACGTGCCCGACAGGAACGCCAACGGAGTGATGATGAAATTCGAGATCGCCGCCATCTGGTCGAATTTTTGCGCATAGATGGCCGCGATCAGCCCCAGCGCTGCCATGAACGCGGCCCCCAGGGTGATGAAGGCCAGCGTCAGCAAAGGCGAAACAGGGACGATCCCCAAAAGCAGCCAGAAGGCCAGGAGCAGGGCCAACGCGACGGACAGCCCACGCGCCGTGCCGCCGATCACATAGCCCAGCACCAGTTCGCCGGCTGACAATGGCGGCATCAGGGTGTCGACGATATTGCCCTGAACCTTGGACACCATGAGCGAACTGGAGGTGTTGGTGAAGGCGTTCTGGATCACTGTCATCATCAGAATCCCGGGCGCGATGAAGGTGGTGAAGGGCACGCCCATCACGTCGGCACGCTGCGGGCCGATCGCAATGGTGAAGATCATCAGGAACAGACCTGCCGTTACCAGCGGCGCCAGCAGCGTTTGTTTCCAGACGGCGGTGAACCGCAGGACCTCGCGTTGGCACAGCGTCCAGAAACCCAGCCAGTTCACACGCCCGAACCGGCGTGTACCGGGGGCAAAGTTCTGCATCGAGGACATGAAATCTCCTATTGCCTTGCTGCGCCTTGTAACTTGGCGCGCGATGATTAGTATAGCCCCGTCTCTAATCATCAGGCGGCCGCGATTGTGGCCGCTTTTTTCGCTGGGGGAACCCGATGTCGTGGACCGATGAACGCGTTGAACTGCTCAAGAAGATGTGGTCCGAGGGCCAGTCGGCCAGCCAGATCGCCAAGGAACTGGGCGGGGTGACGCGCAATGCGGTGATTGGCAAGGTGCACCGCCTTGGCCTGTCGAACCGCGCTGGCGCCGCCCCGGCGGCACAGCCCGAGGCCAAGCCGGATCCCAAGCCGCAGCCGAAACCCAAGGCGCAACCGAAACCGGCACCCGTCGCGGCCAAGCCGGACCCCGCGCCCGACCCAAAACCGCAAGCTGTGGCGACCACGCCTGCCATCTCTCCGGCGCGCAAGCAGATCATCCCGGCCGGTCAGCCGCTGCCGCCGCAACCTTCGACCAACGAGATCAGCCCGGAGGCACTGGCCAAGGT
Organism: Paracoccaceae bacterium; assembly: GCA_034670345.1. Classification (GTDB taxonomy): domain Bacteria; phylum Pseudomonadota; class Alphaproteobacteria; order Rhodobacterales; family Rhodobacteraceae; genus Antarctobacter. The sequence goes on along the minus strand of JAXMNQ010000047.1, from coordinate 35,117 downwards.
CAGCGAGGTCGAGAAGAAGGCCAAGAGATTGACCTTGATGGAACTGACCGAGCGGACCTGCAAATGGCCCGTGGGCGACCCCGCGACCGAGGATTTCTGGTTCTGTGGTCTGCCGGTCCAGCAGGGCAAGCCCTATTGCGAGGCGCATGTGGGCGTGGCGTTCCAGCCGATGAGCGCGCGCCGCGACCGGCGGCGCTGAGACAAGGCACGGGGACGACGCTCGTCCCGGCCTTTGGCCTGAACGTCGCCCCGCCCACCGTCCCTTAGCGCGCCTCGCCTGTTCGCATGGTTCGGATCAAAAGGCCCGACCCACGCTCGCCGCGTTCGGCGGGCGTGAACTCCGGCATGGCGCTCATTCATTCGTCTGGCGCAGTCTCAATGCTCGGAGTGCGTCATTGCGGCAGGGCAGACGCCAGCCATAGAGCCCCGAAATTTCCTCGACCGTCCAGATCCCATCACCCAACGCGCCTTCGTCCTCCGGCGCGGCACCGGTCCAGGCCGAGAGCACGTAGCGAAAATGCCCTTTGCCATCGACCTGGATTTCGACACTGAACTTCCCGTCGGCACTGTCCTGCCGGTTTTCTTGTTGCCAGCTCATCACCTGCCGCCTTTCCCAATCGTCGAACCCGCGCTATGACGCGCCATGACCCAGAATCCTCCTGATCTTCGCCCCGACCTGGCCCGTGCGCGGGTGACCGAAACCGCCCGCCCCGGCCAGCCGACCATCGGAATGGTCAGCCTTGGCTGCCCCAAGGCGCTGGTCGACAGCGAACGCATCCTCACCCGGCTGCGCGCTGAAGGTTATGGCATCTCCCCCGATTATTCAGGTGCGGATGCGGTGATCGTCAACACCTGTGGTTTTCTGGACAGCGCCAAGGCCGAAAGTCTTGACGCAATTGGCGAGGCGCTGGCCGAAAACGGCCGGGTGATCGTCACCGGCTGTCTGGGAGCCGAACCCGAATATATCACCGGTGCGCACCCCAAGGTGCTGGCCGTGACCGGCCCGCATCAATACGAACAGGTGCTGGACGCCGTGCATGCCGCCGTGCCGCCCGATCCCGATCCATTTGTCGACCTGCTGCCCGCCAGCGGTGTCAGCCTGACGCCGCGCCATTACAGCTATCTGAAGATTTCCGAGGGCTGCAATCACGCCTGCAAGTTCTGCGTGATCCCGGACATGCGCGGCAAGCTGGTCAGCCGTCCTGCCCGCGCGGTCCTGCGCGAAGCGGAAAAGCTGGTCGAGGCTGGGGTGAAGGAACTGCTGGTCATCAGTCAGGACACCAGCGCCTATGGCACCGACTGGAAGGACCGCGAGGCCAAGTTTCCGCTGCTGGATCTTGCGCGCGATCTTGGCAGCCTCGGCGCATGGGTGCGGATGCACTATGTCTACCCTTATCCTTACGTCCGTGATCTGGTGCCCTTGATGGCCGATGGGCTTGTGTTGCCTTACCTCGACATCCCGTTCCAGCATGCGCACCCGGAAACTCTACGCCGCATGGCGCGGCCCGCCGCCGCCAGCCGCACCCTGGACGAAATCGCCGCATGGCGGGCCACCTGTCCGGAAATCACCCTGCGGTCGACCTTCATCGTCGGCTATCCGGGTGAGACCGAGGCGGAGTTCCAGACCTTGCTGGACTGGATGGACGAGGCGCAACTGGATCGGGTGGGGTGTTTCCAATATGAAAACGTGGCCGGGGCGCGCGCCAACGCGCTACCGGATCATGTCCCCGAAGAGGTCAAGGCAGAGCGCTGGGCCCGATTCATGGAAAAGGCACAGGCGATTTCCGAGGCCAGGCTGGAAGCGAAACTGGGTCAGCGGATACCAGTCATCGTCGATGATGTGGATGCGGATGGTATTGCCACCTGCCGCACCAAGGCCGATGCACCCGAGATCGACGGCAACCTTTTTATCGACGAAGGGGCTGGCGATCTGTCACCGGGTCAGATCGTGACGGTCGAGGTGGATGAGGCCGGGGAATATGATCTCTGGGGCCGGTTGGTCTGATCTCAAGGGGGACGGGGGGGGCGCTGCCCCCGCCGCGCGTTCCGCGCGACTCCCCCGAGGTATTTTGAAAAACCAAAGAAGATCAGGGGGCTGCCTGTTTCCTTGGGGTTTCAAACGTCTACGGCAGAGCGTCGAGGCGCAGGCGATTGCCGCAATACTGTCAGCCGGGTTGGTCGAGTTGCTTGCCGAGGTATTTCTTGCGCCCCGGGGCGGGCAGGTCGACGATCAACGGATTGTCCTGCGCGATGAAGCCAAAGGCGAGTTGGCAATCTATTCCGCAGGCGAGGATGTCATCGTACCAGCGCTCGTTCAGGGTCGCGGTTTCCGGATGCTCCATGTCGCGCAGGCCGAAGGAGGTGGTGAACATCCGGTCCGTCTCAAGTGTCTTTCCGGCCTGCATCTGGGAGACCGTGTAGCGCAACATGCGATGGGCCTGCATTCGGTAACGGTCCTGAAACAGGGAGTCTGTGTATTCCCACAACATGTTGTCCTTGACATGCGGGCTGAGCTTGAAGGCCAGCGCGCCGCCGCGTGCCGTGAGGATGTCGATAAAACCCGGCAGTTCGTCGTGGATGATCCGCTGTTTGTCATCGGAATAGACAAGGAACCTGTGGCGGGCCAGATCGGGGAACAGGTGCGGCAGGGCCTTGGCGATCTTGGCCTGATGGGCCGAAAAGACCGGATTTGCCGAGATCGGCAGATCGATGTGGATCGGCAGCCAGCCAAGGCTTTCGACGATCTTCAGTACCCGCCGGTTGTTCGAGATGAAGTAATGCGGGACATTTCGCGGGCGGTTGTTGATGTCGAAAGTGAAGGTCTTGAGAGGGCCGCAATAGGTGGAATAGACCGCGAAGGCGCAGTCCTGCATGGGGTGGGCCGGTTCGGGCGCGACGGCCCGGGCGACGGCGTCGCGTGCCAGCGGGGCGCGGTCAAAGTCGTCCGAGATCGGATAGGTCCAGTGCTGGGCGGCACGAAAAATGTCGCGCAGGCGGCGGCGGATCTTATGGCGTTTGCGCACCGCACTGAGGGTCAGTTTTTCGAACATCGCGCTGCCTTTTTCGTAGCGGCCCGGCCCTGCGCCGCGTTGTCATCGGCGCGGCGGGCGCGCTATGAAACCGGGGCCGAGGTGTCGCCAGCTTGGCATTGCTTGTCAAGGATGTTGAAAGATCGGGTCATGCTGACAAAACGCATCAGTTTCTACTGGGCGCAGGGCGAGAGCGCCGCGCCCGAGATCGTCCGGCGCTGCTGGGACGGCTGGGCGCGGCTGAACCCGGGGTGGGAGGTTGTCATCTCCGGCGCGGATGAGGCGGCGGCGGCGTTTCGGGAGCTGGGCATCGCCAATCCGCCGCGAACCTTTCAGGGGCAGGCGGATGTCTTCCGGCTGTACGATATTTTCGAACGGGGCGGGGTTTACGTCGATGCGGCGACGATCCCGATCCGGCCGCTGGACGACTGGATCTGGCCCCTGGTCGAGCAGGGCTTCTTTGCCTACCACGATCCCTATCGCAAACGCTCGGTCGAAAACTGGTTTCTCTGCGCTTCACCGGGCAATGACATCGCGGCGCGCTGGCTGGAGGCGATGCGGGACTATTGGTCCGTGCCGCGCCGTCCGTTGCGGCGGAAACGCGAATTGGACCGTGGCGCCAAGGGGCTGCTGGACTATCTGGCGGCGGGTTTGCAAGGGCGGCTGGCACCAGCCAGGGCGGGGCGCAAGCAGGCGGTGATCGAGCCGAAGGACCGTGTCTGGTCGGTAACCCCCGGGGGCGGTGCGGACCGCGCGGTGCATCCCTATTTCTGGCCGCACTACCTGTTTGACGATCTGCTGGACAGGGATGAGGAGTTTCGCGCCACCTGGGCCAGGGTGCCCAAGGAGCCCTCCTACAAGGAGCTGATGTTGCGGCACTGGAAGCGGCGATACGGCCGTATGACGCCGGAGGATGTCAGCACCCTTGTCGCCGGATCGAACATGCAAAAGCTGGCCGGGAACGCCTCCCCGCCCGATTGGGTGCTGAACCAGGTGTTCCAGATGGCGGGGCTGTAGGCCTTATTCCTCTACGTCGTCCATGTCGATCTGACCGGACAGCTTGCGGCGGATGATCGACCAGCTGAGTCCGGTGCCCAAGACCAGTGACATCGCAAAGATGCCGATCCAGGTGGACAGCTTGGGGTCCGACAGGTCCAGCAGGCCGTAGTAGACCAGCGCCCAGATGATCGCCGCCACCAGCGCCATGACCAGCAGCATGCCGAACATGCCGATCGACCGTAGTGTGGCGCGCAGGTAGATGATGTAGCCGATCAGCAGGACGATTCCGAACAGCACGACCAGAGGCAGATTCGTATCGACGTTTTCCATCGACCAGCGGATGTAGTTGAAGGGCGAGGGATTGTAGGTCGCGGCCAGCAGGACAAAGGCAAAAAGCCAGCGCAGGAAGAAGCTCATCGGGACACCTCCGGAATACTTGGGGTCTTGCTGCCCTGTCAGCGCGCATCTGTCCAGTCCCTTGCGGCGATTTTGCGGTTTCGCGTCGGCGGGTGGGCGCGTATACACACGCGGGTTTGCAGCACCGTCAAAGGGGAAAAACCATGGCAAATGTGGTCGTCGTGGGCGCTCAATGGGGCGACGAGGGCAAGGGCAAGATCGTGGACTGGCTGTCAAGCCGGGCGGACGTGATCTGCCGGTTCCAGGGCGGGCACAATGCGGGCCACACGCTGGTGGTGGACGGCGAGGTGTACAAGTTGCACGCGCTGCCGTCGGGCGTGGTGCGCGGTGGCAAGCTGTCCGTGATCGGGAACGGTGTGGTTCTGGACCCCTGGCACCTGATGAAGGAAATTCGCGGGATTGCCGGGCAGGGAATCGAGGTCACCCCGGAAAACCTGATGATTGCCGAGAATACGCCGCTGATCCTGCCGATCCATGGAGAACTGGACCGGGCACGCGAAGAGGCGGCCTCCAAGGGGACCAAGATCGGCACCACCGGGCGCGGCATCGGCCCGGCCTATGAGGACAAGGTGGGGCGCCGGTCGGTCCGGGTGGCGGACCTTGCCGATGACGCGACGCTGGAGGCGCGCGTTGACCGCGCATTGCAGCACCACGATCCGCTGCGAAGGGGGCTGGGCATCGAACCGATCGACCGCGATGCGCTGATCGCGGCGCTGCGCGAGATCGCGCCACAGATCCTGCCCTATGCCGCGCCGGTCTGGAAAGTGCTCAATGACAAACGCAAGGCGGGCAAGCGCATCCTGTTCGAAGGCGCGCAGGGCGCACTGCTGGACATTGATTTCGGGACGTACCCCTATGTCACCTCGTCGAACGTGATCGCCGGTCAGGCGGCGACCGGGGTCGGGATGGGGCCGGGCAGCATCGATTACGTGCTGGGCATCGTCAAGGCCTACACCACCCGCGTGGGCGAAGGGCCTTTCCCGACCGAACTGCTGAATGCCGATGGCACAGCGGATGCGGATGGCAGACGCTTGGGCGAGCGCGGGCATGAATTCGGCACCACAACGGGCCGGCAGCGGCGCTGTGGCTGGTTTGATGCCGCTCTGGTGCGCCAGACCTGCGCGACCTCGGGCGTCAATGGCATCTGCCTGACCAAGATGGACGTTCTGGACGGGTTCGAGACGCTCAAGATCTGCGTCGGCTATGACCTCGACGGCAAGACAATGGACTATCTGCCGACCGCCGCCGACGCCCAGGCGCGCTGCAAGCCGATCTTTGAGGAAATGCCCGGTTGGTCGGAATCCACCGAGGGCGCACGGTCCTGGGCGGATCTGCCGGGCAATGCGGTCAAGTACGTGCGCCGGATCGAGGAGTTGATCGAATGCCCGGTCGCGGCCCTGTCGACCTCGCCCGAGCGGGACGATACCATCCTTGTCACGGACCCGTTTGCGGACTAACTGACGATCATGGCCCTGTCACACAAGACCCGCAAACGTCTGTCGCTGCTGATCCTCGTCGTCGGGATGCCGCTTTACGTGGTGGCGGCAGTGACGGTGGTGAACTTGATGGACCGGCCCTCGGTCCTTGTCGAACTGATCGTCTACGTGGCGCTTGGATTTCTCTGGGCGCTGCCGTTCAAGTTCATCTTTCGCGGGGTCGGGCAAACGGACCCCGACGCGCAAGACTGATCCGGCTCTGGTTCAGTGGGTCGATTCGTCTTCGAGGTTCAGCTTCATATTGATCAGAACCTTTTGGATCGCGACGGTTTCCTTCAGCAGGCGCTTGGCCTCATTGTTGGAAATCACGCCGTCCTCGATCGAAATGTTATATTCGGCCATCAGCATGGCAAAGCGCTGCGACAGGGCGATGACATCGGAATTGACGCCGCCGGCCCCTTCGGAGTTCCGACGCGAGTCGTCGAATTGCAGCGAGATGCCTTTCAATTCGGCCAGGGCTGCGGTGACATGCGGGTATGAGGCCGCTTCTTCCAGCGCGGCCACGGCGTCGACGGGCATGAAGCGGTCGGCATGCTCTGGGTATTCCGAGTAATAGCGACCCAGAGTGGCCTTGGATTTGCCGGTCAATTCGCAGGCGGCTTCGATGCCGACATCCTTGACGAGCGCTTCGATATGTTTCTTCAGATACCGTCCAACAGCCGACATGCATGACCTCCTCAACCCGGTCCGAGCAAAGACCGGGGACTCTTCGCAGTTTGCCGCCATTACGCGGCAGCGCAAGGTATGTCATGTTGAAAACCTGTGACGGTCAAGCACCATGAGGTGATTGACTTAGCGTAAACTGCCGATGGATTCGCCTTTGCAGAGGGTCTTTCCCGCTCTTGCACCCGGGACGGTGCTGCGGCATCTACCGGCGCATGGCCAAACTGCACTTTCATTACGCAACCATGAATGCCGGCAAATCGACGCTGCTGCTGCAGGCGGCGCATAACTATAATGAGCGCGGCATGGAACCCTACCTCATGACGGCGGCAATCGACACGCGCGCCGGTGAGGGACAGATCGGTTCCCGGATAGGGTTGTCACGCCCGGCGGACACATTTGGCCCCGAGGATGACCTGTTCGCGATGATCGAGACACGGCTGGCGCGCGGTCCGGTGGCCTGTGTCTTCCTTGATGAAGCACAGTTCCTGTCGCGCGCTCAGGTCTGGCAATTGGCGCGGGTGGTCGATGACCTGCGGGTGCCGGTCATGGCCTATGGTCTGCGTGTCGACTTCCGGGGAGAGCTGTTTCCGGGGTCGGCGGCACTCTTGGCGCTGGCGGATGTCATGCGCGAAGTGCGCACGATCTGCCACTGTGGGCGCAAGGCGACGATGGTGATCCGGCAGGGGCCGGATGGCGAGGTTCTGACGGACGGAGCGCAGGTGCAGATCGGCGGCAATGAAACCTATGTCAGCCTGTGCCGGCGCCACTGGCGCAAAGTCATGGGCGATCTGCCGGGCTGAATTGGGGCCTTGCTGTATCCGGAGGCCGGGCTTGGGGGCTCTGCCCCCGCCCCTGCGGGACTCCCCCGAGGGTATTTGGAAGACCAAAGAAACCCGGGGAGGGGGGCGGTTATGACCGGTCATTCCCATTCCATCTGTTCAAAGACGGTCTGGGCATTGCGGCGGGCCAGCGCGTCGAACTGATCGAGGTAGGCAAAACCGGATTGGTCGACCTCGACCGAACCTATGATGTCGCCGCCTGTCTGGATATGGTCGCGCATCCTGTCGCGCAGGTTGGACAGGTAATCGCGGGTATCCTTTTGTGCGGTGGCGAGATCGGTGGCCGGACCGTGGCCGGGCACAAGGTGCAGCGGTTTCAGCGCCTCGATCTCGGCAAAGGCCATTAGCCAATGCGCGCTGTCCGAGAACGCCATGACCCCCGGAATTCGACCGACATAGACCACGTCACCGGTAAAGACCGTGCCGCTGTCGGGCAGCCAGACGAGGCTGTCGCCCGGCGTGTGGGCCGGGCCGACGTGACGGATTTCGATGCGTGTGCCGCCCAGGGTCAGGGCATGGGTGCTGGCAAAGATCACGTCCGGGCGGGTTATTTTCGTACCGGCGAGGGCTTCGGCACCGATCAGGCTGTTCAGGGCGGTCAGTTGCAGCGACCCGCGCGCCTGTTGATCCTGGTAGGCGGCGGCGGAGGTGAGGACCTGCGCGCCTTGCGCCTGCCAATAGCCGTTTCCCAGCCAGCGGTGATCCTGGCCGCCGGTGTTGATCACATGCGTCACCGGAGTGTCGGTCAATCCGCGAATGACCGCGTGCAGCGCCTTGGCCCCGTTCCAGCTGCCGCCCGGATCGACCAGCACCGCGCCGTCGGTCGTGTCGATCAGCCCGAAGGTCGCGTTGTTGCCAAGGTTTTCCGGATTGCGCTGCTCGGCTGGTCCGACAATGGCCCAGACGCCGGGGGCCATCTGTTGTGGAAGCAGTGATTGGGCAGCCAGAGCGAAGGGAAAGAGCAGCAGGGCTGCAAGGTAGGTCAGGCGGGACATCACATTCTCCGGTCCAGGTTTGCGTGAAAGGCTATTCAGCTTTGCCCCGCCTTGAAATGGGCCACTGATGCGGCGCTTCGCCTCTTTGGGTGTGAGGCCAGGTGGGTTCGACGGTGCAAACAGTCCAGTCTCCCATGCCATTGGAGCTGCGGGGCGAGGTCACACGACAGGCGCAGTTGCGCCAGGTCCTTGGGCCTTGGGTTCGCAATGCCAGCCGTAAAGGACCATTGCCATATCAACCCGGCCTGTCGCGCCTGTATTACACTCCCTCCGTTTCGACGGCCGACATACCCTGTCGCCGGGCGGGCCTGCGACCCGGCTTTATTGAGGGTCGCTGTCCGGCGGATCGGACTGCAGGACCTGCTCATTCGCCAGAAACCGCTCGAAGGCATCAAGGTTCACCGCTTCGAACTGGCCAAATCCCTGCATCCAGATCGAGGCGTCGCGCAGGGCGTCGGGCTCCAGCTTGCACCACTTTACGCGCCCGCGCTTTTCCTGGCTGATGAGCCCGGCATTGGTGAGCACGGTCAAATGTTTGGAAATGGCGGCCAGCGACATCTCGAATGGCTCCGCCACATCCGTCACCGCCATGTCATCTTCCAGCAGCATCGACAGGATGCGGCGGCGAGTGGGGTCCGCGAGAGCGGCAAATGCGGTGTCGAGGCGGTTGCTCATCTGGGATCGCGGATAAATGTGGCGATGCGATCCACCAGACCCTCGGTCAAAGGGATCGTCGGATCGGCATAGGTCGCGAGGTTTCCTGAACGAGTGTTGTCCTGCGCCGTTTTCAGCATGTGGGTCATGTTTTCCAACTCGAACAGTTCGCCTTGCGAAAGCGCGTCTGACAACAGCCGCGCGTCCTCTGCGTTGATCTGCAGGTCTGCCGTGCCACTGACCACCAATGCGGGCAGCCCGATCTTTCGGGCCTGTTGCGCGGGATCAACCGAGAAAAGGTCAATCAGGAAAGGCTGGACCGGTGGCGCAAAGATGCCAATCAGGGGGCCGGGCAGGTTTTCGGGCGGGACAGGCTGACCGGCAATCAGCGACAGGATCGCCTTTTCGGCCATGGGCAGGTGCGGTGCCAGCGCAGGCGCGCCGCGCAATTGTTCCAGCAGGATCTGGCTGATCGGGCGACCGGGCGTGGCAAGCAGGATCAGCCCGCATATGTCGTCGCGTTGTGTGGCGGTTCGCAGCGCCACCAGGCCACCTTCGGAATGACCGATGAGCCAGACGCAGGCTTGTCCGGTGCGGGCGCGCAGAAGGTCGATCCATGCGCCGGTGTCCCCGGCATAGAGCGCAAGCGTCACTGCGTTCCCGTCACCGGTGCTGCGCCCGACGCCGCGTTTGTCCGCGCGCAGGGTGGCCACCTGTTCGAGGGCAAGTGCCTCGGCCAGCAGGCGGTAGGCATTGCTGTTCAGCCCTGCGGGCGCAGTGCCGTCGCGGTCCGTGGGGCCGGAGCCGGGCAGGATCACGGCGACCTCCTCTGTCTGTTCCGGCAAGAGCAAGGTGCCGGACAGGCTGGCGTCGCGGCGGTCGAGCGTCAGTTCCTCGGCCGCCAGAGGCCCGGCCTGTCCGACCGACAGCAAGCAGCCCAGAACGGCAGTCAGGGCAAGCGCGCGGCGGGTTGAGATCGGGTGGGACATGGATTGCTTTCCGTCAGACCTGCGCAGGTTTGCGGCGGGACTGTGCAAAACTCAACCGCAAAGTTGAATTTGCGTTGGCGGCACCGTCCGCGGCCAAAGCCCCTGCGGCGGAATGACCAGCGCGATTCAGCGGCAAAAACTTCGTATAAAAACCAATGTCTTGACAGGTGGAGAATGCCCGTCTCAACCGAGTTGACTCAGGCCCCGCCGCAGCATAGCACCATGTCGAACCTGATCGGAGCCTTCTCACACGTGAGCGACCAAGATCCCAAGCGCAAGCTGGACGACCTGGACGCCAAGCTGGCTGCCTACAAAAGAGGCCAGAACACCGGGAAAGCGCATCAGGAAGAACACTACTCTCAGGCCAATATCGCCTGGCGGATGGTGACGGAAATGGTGGCCGGTCTTGGGATCGGGTTCGGGGTCGGATACGGGCTCGACATCCTTTTGGGAACCGCCCCGTTGCTGATGGTCGTGTTCTCATTGCTGGGCATCGCCGCGGGCATCAAGGTGATGCTGCGGACGGCGAAAGAGGTCCAGGCGAAACAGGCCTCCGGCGGGGGCAGACAAGACAGCGTCCGGGGCACCGGCGCGGATGAGGGGAAAAGAGATGGCGACTGAGACGCACGGCGCAGAGGCGGCAGCAGAGGGAAGCAGCCTGGTGTTTCATCCGATGGACCAGTTCATCGTGAAACCGCTCTTCGGTCATGGCGCCGAGGTGGGCATGTTCACCATCACCAACGTGACCCTGTGGCTGTTCCTTGCCATCGTCGCGGTTGTCCTGCTGATGGTCGTGGGCACCTCCAAGCGGGCGATCGTGCCGTCGCGCAGCCAGTCGATCGCCGAACTGGCGTATGGCTTTGTCTACAAGATGGTCGAAGACGTGACCGGCAAGGACGGGCTGAAGTACTTCCCCTACATCATGACCCTGTTCCTGTTCATCGTCAGCGCCAACTTCCTTGGCCTTCTGCCGATGAGCTTTACCACCACCTCGCATTTTGCCGTGACCGTGGTGCTGGCGATGGCGGTCTTCCTGACCGTGACCATCCTGGGCTTCGTCAAGAACGGCGCGGCCTTTCTGGGCCTCTTCTGGGTGGCGAGCGCGCCGCTGGCGCTGCGACCGGTCCTGGCGATCATCGAACTGATTTCCTATTTTGTCCGTCCCGTCAGCCACAGCATTCGTCTTGCCGGCAACGTGATGGCCGGTCACGCCGTGATCAAGGTTTTCGCAGGCTTTGCCGCCATCGCGGCAATCTCTCCGATCTCGGTCCTGGCGATTACCGCGATGTACGGTCTGGAAATCCTCGTGGCCTTCATCCAGGCCTACGTCTTCACCATCCTGACCTGCGTGTATCTCAAGGACGCACTGCACCCGCATCATTGACGGGACGGCGGGGTCAACCCCGCCCTACACCCCGACACACAAAACGAACAACCTGAATACTCAACTTCCAATCGTAAGGAGACTCATCATGGAAGGCGATCTCGCACATATCGGCGCAGGCCTGGCAGCAATTGGTTCCGGCGCAGCCGCAATCGGTGTGGGCAACGTGGCAGGCAACTTCCTGTCCGGCGCACTGCGCAACCCGTCGGCAGCCGCCGGCCAGACCGCGACCCTCTTCATCGGCATCGCATTCGCAGAAGCGCTGGGCATCTTCGCCTTCCTCGTTGCGCTGCTGCTGATGTTCGCCGTCTGATCCACGGAACTTAACGATCCTTACGCGCGGGCGGTCAGCGACGCCTGACCGCCCGATGTAGAGACAAGTTCCGACGGAGGACAACATGGCGACCGAAACTCACGGGGCCGAAGCCGTAAGCACCTGCGTTGACGCCGGCGGCAGCGCCGTCGGAATGCCGCAGCTTTGCGGTGACTGGATCGGCAACCAGGTCTTCTGGCTGGTTGTTGCGCTGGTCGTGATCTACTTCATTCTGGCCCGCATCGCCCTGCCGCGGATCGCGGCGGTTCTGGCGGAACGTCAGGGGACCATCACAAACGATATCGCCGCTGCCGAAGATCTGAAGCGCAAGGCCGAAGAAGCCGAAGGTGTGTATCAGAAGGCGCTTGCCGATGCCCGGGCCCAGGCCCAGACCATCGCCCAGCAGGCGCGGGATGAAATCAAGGCTGACCTCGATGTCGCGTTGGCCAAGGCCGATGCGGAAATCGCTGCCAAGGCCGCTGAGTCGGAAAAGGCGATTGGCGAGATCCGCGACAGCGCGATGGCCAATGTCGAAATCGTGGCCAAGGACACTGCCGCCGCCATCGTGGCAGCCCTCGGCGGTTCCGCAGACGACGCAAAGATCGCCTCTGCGGTCGACGCGCAGATGAAGGGGTAAGGACATGAACAGGCTCATCCTTCCCGCCCTTCTGGCCGCTGCCGCCAATCCGGCGGCCGCCGCTTCGGGGCCTTTCTTCTCGCTGGGCAACACCGACTTTGTCGTGACGCTGGGCTTTCTGCTCTTCATCGCGGTGCTGATCTACTTCGAGGTGCCCAGCATGCTGGGTGGCCTTCTGGACAAGCGCGCGACCGGCATTCAGGACGACCTGGACGAGGCACGCAAGCTGCGTGAAGAAGCCCAGTCGTTGCTGGCCAGCTACGAGCGCAAGCAGCGCGAAGTGCAGGACCAGGCCGACCGCATCGTGGCGCACGCCAGGCAGGAGGCCGAACTGGCCGCCGAGCAGGCCAAGGCCGAGATCGAATCCTCGATCACCCGCCGTCTGCATGCCGCCGAAGGTCAGATCGCCTCTGCCGAGGCGGCCGCGATCAAGGACGTGCGTGACCGCGCCGTGACAGTGGCGATAGCCGCCGCGCGTGACGTGGTGGCTGGTCAGATGACAGCCGACAGCGCTGGCAAGCTGATCGACGACTCGATCGCCGAAGTGGGCGCCAAGCTGCACTGAACCCGTCCGAAAGGACAGTGGAAAGGCCCGGCCAACGCGCCGGGCCTTGCGCGTTCCGGACCGGAACCGGGGCGCGCCAAGACAGATTTAACCGACCGCAGGGCAACATGCGGCTTTCAGAGCAGTGAGGCAGGGACGTGGCGCATATCATTGTCGTTGGGAATGAAAAGGGCGGCGCGGGCAAGTCGACCATCTCGATGCATGTGGCAACGGCGCTGGCGCGCATGGGGCATCGGGTCAATTCGCTGGACCTCGACCTGCGGCAGCAAAGCCTTGGACGATACCTCGCCAATCGCCGCGCGTGGTTGAAGAAAGCGGAAAAGGAACTGCCGGTGCCGGGCTACCTGCCCTTGCCGGAGGCGGACGCCGCGGCGGTGGCCGCCGGTGAACAGGCCCCGGACAACCGCCTGCGCCGGGCGGTGGCGCAGCTAGAGGAAAGCTCTGACTTCATCGTGATCGACTGTCCCGGTGCCTACACGCGGCTGGCGCAGGTGGCGCATTCGCTGGCGGATACGCTGATTACCCCGTTGAATGACAGCTTTGTGGATTTCGACCTGCTGGCCCGGATCGAAGGGGACGGCGAAAAGATCCTTGGCCCCTCTGTCTACTCGGAAATGGTCTGGTCAGCGCGGCAGTTGCGGGCGCAGGCGGGGATGACGCCGATGGATTGGGTGGTGCTGCGCAACCGGATCGGTTCTCAGCAGATGATCAACAAGGCCAAGATGGAAAAGGCCGTGGCGACGCTGTCCAAGCGGATCGGGTTTCGCGTGGCACCCGGGTTTTCCGAACGCGTCGTGTTTCGCGAATTGTTCCCGCGCGGGCTGACGCTGCTGGACCTCAAGGATATCGGCGTGCGCAGCCTCAGCATCTCGAACATCGCGGCACGCCAGGAACTGCGCGACCTGATCAAGGCGCTGGACCTGCCGGGGGTCAAGGTCAAGTTCTGACCAAATATCAAGGCATTTCTGCCCCCAAGGATTAACCCTCTGCTAACCATGTTCGGGCAGGCTGCCCTCATGCGTTGGTTATCTTGTGTTCTTCTCCTCGGCCTCGCCGCGTGCGAGTCGGCGGGGCCGGGTTTCAACGGGGCGGAGACCGTCACACAAGAGGTGGAAGGATCACGCTTTACCCTGCGCTTCAATAGAGGCGTAGCCGAGGTGATACGGACGTCGCCTGAATGGTTGCCGAGATTCGAAACCGTCGCCCGTCGGGCCGGACTCGCCGCACAGTTGGAAACCGGATGCCGGGCGGACTGGGTCGAAGGCGATCCCGCAATGATGTGGGTGGGCCTGTCCTGCGACGGTGCTCCGGCCCCCAAACGGCCACGACGTCCGCGCACTCTTTTCTGTGAAATCAGCGACCTGCGGACGGGTGCCGGGTATGGGGACGCGACGGTCAGTTGCCGCAAGCGTTCTTGGTGAGCGCCCAATATCTTGTGGACAAAAGGCAAACCGCCGCCATATCGGCTAAGCCTCGCTTGACTCAAGGGGGGCGGAGCGCGCACCCTGAAGGCCCCAGATGGAATCGGACCTGACCGTTGCGCTTTACCAAACTCAGACTGACCGGCTTCAAGAGCTTCGTCGATCCGACGGACCTGATCATCAATCCTGGCCTGACCGGGGTGGTCGGTCCGAACGGCTGTGGCAAGTCCAACCTGCTGGAGGCGCTGCGCTGGGTCATGGGCGAAACCCGCGCCAAGGCGATGCGCGGTGGCGGGATGGAGGACGTGATCTTTGCCGGAGCTGCCTCTCGCCCGGCGCGCAATTTTGCCGAGGTCAGCCTGCAGATCGACAACGGCGACCGGCTGGCGCCTGCCGGGTTCAACGATCAGGACACGTTGGAAATTGTCCGCCGGATCACGCGCGACGTGGGGTCGGCCTACAAGGTCAATTCCAAGGACACGCGCGCCCGGGACGTGCAGATGCTGTTTGCCGATGCTGCAACCGGCTCGACCAGCCCGGCGCTTGTGCGGCAGGGGCAGATCGCGGAACTGATCAATGCGAAGCCGAAGAACCGCCGCAAGATCCTTGAGGATGCGGCGGGCATCGGTGGCTTGTATCAGCGGCGACATGAGGCTGAACTGAAGCTGAACAGTGCCGAACAGAACCTTTTGCGCGTCGATGACGTGGTGGAACAACTGGCCGGCCAGCTTGCGGCCTTGGCCAAGCAGGCGCGCCAGGCGGCGCGCTATCGCGCTATCGGCACAGAGCTGCGGCAGGCCGAGGGCATGTTGCTGTACCGTCGCTGGCGCGAGTCGGATGATGCGCGCGCCAAGGCCGAGGCCGCGTTGCGCGAGATGGTGACCACGGCGGCCCGGGCCGAAACCATGGCACGGCAGGCCGAGAAGCTGCGCAGCGAAAACGAAGAGAAACTGCCGCCGCTGCGCGAGGAAGAGGCGATTGCCGCCGCTGTCCTGCAACGGTTGATCGTGCAGCGTGACACCCTGTCCGATCAGGAAAAGCAGGCCGTCGCGCGCATCGACACGTTGAAGAACCGGATTACCCAACTGGCCCGCGACATGGATCGCGAGGCCGGCCTGAACCGCGACGCCGGAGAGACGATCGAGCGGCTGGAATGGGAAGCGCGGGAACTGGCCAAAGCCTCGGAAGGGCATGACGAATTGCTGGCCGAGGCGCATGAGGCCGCGCGCGAGGCCGCGACCGTCCTGCAGGCGCGCGAGGCCGATCTGGCCCAGCAGACCGAGGACGTGGCCCGTCTGGCTGCCCGCCATCAGTCGGCGCAACGCTACCTCGCGGACTGCCGCAAGACAGTGGACCGGAATGAGGGCGATGCCGCGCGGGCGCGCGAGGCGGTCGAAGCGGCGCGCGAGGCGCGTGAGCGGTCCTTCGAGACGGCAGAAACGGCGCGGGCGCGGCTGGAAGAAGTCCATGAGGCCGCCGAAGAGGCCGAAGAGGCCCTGATGGAGGCCGAGACCGCCCGCGCGGATACGCAGGCGCGTGAGGCCGAGGCGCGCGGCGAACGGTCCGAGGCCGAAGGCCAGATGAACGCCCTGCGGGCCGAAGTGACGGCGCTGGCCCGACTGTTGGACCGGGATACAGCCGAAGGCGGCCAGATCCTTGACCGGCTGCAGGTGGAACAGGGTTATGAAAAGGCGCTGGGTGCGGCGCTGGCCGATGATCTGCGCGCCCCGCAGGTCGAAGGTGACGGGCCGACCGGCTGGGTCGTGCTGTCCGCCTATGACGTCAGCCAGCCGCTGCCCGAGGGCGCCAGCCCGCTGGCCGGTCATGTCTCTGTCCCGGATGTGCTGGAACGGCGGCTCAGCCAGATCGGTCTGGTCGACCCCGAAGACGGGGCCCGCCTGCAACCGCTGCTGAAGCCCGGGCAGCGACTGGTCACGCTTGAAGGGGATCTGTGGCGTTGGGATGGCTATCGCGCATGGGCCGAGGATCAGCCGTCGGCGGCGGCGCTGCGGCTGGAGCAGTTGAACCGTCTGGAGGGCCTCAAGCAGGAGATGGCCCGCGCCACGGCGCAGATGGAAGGCACCCAGGCCGCGCATGATGCGCTGGTCCGCCAGTTGCAGGACCTGACCGAGGCCGACAAGGCCGCGCGGGCCGCACGGCGCGCCGCCGATCAGGCCGTGACAGAGGCCGCGCGCGCCCAGAGCCGCGCCGAGGCTGATCGTGACATGGCCGAAGGCAAGCTGGAGAGCGCCAGCCTGTCCGTCAAACGATACGAGGACGAAGCCGGGGCGGCGCGGGCGCAATTGCTGGAGGCGGAGCGCGCGATTACCGGGTTGGAAGACCTCGAAGAGGCGCGGATCAAGGCCGAGGACGTCAAGATGACGGTCGAGGCGGCGCGCATGACGATGATGGCGCGCCGGTCGGCGCATGACGAATTGCGCCGCGATGGAGAGGCCCGCAAGGGCCGCGGTCAGCAGGTCACCAAGGAATTGTCCGGCTGGCGGCACCGGCTGGAGACGGCCGAGAAGCGTGCCTCGGAACTGGCGGAGCGCAAGGCCGAGACCGAGGATGAACTGTCCGAGGCGATGGAGCGTCCCGAAGAGTTGCAGACCCAGCGCGAGGAACTGACCGCCGCGACTGAGGCAGCCGAGGCGCGCAAGATGGCGGCTGGTGACGCCCTCTCCGCCGCCGAAACCGCGCTGCGCGAGGCGATCACCGCCGAACGCGACGCCGAGCGGCAGGCCGGTGAGGCCCGCGAGGCCCGCGCCCGCGCCGAGGCCCGCGCCGAGGCGGCCCGGGAAACCGTGGCGGCGGCAGCGGAACGAATCTCGGACGAGCTGGAAAGCACGCCGCAGGCCCTGCTGGAGCAGTTGGACGCCGATCCCGAGGACATGCCGCCGTCGGACAGGATCGAGGCCGAGGTGTCGCGCCTGAAACGCCAGCGTGACGCGCTGGGCGCGGTGAACCTGCGGGCCGAGGAAGACGCCAGGGAGGTGCAGGAAGAGCACGATACTCTGGTGTCGGAAAAGGCCGACCTCGAAGAGGCGATCAAGACCCTGCGCTCTGGCATCGCCAGCCTGAACCGGGAAGGGCGCGAGCGGTTGCTGACGGCGTTTGAGCAGGTGAACAGCAACTTCACGATGCTCTTTACTCACCTGTTCGGCGGCGGCGAGGCCAGCCTGATGATGGTCGAAAGCGATGATCCGCTGGAGGCCGGACTTGAGATCATGTGCCAGCCGCCGGGCAAGAAGCTGTCGACCCTGTCGCTGATGTCGGGTGGCGAACAGACCCTGACCTGTCTGGCGCTGATCTTTGCGGTCTTCATGGCCAACCCCTCGCCGATCTGCGTGCTGGACGAGGTGGACGCACCCTTGGACGACGCCAACGTGACCCGGTTCTGCGACATGCTGGACGAAATGTGCCGCCGCACCGACACCCGGTTCCTGATCATCACACACCACGCGGTGACGATGGCGCGGATGGACCGGCTGTTCGGTGTAACCATGCAGGAGCAGGGTGTGTCGCAGCTGGTGTCGGTTGACCTCAAACGGGCCGAGAGCCTGGTGGCCTGAGGCAGTGGGGGCCCTGCCCCCGTCTCCCTGCGGTCGACTCCCCCGGGAATATTTTTGGACAGAAGAAACGCAAGAAGCGCCTCGCGGGAAGGTGAGGCGCGGGTGATCGGCAATTCCGCTAGCTTGCGGACATGCGTTACCTTCTTGCCCTGCTGATCGCCGGTCCCGCTTTTGCCCAGGAGTATGCTGTGCGAGCGGGGGATGAGACGTTTGCCGCAGAGGCGTTGGAACGCCGCTTGTCGGGGCGGAGCCTGGTCTTTTACGACGACGGGCGGTCCGAGTATTATCCGGACGGACGCTATACCTACACCTATGCCGGGGATGGCGGGACCGCATATGGGTACTGGCGGGTCACCGAGGCGGGTGAGGTTTGCGTGGATTTTGTCACCGGCTTTTCCCGCTGCGATCTTTACGTCATGAATGGCGGGCGGCTGTTGCTGCTGACTGACAAGGGGGCACGGTTTCCGGTGCGACCCTGAAGACCGGAGATCCGATGCGCCTGTTTGTGTTGATTGCCCTGACGATGGTAGCCTTTGCCGCCAATTCCGTGCTGAACCGGGCTGCGCTGACCTCGGGCGGGATCGACCCGGTGAGCTTCGGGACGATCCGGCTGTGGTCCGGGGCGGTGGTTCTGGTTCTGTTGGGGGTGGCGCTGCGCCGGACGGTGGTTCTGGGCGGACCCGGGCGGGTGGCCGGGGTCTTGGGCCTTTTGCTGTATATCTACGGATTTTCCGTTGCCTATGTCGTTCTGGACGCCGGCCTGGGGGCGTTGATCCTGTTCGGGACAGTGCAGGTGACGATGTTTGGCGGCAGCCTGATAGGTGGCGAGCGGCCGCCGCTGCTGCGCTGGTTCGGGGCGGGGCTGGCCTTTGCGGGGCTGGCCTGGCTGTTGTGGCCGGGCAGCGGCGTGGAACTGAGTTTGATCCATGGAACGGCGATGGTCCTGGCGGGGGTCGGCTGGGGCATCTACTCGCTGGCCGGGCGCAAGGCGATAGATCCGTTGCTGGCGACGGGGGCAAATTTCGTGCTGGCGGCCCCACTGGGATTTCTGCTGGGTCTGCTGCTGCCGGTAAGCCCGGAGATGGCGGCGCCGGAGATGGAGGGGGTCGTGCTGGCCGTGGTCTCTGGCGCGGTGACATCGGGAATGGGATATGCGCTGTGGTATCACGTCCTGCCCATGATCAAGGGCAGCGTGGCGGCTGTGGCGCAGCTGACCGTGCCGGTGATCGCCATGGCGGGCGGAATGGTTTTCCTGGGCGAGGCGCTGACCGGGGAATTTGTGATCGCGGCGGCAGTGGTGCTGGGTGGCGTGGGCCTGTCGGTGTTGCGGCGCTGAGACCTGACTATGCGTGGGCGCCGAGGGGCGATTGCTTACGGCTATGATTCAACGGTTTGCCAGGAAAGCCCGCATCGGGTTTACCGTCTGATTGGCTCCAGCGGGTCGTAGAGCAGGCCGGTGCCCCAGGCCGCATCGGGCAGGCTGGAGGGTTTGAGATTGAGCCGCAAAACCTCGTCCCGGGTGAAGTAGCGGCGTTTGTGCACCACGCCTTCGGGATCGCGCCAGGTGTCCGAGAGGGTGCCGCCGGTGATCGTCGCGCGGAAAAAGATATCGACCTGATGAAAGCTGCCCTGCGGATCGTGGAACTCGTTGATGAGACAGGGCGCGCCGACGGTCACGGTCAGCCCGCATTCCTCATGCACCTCGCGGGCGAGGTTGTCGGGCAGGCTGCTGCCGCGTTCGGCACCGCCACCCGGCGCGCACCAGAGATCGGACCGCTTGTCGGGCCAGGCATTGACCAGAAGCAGGCGGTCCTGATGCAGGATGACCGCGCGGACCGCGAGGCGGGGGCTGGGCATTGGGGACTCCTTTGTCCCTTTTCTAGGGCAGGGCGGAAGGGTAAGCCAGCGGCATGAAGTTGTTCCTGTTCTGTCTTCTTGCCCTGTCCCCTGCGGCTGCGCGCGCGCAGGAGGATTGCGTGATCCTGCTGCATGGATTGCTGCGCTCGGAATATTCCATGTCGGTGCTGGGCCTTGTGCTGGAGGCGCAGGGCTACAAGGTGGTTGCGCCGGGCTATCCGTCGACCGGGGACCGGGTCGAGCGACTGGCCGAGGACATCCTGCCGGACGAGGTCGCGAAGTGCGGCGACCGCAGGGTGCATTTTGTCACTCATTCCATGGGCGGCATCCTGTTGCGCCATTGGCTGCGGGACCACAGGCCTGCGCGGCTGGGCCGCGTGGTGATGCTTGGCCCGCCGAACGGCGGCAGCGAACTGGTCGATCTGCTGGCCGACTGGGAGATCGTGGCCTGGATCCACGGGCCGGCGTTCGGGCAGTTGGGGACAGGCACGAACAGCTTGCCGCTGCAGTTGCCGCCGGTGGATTTTCCGCTGGGTGTGATCGCCGGAACCCAGTCGCTGAACGCGGTGGCGAGCGCGCTGATCCCGGGGCCAGACGATGGCAAGGTCTCGGTCGCGGCGACACGGGTGGCGGGCATGGCTGATCACATCGTTCTGCCGGTGACGCATACCTACATGATGCAGGCGCCCGAGGCGATGGTGCAGGTGGTGGTCTTTCTGCGCCAGGGGCGGTTTGACCCGGGGGCGGACTGGACCGAATTGCTGGACGAGAACCTGTTGGACTGTGCCTTGGGGCGGTGTGATGACAATTGAACTGGACTTGCATGGCGCGCGGGTGATGCGGCCCGGCGGCTGGGACAGCGGCGGGGTGTCGCTGGCGGGCAGTGTGATCGTGGACGGGCCGGTAGGGCGGAGTGTGGACCTGTCGGACTATGACCTTCTGCCGGGAATCGTGGACGTGCATGGCGACGGGTTCGAGAGGCACATGGCGCCGCGCCGTGGCGCGCTGCGCGAACGGGACGCTGGGATGGTGGCCTGTGCCGCCGAATTGGCCGCCTGCGGGATCACCACGGCGGTCCTGGCGCAATTCTGGTCCTGGGAAGGCGGGATGCGGGGGCCTGAGTTCGCCGAGGAGGTCTTTGCCGCGGTTCATGCGGTCGCGCCCACGGTGCCGGTGGACCTGCGGCTGCAGATGCGGCTGGAGACGCATTACCTCGACGCCCTGCCCGCGGCGGAGGCGGCGCTGGCGCGATGGGGCATTGATTTTGTGGTGTTCAACGATCACCTGCCGCACGCGCGTCTGGAGGGTGGGCGACAGCCCAAGCGGCTGGTCGGCCAGGCGCTGAAGTCCGGGCGCAGCCCTGAGGCGCATCTGGCGCTGATGCAGCGTCTGCACGCGGCGGGGGCAGAGGTGCCTGTGGCGTTGGATGCGGCCTGTGCGCGATTGGCGGCGCGCGGTGTGCGGATGGGCAGCCATGACGACCGCAGCCCTGAGGTGCGGGCCGAGTGGCGCGGGCGCGGCGCGCGGGTGTCGGAGTTCCCAGAAACGCTGGCGGCGGCTGAGGCGGCGCGCGCCGGCGGCGATGCCGTGGTCATGGGGGCGCCCAACGTGGTGCGCGGGGCCAGCCATGAGGGCAATGTCTCGGCGCTGGACCTGATCGCGGCGGGGCTTTGCGATGCGCTGGCCTCGGACTATCACTATCCGGCTCCGGCGCGGGCGGCCTGGCGCTGTGTGGAACTGGGCCTGTTGGACGAGGCGGCTGCCTGGGCTCTGGTGTCGGAAGGGCCGGCGCGGGTGTTGGGACTGGTGGATCGCGGGCGGCTGATCCCCGGACTGCGGGCGGATGTTGTGGTGATGGAGCGGGAGAGCCGGCGGATTGCTGCGGTACTGGCCGGTGGTCAGGTGGCGTGGATGAGCGGCGCGGTGGCGGAACGCTTTGTTGTCTAGCGGAGCGCTGGCGCGCACAGGCCAGTTTGCGTTCAGGCCACGCAGGCCTTGAGGAGGGCTCTGCCCTCCTCAAACTCCTCCCGCGGTATTTGAAAAACCAAAGAAGCGGGGATCAACTCTGCGAGACGAGAAAATTGACGTGGCCCATCTTGCGGCCGGGCTTTGTCTCTGCCTTGCCGTAGAGGTGCAGGGCGCAGGACGGATCCGCCGCGAGGGTGGGGACGCGGTCCATGTCGTCGCCGATCAGGTTTTCCATGCGGATGTCGCTGTGCCGCCTGCCATCGCCCAATGGCCAGCCCGCGACGGCGCGGATGTGCTGTTCGAACTGGTCCGTCATGCAGCCGTTCTGTGTCCAGTGGCCGGAATTATGCACGCGGGGGGCGATTTCATTGATGATGAGGCCGCCAGGGGTGACGAAGAATTCCACGCCGAGGACGCCGACGTAATCGAGTGCGTTCAGGATCTGGCCCGCCATCAGAACGGCGTCGGTCAGGATTCGGTTGGGCACGGCGGCGGGAATGCTGGTGGTGCGCAGGATGCCGCCTTCATGGACATTCTGGCCCGGGTCGAAGGCGGCGACGCGGCTGTCGACGCCACGCGCGGCGATGACCGAGATTTCGGAGGTGAAGGTCACAAACCCTTCGAGGACGGCGGGGGCACCTTGCAGGCTGTTCAGAGCCTCGGTGGCGTCGTCAGGAGAGGTCAGCCGGGCCTGCCCCTTGCCGTCATAGCCGAACCGGCGGGTTTTAAGGATCGCCGGAGTGCCGATGGTGTCCAGCGCGCGTTCGAGGTCTTCTGCGCTGGCGATGTCGGCGAAGGGGGCGGTTTGCAGACCAAGGCCCTGCAGGAAGGTCTTTTCGGTCAGCCGGTCCTGGCTGATGCGCAGCGCCTCGCGCCCGGGGCGGATGGGGCGGATGCTTTCCAGGATGTCGAGCGCCGAGGTGGGGATGTTTTCGAATTCGTAGGTGATGACGTCGACCGAATGGGCGAAACTTTCCAGCGCCTTGGCGTCGTCATAGCTGGCCTGCAAGTGGAAATTGGCCACATGTGAGGCGGGGCAGTCGCCGCCCGGCTCAAAGATGCAGGTCTTGAAGCCGAGGCGGCTGGCGGCGACGGAAAGCATGCGGCCAAGCTGGCCACCGCCTAAGATTCCGATGGTGCTGCCGGCGGGAAGGGGGGCGGTCATGGGCGTACCTGCGGATAAGGGGCTGGCTGGGGGTCAGTCGCGGACCGGTTCCTCGGCAATCGAGGCCGAGAGGTCGGCGCGCCACTGGTCGAGGCGGGCGGCGAGATCCGGGTCCTGCAGCGCGAGAATGCCGGCGGCCATGAGGCCCGCGTTTTTAGCACCCGCCGGGCCGATGGCCATTGTGGCGACGGGAAAGCCGCGCGGCATCTGGAGAATCGAATACAGGCTGTCGACGCCGTTCAGGGCGCGGGTCTGGACGGGCACGCCGATCACCGGCACGCGGGTCTTGGAGGCCATCATGCCGGGCAGGTGGGCGGCGCCGCCCGCGCCCGCGATGATGACCTGAAGACCGCGTTCGACGGCCGTCTTGCCATAGTTCCAGAGCCGGTCCGGGGTGCGGTGGGCCGAGACGATTCGCGCCTCGTAGGCAAGGCCGAGCTCGTCGAGGATGTCAGCGGCCTCGACCATGGTGGGCCAGTCCGACTGGCTGCCCATTATGATGCCTATGCTGGGGCTTGTCATATGCGCCTCCGGATGAGTGAAGGTCCGTTATACGGGATGCGGGCGGCGGTGCAATATGCCGCCCTGCAGTGGCGCGGTCCATGACCGGGCACGGCACGGATCAAGGATGCGCAGGTGGGGCACCGCCGGGTTCAGGCGATGATGTCGGGGGTCAGCCGGTCCTCGATCTGGGCGATCCTGTCCTTCAGCCGCAGTTTTTTCTTTTTCAGCCTTTGCAGGGTGATCTGATCTGCGGTGCTGCGCTCCTGAAGCGCGCGGATCGCGTCGTCCAGATCGCGGTGTTCGCGTTTGAACACCTCCAACTCCACACGCAGAACGTCTTCGCTCTTCATGGCGATATCCGTGGGCGCGTTCATGAGCCTATCCCCTGATGACTTGACCGAAGGCCAACATAACAATTCCGGCGCGTTCGGCAAAGCCCCTTGCAGGGCTTCGGGCCTGCGCCCATATTTCCGTTGAGCCGCGTTGCCTTTTTGGGACGCGGATGTGACGGTCGCTTGTGCAAAGGACGTGTCGATGACCAAAATGACCTTGGGTTCTTACCCGCATATGCTCGGGTTCGAGCAGTTGGAACGCTTGCTGGAACGGACTGCCAAGACCAGCGAAGGCTATCCGCCGTTCAATATCGAACAAACCTCCGATCAATCCTATCGCATCACGCTGGCCGTGGCCGGTTTCCGGCAGGACGACCTGTCGATCACTGTCGAGGACCGGCAGTTGGTGATCCGGGGCCGACAGCGCGAAGACGCGGCGGACCGCATATTCCTGCATCGCGGCATCGCAGCGCGCCAGTTCCAGCGCACATTTGTTTTGGCGGATGGGGTCGAAGTGGGGGAGGCTGTGATGGAGAACGGCCTGCTGCACGTGGATCTGGCGCTGAGCCGACCGGAGACCGTCGTGCAGACCATTCAGATCAGGAAAGGGTGAGAACCATGCATTCGAAATATGATTTCAACAAACTGATCGAGGGCAAGACCGTCTACGTGCGGTCCGTCAAGGCAGAGGATCTGCCCGATGATGTGCGACGACAGGTCTCGGGTCGTGACACATTGTACGCGGTGCATCGCGCCGATGGTGAACGTCTGGCACTGGTCAAGGATCGGTCACTGGCCTTTGTTCTTGCGCGGCAGAACGATCTGTCCCCGGTGACGGTGCACTGAATCGGGCGGGGGAGGGGGCGCTGCCCCCTCCCCCGGAGATATTTTCAGAGAGAAGAAGCATGGGGTTCGGTGTCCTTGGCGGGCGCCGGGCCTTGTTAATTGCGTACAGGAGGCCAGAGTCCAAATCGATTATGGACGAGGTCAGCGGCCAGCGCGTTGTCGCGCGCGCGGGCGCCGCCATCCTGCAGGGCTTCGGGGCGGCCAAGGGGTGTGACCTTGGCGCGGGCCCCGGGAGCGACACGCAGCGGTGTGCCGGTGAGGGCGCGCATGGCCGATAGCCAGATGTCGTCCACAGGGCGGACTTGTTCGGGTGGGTCGAAGACCTGTGGTGCGAGCATCTTGCGAGTCAGCAGGACGCCGGAAAAACCTTGGGCGATGTCGCTGAACGGCGGGCTTGCGCCCTGTCGCTTCAAGCGGGAAACCGACCAGCCGGAGGCGGCGGAGGCCTCACCCGGGCGGGCGGCGGCGCAGAGCGCGTCCAGCCAGCCCTCTGCATAGAGGCAGTCGTCGTCGCAGTAAGCAATCGGCGCGTCGGGAAAAGCGCGCAGGGTCGGCAGCAGCTTGGTCGCCGGGCCGAAATCCCAGTCCGACCAGAGCAGGGTCACGCCAGCGGGCAGGGGGGGCGGGATGACAGGACCGGGAAAGCGGCGGTAGCTGCGGGGCAGGCAGAGCACCACGCGGGCCGCGCCCTGAGCGGTCAGGCTGTTCAGCACGGGTTGCAGCCCGCTGAATCGCGGCGGGATCGAGGTCAGGCTGAGAACAGTGCGGGCGCGCCTAGAAGTTGAGATTGTAGTTCATCCGCAGGCGCAGATCGCGCGTATCCTCAAGGATGCGTCCGCCGTCGAGATCCAGCGAAAGGTTGCCCTGGCCGGTTTCATAATTGAACCCCGTGCCGAGGCGCGGGCCGGTGTGGGTGGTTTCATTGCCAAGCCCGTCGTCGAAGCGGGTGAAATCCGCGCCGAGGCTGACGTAGGGGGCCAGCGCCGTGCCGGTCTGAAAGGTGGCGCGAGTGCCGACGGAGCCGGTGACAGAGGTGATGTCCCGTGCGGCAAGGCCGCCTGCGGCGGGATGATCCTCTGAAAAGCCGGACACGCCGACGAAGGAGCGGATGTTGGCGCTGCCCCATGTGTAATCGGCATTGGCGGTCAGGCCGGCAGCGCGGCGTTCGGCCTGATAGGAGATGCCGCCGACATCATAGTCGGGACGCGCCCAGAGGGCGTAGCCCGTCAGCGTGTAGCGGTCGCCGATGCGGGTCTTGAAATAGGGGCCAAAGCTAAACGCATCGCTGTCGACCGCAACTCCGGCGATCTCAAGATCGGCGCGCCCGGCGGAGAGGAAGAGGCCAAGCCGGGAATCCGGGCCCACCTCGAAATCCATTCCGAAGGTGAGTTCGCGCGTGGTGCCGTCGACGTCGCCATCAAGCCAGCCGCCCTGAACGGCGGCCCAGCCGATCATGCCGGAGCCTGTGTCACGGGTAGACAGGAACAGGCCGTTGCGGGTGACCACGGCGGGGGCGCCGCCGCTGAGGGTGTTGTTGATCGCGCCGCCGATCATGCGGGTGGAGCCCGCGGCGGCAACAAAAGCGCCGGTGCCCTGTGCCGCTGCGGCACCGCCGGTCGCGGCGGCACTGCCGCCGACCGCGCCGCATGTCAAGGTGAAGGTATCGCCCGCCGCGTTGAAGGCATCGGCGACATAGGTGCCGTCCCGTTGCGCGGTGTGGCTGAACCCATTGCAGGAAGTATTGTTGAAGGCGGGGTTGCAGAGACTGTCATCCGTGCCGCCCTGACCGTTGAATTCGATCGAGACCGCGAGAGTGCCTGCATCGGGTGTCGAGATCGTCAGTGTTTCGCCCGACTTCAGCGCCACAGAGACGCCGACAGGCGCGGTATGCGTGACACCGGCCACGGTCGAACAGTCCAAAGTTGCGGCCAGGGCCGGTCCGCTGCCGAACAAAAACGCCACAATGGCAAGGAGGCGGTTCTGGATCATGGCACCATTTTAGCACGTCAACGCGTTAACAAGATAACAATCCCGTCGATTCTGCAAAACGGAGGATTCCTGCCCGTTGCTGCTGTGGCCTCAAGGAATCAGGGGCAAGAATCGCGCCGGGTCAGGGTCTTGTCCTGTTCGGGCCGGCCCCGGGCGCGGCACAGCCTTGACAGGTTGCGGGCTTCGGGGCGTCATTGTCAGGATGGGGCGGGCGGATCGGAGGACCCGATGCTGAGACAAATGGTATTGGTGGCCCTGTCGGTTTTGTTCTGGCTACCAGGTCCGCGCGCCGAGGCCGCGGATGATCATGTGGCCTGTGTTCAGGGGCAACTTGCGGCGTTGGGTTTCGACCCCGGGCCGACGGACGGGGTCAGCGGGCCGCGCACCCGAGGTGCCTTGCAGGCCTATCTGGACAGTCTGCCCCCTGTGGACGACCGGGCGGTATTCGAGCGGTTGCCGGATTTTTCCGCACGTTCCGCCGTGGGCTGGTGCCGCGAGATCGGGTTTCGTGCGTCAGAGGCGGCGGCCTTGATGCCTTCCCGGCAGGCCCCGAAATTGTTCGTTGGCGAGGATGTGCATCCCGATCTGGCGGCGCATGTGCGGGTGGCCTTTCTTGACGCTGAGGCATTCCTCCGGCACCGCTATGGCGTCGAGGTGGCCAGCCAGGTCAGGATCATACTCGCCACCAATGTCGAGGACTGGCAGGCATTGGTGAACCAGGCAGGCACGATGAAATTGCAGAGCTGGGGGGAGGTCCGGGCGCGCGGCAAGCGCGACTGCGAAACCAAGTTCGGGCTGGGGGCCAGCGCCTCACGCGATGGGTTGTCGTTCTGTGGCAAGGTCCTGGCGCTCAAGGAGCCGGCGCTGGGCGAGGTGTACCGGCTGGTTCTGTCGGTGACGATGACGCATGAGATGGTGCACAATGCGCAGCGTGAATTGAGTTTCGACAAGGTCGCGCGCTGGGTCACGAACCCGGACGCGGTGCGCCCGCGCATGGGCCCGGCATGGATGGTCGAAGGATCGGCGCAGGTGATCGAACAGGCCTTCATGAAGCACAAGTATGGCCGCGGGCAGCCGACGCTGCACGGCATGCAGGCGCTGGCGGCGGCCTCTGATCTGGACCTGCGCAAGATCCGCGAGGCGCGCGAGGTCAGGGTAGCCGAGGCTTATGACGTCTCCGCCTTTGGCGTAACGCTGCTGATCGAACGCTATGGCGAGGAGACTCTGTTCCGCTTCTGGCGCGAGGTGGGCGAGACGGACAACTGGTTCACGGCCTTTCGGAATGTCTACGGCATGTCGGTGGAAGAGTTCGAGGCGCTCTATCCGACGCTGCGGGACGATCGGACAGCGCGCGCGGAATTCATCGCAGACCGCGACGTGAACGGCGACCGCGCCCTCGCGCACCGGCCCCTGACCGAGGCCGAGCTGATGGAAGGCGAAGCCGGACGTTGAGGCGGGTCCCGAAGGTAAGGCTGACCTTACTTGCCCGATCTCGCGTTTTTCGGTTTCATATGCGTGAACCCCTCGGCAGGAGGTCAGCGCCATGCAACTGAAAACCATGATTCTTTCCCTTGGACTGGGCCTCGCGGCCGCCGCCGGACAGGCAGCAGCCTCGGATACGCATGTGACATGCGTGCAGCGGCAACTGGCCGCCTTGGGCTATAATCCCGGTCCGGCAGACGGGGTGGACGGGCAGGACACGCAGCAGGCTCTGTCGGATTTCCTGAGCGGTGTGATCGAGGACAGTGCCAAGGCGGTGTTTGAAGCGCTGCCGGATTTCTCGCGCCGCGCCGCCGTTGGCTGGTGCCGCGAGATTGCGGCCTACAAGCCGGACGTGAAGCCGCTGATGCCCGCGGCCGAGCCGCCGCTGATATTGACCGCAGACAATGTGTCGCCGGAGATCCGCGGCTATATCGCGCGGTCCTATGAGGAAGCGCGCCAGACCTTTGCCCAGGAATGGGGGATCGAGACCGCCAGCAAACCGGTGCTGATCGTCGCCTTCAACCGCGACGACATGGAAGAGCTGCTGAACCGCCCGGTGCCGGGCATCCCCGACCTGTCGCCCTCTGCCGCGCGGGATACGGCGGATGACATGTGCATCGGGGTTGAACGGGTCGAGGGCAGCGCCTACCGGCACCGCGTGTCCTTTTGCATGCCGGGTGAACATGAGCAGTCGATCACCTCTTACAGGATCTGGAAGAGCCGCTATCAATACGTGATGCTGCATGAATTCATGCACCACGTTCAGCGTGAGATGAGCTACGACAAGGTGGAATACGACGAAACCGGCAGCCGTCGCATGGGGCCTGCCTGGATGGTCGAGGGCACCGCCTACCTGGCCGAGATCAAGGCGCGCGGCGCCTATAACCAGAAGGTGTCGATTCCGATGCTGTCGGCCTTGCGGGCCAAGGATGAGGACGATCCGCTGAAGCTGGAATGGATCCGCAAGAAGCAGTCGGTGCGCAGCCACCGCGAATATTCCGCCTCCAACGTGGCGACCTCGGTGCTGGCAATGCGCTATGGTGAGGACCGGATCGTGGATTTCTGGCGCGCCGTGGGAGAGCAGGACGACTGGGGCCGGGCGTTCAAGCAGACCTTCGACATGGAACTGGAGCAATTCGAAGAGCTGTTCGAGGACCTGCGTGCGGACAATGCAGAATTGATCAAATTCGCCAGTGGCAAGGCGCCTTACGAATTGGACAAGCCACTGTTCGCCGTTGCGAACACGGATCGCAAGGGCCATGCCGGACGGGGCCGCAAGCACGACCTCTGATGCCGCAGGACGCGTAAGGCCCGGCCGCGACGGCCGGGACAAGCGATTGGTGATGCCAGTTGCCGTTGCCGCGCGACCGTTCGGGCGGCACGGTCGGGCAGGTGGCCGCGCAGGGCATGGCGGAACGTCGCCTGCATCGAACCGTCGATATTGACCGGCACCCCGGTCAGGGTGATCCTGAGGCGACCCGAAAACCAGCCGGAGACCGCAAGCCGATGAGAACACAGCTGCAGGGGATTGCCGCCATGTTCGCGGTCTGGGTACTTGCCGTCGGTCCGGTGGCCGCCGAGAACTTCAGTCTGACCTACACGTTCACTTTCGGAAGCGTGCTGGAAGCGGACATCACAGGCGAATTGCAGGACGATGGCAACACGGTGATCGTCAGCAGCTTTGACAATGTGCGCCTTGATGGCGTGGCCGGTCCGGCCATGCCTGTTGTGATGAGCCTTTCGGACCTGGTTGACGGAACCGATTTGCACGACCCTGTCCTGACGCTCAGCGGTGTTGCCAACGACATCTCGGTCTGTTCTGACACCACATGCGCCGCGGATTTCATCACCTTTGACGGGGTGAGGCAGATTCTGGGCGGACCGGGATTCTATACATCGCCGCCATTTGGCAACACGATGTCGGGCGGCGCCAATGCGGCCGAGCAATACGACCCCGCGAATTACACGCTTGAGTCTCGGTAATCGCTGTTCCGCCCCCAGGGGGCCGGCTAATGCCCCCGAAGGGGCGTACCGGCGCCGCAAGGGGAAAGCCCGGCCTGCCGAGGTTCGGCAGCCGGGCTTAGGTGTTCGATTCGCCGTTTGATGCTCGGCTTCCCGGCGCAAAATCCGGAAAGCCTGTAGAAAGCCGATGCCTGAAAGACCCGCTTATTGTGCGGCGATCAGGCCCATGGATTCCAGCTTCAGCAGGACCTGGTGGGCGCAGTTGTCGACGTCGACGTTTTCGGTTTCGACCACCAATTCGGCATTCGTCGGCGTCTCATAGGGGTCGGAGATGCCGGTGAATTCCTTGATCTTGCCTTCGCGCGCCAGCTTGTACAGGCCCTTGCGGTCACGGCGTTCGCATTCCTCCAGAGAGGTGCCGACGTGGACCTCGCAGAAGGCGCCGTATTCCTCGATCATCTCGCGCACGGCGCGGCGGGTCGCGGTGTAGGGCGCGATGGGCGCGCAGATCGCGATGCCGCCGTTCTTGGTGATCTCGGAGGCGACGTAGCCGATCCGCTTGATGTTGATGTCACGGTGCTCCTTGGAGAAGCCCAGTTCGGACGACAGGTGTTTCCGCACCACGTCCCCGTCCAGCAGCGTCACCGGGCGGCCGCCCATTTCCATCAGCTTGACCATGAGCGCGTTGGCGATGGTCGACTTGCCGGAACCGCTGAGGCCGGTAAAGAAGACGGTAAAGCCCTGGTTCGAGCGCGGCGGCTTGGTCTTGCGCAGTTCGGTCACGACCTCGGGGAAGGAGAACCACTCGGGGATTTCCAGACCTTCGGACAGGCGGCGGCGCAGTTCGGTGCCCGAAATATTCAGGATCGTGACGTTGTCCTTGTCCTCGATCTCGTCGTTGGGTTCGTACTGGGCGCGCTCCTGCACGTAGACCATGTGTTTGAAGTCGACCATTTCGCAGCCGATTTCCGACTGGTACTCGCGGAACAGGTCCTGCGCCTCATAGGGGCCGTAGAAATCCTCTCCGGCGGAGTTCTTGCCGGGGCCAGCGTGGTCACGACCGACGATGAAGTGGGTGCAGCCGTGGTTGGCGCGGATCAGCCCGTGCCAGACAGCCTCACGCGGGCCTGCCATGCGCATGGCGAGGTTCAGCAGCGACATGGTGGTGGTGGACTGCGGATACTTGTCCAGAACAGCCTCGTAGCAGCGCACGCGGGTAAAGTGATCGACGTCGCCCGGTTTGGTCATGCCGACGATGGGGTGGATCAGCAGGTTGGCCTGTGCCTCTTTCGCGGCGCGGAAGGTCAGTTCCTGGTGCGCGCGGTGCAGCGGGTTGCGGGTCTGGAAGGCCACGACCTTGCGCCAGCCCAGCTTGCGGAAATAGGCGCGCAATTCGTTCGGGGTGTCGCGGCGACCGCGGAAGTCATAGTGCACGGGCTGCTGGATGCCGGTGACCGGACCGCCCAGATAGACCGCGCCGGCCTGATGGTGCAGGTAGTTGACCGCCGGGTGCGCAACGTCATCCGCGCCAAAGACCTTGGCGGCCTCGTTCGCCTTGTTCGGCACGTATTTGTCGGTGACGGTCATGGTGGCGAGGATCACGCCCTCTTGGTCGCGCAGGGCGATGTCCTGACCCATTTCAACGGTCTCGGCGAACTTTTCCGACACGTCGAGGGTGATGGGCATCGGCCAGAGGGTGCCGTTGGCAAGGCGCATGTTTTCGACGACGCCGTTGTAATCCTCTTCCGAGAGGAAACCCTTGAGCGGGTTGAAGCCGCCGTTCATCAGCAGCTCCAGATCGCAGATCTGGCGCGAGGTCAGGTCGTGCGAGGTGAGGTCAGCCGCCTCCACCTTGAGCTTTTGCGCGCTGTCGTAGGACACGTACAGCTCGGGGATGGGGGCAAGATTGTTCTGCATGAGGCTGCTCCTGTATTTAAGCGGTGTGAGTTCGCTGACGGACCCGGTCAGTTCGGCGTGCAGCGATTGGTATTCGGCGAATTTGCGGGCGAGGAAGGCGTCAATGAGCTGGTCCTTGCGGGCCATGCCTTCGGGGGTGAGCGCATAGGCAAAGCGTTGGCGGCGATCGGGGCCCGAGCGGCTGGTGATCTGCACAAGTCCGGTTTCTGCCGTGGCGCGCAGGATGGTATTGAGCCGCCCAAGCGAGATCCCCAGCGCCTCTGCCGTAGCGCGCTGGGACGCGTCAGGGGCGCGTTCAAGCTGTCGCAGCAGCAGGAAAAGCTGATTTTCGTCAGACAGGGGCATTCCGGACCAAGGACTTTCATCAATCGCGACTCAAAGTGTGTTCACGGGTGAACGCATGTCATTCTTTTCGAATCTCGAAAAGCCGGGATTAGAGCCTTGGGCAATTTGTTGCCGAAAAACATCGAATGAAAAGGCGGGCAAGGACGGAGCGCGGCGAAGAAATGAAAAGGCCCGACGCGGGGGCATCGGGCCTTGGGATCTGATTTGGACTGGCTCAGGCGCTTTCGGGCTCGTTCGCGGCTTCAGGGTCGGGCTCGGCGGCTTCGCCCTGTTCCGCCAGCCAGCGTTCGGCCTCCAGCGCGGCCATGCAGCCCATGCCGGCGGAGGTCACGGCCTGCCGGTACTTGTGGTCGGTCAGGTCACCGGAGGCAAAGACCCCGGGGATCGAGGTTTCGGTGCTGTCGGGCTTGGTCACGACATAGCCACCCATGTGGGTTTCCAGCACATCCTTGACCAGTTCGTTGGCGGGCGCGTGCCCGATGGCAACAAAGACACCCGCGCAGGGGATCTCTGTAATCTCGCCGGTCTTGACGTTCTTGACCTTCACGCCGGTTACGCCCTTGGGCATGTCGTCGCCCACCACCTCTTCAAGCTGGTGGAACCAGAGCGGCTCGATTTTGGGGTGCTTCAGCAGGCGGTTCTGCAGGATCTTTTCGGCGCGGAGTTCGTCGCGGCGGTGGATCAGCGTTACCTTGGAGGCGAAGTTGGTCAGGAACAGCGCCTCTTCGACCGCGGTGTTGCCGCCGCCGATCACGACGATTTCCTTGCCGCGGTAAAAGAACCCGTCACAGGTCGCACAGGCCGACACGCCAAAGCCCTTGAACGTCTCTTCGGAGGGCAGGCCCAGCCATTTCGCGCGGGCACCGGTGGCGAGGATGATCGCGTCGGCCGTGTAGGTGGTGCCGCTGTCGCCATGGGCCACAAAGGGGCGCTTGTCGAATTCGATGCTGGAGATGATGTCGCCGATGATTTCGGTCCCCATGGCGCGGGCATGGGCCTCCATGTTGACCATCAGGTCGGGGCCCTGGATCTCGGTATTGCCGGGCCAGTTCTCGACCTCGGTTGTGGTGGTCAGCTGGCCGCCTGGTTCCAGACCCTGCACAAGAATCGGGTTCAGCATGGCCCGGCTGGCATAGACACCGGCGGTGTAACCGGCGGGACCGGACCCGATGATGAGGACCTTGGTATGGCGAGTCGCGGACATGGCAGTCTCCTTGGCGGCGTTGTCGGCGTCATATAGCCGTGCAGGAGCGATGAAAAAAGAGGGAGGACAGGGTGCCGCGTCATGTGGCAAGTCTGGAAAAGAATCTTGCGCCCTGTTGAAATATTATTGCGCGAACCTGCGGGGGTGTTATAACAAACGCGAATTTGACGGGGGGAACGAATGCCTGGTCACCGGCTTGATCCGATCGATCGCAAGATTCTGGCAGAGTTGCAAGCTGACGGCCGCATGACGAATGTCGAGCTGGCCCGTCGCGTCGGCATTTCCGCACCGCCCTGTTTGCGCCGCGTTCGCGTACTGGAAGAGCAGGGCTATATCAAGGGCTACCACGCCGATGTGGACAGCCGCGAACTGGGGTTCGAGGTGCAGGTCTTTGTCATGGTGGGGCTGCAAAGTCAGGCCGAGACGGATCTCTCCGCCTTTGAGGGACGCTGTCGGGCGTGGCCGCTGGTGCGCGAGTGCCACATGCTGAACGGCGAAGTGGATTTCATCCTGAAATGCGTGGCGCCGGACCTGTCCACTTTCCAGAGCTTTCTGACTGGCAATCTGCTGACCACACCCAATGTGGCCAGCGTCAAGACGTCGCTGGTGATCCGTTGCGCCAAGGATGAACCGGGCGTGCCCTTCGAAGTGCTGGAAGAGCGGTTGAGCCGCAGCGCCTGAGACGGCGGGGCTTTCCCCGCCTGCTGTTATCTGAGGACCAGGCTGTCAATGACCTCGCGCGCGGTGCGGGTCATGCTGACCTGCCCGAAATCATCCAGGGCCGAGATGTTCGGGAACATGCTGAGGAACAGCGCCCGCATGTTCTGACCCAGCGTGGCGCCGGCGGTGTTGCCGGGATGATATGTTTCCAGCTCAACACCGCCGATTCGGATCGTCGTGTGGTGCCGGAGCATGAGGTGATAGAGCTGCACCGTGCCCATCGGCGTGATCTGCAGAAACCGGTCGCCATCGGCGTAGTCCGAAACCGGGGCCAGAACGCTGTCCTGCCCGAGCAGCGCCTCCAGGCGTTCATTCCGGATCACCATGCGGGCGGCCGGCCCCAGCAGGACATCCATAGGCGGCTGTCCCATGCCGAACGCATCGGTGGTGATGCGCGTCATATGGGTCAGCGTGGTGGCCCTGTCCCCATGACCGGGCACATA
The DNA here is from genome assembly GCA_034670345.1 of Paracoccaceae bacterium. Lineage (GTDB taxonomy): Bacteria > Pseudomonadota > Alphaproteobacteria > Rhodobacterales > Rhodobacteraceae > Antarctobacter. The sequence continues at coordinate 407 of JAXMNQ010000047.1, read as the reverse complement.
GGTTGTCGACCCGATCCATGTGATCGGCTCTGATCCGTTTGCCGTTTCGATGTAATCGCCGGGCACCAGATCCTCGATGGCAACGGGGCCGCGTACCGTGTCGATCAGCGTGCCGCGTGCAAATGCAGAGGCGCAGGCCTCGAAAAAGGGAGAGGCCGGGGCGACGTGCTGGGTGAACGAAACCGTGAGATCCGGCAGCAAGGCGGCGGCCTCGTATTTGCGCATGAGAGAGTTTGCACGACGAGGCCGCCCGTCTGGAGTGAGCGCCCGGTCCGGTTGGACGGGCTGAGAGAGCGCCGGGTTGGCCGTCGGAGGCATGCCGGACAGGCCGCGGTGGAGACGAGTCATGTGATCACCCTGATACACAGGTCACATCCGTGCTGGCCCCCACCAACAACGACAGAAGG
>JAXMNQ010000046.1:0-48681 GCA_034670345.1 Paracoccaceae bacterium | reverse complement strand
CGCCGCCAGGCGGACGTCGTCCACGACCTGCCGTCGTTGCTTCGGACCATGGTTCTGTTGGCGGCTCAGGGATGGCATGACCACGACGACGCCGATGCGCTTCGCCACGATCCCGCGATGCGCCTCGTGCGCACTTTGGTAGGAAGTTATCTGATTATAATGGATAATATGGAACATCTCGGAATATATGGGAAATGATCATGGCGCATGCCGGGGTCGCCAGTCTTCTTTCGTGTATTGTCGACCGGGATCGGCGTCTGCCGGTTTGGCCGCCTTTGGTCTTGGCGCGCTCTTGTGTCGGACAGGCGAGTTGGTCGGGTGTTCCGGGTCACCGGTCGTTGACCGCCAAAATGCTTGCCTGATCCGTTGGCAATTTCGGAACACCATCGACCGGCGAGCCGCGCATTTCACGCCCCGGATTGCGCTGGCGGCTTCTTCGGAAAGACCCGGACATTGTTGGAGATGCAGACGGGACTCGAACCCGCATGCTCCGGATTTGCAATCCGGCGCCATGATCCATTTCAGCCACTGCATCCAATGGCGGCAGGCATTGGTCTCGAACCAAATTCTCGGGAGAGAACGCAACGATTAGCAGTCGTGCCCCGCGCCTTGCGGGTTTACCTGCCGAAAGCAAGTCAGCAACAACTGCGATATGTTATCTGCGTGTACATGGCGTTTTGGATAAGCCCCGTCCCGCATCCGGTCAACGGTGAAGTTGGTCGATCCTGGCAAGGTATTCCTGACCACGCAACACCCGCGTTCTTCCATGCCGGTCGGCCAATGGTCAGGTCTTCGCCCGGCTCAAGGTTTGGCCGCCTCATCGGGGTAGCCCGGGAGAAAAAGGCCGCAGGGAAAGCATTGGTCACGTCCATCACCACGATTGGCTGATGAAGGGCACTTTGGTCGGTGGTGATGTTGCGCAGGCCGGGCGTCCGAACAGGTGCCAATCCGACGACCCAAGGGTGTCAGATCACTTCGATCACGCCCTTGTCGATGGCCAGCATGTAACCGCGGCGGGCGATGTTCTTGACCAGCAACTCGCTGACCATCTGGTTGCCCAGACCGTCGCGCAGGCGTTTGATCCGGGTGGCCCCGGCCGCTTCGTCGCAATCGGCCTCCGCCTTGCCCGAGATCATCGATTCGATCTGGCTGCCCGACAGCATTTCATCGTCCATCCGCGCCTCGGCCAGCACGGCCAGCGTTTCCATCATGGCCTCGGTCAGCTTGAACCCCATGGTGTTCAGGTAAACGGTGTTTTCCTCGCGAGAGATGATCAGGCTGGACACCTCGATGCCAGAGCGTTCGATCTTCGCCATGCGGCGGTTGAGCGACACCAGCATGACAAGAAACACCAGCGCAGCGACCAGCATGGCCGTCGCGAAAATCAGCAGGACAAAGATCACCACACGGTAACTGGACAGCACATCCGAAAAGGCGGTTCCGGACTGGGCGAGGATCTCCAGCAGCTTGACCTGGGCCTGACTGGTCAGGGTGTCGTTTTCGATGAAGATCCGTTCGACCCGCGCGTTGAAGGCATTGGCATCCGGCAGGGTCAGCATCAGCACCACCCCCGCAATGGCCAGCATCGCCACGATGGCGCTGATGCCTATCGTGACGATGCGGGTTCCGGAACGGCGGCTTTCGCTAGCGGTAATAGTGTGATCCGGCACTGCGTCTTTCCGATGAAGTGGGCGGCGAGTTTGTCACCTTTACAATACCGAGCAACTGCCAGCCACCCGAAGAGATACGCGACATGACGGTGCCGGCGGGCGAGGACGGGCAGCTTGGCCGTTGCACGATACCATAGTGCAGGCCGTAGGGCCTGTCGCGTTTGGCCTTGTAGTGCACGTAACAATCCGCCGCTGCTGTACTGGGCAAGGCAAGCGCGAAGACCAGCAGAGCCGCCGTGAGGAAGCGGGAGAGAGCTGAGAACATGATATGACGCTGCGTTTGAAACATTGCGCCAACCTGCGCTTCCATCGCCGGAAATTCAATAACGATAAGGGTCTGGCGGGACGGTTATCCGATAGCAGTGAGCTGATATTGCGACTCTGGACGCCCCGGGACGAGGCTGGAGGTCCGGGCCGGTCCTGATCGCGACTCGTCATCGCGTGAGCCGGCTTCTATCCAAATCGTCTCCAGGAGGAGCATTCAAATGATAGCAAGATTCTTTACATCCATTCTGGCTGTCGGGGCGCTTATTGCCTCACTTGCCGCCGCGACGCCGGTTGAAGCGCGCGACCACGACAAGGCCAAGCGGTTCGTTGGCACGGCGTTGGGCCTGTATATTCTGCACCAGTCGCTGCAAAACAACCACCGGCGCGCCCCGGCCATCAATCACAACCGGCACAGCCAGAAGAAATACTACGACAACAACCGTGGCCACCGGAAGTTCGACAACAACAGGAACCACCGGAAGTTCGACAATAGCCGGAACCACCGGAAGTTCGACAACTATGGCCAGCGGAAGTGGAAGCAGAAGCACAGCCGCCGCGATTGCCGCCAGAAGGTCCGCGGTCGTGACGGGCGCTGGTACATCGTGACCGGCAGATGCTGAGTCCCATGCTGAGGCTTGTGCTGCGGCCGATGCTGCGGCGCGGATAATTGAGCAGTCCCCGACTTGTCCCCGGGGGAGATGGCGACGGGCCGCAGGTCCGTGCCAGCGAAAGGGCCCCGCTCATCGGGGTCCTTTTGTCATGTCGCGAATTTGACATGCGATCAGTCGGGGGCTCTGCCCCCGTCCCTGCGGGACTCCCCCGCGGTATTTGGAAAACCAAAGAATGAGGGTCGATCACTGGGGCCGGGCGGGCCGGGCCTGAACCCATGTTCGCGGATCAGCTGCCGGTCCGCTTCGGCATGGGGGAAGTGGCGGGTCATGACGTGCCTCTGCCGCTGGCCTCCAATGCAATTGCGCCTGTCGCGGCAGGTGGACAGGGCCGGATACAGTGATTATCTAGGCGGACCATGGCCAAGAAACCCAACAGTGACCCGAACTACAAGGTGATCGCCGAAAACCGGCGCGCGCGTTTCGATTACGCGATCGAGGACGATATCGAATGCGGTATCATCCTGAGCGGATCCGAGGTCAAATCACTGCGTGCGAACACCTCGAACATCGCCGAAAGCTATGCGGCGGTCGAGAACGGCGAGTTGTGGCTGGTGAACTCTTATATCGCTCCCTATGAACGCGCCATGTTCGGCCATGAGGAACGGCAGCGCCGCAAGATGCTGGTGTCCCGCAAGGAGCTGTCGCGGCTGTGGAACGATACCCAGCGCAAGGGCATGACACTGGTGCCGCTGGTGATGTATTTCAACCACAAGGGTATCGTGAAGCTGAAGATCGGCATCGCCAAGGGCAAGAAGAACCATGACAAGCGCGAAACCGAGGCCAAACGCGACTGGAACCGTCAGAAGCAACGCCTGCTGAAAGAACGGGGCTAAGCCTTGCCCTGACTCGCCGCGTCGCCCATTCTTGGACCGGCTGTGTCAGTGGATCGAGGTGAGAGCATGACAACTCTGAAACGCGTTTTACTGATCCTTGGTATGGGACTGGCTTCTCCGGCGGTGGCGCTGGATGAGGTAACGGTCCTGGATCGGATGCTGGATTACCTTGCCGCGGATCAGGACTGCGGCGAGGCGGTAAAGGCGCCCGGCTGGGAACGGCGGGTGCTGGACATCCCGCGCGACGGCTATCGCCTGCGCTACAGCCGGTTTGGCTGTGATGTCGGGGACAAGGGCGCGCTGGTCATTGCGCCGGGCCGCAGCGAGCCATCCTATGAGTACGCGGAAACGGCTTTGGACTTTATCCGGCGCGGCTATGGGCCGGTCTACGTGGTCGACCATCGCGGACAGGGTCTGTCGCCGCGCCTGCTGCCCGATCCGGACAAGAGCCATATCGAGGAGTTTTCGGACTACGTCGACGATTTCGATGTCTTTGTCAGTGCGGTCCTGGCCGATCTTGACCGGCTCGGGGCGGGTCCGGATCTGCCGTTGTTCCTGACCTCGAACTCGATGGGCGGAGCAATTGCCATCAGCTATTTCCAGAAGGTCGGCGCGGACAATCCCTTTGACGCCGCCGTTCTGGTCAGCGCGATGATCCATGTGAATTACATCAGCTTCACCGGCAAACGGAACAGTTGGCTCAATTTGCGCGTGTTTTCGGAATCCGGCGTGGCGCTGCAGGGGTGGTGGCGCTGCGGGGCCGCCCGCCTGTGGAATGCCGACCTGTGCAATGACTATGCCGCCGCAGCCACCTTTGGCCCCTATGTGCCGGGGTCCCGGAACTTTGCGCCCGGCGACGAGGCCATGATGACCCAAAGCCGCGCGCGACACCAATTGCGCACCCGGATGTGGGACGATTTCGACTGGAGCGCGATCCGCGCTGAGGAATACGCAGGAGAGCACTGGGACGGACCGCAGATTGGCGGGACAACGAACAACTGGGCACGGGAATCGGTGCGTTTCCTGCGCGACATGCGCGATCCGGACAGGCTGGCCCGGGCCGTCCACGTGCCCCTGATGCTGATGAGCGGGACGCGCGACCTGCGCGCTTATCGCCCCTATGCCGGATGGCTGGACGCCCCGCCGGATCTGTCACGCCATACCGAGTTCTGCGACGCCTTGAACGCGCAGAGCCTGAAAGCGAATGGCGAATACGTCTGTGAGTTTTTCGCCGTGAACGGCGCATTCCACGAAATCTACAAGGAACGCGATGTGGAACGGGAAAAGGCGCTGGATGCGGTGGACTGGTTCCTGCAGAGCCACATGATCGACGCGCTGTGACGGCGATGCAGGATGACGCGCCAGCGACGCACTGTTGGCGGTCGTGCGCGCCCCGACAGGGGTGATGGCCAGGTGACGCCCCGTTTTCGGGGTGGCATATGCGCCCCGGGGGGCGGATCGGGGCGAGACCCGCTTGCAAGCGGCTGCCCTCTTGCCTAAGCACAGGGGGATTGACCGCTGAGGGGGCCAAATGTTCGCCGATGATCCCAAGACGCTCGTCTCCACCGAGTGGCTGGCGCAGCATCTCAACGATCCGGACCTGCGGGTTCTGGACGCAAGCTGGTACCTGCCCGACATGGGCCGCGACGCAAGGGCGGAGTATGCCGCCGCGCATATTCCCGGCGCGCGCTACTTCGACATAGACGAGATTTCGGATGCGCGGTCAGACCTGCCGCACATGGCCCCGCCGCCGGAAAAGTTCATGTCGCGAATGCGGGCGATGGGTGTGGGCGACGGCCATCAGGTGGTGGTCTATGACGGCGCGGGGGTCTTTTCCTCTGCCCGGGTCTGGTGGCTGTTCAAGCTGATGGGCAAGGACGACGTCGCGGTGCTGGACGGCGGTTTCGCCAAGTGGCAGGCCGAAGGGCGTGAGACCGAGGACATGAAACCGATCGTGCGCGACCGGCACATGACCGTGCGCCGGCAAGCCCATCTGGTGCGCGACGTGACGCAGGTCTCTGCCGCGACCAAGCTGAAACACACCGAGGTGATCGACGCCCGATCTGCAAGCCGGTTCCGTGGCGAGGACCCTGAACCGCGCGAGGGCCTGCGCTCGGGCCATATTCCCGGATCGAAAAACGTCTATTACCGCGACCTGCTGACCGATGCGGGAACGCTGAAGGACGAGGCCGGTTTGCGCGCCGCCTTCGAGGCGGCCGGTGTGGACCTGTCCAAGCCCGCGATCACGACCTGCGGATCGGGCGTGACGGCCGCGATCCTGAGCCTTGCCATGGAACGGCTCGGCAAGAGCGATCACTCGCTATATGACGGTTCCTGGGCCGAATGGGGCGCCTTTCCGACGCTGCCCGTCGCCACCGGGGCCGATTAGACCGGAGAGTACCGATGTTCGACAAAATCCAGCAGCAACCCGCTGACAAGATCCTGATGCTGATGCAGGCCTTTCGCGAAGACCCGCGCGAGGACAAGATCGACCTTGGCGTCGGCGTCTACAAGGACGCGGATGGCAACACCCCGATCATGCGCGCGATCAAGGCGGCGGAACAGAAGCTGTGGGAAGACGAAACCACCAAGAGTTACACCGGGCTGGCGGGTGACATCGGCTTTGCCGATGCCATGATCGCGCTGGTACTGGGCAACGAGGTGGCGCGTGAGAACGTGGCCGCGGCGGCAACGCCGGGCGGCACAGGCGCGGTGCGGCAGGCCTTTGACATGGTGCGCATGGCCGATCCCAAGGCGCGCGTTTTTGTCAGCGATCCCACATGGCCCAACCACCTGTCGATCCTAAAGCACATGGGCATCGAAACAGTGATGTACCGCTATTTCGACAATGAAACCGGCGGCGTGAACTTTGACGGCATGATGGCCGATCTGGCGCAGGCCGGACCGGGTGACGTGGTGCTGCTGCACGGCTGCTGCCACAACCCGACCGGGGCCAACCTGAATGCGACCCAGGTGCAAGCGGTGATCGACCTGCTGCTGAAAACCGGCGCGACGCCGATGGTGGACATCGCCTACCAGGGCTTTGGCGACGGGCTGGAGCAAGATGCGGCGGCGGTGCGGGCGATTGCCTCTTCGGTGCCGGAATGCCTGATCGCGGCGTCCTGCTCGAAGAACTTTGGCATCTACCGCGAGCGCACCGGCCTACTGATGGCCGTGGCGCAGGACGGCGCGGCGCGGAGCCTGAACCAGGGCACGCTGAACTACCTCAACCGTCAGAACTTTTCCTTTCCGCCGGATCATGGCGCCCGGCTGGTCACCTATGTGCTGGGTGACGCGGCGCTGCGGGCCGAATGGCAGACGGAACTGGAGGAGATGCGGACCGGGATGCTTTCGCTCCGCGAGCAGCTGGCGGGCGAATTGCAACGGCTGTCCGGGTCCGACCGCTTCGGCTTTCTCGCCCAGCACCGCGGCATGTTCTCACGCCTCGGCGCCTCCCCCGAACAGGTCGAGACGCTGCGCCGCGATCACGGGGTCTACATGGTGGGCGACTCGCGCATGAACATCGCCGGTCTGAACGCCAAAACGGTGCCCGCGCTGGCCGAGGCCATCGTCAAGTCCGGCGTCTGATTGATCTGAGTGATCCAGCGGAGCGGGCCTGACGGCCCGCACATGTTAACTCGGCAACGGCCTTCGGGCCGTCCCCTCGGGCTGCCTCCGGCGGGAGGATTTCCAGGAGAGAAGAAGCCTCAGGCAGGCGTCGCCCCTGCCCTGACCGCCAAGGCGATGGCCTCTGCCACGGCCTGTTCGATCGCCATTTTGGATGTGTCCAGCGTGACCGCGTCTTCCGCCGGTTTCAGCGGCGCGTCAGAGCGGTTCATGTCGCGCGCGTCGCGGGCCAGCACATCGGCCAGAACCTCGTCAAAGCTTGTCTCATGTCCGGAGGACGACAATTCGCGGAACCTGCGATCCGCCCGGACCTCTGGTGAGGCGATGACGAACAGTTTGGAATTGGCATCGGGGCAGATCACGGTGCCTATGTCGCGTCCGTCAAGGACAGCCCCGCCGGAGCGGCTGGCAAATGCGCGCTGCACGTCGATCAGCGCCGCGCGAACCTCTGGCAGGGCCGCGACACGGGAGGCCGCCTGCGCCACGTCCGGACCGCGCAGGTCCGCCCCGTCGAGCGACAGGACGTCCAGCGCCTGTGCCGCCTCGATTGGCGCCGTTCCTTCCAGCATCTGACGGCCCACGGCCCGGTACAGCAGACCTGTATCGAGATGAGCAAAACCGAAATGGGCGGCAAGGGCGCGGGCGATGGTGCCCTTGCCACTGGCGGCGGGTCCGTCGATGGCGATGGTAAAGCTCATGAGGTGACTTGAGTTGTCAGGGCGGGATTGTCTTCCTCGGCACAGGGGAGATCATCCGTCACGCCGTAGTAGTCACCCTTGTGCGCATAATAGATATGACCTGCAAGTTGCAGCCCCGTGGGGGCATCCAGCGCGCCGGCGTGCAATGACAGATGCGTGCCGGGACCATCCCAGAACAGGCTGCTGCCGCAGGTCGGGCAAAAGCCGCGCCGGGCGGTGGGCGAACTTTGGTACCATGTTACGGCGCCGGTGACCTTCACAGAGGCGCGCGGCGCAGAGGTGGCGGCCACGTAATGACCCGAGGTCTTGCGGCACTGCAGGCAGTGGCAGGCAATGACCGGTCGCAGGGGGCCAGACACTTCGTAATGGATGGCCCCGCACAGACAGGCGCCGGTCACTGGCGGCCCTTGCTGATGGCTTGGCTCTTGCATCTGCGCTCCTCCTGCGGTCCAGTTGAGGACTAGCAATTGCGCCGGGGTCTGAAAAGCCTTGCGGCCTCAGCCGCGCGTGATCTGAGCGCCAAGCGAGGCCATCAGCGGTTCGAAGATCGGAAAGCTGGTGGCGATGGGTCCGCCGTCGTCCACCGTCATCGGCTGCTGCGTGGCAAAGCCCATGACGAGGAAGGACATGGCGATCCGGTGGTCAAGGTGGCTCTGCACGGTGACGCCGCCCCGGACGTCGCCAAAGCCACGGCCATGAACCGTCCACCAATCCTCTCCCTCCTCCACGGTGATGCCGGCGGCGCGCAATCCGGTGGCCATGGCGTCGATGCGGTCGCTTTCCTTGACGCGCAATTCCTTGACGCCCGGCATATGGGTATTGCCCTGTGCAAAGGCGGCAACGACCGAGAGCACCGGGTATTCGTCGATCATGCTGGCGGCGCGATCGGCGGGCACCTCGATCCCCTTGAGATCGGGCGAGAAGCGCGCGCGCAGGTCGGCCACGGGTTCGCCGCCCTCTTCGCGCTCGTTCTCATATGTCAGGTCCGCCCCCATCTCGCGCAGGCTGGTGAACAGCCCGGCGCGTGTCGGGTTTAGCCCGATGTTCGGCACCAGAACGTCTGAGCCTTCGGTGATCAGCGCGGCGCAGACAGGGAAGGCGGCCGAGGAGGGATCGCGCGGGACCACGATGGTCTGCGGTTTCAGCTCTGGCTGGCCCTGCAGGGTGATGACGCGGCCCTCATCCGTGATCTCGGTCGAGATTGTCGCACCGAATCCCGCAAGCATCCGTTCCGAATGGTCGCGCGTCGCCTCGCGTTCGATCACCACGGTTTCACCCGGCGCGTTCAACCCGGCCAGCAGAACGGCGGATTTCACCTGCGCCGAGGGGACCGGCACCTGATAGCGGACCGGCAGGGCTTCTGCCGCACCCACGATGGTCATGGGCAGACGTCCACCGGAACGGCCATAGGCGCGCGTGCCGAACAGCGCCAGCGGATCGGTGACCCGGGCCATGGGGCGCTTGTTCAGGCTGGCGTCGCCGGTGAAGGTGGCGGTGATGGGTGAAGTCGCCATCGCCCCCATGATCAGCCGCACGCCGGTGCCGGAGTTGCCGCAGTCGATCACGTTTTCCGGCTCACCAAAGCCGCCGACACCCACGCCATGCACCGTCCATGTATCGCCGTCCTTGTCCATCTGTGCGCCAAAGGCCTGCATTGCCTTGGCCGTGTCCAGAACATCCTGCCCTTCAAGCAGGCCGGTGATCCTGGTCTCGCCGACGGCCATCGCGCCAAGGATCAGCGACCGGTGCGAGATCGACTTGTCGCCGGGCACATGCGCCTCACCCCGCAAAGGGCCGGAGGCACGCGAAGTCATCGGGATCGGGGCGCCGTGGGCGGACATGAGGCGGTCTCCTGCTAAATCATCGCCGCCTGATAACAAGGGGCCGCGCCAAGGTCCATCGCGCAGATGACGGGCGATGCCCTGTGTTTCTTCTCTCTGAAAACACTCCGGGGATAAGGCCGATCAGATCCGCTCGAAGGTCAGGTAATGCGGCACACGGCCTTCGCGCAGCGCCTTTTGCTCATAACGTGTCGAATGCCAGTCGGCCCAGGGCTCCTGCCAGTCCGCAGGCCGGTCCGCCAGCCAGTGAAAACCGGCCTTGGGCACCTCGACCAGCGTTTGGCGCACGTAGTCGGGAATATCGGTGGCCACACGCAGTTCCGCGCCCGGTTGCAGCACCCTGTGCAACGGCTCAAGATGTTCCTGTGTCACGAACCGCCGCCGGTGGTGTTTCTTTTTCGGCCAGGGGTCGGGGTACAGCAGGAAAGCCTTGGAGATCGAGGCCTCGGGCAGCACGTCGAACAGGTTGCGGGCGTCGCCGGGATAGACCCGCAGGTTCTGCACCCCGGCCTGCCGGATCTTGCCCAGCAGCATGGCAACCGCGTTGATGAAAGGTTCCGCGCCGATGATCCCCACAGCCGGGTTCTGCGCCGCCTGATGCACCATGTGTTCACCGCCGCCAAAGCCGATCTCCAGCCAGACAGGCGCGCCATCGAACTGGGCGGCAAGGTCCAGTGGATGCCGTTCGGGATTGACCTCCCAGTCGACGTCACCGGGAGACAGGCGATCGAGGTCCTTTTGCAGGTATTCTTCCTGTTTCGGCCGCAGGGTCTTGCCCTTGATGCGGCCATAGAAATTGCGCCACGGGGCGTCGGGATGTTTGTTCGAAGTGGTCATGGCCGTGCCGCTTAGCGGCCAAGGCGCTTGCGTGCAAGCCTGTGGCGGCCAGCGGGACGCCGCGTGCCCCTTACCGCTTTGCCAAGGGGGCCTGTGCGGCGGAAAGAAAATCCGCTGTCAGGGCGGCGGCGTATCCGCGACGGCCGTTGCCGTCGGCAGCGCCACCTCCACCGCCCAGGTGGATGCCGACGACCTGCCCGGTGCCAAGGTCCACAACAGGCGCACCTGCGGTCCCCCCCGCTGTCGTGGCGTCATGGATGAAGGCCTGCGGATAATCGCTCCAGCGCGGTGCGTCAGCCACCCGCCGTCCGGGCATGAGACGTTTCAGGTAAGGCCGCCAGCCGGGCTGCATCACATCCTGATCCAATCGTGGGTCATTGACCGGATAGCCAAGCACCGCAAGCCAGCCGCCGTCTTCTGGCACATCACCGCCAACCGGTGCCGTCCCGATCCCCGTGGCGTCCAGTCCAGGCACATGCAGCAGGCTGAGACCGGTGGCAGCGTCGCGGTACAGAACCGAGCGCACGGCGAAGACCCGGCTGTTCAGATCGTCCTGTGCGTCGTCGCCGACGGAGAATTCCAGCCGCAAGAGCGGCAGAGGTTTTCCCGCGCGATCGGTGACCGTGGATGAATACCCCGGGACAAAATCCGCCGTTGCCACCACGTCCGGTCCGATGACAAAACCGGTGCCGCGCATCGCCTGATCCCCGTCCGAAGAGCGCAGGAACCCCGTGACCGCGGCGATGCGCGCCAGAGCCTCTGCCTGAGGCTCTACCACGGCCTCGACCTCTGGCGTCGGGATCGGCCCGATCTGCCCCCCGATCACCGGGATCATCGGGCGCGGATCGTCTTGCGGCGCGGGTCCGACTGTTGCGGCATCCCCACCGGAGGCCACGACTGGCGTCTCGGCAGAGGCCAGCAGTACGCTGCGCCGTGCTTCCTCCAGCGATGCGCCTCGCTTCATCGCGGCATAGATGGCGCGCGACTGGGCAATCTGCACCGTGTCCTCGGATCGCGGAGACGGGTCGATCTGGATCAGGCTGGCGTGCAACTGGTAGATCTCGGAATATTCCACCGACTGCCCGATCAACAGCTTCATGTTGTCCCGCGCGCGCTCGAGATCGGTGATGTCGTCGATGCTGAGTTGCAGGTCGGCGGCGCGCTTGTCGCGCAACCGCTGCCAGATCAGAAAGGCCTCGGTCCAGAAACAGTAATGATCGCGCCGCATCTTGAAGACCGCGCCCTCCTGTTCGCTGACCAGTTCCGCCCAGATCAGGGCACAGGCGATTCGCGCGGCGAGGTCACTGTCGCGGCGAATGTCGTCGAAGGTCATCAGCCGGTTGTCCTCCAGCGGCTGATGGGTGTTGCGCGGCGCCTTGGGCCAGCGCACCACGGCGGAAATGCGCCCGTCGCCGGTATCGACCACATGACCTGTGATCTCATTCGGCGGCGCGACCCGGCGGCGCATGGAATCGAGGATCTTGCCAAAGTTGATCCCTTGCACGTTCAGTTCCAGCTTGCTCAGCGTTTCGGTCGAAAAGCCCAGCGAAGCTGTGGTGAAGGGCAAGGGGGCAACGTCACGTTCCCCGGCCTGTGCATCGCGTTCCAGACGGGCTTCGCGCAGCGCGTTTTCGTGGCGAAAGCTCTGGTTGATCATGCCGTGCCGCTGCACGATCATCGCCCGCAGCGCCTCTGACCGGGTTGCGTCCAGCGTGCCTTCGCGCGCGAATTGAAAGCCGCCGATGCCCGGTTTCGCCGACAGGAACACCTTGTCCACCTCACGCACCAGAAACCCGGCGACAAGGATCAGAAGACCCGCGTAGGCGAGTTTGGCAAGGTTTGTGGTAAAGGGAATGGGCTGCGGATCGGACCACCACAGCCAACCGATGAAAACGGTGGCGCAAACCATGAAGACGAAAAGCAGCATACGGCTATCCACGGATCTAAACCAGTCAGAGTTGAAATACTCTCACAGGATACACGATTCGCGGTATTGCGCCAAATTTGCCGTCAGGGCGCGATCAGGATGCTGCCCAAGACATCCAGCCGGTCGCCGGCAAGTCGCACCACAAGCGCCTCACCCGACCGGGTGCCACGCCCGGTCAGCGCGCTGATGTTGACCTGATGGGTGATAACGAAGGGACGCCCGCCCTGTGCTTCCAGCACAGCCAGCGCCGCCCGCGTTCGCGGATCCCGTGCCGGGAATTCGCGGAAGAAGGAGTTGAAGGCAGGGTTGGTTTCGACCGCGCCCAGCCCCAGCAAGTCCGCCGTGTCGCGGCACCGGCACCACTGGCTGCTGAGCACAGCATCAAAACGCAGCCCACGGTCCCGAAACGCCTGACCGATGGCCCGCGCCTGTGCCCTGCCCCGGTCGTCCAGATTGCGTTGCGTGCCGCAGTCGTTCACATCAAATTCGGCAGGATCGCCCGTGCCGGGCGCCAATGCGTGCCTCATGATGACAAAGGCACCGGGTTGTTCCAGCGCCTCCCAGTCGTTCGCCATCAGGATCCCCGGCCAGAGCAGGCCGAGGACAAGGATCAGCAAACGCATCACAGACGCTCGTTCAGAAAGCCCAACAGCCCTTCCCAAGAGCCCTGATCCGCCGTCAGGTCATAATCGTTTGAGCCGTAGACGGTAAAGCTGTGCCGCGCACCGCCAAAGACCTGTGCGCCATGTTCGACACCAGCCGATTGCAACTGGTCCAGCAGGGAGGCCAGATCGCCCATGCCCGACACAGGATCGGCGCTGCCGTGGAACAGCATGACCGGCGCGGTGGTGGCGCTGTAGTCCTGCCCTTCGGGTGTGCCCAACCCGCCGTGGAAACTGACAAAACCATCCAGCTCCGCCCCGGCGCGCGCCGCTTCCAGCACCGCCGCGCCGCCAAAGCAGTAGCCCATGATGACCGTGGCATCACTCGCACCCGGAATATTGGCCGCCTCCATGATCGAGCCCATCAGCCGGGCGCGGAATTCTTCGCGATCACCGTAGAGCGCACCGGACAGCGCGCGGTTTTCATCCGCCGTCGTCGGGTTTGCATCCGCGCCGTAGACGTCAATGGCAAAGGCCGTATAGCCCAGCGCCGCCAGCATCTCGGCCCGGCGCTCTTCGTATTCGGTCATGCCGTCCCAGTCGTGCACGATCAGGACGGTGCCTTTGGGCGTGATGGCGGTGTTGGTGGCGACATAGCCTTCGTAGGTGCGGTCGCCCACGGTATAGCTGTGATACCCGGCCTGAATTTCGGCCTGGGCTGCGCCCGCAATCAGAAGGGTGGCGGCAAAGGCGGTGCGAAACATCTTGAAGGCTCCCTGTTCCATGTCTGCAAAGCAAAGGTAGCCGGTTTCGGAAAAAGAAAAGGCGCCCCGGATGGAGCGCCTTTTGCACAAGTCACAGGTCAGGGTGCCGCTTGGCAGGGGCGGACCCGTCAGACCTCTTTCTTCAGCGCGTCGACAAGGTCAATACGCTCCCACGAAAAGCCGCCGTCCGCCTCGGGGGCGCGGCCAAAGTGGCCGTAAGCCGCAGTGCGGGAATAGATCGGCTTGTTCAGTTCAAGATGCGTGCGGATGCCGCGTGGCGTCAGGTCGATGACCTTGGGAATCGCCACCTCGATGTCGCGTGCCTCGACCTTGCCAGTCTGGTGCGTGTCGACATAGATCGACAGCGGCTTGGCAACGCCGATGGCATAGGAGAGCTGCACGGTGCAGCGATCCGCCATGCCGGCCGCAACCACGTTCTTGGCAAGGTAACGCGCCACGTAGGCTGCCGAGCGGTCAACCTTGGTCGGATCCTTGCCGGAGAACGCGCCGCCGCCGTGCGGGGCCGCGCCACCGTAGGTGTCGACGATGATCTTGCGGCCGGTCAGGCCCGCGTCGCCGTCCGGCCCGCCGATGACGAATTTACCGGTCGGGTTGACCCACCATTCGGTCGCCTCGGTGATCCAGCCATCGGGCAGGGTCTCGCGAATATACGGCTCGACCAGCGCGCGGACGTCAGCGCTCGTCATGTTCTCGTCAAGGTGCTGGGTCGACAGAACGATAGAGGTGACGCCCATCGGCTTGCCGTCTTCGTAGCGGACCGACAGCTGCGACTTGGCATCCGGGCCAAGCGCCGGCTCGGTGCCGTTCTTGCGCACTTCGGCAAGGCGGCGCAGAATCGCGTGGCTGTACTGGATCGGCGCCGGCATCAGCGCGTCGGTTTCATTGGTGGCGTAGCCGAACATGATGCCCTGGTCGCCCGCGCCCTCATCGCCCTGCTCACCGGTCACGCCCTGCGCGATATGCGCGGACTGTTCGTGCAGCAGGTTGGTGATCTCGCAGGTGGCGTGGTGAAACTTGTCCTGCTCGTAGCCGATATCCTTGATGCAGGCGCGCGCGATGTCGGGGATGCTTGCCATGAAAGCGGGCATCTTGGACTGGTCGGTCAGGCCGACCTCGCCCCCGATGACAACCCGGTCGGTGGTGGCGAAGGTTTCGCAAGCCACCCGGGCCAGCGGATCTTCGGCGAGAAAGGCGTCGAGAATCGCGTCGGAAATGCGGTCACAAACCTTGTCGGGGTGACCCTCCGAGACGGACTCGGAAGTGAAAATATAGTTGTTCCGTGACATGATGGTGCTCCATTGATGACGCCGTCACGCCAGGAAGCCGTTGTGACGGGTTTTGATGTCCGGATGCGCGTACGCTCAGCCGCCAGCCGGGTCAATCGGTTTCTGCAACAGATTGCCCGCGTCCTGCCGCCCAAATCGCCGCAGCGGTCAGAAACAGGGCGATCAGGACGGGCCAGTCTCCGGTTCGACTGTAGGGCGTTGCCGCCATGGGCGGGGGGAGCCGCGTATCAAGGTAGCCCGCCTCGCCCAAGGGGATCTCTCCCAACATCCTCCCGGCCCCGTCGATCACCGCCGAAACCCCGGTATTGGCCGCGCGCAGCATCGGCAGTCCCTGCTCGATGGCGCGAATACGCGCCTGGGCAAGGTGCTGATACGGGCCGGACCACGTGCCGAACCAGGCATCATTGGTGATCTGCAACAGCATGTCGGGCCGAAAAGGTGCGCCGTTCAGGTCCTGCGGGAACACCGCCTCATAGCAGATCAGTGGCAGGCCGATCCCCAGCGGGCCAAGGTCGATCACCTGTGGTCCGGGCCCCGCCGAATATCCCCCCTCGGCCCGCGCTGCCAGACCGGCGATGTTCCAGCGGGCAAAGACCGCCGCGGCGGGCATATATTCGCCAAAGGGCACAAGGTGGTGCTTGTCATAGAGTGCCGAGACCCCGCCGCCGGGGGCCAGCACGATCAGCGAATTGTAGTAACCGCCGAATTCGGCGCGCTGGATGCCGACCACGGTTTGCGCCTCACCGGCCGCCGCGGTGATCCGGTCAAGCGTCGGACCGGCGCGATGCAGCAGGTTCGGAACGCTTGTTTCAGGCCAGACGATCAGCGCGGGGGCGGCCTGCCCCGGTTCAGGCGCAGCCTCGGTATAGCGCAACATGCGGTCGAGGAAGACGGGGATCTTTTGCGGGTCCCATTTTTCATGCTGCGGCGCGTTGGGCTGCACCAGCCGGACAGTGGGTCGATCGGTCAGATCCTGCACCGAGGGGGTCAGGAGGTATCCGCCGCCAAACATGAGGATCAGCAAACCTGTGGCCCACCCCGCTGCCCGCAGGTTGCCGCGCAGACCATAGGCGAACCCGGTCGCACTGAGCAGCGTGGCGATTGTCAGCCCATGCGGGCCAATCACGCTGACCCACTGGATCACCGGAACCGGCAGCCAGAAATAGGGGATCAATGCCCAGGGAAAGCCGGTAAAGACGTAGGCGCGGGCCAGTTCCACCGCGCCCCATGCAATGACAAGCGCCAAAGCCCGATGCCGCGCATGGGCAGCGAACCAGAAGGCCAGCCCCCAGAACAGTGCCAGCCCGCCTGCCAGCCCGAACAGGCCAAAGGGGGCCATCCAGCCGGTGGCCGCCGCGTCCACCTGAAACGGCTCGACGATCCATCCCATCGAAAAGCCGAAGTACCCCAGCCCCACGCCCCAGCCGGTCCCGGCGGCGCGTGTCCCGCGCGACGTGGACAGGAACAGCCAGATCGCGGCGACATAGCCGGGAAAGGCAAGGAACCAAAGATCATAGGGCGGTTGGCCAAACCCGATCACGACACCGCAGAGCACCGCCAGAGGCAGGCGCAGCCAGCCGTTGACCAAACGGCCCGGCAATGAGTCCGCCGGGGCCGACCGGCTGTCAGGCATGGCCGACATCTGAGGACGCGGGCGTCGCAGGAGTGGAGCCGGACTGCGTCTGCTGCACGGGTGCAGGTGTGTTGATCGCGCCCGGCATGCGCACCCGCAGCCGTTTGATCCGGCGCGGATCCGCGTCCACCACTTCGAAATCGAACCCTGCCGGGTGCGGCACCACTTCCCCACGCGCAGGCACCCGCCCCGCCAGCATGAAGACCAGCCCGCCCAGCGTGTCGATCTCTTCCTCGTCGATGGTGTCGTGATCGGTCAGCGCCAGCCCCATCTCGGTCTCGAACTCGCGCAGCGGCGTCTTGGCCAGCGCGACGTAGCAGCCGGTCTTGTCACGGGTCCAGTACTTGTCCTCATCGGTGTCGTGTTCGTCCTCGATCTCACCGATCACCTGTTCGATCAGGTCCTCGATGGTCACAAGGCCATCCACGCCGCCGTATTCGTCGATCACCAGCGCCATGTGCCGCCGCTCTGTCTGCATCTTGGTCAGCAACACGCCGATCGGCATCGACGGCGGCACAAAGAGCAGCGGCCGCAGCATCTTTTTCAGGTTGAACCGGCCGCCGGTCCCGTTGAACCCATGCGAAAGCGCGAAGTCCTTGAGGTGCGCCATGCCCACCGGGGTATCCAGCGTGCCGTCATAGACCGGCAGACGGGTCATCCCGCTTTCGCGGAACACCCGGACAAGGTCATCCTTGGTGATGGTGTTCGGCACGGCGATGATCTCGGCCTTGGGGGTGGCCACGTCCTCGACCCGCATGCGGCGCAGGTTGATCATCCCGTGCGCCGGTCGGTCAGGAGCCCGGTCCGTGCCTGCTCTGTCTTCCGAGTCCTCTTCGGTCCCGCCGCCCATCCAGCCGAACAACCGGCGTAATGGCCCCGGCTGCGCGTCCTCGTTGGTGTTACTCTCTGTCTCTTGCGCGCTTTGCGCTGCCTTAGACGAGTCGTCGTTGTCGCCCATCAATCCGTTCCAGTCACACCCCAGCGGGGCCCTCATCCAATCCATATGGGTCCGGGAACCCGAGCTTGCCAAGTATTTCAACCTCGGTCCGTTCCATCAGCGTGGCGTCTTCGTCACGCATATGGTCGTATCCCAAGAGATGTAACACCCCATGAACAATCAAATGTGTGACATGTTGCTCCATCGTCTTGCCCTGATCGGCGGCTTCTTGCGCACAGGTGTCATAGGCAAGGGCGATGTCACCAATATGGTGGGGGTCTTCGTCATCTTCCGGCTCCGGCGCGAGTGGAGGGTCTCCGTCGATCTCTGCGGACAGGTCCTCGGACGGCCAACTGAGCACATTTGTCGGTGTCGGCTTGCCGCGGAAATCTGCGTTCAGCGCGGCGATGCGGGCGTCGCCGCAACCCAGCACGGCGATCTCGAACATTTCGGGATCAAGCTCCAGATGCAGCAGCGTTTCGCGCGCGGCCGGTTCGGCGAGCCGGTCAAGATCCGTCCAGCGGCGGTCCTCCGGCATGGTTTCGGTCAGCATTTCGGATGCCCGACGACATAGACCGCATCCAAGTCACCGCCGAACCATAGGAATTCGGGATGCGCTCGTTTCTGCATCTCCTTCGACGGCGCCAGTCTCCTCAGCGCGTCCGTCAAGCCGTCACCCGTCGGCATCTTTCTCATACGCCTCGATGATTGCCGCAACCAGCGGATGCCGCACGACGTCCTTGGCGGTGAAGTAGTTGAAGGAAATCTCTTTCACATGCGCCAGCAGCCGTTCCGCATCTGCCAGCCCGGACGGCACGCCGCGCGGCAGGTCGATCTGCGTCCGGTCGCCGGTGATCACCATACGAGAGCCTTCGCCCAATCGGGTCAGGAACATCTTCATCTGCATGGTGGTGGCGTTCTGAGCCTCATCCAGCACGACAAAGGCATTGGACAGCGTCCGCCCCCGCATGAAGGCCAACGGCGCAATCTCGATCGTCTTTTCCTCGCGCATCTTGGCAAGTTGCTTGGCCGGCAGGAAGTCGTTCAGCGCATCCATCAAGGGCTGCATGTAGGGGTCGACTTTTTCCTCTTGCGTACCGGGCAGAAAGCCCAGCCGTTCGCCCGCCTCGACGGCGGGACGGCAGAGGATGATCTTGTCGACTTCGCCGGTGATCAGCATGTTCACGCCAACCGCGACGGCCAGGTAGGTCTTGCCGGTCCCGGCGGGGCCGATCCCGAAGGCCAACTCGTTTTCGAACAACGAGCGGACATAGATCTTCTGCGCGTCGGTGCGCGGTTCGACCAGCTTCTTGCGGGTCTTGATCTCGACCGGGCCCTTGCCGAACATCTCAAGCTGCTGGTCCGGCTCGTCCTCGGACTCCATCCGAAAGGCGCGGTCGATATCGTTGCGACCGACCTCTCGCCCCTGTTCCAGCCGCTCGTAGAGGCCACGCAGGACATCGACCGCCGCGGGCACGACATCCTCCGGGCCATGCACGGCAAGCTGATTTCCGCGGCGCAGGATCTGCACCCCGGTTCGGGCCTCTATATCGGTGAGATTGCGGTCAAACTCTCCACAGAGGTCGATCAGCAATCGATTGTCGGGAAATTCTAGGATGGCTTCGGTCAAGGTGCCCGCTGTCAAACCCGTCTCCTGTGCAGGGCCCTGCGATTCCGCTCGCAGGTTTCTGCTAGATATGGTGCACGCGCGCGCGGCACTGCGCAAGTCTCGGGCGCACTCCGCGCCATTTTGTCATGCAACTGCCACAAAAAGAGCCGCGCGACATATGCCGCGCGGCCCCGTTATTCCTGTCGTGCCTGTACAGGATTTTGATCAGAGCGGGTCGCCGATGACCGAGGTCGAGCCCCCCTTGAAGTCTCCGGTGGCAATCGTCGGCGGGGCAATGCCCGAGCAGACAGGCTTGCCGTATTTGTCGATCCGGGCCGAGAGATAGCCCTCGACGCCGTCGTCGATGATCCAGTGGTCGCACCCGTTCGGGTCGACCCAGATACCGGCCTTCATGCCGCTCAGGTCATCACGGTCGATCAGGTTGACGTCCTGGCTCTTGTCGGGGCCGATCGGAATGTCCCCCCCGCAGGCCGACAGTAGGCCGGCAGCGGCGATTGCGAGTAGCGGTTTAACAAAGTTCATTGTCCGGGTCCCCCAGGATCAGCGGAAGCAGAGGATTTCGACACGGCGATTCTTGGCCATGCCTGTCGCGGTCTTGTTGCTTGCAACCGGCAAACGCTCGCCATAGCCGCGCACGTCGGTCACGTTGGCGCCGACCGAGCGGGCGATCTTGGCAACGGCCATCGCACGGTTGTAGCTCAACCTGATGTTGTAATCATCCGGAGCACGGCTGTCGGTATGGCCGGCGACCACGTAACCGATGGCAGAGGCGCTGCGGAAGAACTCCGCGATGCGGGCCTTGCCGTGTTTGGAGATCTTGTACGAGTCAGTGGCAAAGAACTGGTCGGTGTTCATCACCCCGCAAGTGTTGGCACGGCGGCAGACCGGGATGCCCTTGCGGTCGACGTGGGGGCTCATGTAGCCCTCGACGCCGTCGTCCATCACCCAGTGCTCGCAGCCGTCCGGATCTACCCAGATCCCCGGAATATACTGCTCGCCCTTGATGGTGCGTGTGTTCTGTGTCGAGAAGAATGGAGTCTTGCCAGCGTCCTCGGCAGCTGCCGGCGCAGCGGCCGACAGACCAGCGAGAGCCGCAAGCGCCATCGCGCCGATGGCCTTGGAAATGCGATACGCCACAGCCTGGTCCCTTAAGTTCGAGTTCCCCCAATGCGAGCACCCGGTTTGGCAGCGCGTGCTCGCATGTTTACTATAATCAACACTTTAGCAAAGTTGCTTCGCGTGTGAAGGGAAAAGCAACAGTCATTGTCCCAAAAGAGGAAGCAGTTCCCGAAAATGCTTTAGTTTACTGTGGATAATCCGAACTCTTTTTCCGAAACAGAGAGTTCACGGGGAAGGTCAAAGCGGGTTCGGGACCCCTTTGAGCGAGTTTGGACCACTGGATTCGATTCGGATTCGCCTCAGATCACCGGGGGCGATTCCCGCATCTTCGACGTGAACGGCATGCAAATACTCGGATTTTCCGACCATCTGCCCCGGAAGACGCCCCTGCTTTTCAAACAGCACATGCACGTCGCGGCCCACCATGGCGTCCTGCAACGATCGTTGCTGTTTGGTCAGCAGGGCCTGAAGCCGCTGCAAACGGTCGTCCTTTTCGGCTTCGGACACCTGGGGGCGCTCTGCAGCGGGGGTTCCCGGCCGTTCAGAATACTTGAACGAATAGGCCGAACCGTATTCAACAGCCGTAATCAGGTCCAGCGTGGCCTGGAAATCCTCTTCGGTCTCTTCCGGGAAGCCGACGATGAAATCGCCCGACAGATGCAAATCCGGGCGCGCGACGCGCATCCGCTCGATCAAGCGCAGATATTGCTCCGCCGTATGGTGCCGGTTCATCCGTTTGAGGATCTTGTCGCTGCCCGCCTGCACCGGAAGGTGCAGGTAGGGCATCAGCTTTTCACAGTCGCCATGCGCCGCGATCAGCGCGTCATCCATATCGTTGGGGTGCGAGGTGGTGAACCGGATCCGCTCCAGCCCGTCGATGTCCGAAAGCGCGTAAATCAGACCGGCCAGCCCGCCGTCATGGCCGTGGTATGCGTTCACATTCTGACCCAACAGAGTGATCTCGCGCACGCCACGGTCCACCAGATCGCGCGCCTCGGACAGGATGCGGGGGGCCGGACGCGACACTTCGGCCCCGCGGGTATAAGGCACCACGCAAAAGGCGCAGAACTTGTCACAGCCCTCTTGGACGGTCAGAAAGGCCGTCGGACCACGTTTCGCCTTGGGGCGGGCCTTGAGGTGGTCGAACTTGTCCTCTTCCGGGAAATCGGTGTCCAATGCCTTTTCACCCGCGCGCGCCTTTGCCTCCAACTGCGGCAGGCGATGATAGCTCTGCGGGCCGACGACGAGATCCACCATCGGCTGGCGGCGCATGATCTCGGCCCCTTCGGCCTGCGCAACACAGCCGGCGACGCCGATCTTCAGGTTCGGATTGCTCGCTTTCAGTCCCTTGTAGCGCCCGAGTTCGGAATAGACCTTTTCCGCAGCCTTTTCCCGGATGTGACAGGTGTTCAGCAGGATCATGTCCGCGTCTTCAGGGCGCTCGGTCTGTTCATAGCCCTCGCCGCCCATGGCCTCTGCCATGCGCTCACTGTCGTAGACGTTCATCTGGCAGCCGTAGGTCTTGATATAAAGCTTCTTCGGGGCCATTGCGCGCTCCTGTCTCGGGTACGAGGGCTGCGGATAGCGTAGAATCCCCCTGTCTTGCAATGCACGAGATTTTCACCGACTCTGCTGCAAAAGCCCCAAAAGAGGCCGGGCATGTTCTACGATGACTTAGAGGACTTCCTGAAACGCGGTGGCGGGGCGCTGGCCCGCGGCCCGGTTGCGATGGTTTTTGCAGAGGACCCTGTCGAACTCGACACCACCCTGCGGCACCACCGCCATTGTGGTTTCCGGACAGTGATCCTTTTTGGAGAGGCCGGCCTTTCCCTGCCCGGCGACCTCAATGACAAGGTGCATCACGTCGCACATGACACGCGGTCCGAAGCTGCACTGACAAAGGCAGTCAACGCGGTGATCCCGCGGGCGGCCGGTCAGTGGCTGTATTACTGTTTCAACGCCGAGTACCTGTTCTTTCCGTTCAGCGAGACGCGCACCGTCGGCGAAATGCTTGCCTTTCACACCGAGGAACGGCGTGACGCGATGCTGACCTACGTGGTCGACCTCTATGCCGGGGATCTGGATCGACAACCGGAAGCGGTGTCTCTGGACGATGCATGGATCGACCGGTCCGGCTATTACGCGCTCGTCCGGCCGGACCCGGACAATCACAATCACCCAAAGGAACGACAGTTGAACTTCTTCGGCGGATTGCGCTGGCGGTATGAGGAACACGTCCCCGAAGACCGGCGCAAGATCGACCGCATCGCCATCTTCCGCGCCAAGCCGGGGCTGGAACTGCGCGAGGATCACACCTTTTCGGATGAGGAATACAACACCTACGCCTGCCCCTGGCACAATAACCTGACGGCGGCCATTGCGTCATTCCGCACCGCGAAAGCGTTGAAGCGGAACCCCGGCTCGACGTTCGACATCAAGAGTTTCCGCTGGCACAACTCCACCCCGTTCGAGTGGCATTCGCGCCAACTTCTGGATCTGGGATTGCTGGAACCGGGGCAGTGGTTCTGAGCGTCAGCCCTTGCGGCGCAGGCGGATCACCACGTCGACCGAGGCAATCTCGGCCCCATCGGGGGCATCCGGCAAGCGGGTGATCTGCAACTGGTCCGCGGGCGCATCGGTCAACGCGCCATCGTTTTCCCAGTAGAAGTGCGGGTGATCGTGGGTATTGGTGTCAAAATAGCTCTTGGAGCCGTCCACCGTCACTTCCTGCATCAGGCCCGCTTCGCAAAACGCCTTCAGCGTGTTGTAGACAGTGGCGAGCGAAACCTTTTCGCCGCGGTCCTTGGCGGCTGCGAACAGGCTTTCCGCGGTCACGTGCCGGTTATGACCATCGCCCACCAGCAAAGCCGCCAGCGTCACGCGCTGCCGCGTCGGGCGCAGATCGCTGCGTCCCAGCCAAGTCTTGCCACGCTCGATTGCCTCGGACATCGTCTCTTGCCGTCTCCTCGCACTCTGCCTGCATATATAGAGCCTCATCAGGCGTAAATTCAATGCAATTCGCATACCTGCGCCCCTGAGGCCGCCCGGTGCGGCAGGCTTGCATGGCCTTGAGGCGGGGTGCTAGACCGGGTCAGCTTTGAATATGACACGACAAGAGGGATGCGCCTGAATGGCCGACTATCCGACCAGCTTTGGCAAGGAAGACCTGCTGAAATGCGCCCGTGGTGAGCTGTTCGGGCCGGGTAACGCCCAGCTGCCCGAACCGCCGATGCTGATGATGGACCGGATCACCGAGATTTCCGGCGATGCGGGACTGCATGGCAAAGGGCATGTGCTGGCCGAATTCGACATCACGCCGGACCTGTGGTTCTTTGACTGCCATTTTCCGGGCAACCCGATCATGCCGGGCTGTCTGGGTCTGGACGGGCTCTGGCAACTGACCGGCTTCAATCTGGGCTGGCGTGGCTGGCAGGGGCGCGGCTATGCGCTGGGCGTGGGTGAGGTCAAGCTCAAGGGCATGGTGCGGCCCGACCGGAAGATGCTGACCTACAAGGTGGATTTCACCAAGGCTGTGCAGACGCGCCGGCTGACCATGGGGGTCGCGGACGGCATCGTGGAGGCCGATGGCGAGGTCATCTATGAGGTCAAGGACATGAAGGTCGCGCTGAGCGAGAGCTGATCGGCGCGGCCTTGTCCCGGCCAGAACGGCAAGACCGCTCGGGCAGGCCCGGGGTGCGATTTCTGACCGAACACACTTATTCACAACCGATGCGCAAACCATGCCTACGGTGTGTGCCCGGTCGGGGCGTGCGGTGCGCAGGGCTGCGCACCGCGGGCGGGGTCAGTTCCGCTTGAGCTTCAGCATCGGGCGCATGGTTGCGCTCTTGCCGGTCGATTGGTCGTCGTCACATTGATAATACTTGCCGTCCACATGCTCGCATTTGGCGGCGAGGGTGTCGCATTCGTCATCTGTTTTGCAGGTGCAGGTCCAGGGCTTGAGATTGGTGCTGGGGTTGCAGGTGATGGGGGTCCCGCCTTGCGACTTGAAGCTTTGGGCCATCGCCGGACCGGCGAGAAATGCTGTCACACAAAGAAGGGCTGCGGGTTTCAGGAAACGGGTCATGGTCATCGGATCTCTCCTTGAAATGGATCGGTCGAAAATGCGCGGCGGAGGGCGAGGCGCTGTGCCGGGCAATTTCCCGAGCGCCGCCGCGGGTTGAAACTTGAGCCGCCCTTGCAGCCTATCCGGTGCGGGGTGGCCTGTCAGGTGTGGAAAACCCGAGCGAGGATCGGCGGTGGTTTGCCCGTTGTGGAGGGGAAGTGGGTTGTGCTGGAAGATGGGCGAAGA
This sequence comes from Paracoccaceae bacterium, assembly GCA_034670345.1. Taxonomy (GTDB): domain Bacteria; phylum Pseudomonadota; class Alphaproteobacteria; order Rhodobacterales; family Rhodobacteraceae; genus Antarctobacter. The sequence continues at coordinate 24,009 of JAXMNQ010000046.1, read as the reverse complement.
AAGTGAGAGCGCACAAAGCCGACACTGCCAGTTTGCCTCAACGTCGGAGCGGAATTTTCGATTCCCTTACTCTATCGAAGCCGTCGGTGACACCTTCTTGCGTCAATGCACCACCAAGGGCATCGAGGATAGTCTCACTAGACAATGTCGGCCCGATAATGATCTCTTCTAGAAGATCATTTAGAGTGGCTCCGAAAAATCCTTCGTCCGGAAAATCTGCCAAAGGAAACTTGTAAACCCTTTGCGGAACTCCATTCACGGCTTCAATGTCGAAACTTACTTTATTCGAAGGGAACAAGGTAGGGGAAAGAATAACGCGCCACTCACGTTCTTCCGCGAATCCAGAATGTTTGGTCGATAGCGCTGAAAAGTGTAGAATACTCTGAACAAGCTGGCTTAAGAGGTCGCCTCCTAGTTGTTTGGCGAGTTCGAGGTTTTGCCGCAGGGCATTAATGGTTCTCACAAACTCCTTCTTGAACCCTTGTTCATCGCAGTAGAGAACCGGGGACGTAAATGCCATTGTAGCGGAGGAATCACGGAGGAAAGGCCCATTATTCATCACCAAAGCTACGCTCGTATCACCACCATAGGCCCGCCACATCGAAAGGCGCCCATATTTGCCTTCATCAACAGCGCCAAACCCGTGTTCACTTACCGAGATAATGAAGCTTTCTCTATTGCGATCGTGCGCCCGCTCTGTGAAGGAGTTCTCAATTTTTGTCGCCAGGCCTGTCTCAATCTCTTCGAGAAGCTTTTTGAATTCGCCTCCAACGTCTTCATCGTGCCAAGCAGAAAATAAGCAATTGTGGCCGTGCTCGATTTCAGAGAAGTCATTCATCTCTCGGGCATTTCTCATCCAAACCTGTTTGTTCTTAATGATGCTCAGAGCGTTGGAGGCGCTGGTGTAATGAACAAACTTCAAGCTCTTTTCTGTTGCAGAGCTCATTTTTTCAAACGCATATGGATTTAATGCTTCCCAAAGGGATGTATAGGCTTCGTTTCCCAAGCTGCGAACCTCGACTTCAACATGAATAGTAGCTTGGGCACATGATTGCATCGGAATTGAGAATTGTCCAACGGAACGGACTTCGTAATACTTCATCCTCTCACCAACCCCTCACCGCTTGCACCCGCCCCCCCACCTCGCCTACTAAGACACTGACACATCAGGAGGAGGCTCCATGCGCCGCGTCGTCGTCACCGGGCTCGGGATCGTTTCGAGCATCGGCAACAATGCCGAAGAGGTCCTTGCCTCGCTCAAGGCGGGCAAATCCGGCATCACCGCCAATGAGCAGATGAAGGAGCACGGCTTTCGCAGCCAGATCGCCGGGGCCATCGACCTCGACGTCTCCGCCATTATCGACAAGCGGACCCTGCGCTTCATGGGGCCGGGCGCCGCCTATGCCTATGTCGCCATGGAGCAGGCCATCGCGGATGCGGGACTGGAGGAGTCGGACGTGGTCAACCCGCGCACCGGGCTGGTGGCCGGATCAGGTGGGCCGTCGACCAGCGCCATGCTGACGGCGCATCAGACCGTGCTCAAGACCGGGGCGACCAAGCGGGTCGGGCCCTTTGCGGTGCCGAAATGCATGTGCTCGACCGTCAGCGCCAACCTCTCGACCGCCTACAGGATCAAGGGCATCAACTATTCGATCACCTCTGCTTGCTCGACCAGCCTGCATTGCATCGGCAACGCGGCAGAGCAGATCATGCTGGGCAAGCAGGACGTGATGTTCGCCGGCGGCGGCGAGGAACTGGACTGGACGCTGTCCTGCCTGTTCGACGCGATGGGCGCGATGTCGTCCAAGTTCAACGACACGCCGGAGCGGGCGAGCCGCGCCTTTGACAAGGACCGCGACGGGTTCGTGATCAGTGGCGGCGGCGGCATCCTCGTCTTGGAAGAGTTGGAGCACGCCCGCGCGCGCGGCGCGAAGATCTACGCCGAGGTGACGGGCTACGGCGCCACCTCGGACGGGGCGGACATGGTGGCGCCCTCTGGCGAAGGCGGCGAGCGGGCGATGCGGGTCGCGCTGTCGACGCTGCCCGAGGGGCGCCGCGTCAGCTACATCAATGCGCATGGCACCTCGACCCCCGTGGGCGACGTCGGAGAGATCGAGGCGGTGCGGCGCGTATTCGGTGAGGGAACAACCCCGCCGGTCAGTTCGACCAAGTCGATGACCGGCCACAGCCAGGGCGCGACCGGCGCGCAGGAGGCGATCTATTGCCTCTTGGCGCTGGAGCATGACTTCATCATCCCCTCGATCAATGTCGAGACGCTGGATCCGGCGCTGAATCCCGCCGAGATCGCGACAGACCTGGTAGAGAATGCCGGTCTGGACTCGGTGATGACAAATTCCTTTGGGTTCGGCGGCACCAACGGGTCGATGGTGCTGTCCAGGTTTCATGACTGATTGCGCAGGTAGGGTGGTATGACCATTAGTCTCGAAGGCAAGCGCGGGCTTGTCATGGGCGTTGCGAACGAGCGTTCGATCGCCTGGGGCATCGCCAGGGCCTGTCACGCGGCCGGAGCGGAACTGGCCTTCACTCATCAGGGTGAGGCCTTCGGCAAGCGGCTGGAGCCACTGGCGGCCAGCGTCGGTTCGGATTTCATGGTCGACGTGGACGTGACTGACGATGCTTCGCTGGATGCGGCGTTTGACGCCCTTGGCAAACGCTGGGAGAGCGTCGATTTCCTGGTCCACGCAATTGCCTATTCGGACAAGAATGAACTGACCGGGCGGTTCCTGAACACCTCGCGCGCCAACTTCAAGAACTCGATGGATATCTCGGTCTACAGCTTCATCGAGGTGGCGCGACGGGTGCATCCGCTGATGACCGAGGGCGGCACGCTGATCACCCTGACTTACCTGGGCAGCCAGCGGGTGGTGCCCAATTACAACGTCATGGGCGTGGCCAAGGCGGCGCTGGAATCGACGACGCGTTACCTTGCAAACGATCTGGGCAAGGACGGCATCCGGGTCAACGCGATCTCGCCCGGTCCGATGAAGACTCTGGCGGGCGCGGCCATCGGCGGGGCGCGGCGGACCTACAAGCACACCGACCAGAACGCACCGCTGGGCGCCAATGCGACGCTGGAGGCCGTGGGCGGCACAGCGGTCTGGCTGATCTCGGATGCGGGCGCCTGCACCACCGGAGAGATCATCGCGGTCGATGGCGGCTATCACGTCCTCGGGATGCCGCAACTGGAGAACCTGTAATGCGTGCGGCCGTCTGTTTGCTGACTGCCGCGGCGCTTGCGGGCTGCGTGGAAACCGCCGCACCTGTGTCTGACGGCGGCGGAACTGGTCCCGAGGCGCGCAAGCTGTCTTCCGGCATGACCAAGGTTCAGGCGGATGCGATCTTTGGTCTGGATGCCGGGTACGAACGCAACCCGACCGACTGGGACGAGGCCTGCGCCAGCTATGCCTATGGCACGGCCGAGGACCCACGCTATGTGCACGCCACTTTTCGCGGGGACACGCTGACCCGCGCCACCGATGGCCATGCCGCGATCTGCACCTACGGCGCTGCGCTCTGATCTATCCGTTCAGGGCTGAAACAACGCCCCGACTGTTCCGAACCGCGCGGCTGATCGGCCCGCCCGCTCGGGCGCTCTGATCGGCGCGATGCGGGTGGGTGGGGCACGCGACGAACGGAGCGCCCGGGCGGGATACACCACGCGGCCCGGCGTGCCGTCATGAACTACCATGCTCAAAGGCTGTGTTGATGATGCCAGCGGCCCCAACCGCCGCGGCCCGGCAAGCGCCCCGAATCCCGGTCAGAACCAAATTGGTACCCGCGGCCGGACTCGAACCGGCACGGCATAAAGCCTGGGGATTTTAAGTCCCCTGTGTCTACCATTCCACCACGCGGGCATCAGGGCGAACATAGACCCTGCGCAGGCCGTGTAAACCGCCCCGGCGCATCCTGCAACGTCGGCATACAGCAGGCTTGCACGGTTGGCCTGCGCCGCTATCCTTGGCCGATCCCTTCCGGCAGAAGACGAGGCGATCATGCGCATTTCCAAGCTCTTTGTGCGCATCTTCGCCCTTCTGACGCTGACCCTGTGGTCAGCTGCCGGATTTGCCGCCGACTTCTCGAAAGGCGGGCTGCCGGTGATGGGGTGTGACGTCACCCTGTCCGGTCAGATCGCATCCGGAGACGCGGAGAGGTTACAGACCTTTCTGAACGACGGTGGCCTGCCGTCCGCCTATGCTCCGTTCCACACACTGTGTCTGGACAGCCCCGGCGGCAGTTTCGCTGAAGGCATCAAGCTGGCCGAAATCGTCAGCGGACGCGGGCTGGCCACCGCGGTCGGACCGGAGCGCAGATGCGAAAGCGCCTGCGCCCTGATCTTCATGGGCGGACGGATCCTTGCCGGAGACGGATACTCAGAGGCCAAACGCAAGTTGCACCCGCGCGGCCTGCTTGGGTTTCACGCACCGGGGCTGGCTGTCAGCAACGGCGTCTACACCGAGGATTCGGTGAATCGCGCCTACGAGGTCGCGGTGCTCAGCGTTCATGAATTCATCCGGTTTCGGGAACGCGCCCGGCTGAATTTCCCCGAGTCGCTGTTGCTGGAAATGCTGGGCACGCCTCCCAGCCGGATGCGCCGGGTCGAAACCGTGGCCGATGCGGCAATGTGGAAAATCGAAGTCACGCCCATCGGCAACCCCGCGAGCAGCGCAAACGACATGGTCTGGAACGCCTGCTCGGGTCTGCAGGGCTATGTGATGGGCGTTCGGCCCCGGTCAGTGGCGGCGCCGGTCAACATCATCGACAGTATCGACACCGGCGAAGGCGGCCTGCGCGTGACGTCGCAAACAGGCTTTCTCGGTGAGGGCGGCGCACAGTGCCAACTTAGTTTCGGCAGCGCCGGATACGTTGATGAAGAAGCAATAGGTTACATCGACTTTCCGGATGGCGGGATGCCTGGATCCTTTACCGCGCTCTACAAGGTCCTGCTGTTCCCGCCTGACACCCGGATCGCCGATCTGCCTGCGCCACAAGCCGGCGATACCGACGCGCTGCTGGCCACTTTTCGATCGGCGGCGGGAGGGGCCGAAGGTCCGTGCCACCTGGGCAACCGCGCCGCCCGCATCGTGAACGTCAAGGAATTCGTCAACCTGCGACAGTCCTCGGAGTTCAGCGCGCCAGTCCTGCGCCGCCTTCCACTGGGAGAGCCTGTGCAGATCTTAGGGCAACCGGTCTTGAGCAATATCGGAGGATTGCAGGACACCTGTACCGCCGCTTGTGCGGGGCGGAAGGCGGGGGCGGGACGACTGGCGCGCCAATGCATCGACAACAACGCGGTCTGGTACAACATCATGGACAGTCGCGGGATGCGCGGCTTTGTCAGCCGCAAGTTCCTGAACTGACGCGGCTCAGATATCCTGTTCCGGCAACGGTTTCAGGAAGGCCCGCTCTGTCAGCCATGGGTTCAGCGCAAGGGCCGTGCGCAGCGCGATCTGAGCATCCTGGTCCCGGCCCATCTTCAACAGGGTCACGGCCTTTCCCGACAGCGCCCCGATGTGGCGCGGGTTCAGTTCCAGCGCGCGGTCAAGATCCGGAAGGGCAGCGGGATAGTCGCCGCGCAGGAAGTTGACGAAGGCCCGCTGATTATACCCCTCGGCGAAGAACGGGCAGTAAGAGACCAGCGCATTCAGCCGGTTGATGGCGCGCAGGAAATCATATTCGGCCCGCGCCTGCATGGCCTCGTTCAGCATGGCCTGGCTGGAGGGGTCGGGCGCGTTGTCCCAATACCCCCACATCTGGTTGGTGATGATCCGCGCCGTCATCTCATCCGGCGCGATCAGCAATGCCTCATAGAGCGGGTCCAGCTCGGCGCTGTGGTCGGGCGCTGTTGGGCATCCATCGGCCCAGAGCGGCGCGGCAAGCAGGGTCAGGGACAGCAGGGTCGGGGCAATCACATGGGTCATGTTTCAAAAGTGCCACGCCTTGGCCAGCGGTCAAGTCACATCCACGACACCGCTTTCCTTGACCGCCTCCATTGCCACGAAGGTCGAGGTCGAGGACACTCCCGGCAGGGTCGAGACCTTTTCCGCCAGAACGCGGCGATAGTTGGGCATGTCCTGCGTGCGCACCTTGAGCAGATAGTCGAAATTGCCGGCAATCAGATGCGCCTGTTCGATCTCGGGGATAGAGGCGATGGCCTCGTTGAACCGCTTGAGTGTGACCTCGCGCGTGTCCACCATCCGCACTTCGACAAAAGCGACATGGTCAAGTCCAAGGCGGATCGGGTCCAGCACGGCGCGGTATCCGCGGATGTATCCCGCCTCTTCAAGACGCCGCAGCCGGGTCTGGGTGGGCGATTTCGACAGCCCGATGCGGCGCGCAAGTTCGGTGACCGAAATCCGCCCCTCTCCCGACAAGGCGGTGAGAATCGATCTGTCAAAGCGATCCAGCCCTTCGGCATCCGTTTGCATCATGAAATACCTCAAACTTGGGCAATCTGGCAAGTTCGGCGCTGAAATTCAGCAAAATCGCCCGCCAGCCCCCTTCTATACTAAATGAAATGCCGGACGAATGGAACAACTCTCCGGCGCCATTCCTCATACCGGAAAATGCCATGCCCAAGGACCAGATCACAGACCTGCGCGCCCGTGTCGATGCGATGACCTACGCGGATGAAACCGAAACGCTGAACCGCCTGCGCAAGGAGGCCGCGCTGGACACGGTCGACCGGGGCGCCATTGGACGCGACGCCGCCCAACTGGTCCGCGACATCCGCAGCAGCACCCGTCCCGGCCTGATGGAAGTGTTCCTTGCGGAATACGGATTGTCGACCGAGGAAGGCGTCGCGCTGATGTGTCTGGCAGAGGCCTTGCTGCGCGTGCCCGATGCCCACACCATCGACGCGTTGATCGAGGACAAGATCGCGCCGTCGGACTGGTCAAAGCACCTTGGACATTCGACCTCGCCGCTGGTCAACGCCTCGACCTGGGCGCTGATGCTGACCGGCAAGGTGCTGGAAGACACCCCGCCGGGGCCCGTCGGCCATCTGCGCGGCGCGATCAAGCGTCTGGGAGAGCCTGTGATCCGCAAGGCGGTCGGCCGCGCCATGCGTGAGATGGGCGCGCAGTTCGTACTGGGCGAAACCATTCAGGCCGCGATGAAACGCGGCGCCGCGATGGAGGCCAAGGGCTATGGCTATTCCTACGACATGCTGGGCGAGGCCGCGCGGACAGAGGGTGATGCGCAGCGGTATTTCGAAGCCTATGCCAAGGCCATCTCTGCCATCGCGCTTGCCGCCAAACGGGACGCCCCGCGCGACAACCCCGGAATTTCAGTGAAACTGTCGGCCCTGCACCCACGCTATGACGAGTTGCAGGCCGCTACCGCGCGCGCCGTTCTGGTGCCGCGCCTGACCGCGCTGGCCCGGCAGGCCCGCGACGCGGGCATCGGATTGAATGTGGACGCCGAAGAGGCTGACCGCCTGTCACTGTCGCTGGACATCATCGAGGACACCCTGTCGGACGAGACGCTGAAAGGCTGGGACGGGTTCGGCGTGGTGGTGCAGGCCTATGGGCAGCGCGCGGGCCATGTGATCGACTGGTTGTATGCGTTGGCAGAGCGCCTTGATCGCAAGATCATGGTGCGTCTGGTCAAGGGCGCCTATTGGGACAGCGAGATCAAGAAGGCACAGGTCGCCGGTCTGCCCGGCTTTCCGGTCTTCACCTCGAAACCGGCGACAGATGTGTCTTACATCTCCAATGCGCGCAAGCTGCTGGGGATGACGGACCGGATCTATCCGCAATTCGCCACCCACAACGCGCACACGGTCGCCGCAATCCTGCACATGGCCGATGATCCCTCGGCCTACGAATTCCAGCGCCTGCACGGCATGGGTGAGACTCTGCATCGCCTTGTCATGGGGCAGAACGGCACCCGTTGTCGCATCTACGCCCCCGTGGGCGCACACCGCGACCTGCTCGCCTATCTGGTGCGACGGCTGCTGGAAAACGGCGCAAACTCGTCTTTCGTGAACCAGATCGTCGATGAGGATGTGGCGCCCGAGACCGTGGCCGCCGACCCGTTTGCGGCCCCCATGGGCCGCCAGATCACCCGTGGCCCGGATCTCTATGCGCCAGAGCGGCCCAATTCGAAAGGCATCGACCTGCGGCACCGGCCCAGCCTTGCGGCGCTGAACAAATCGCGTGAGGCGTTCCGGTCGCATCAGTGGCAGTCGGCCCCGCTGACTGCGGTCGAGGCCCCCGTGGGCGCAACCGACCCGGTCGTGAACCCCGCCAATCCGCAGGACACCGTCGGCCAGATTACATGGGCCACACCGGAAACCGCCCGCACAGCAGCACAGGCCGCCCGCCCCTGGGACGCCAGCCCCGAGCAGCGCGCGCGCATCCTGAACGCCGCCGCTGACCTCTATGAGGCCGCAGAGGGCGAAGTCTATGCCATCCTGCACCGCGAGGCGGGCAAGTCGATCATGGACGCGCTGGCCGAACTGCGGGAGGCGGTGGACTTCCTGCGCTACTACGCCGCCCGCTGTCAGGAAGGGCAGGATAGCCCGCTGGGCACCTTTGCCTGCATCTCTCCGTGGAACTTCCCGCTGGCCATCTTCACCGGGCAGATCGCGGCCGCGCTGGCGGCGGGCAATGCCGTGCTGGCGAAACCGGCGGAACAGACGCCGCTGATTGCGCATCTGGCCTGCACCCTGCTGCACCGCGCCGGCGTGCCGGCAACCGCGCTGCAACTGCTGCCGGGTGCCGGCGACGTCGGCGGCGCGCTGACCTCGGCCCCGCAGGTGGACGGCGTCGCCTTTACCGGCGGCACGGACACTGCGCAGATCATCCACCGCAGCATGGCCGCGCATCTGGCCCCCGGCGCGCCGCTGATCGCCGAAACCGGCGGGCTGAACGCCATGATCGTCGACAGCACCGCCCTGCCGGAACAGGCCGTGCAGGCGATTGTCGAGTCGGCCTTTCAGTCCGCAGGTCAGCGCTGTTCGGCCCTGCGCTGCCTTTACGTACAGGAGGACGTCGCCGAGACCCTGCTGGAAATGCTCAAGGGCGCGATGCAGGCGCTTGTGGTGGGCGATCCGTGGACACCGGCCACCGATGTCGGCCCGGTGATCGACACAGAGGCACAGGACAGCATCCTGAACCACGTGGGTGAGGCCGCGCGCACGGGCCGCGTGCTGCATCAGGTGCCGGTGCCGGCGCAAGGCACCTTTGTCCCGCCCACGCTGATCCGCGTCAGCGGCATCGAAGAGATGGAGCGCGAGATCTTTGGCCCTGTCCTGCATGTCGCCACATTCAAGGCCCGCGATCTGGACCGGGTGATCGACCGGATCAACGGCACCGGCTATGGGCTGACTTTTGGCCTGATGACACGCATCGACGACCGCGTGCAGCATGTCACGGACCGGGTGACGGCGGGCAACCTCTACGTGAACCGCAATCAGATCGGCGCCATCGTGGGCTCGCAGCCTTTCGGCGGTGAGGGTCTGTCGGGCACCGGCCCCAAGGCAGGCGGGCCGCTCTACCTGAACCGCTTCCGCGCACACCCCGCCCCGGTCAGCGACGCAGCGCCTGGCGCGGCCCCGTCTGACCTCGCACAACGTCTGGCCAAAGCCGCAAAGGATGAACCGGCGCCCAGCCGTGTCGAATTGCCCGGACCCACCGGCGAGGCCAACGTGCTGCATCAACACGCGCGTCCGCCTGTGCTCTGCCTTGGCCCCGGCGCTGAGGCGGCAGAGGCGCAGGCACAGGCGATCCGCGCGCTGGGCGGCATTGCCGTCATCGCAGACGGCCTGACGCCGCAGGCGCTTGGACAGACCGACGTCGTCTCCGGCGCGCTCTGGTGGGGGGACGCGGACACCGCCCGCGCCTACCGTCAGGCACTGGCCGCCCGCAAGGGCGCGATCCTGCCGCTGATCACCGGACAGCCGGACGCGGGTCATGCCCGGGCAGAACGCCATGTCTGCATCGACACCACGGCGGCCGGCGGCAACGCCGCCCTGCTGGCCGGTCAAGAGGGCTGAGCCACAGCCCCATTGGCGGGAGGGTCACAAACCGTCCCTCCCGCCAATTCGCCTTGACCTCGCCCCCGGGGATGCCAATCTCCACCCCATGTTTCCGATCCGCGATCACAACCCCTCAGGCCGCGTGCCTTTTGTCACCTACGCCCTGATCGTGATGAACGTGGCGGTCTTCCTGTATTCGCTGCAATTCGAGGGCGCCCCCCGCGCACTACAGAGCTTTTACGCCCAATATGCCCTTGTCCCGCGCTTCCTGACCGAGGGCTTCGGCTTTTCCGGCCTCTTCACCTCGATGTTCCTGCACGGCGGCTGGATGCACATCATCGGCAACATGCTGTTCCTCTATATCTTCGGCGACAATCTAGAAGACGAGATGGGACACATCGGCTTTGCCCTCTTCTACATCGCCGCCGGGCTGGGCGCTGGCGTCATCCATTGGCTGGCCGCGCCCTATTCCAACATCCCCACGGTCGGCGCCTCCGGGGCCATCGCGGGGGTCATGGGGGGCTACCTGCTGCTGTTCCCGAAGGCGCGTGTGGATATCCTGCTGATCCTCGTCATCATCTTCCGGGTAGTCCCGGTGCCAGCCTGGCTGATGCTGGCGATCTGGTTCGCCCTGCAGCTCTTCGGCGGCTGGAGCTCTCCCGCGGATCAGGGTGGCGTCGCCTATTGGGCGCATGTGGGCGGCTTTGTCGTGGGGCTGATCCTGACAATACCGGTCTGGCTGCGCCGAGGCGGCATCCGCTTCTGGAACCGGACCCATGGCCATCCGCCCCATCCCGAAACCGATTACGACTTTGAACGCAGCCGCGTTCCCCGCGTCACCGCGCGCAAGAGCCACACACAGGTCCCCAGAGTGCGAAGAAAATGACCGATCAGTACAAGGCCACCTGCCATTGCGGCGCCGTCGAACTGCGGGTCACGCTGTCAGACGGGCTGAACAGCGCCCGGCGCTGCGATTGTTCCTTCTGCCGCCGTCGCAGCGTGCCGGTGATCTCGGCGCCGCTGGACGGGATCACGGTCACTCGCGGCGCCGACCAGTTGACGCTGTACAGTTGGGGCACGCATACGGCGAAACACTATTTCTGCAAGACCTGCGGCATCTACATGTACCACCGCCGCCGCTCCAACCCCAACGAATACGGCGTGAACCTCTACACCATCGAAGGAATCGAGCCGAAGGACATCGAACCGGTGATCTGGCACGACGGCGTCAACCATCCCTCCGACCAATGACCGCCTCGCCAAAGTGCTTGTTTCCTGGTGAATCCTGAAGCGAAAAACGCGCCCACAGGGCGCGCTCCGCAAACTCACATACCGATGAGATCTCTCCCCCAGCTTATTCCGCTCGCAGGATCTTGGCGAAGGGCGCAAAGATGTCGTTGTTGGCACAAAGGATGCTGCCGCTTTCCAGCGGGTCCTGCCCTTCGCGGACACCTTCGACCAGCGCACCGGCTTCCTTGGCGATCAGATAACCCGCAGCGATGTCCCACAGCTGCAGCTCGCGCTCCCAGTAGCCGTCATAGCGTCCTGCCGCCACATAGGCGAGGTCCAGCGCAGCAGAGCCGAACCGGCGCACACCGGCACATTCCGGCATGACCCGCGCCAGGTCCTTCAGCGTCGCGGGCAGCGTCCGTTTCGCTGCAAAGGGGATGCCCGTGGCAAAGACCGCCTCGATCATCCGCCGCCGCCCCGAGACCCGCAGACGCTTGGAATCGTTCAGCCATGCCCCGGTGCCCCGCTCGGCGTAGAACATTTCGTCCTTGGCCGCGTCAAAGATCACACCCGACACGATCTGTCCCTTGTGCTCCAGTGCGATCGAGATCGCCCAGTGCGGCAACCCGTGCAGAAAGTTGGTTGTGCCATCCAGTGGATCAACGATCCAGCGCCGGGTCGGGTCAGCGCCCTCTTCCTCGCCGCCCTCTTCTGCCAGCCAGCCATAGTTCGGCCGCGCCTCCATCAACTCTTCCTTCAGGACGCGCTCGGCCTCCAGATCGGCGCGGGATACGAAGTCCCCGGCGCCTTTCATCGAGACCTGAAGGTTCTCGACCTCGCGGAAGTCCTTGACCAACGAGCGCCCCGCCTTGCGCGCCGCCTTCATCATGATGTTCAGATTGGCGCTGCCCTGCATGGCGCGATCCTTCCCCAGCGGTCAAAAGAAATCAGGCCGCGCGTATACGCGGCCTGATCCATCTTGCCAAGGGGCGCAGGCCCCAAGCCGCGCGATCAGCGGTAGACCATGCCCTTTTCGCCCGGAACGAAGGTTCCCGACGGGCTGTAGTGACGTTTCTTGGCGCCGCCTGCACGGTTGTAGTACGGTCCGGCGTTCGGCGTGCCACAGCAGACGACACCACCCATCAGCACCGGCTGCAGACCGGCGGGGCAATAGTTGGCCGCCTTGTACTCGTGCATAAGGAAATTGGAGTTCGGATTGTTGGTTGCATCGCCCCTATACATGTCACCCCAGGCAAAAGCCGAGGTCGCACTCAGGGCAAGCGCCGTGGCAGCGGCGGCAAAGGTCAGTCGCATGATGTCCCCCATCTTGACCGGTGGTAATTGTCCACAAGCTACCAGCGCGGGGGCGCGAGTCAATTTTTTCGTGTCATTTGCGGAAGTTTTTCCCGCAAAAACCTGTCAGGTGGGGTTCTCGGGACGGGTTTCCTGCCAATACTCACCCATGGCAACGATACAGGAGCGACCGGTTGAATAGGTGATGACCATGGTCCAGTCCCCGCCCGAGTCGGTCCAGATCTCGACCACTTCGTCGGGGCTGCGCAACCCGGTGGCGTGGCGCGTTGTACCGAATTGCTCGGTCAGCTTGCGTGTCATCGCCTGTGTCGGGGCGCAGAGCACCTCGGCAATCGGGTTCGCCTGCGCCGGCGCCGGCGCCGACAGGGCAGGAAGCATCAGGAAAGGCAGAACAATCCGTATCATGCAATTAATGTAACAGTTGCATGACGGCCGGGCGAGTGAATTGACCGGGCAATTGCCGGATCACGGGGTTTCACGTCCGCGTTTCGGGGACTCGCGCGGGAACGTGGAACGGGTATCTTGGTAGCACGCCCCATCCCTGACCGGAGACCCCAATGACCCGCCTCACCCGCCGCCACACCCTTTCACTTGCCCTCGCCGCCCCGGCGCTGATGCTGACCGCCCGCCCCTCGCTGGCCGCCGAGCCCGAGATCTACGCCGAAAGCGGCATCGCCATCGACGGATCGGACCCCGTAGCCTATTTCGCCGAAAACGGCCCGGTACCGGGTGGCAATGCGCAACTCGACTGGAAAGGCGCGACCTGGCGCTTTACCACGCCCGAGAATGCCGCCGCCTTCCGGGCGGACCCGATGGCCTATGCTCCGCAGTTCGGCGGCTACTGCGCCTATGCCGCCTCGCTCGGCTATCTTGCGCCAACCGTTCCCGAGGCCTGGACCGTCCACAAGGGTGAACTGTACCTCAACGCCAGCCTGCGCGCGCGGGACCTGTGGCTTCCAGAGATCGACGCGAATATTGCCAAGGGCCGCGCAAACTGGCCCGGCATCCTTGGCTGACACCTGAGGTCTGCGCCAAGGGTGGGACGGCGGGCGGGGCGATGCCACGGGTTCACCCCGGGGCGAGCGGCGCCGGTCGTCCCCTGCGCGTCAGTACATTCAGCCCAAAAGCGCCCGGACAGCCTCCGGAGACAGGGGAAAGAGAGGCCGGGTACTGTCAAACGGCACCTGCCCGTCGCGGCGCGGTACAAGAGTTTGCGAATGTTCCATGGATCAGAGATAAGACCGCGCCCGCGCGACCCTAAGAGGAAAAGTCACCAAGCGTTAACCCGGGCCGAATCTTGCCGAATGCGCGGGCATAACGGCTCAATCCTGCCCAAATTCAGGGCATTTCCAAAAGACTGTATTAACCTTTGGTCAGCCGGTCCGCCTTTTTCCGGACAAGCACGCCGCGCAGATCGTGCATGGCCAGCAGCAAGGCATCGGTCACCTCTTCCAGCTGATCGTCACTCGCCCGGGCCTGCGCCCATTGCGCGGTCTGGTGCAGATGGTCGATTGCCCGGAGAATGTCGTCCATCTCGCGCCGTGCCAGCAAGGCCTGCCGCGCCTCCATCCAGGCACGGATTTCCTCCAGCTCGCCCGGCTCAAGCGGGCGGTCGCCGTGCGGCTTGATCTCCCCCTTGTTGGTATTGACCACCGCGATCTGTTCCATCTCGATCCGCCGCTGCCGGTTTTCGGTGTCGACCCGGTAGACCAGCGCGCCGTTGTCGCGCGTACGGTAATAAAAATCCGGCAGTTCGGTTGTCATGTCAGCCCCGCGCAGAAACGTTCGATCCGGTCACAGGCAGCGGTCAGATCCGCCTCCGAAGCTGCATAGCTGACCCGGAAATGCGGGCTTAGGCCGAAGGCCGCGCCAAAGACCACCGCCACACCCTCTTCTTCCAGAAGCGCTGTACAGAAATCCTCATCTGTTGCGATCCGGTTGCCCCCGGCCGAGGTCTTGCCAAGGCACCCCGCCACCGACGGGTAGACGTAGAACGCCCCTTCCGGCACGGCGCAGGTCACGCCTGCGCAACCGTTCAGCCGCCTGACCACCATGTCACGCCGCGCCAGGAATGCTGCCGCGCGTTCGACAAGGAAATCCTGCGGCCCGTTCAGCGCCTCGACCGCCGCCCATTGGCTGATGGAACAGGGGTTGGTGGTGGACTGGCTCTGCACCTTGCGCATGGCCGTGATCAGATTCTCCGGCCCGCCGGCATAGCCGATCCGCCAGCCGGTCATGGCATAAGCCTTGCTCACCCCGTTCACAGTCAGCGTCCGGTCATACAGTCCCGGCTCCACCTGCGCGGGAGAGACGAATTCGAACCCGTCATAAACGAGGTGTTCGTACATATCGTCGGACATCACCCAGACATCGGTGTGGCGCATCAGCACATCGGTCAGCGCCTTCAGCGCCGAGCGGTCATAGCCTGCGCCGGTCGGGTTCGACGGCGAATTGAAGATCAGCCACTTGGTCCGCGGCGTGATCGCCGCCTCCAGCTGCTCAGGCGTGATGCGAAACCCGTTCGCCTCTGCCCCTTCGACGATCACCGGCTCCCCGCCGCCCATCCGCACCATATCCGGGTAGCTGACCCAGTAAGGCGCGGGAATGATCACTTCATCGCCCGGATTCAACGTGGCCATCAGCGCGTTGTAGAGCACCTGCTTGCCGCCGGTGCTGACGCTGATCTGTTTCGGCCCATAAGTCAGCCCGTTTTCCCGCGCGAACTTGTCACAGATCGCCCGCTTCAGTTCGGGAATGCCGTCCGGCGCGGTGTATTTCGTTTTCCCCGCCTCGATTGCCGCAATTGCCGCAGCCTTGATGGTGTCAGGTGTGTCAAAGTCCGGTTCGCCAGCGCCGAGTCCAATGACATCCCGTCCCGCCGCCTTCAACTCCAGCGCCAGTTGGGTCACGGCCACAGTGGGAGAGGGTTTCACACGGGCCAGTGTCTGGGAGAGAAAAGTCATGTGGGCTCGCTGTTTGTAATTGCGCCTGCCCCGTCTTAGTTTGCGCATGAAACCCGTTCAAGCGGCTTCACCGGAAGGGACAAGAAATGGAAGACACTACGGACTGGTACGGCCCCGAAAGCGCGACCTTCGGTGACCGTCTTGCCGCAGCGCGCGAAGCCGCGGGAATGACACATGAAACGCTCGCCAAGCGGCTTGGTGTCAAGATCAAGACGTTGCAGGCTTGGGAGGACGACGTCAACGAACCCCGCGCGAATCGGCTCAGCATGTTGGCCGGCCTGCTGAATGTCTCGATCGTCTGGCTGATCACCGGCGAGGGCGAGGGCCTGCCGGACCCCTCCGACGACGATATCCTGACCCCGGACGTGAACGCCGTCCTGACGGAAATTCGCGCCCTGCGCGGCCAGTTCCGGGCCGGGACAGAGAAACTGGGTCGGCTGGAGAAACGCCTGCGCACGCTGCTGAAGGAGCAAGTCTGACATGACCGTCGAGGACCGCCAAACCCGTCTCAAACGTCTGCAGATGCGCTCCATGCGTCGCGGCACCAAGGAGATGGACATCCTGCTGATGCGCTTTGCCGAGGCACGGTTGGCGGGCCTCGACGATGCGGCACTGGACGCCTACGAGCAGCTTTTGTCGGAGAACGACCAGGATCTCTACCAGTGGATCTCGGGCCAGCACCCGGCGCCCGATAACCATGCCCCGATGATCGCGGAAATCTCGCAGGTCGCGGCAAACGGTTGAGCGCACAGGCGAAACCCCCTGCTCGTCCGGTCTGCACCGGGCGGACAGCCGATAGCACGCCCGGTAACACAGGTTAACCAAGTCTCGGAAATAATTATAATTTTTCGGGACTTCGCCTCGGTTTAACGCAATATTCGTGTTTATCCTCGAAAGCTCCTGTCCAAGAAAAACAGGCGGAGAACGAGATGAGCATTCATTCCTCCATGAACCAGGGCCCCCAACAGGGCTTCGTGGCGAGCTATCTGGAGGCGCTGAGCCTGGTGGAACGGTTACACCGCCTGCTGCTTGACGTCATCAAGGATGAGTTCGAAAGACTGGGAATAATCGACGTGAACGCGGTGCAGGCGCTCTTGCTGTTCAACATCAGCGACAACGAGGTGACGGCGGGCGAGTTGAAGACCCGCGGCTACTATCAGGGTTCGAACGTCAGCTACAACCTCAAGAAACTGGTCGAAATGGGGTACATGCACCATCAGCGGTGCGAGATCGACCGCCGGTCGGTCCGGGTGCGGCTGACCCAGCGCGGACGTGAGATCCGCGATATTGTCGGCCAACTCTTTGGCCGCCATGCCGAGGGGCTTCAAGGCAAGGGCGTGCTGTCGCTGGACGGCATTGATGAGATCACCACCGCGCTGCGCCGGGTGGAACGCTACTGGACCGACCAGATCCGGTACATCTACTGACGCGAACCACGCCGTTTTCTCCTGGAAACCGGCGTGGGGGGCTCTGCCCCCGTCCCTGCGGGACTCCCCCGAGGGTATTTGAAAAACCAAAGAAGATCAAGCCGACACGATACGGCTCCGGATCGGTGGGAAGGCGGGCGCGGCGATATGCGCCGCAGGCGCAGGAGCGGCGCCGCCGTCACCGGGCTGAAACCGCCAGCACCTGCAACTCGCGTTTCAGCTTGCGGACCATGGCCTCTTCGAAGGCCTCGAAACCCAGCGCGGTTTCGACAAAAGCATCCGCCCCGGCAATCACATAGGCCCGGAAGTAGGAAGCCAGCGCCCCGATTCCGTCAGTGTCGCCCGAACGGCCGATCACCAGCCCGTTGATGGTCAGCCCCGCCGGGCGCACATCTTGTGGGCGCGGCCCCGTGTTGGACTCGCCGTCACCGGACAGGTCCAGCACCCGACGCCAGCATTCGCCCTGTTCCGACAGCAGCGCCGCGCCATAGGTCTTGGCCGCGCCAATGGCGGTCGATTGTCCCATCGGCGCACGCGCAGTCACCCGCAGCCGCTCGGCAAGCGCCGCCACGTCCGCAGGCCCCTTGATAGACCGCCATGGTGCAACAAGCCGCTGTGAGGCCGGATCGCTCCATTCAAAGACCGCCAGCCGGACCTCGGCGCCCGGGAGAGCCAGCAGCGCCTCGATCACCTCGGCGTCTTCCAGCGCCCCGGCCAGCCCGTCCATCTGCAAGCGGTATTCCCGCGCATCCACGGACCCTGACACATCCAGACCCAGCGCCAGTGCCTGCCGACACTCGGCAGGCGCCGTCCCCGCCCAGATCGCCAGACATGCCGCCAGCGCAATCCGCTTCATCCCGGACCGGTCTCGTCGATGTCCAGACCGCCAACGATACGGTCCTGGATCTCACGGTACAGCTTGCGGATCATTGCGCGCTCATAGCCTTCGTAACCTTGGGTGGTCTCGATAAAGGCCCCCGGCCCGCGCAGAACTTCGAATTCGAAATGGTCGACCACATCAGGATCGGCCCCCAGCACCGCCAGCGCGTTCACCGTGATGCCGTCAAAGGGGAAATGCCGATAGGCCAGTTGCGGCCAGAACCCGTCGTTGGTGATCCCGTCGCCGGAGACATCAATCACCCGCCGTTCACAGCGCGGCGCCTTGGCCATCAGGCCCGCCCCGTAGCCCAGTGCATAGCCCAGCGCCGTGGGATAGCGCCGGTAGGACCGCTGGCTGTTGCGCAACCGCTGCACCACGGTGGCGATCCCATCGCGGCTGTTCAGCAGCACCCAGTCCTGTATCACCGCCGATTGCCGCCGCCCGCTCCATTCGTAGACCGAAAGTGCCACGCCGCCACCGCTCTGCAGGATCGCGCCCTGCACATCCTCTGACAACAACGCCGCGGCCAGCCCGTCGCGTTGCAACAGGTATTCGCGATCATCGACGGAAGAGGACACATCCAGCGCCAGCAAGAGCGCCAAACGGCAGGCGGCCTGCGCTCCTGCCGGAATCACCACCGCCGCAGCGGCGAGGGCAAATGCCCGGATCACCAGTGCCCCGTATTGCCCATGCTGGCCCAGGGCTCCTGCGCAGGCAGGGACTCCCCTTGTTGCAGCAATTCGATCGAGACGTTGTCGGGTGAGCGCACAAAAGCCATGTGACCGTCGCGCGGCGGGCGGTTGATGGTCACGCCCGCATCCATCAGCTGTTGGCACATCTCGTAGATGTCCGGAACAGTATAGGCGAGATGGCCAAAATGGCGTCCGTCCGACGGCAGCCCCTCATCCCCGTCCCAGTTGTAGGTCAGTTCCACGTCCGCGTGGCCGTCCGCCTGATCCGGCGGGCAGAGGAAGACCAGCGTAAACCGCCCCTTTTCGTTCTCGGACCGGCGACGCTCCACCAGTCCCAGCATCTTGTAGAATGCAATCGATGCGTCGAGATCCTTCACCCGGACCATCGTGTGCAGATACTTGATTCCCATCTTGTCCCTTCCGGCCGCGCCTGTGCGGGGCCGTCATTCAGAATACCGATTTCAGACCCAGATGCAGATCGGTGCCCCGGGTCTCGTAGACAGTATAATTGGAACTTCGGTCGCGGAAGGAAACCCCGATCTCGGGGGCAAAGCCGTAATAGTCCAGTTCGGGCAGCAGCACGTCCACCGACAGGGACAGTTCCTCGTCGCGCCGGGGGTCCACCCAAAAGCCCGATGGCCCCTCGTCGTAATCCGACACTTCCCAGGCCATCGTGACCCGTGGCAGCATCCCCTTGACCGGCTTTCCCATCCCAAGGCTCAGTGCGGCGCGGGCGCTTTCACGGGCGATCAGGCGCGACTCAGAGGCCGTATCCGCCGCCGACAGGTCCAGTCGCAGCGATGCCGCCGCAAAACGACGAGTCAGCGACAGGCTGACCTCGCTGGTCCGCGCATCGCGCAGCCCCGCGTCGTGGCGTGTCTCATCCTCAAAGCCAAGCCGAACCCCGGCCTGCCAGCCCGGCGACAGGACACGGCCATAGCTCAGGTCCAGTCGCGCCGCGTCGGAATAGAGCACCCCGCCCAGCCAATGCCGTGCGACCGAGGCCTTGCTCTGCGCCAGCCAGCGGCCCTCTGCATCGCGCACCTCGTAGCCCAGCGACAGGACCAGGGCATCATGCCGGTAATCCGCGTCGCGGATGCCGGGCACCTTGTCGCGCGCATCGTCGCTGAACCGAACGCGCTGCACCTCGACCCCGGCCCCGAAGTTCAGCCGCCGCGTCTCGCTCAGCGGCAGCCGGTACAGGTAGTCCGCGCCAAGGAAGAAACGCTTGCCCGAAAGCGGCACTGCAGAGGGGTTGATGAAACTCAGGCCCGCAAAGGCAAAGGTGTTGGTCTTGGGCGCGCCATTCAGGTTGTCCGACGGTTCCACGGCCATGTTCAGCGACAACCGCCATGGCGTCACGCTGCGGACCTTGCGAAAGTCGTTGACCGCCAGCGCACGCAGCGGCTCCTCCGGCGCGATATGGGCGGCGCGGCGCAACCAGAGCTGTGCCATGCCCGGCGTGCCGCCCGTCGCCCGCGCGCGCCCCGTCAGCAGGGCGGCAAAATAACGTTCGCGGTCGTCTTTGGTGGTGGAAAAGGCCAGTTTGGCGGCGCCGGCCGCCTCTCCGCTGCGGCCCAGGTCACGCAGAGCGCGCGACTTGATCAGCAAGGCCGGCACGTCTCCGGGGGCGCCCAGCAACACGCCATCGGCCAGCATCAGCGCCAGCGCGGAGTTGCCATCGGCCAGGGCCTGCGCGGCGGCCCCGCGTGCCGTGTCGATGGTCATGCGGACTTCGTCGGCGCCCGCCCGCATCGGCCCGATCAGCGCGGGCGTCAGAAAAAGGACCAGCGCCAGCACGCGGAACACCCGCGCAAAGATTAGCCTCTGCCCCATAGATCAAGGGCGGGTGGCGATGAAACCACCTGTCTCGCGCGTCGACTGCAGGATGAAGTCGCCGGTTGCCGGGTCGATGCCCACCGGGCCTTCACCTTCGACCACGACGATCCCGACAACCTCTTTGCCGTCCGGTCCGGAGAATAAACCTGACCAGCTGCCGGTCTGCGCGGATTCACCCTGACGCACCACGGTCGCGTCCGAAGACGAGATCGTCCAGTTGTCAAAGTTGATCTCTGCCGTGGCGAGAGAGATGAAATCGGCGTTGTTCAGGGCGGCCAGTTGCACACCGTTGGCGTCAAAGAAGGTCCGGTTGACAATCAGACCCTCAACCGCGCCGCTGACGTCAAAGTCCTGAATGTCCACGTCGATGATCGTGGTCCCCGCGACATATTCCATCCGGGTGCCGGTGGTATCGTCGACGACCGTGCGCACGGCCGCATATTCGCCGTTAAAGACATAGGTGTCGTTGACCGCCGGCAGCGCGCCCGCGCCATTCAGCCGCTGCGCCACCGCGCCGCCAAACCCGAAAGACAGGTAACGGTCACTGCCCACGGTGCCGACCTGCGAATTGCCGCTGGCCGACCGGCGGAACACCGCGAAATATTGTGACCCCGCCGCGGTGCCGCCCGCGTTTCGGTAGGCGTCGAACCCGGTGGCCGCCAACGAGGCGCTGACAGCGGCGTTGCGGGTATAGACGTTCTCGCCCGTCGCCGTCTTGTTGGAGTCGAACGGGAGGTTGTTGAAGACCAGCTCGCCCGTCGTCGGATCAAAGGTCATCTTGTCGACCGTCAGATCGTCCTTGGCGTTTTTCAGCTCGCTCGCATACAGGTTATCCGGGTCGGGATCCCCTGTTGTGGTAGTGCCGTCGCCCGTCGTTGTTGGCTCCGGCTCTGCAATCAAGGGTTGAGCACCGGTCCCGATTCCGGTTGCGCTGCCGTCTGAAAGGCTTGTGCCTTCACAAGCGGCAAGCGCGCTCGCCAACGCGAGCGCTGCAATAGTGCGATACATGGAACTGCCTCAGGTCTTGCCTATTATTTTGTCCACAGGGTGCGGGCCGACCGGAAAAAAGTCAATCATTGTGCAGGTTGCGCGGCAGATGTGCGGCAAATACGCCCCACTTTCCGAACTGTCGGTCTGCTGTTTCCTGTCATTCCCACTGCGCGAAATTCGGCTTGCCCTGCCGAAATCGTCGGTTTTTGGACTCAACTTGGAAACGAACGACAAGGTGCCGCAGCGACGCGCGGACGCCAGATATAGATGGACGGCATGAAGCCGGCACAAGGATGCGTAGCTGATCGCCGCAAGAACTGCGCATCGTGGCGTGTCCGGCCAACGGCTTCAGCCCCTGTCCCTCCTCGGCCTACAACACCGCGATAATCGCGACCGTCAATGCCTCCTGCAACGGGATGAAGCCCCGGCTTCTGGTCTGGTCCGCCCTTTAAGAGTGGTCCGGGCAAACCAGGCATCCACCCCGCCTTCACGCCCCTCAAGAATCGCGTATATTGGGGATCGGACGCCCGCCACCACAGCACCTAGAAGGGATTCTTCAAATGCAGCAATATCTGGACGCCCTTCGCACGGTCCTTGACCACGGCGAGGACACGACCGACCGCACCGGCACCGGCACGCGAAGCTATTTCGGACTGCAATGCCGCTATCCGCTGGCCGAGGGCTTTCCCCTTGTGACCACCAAGAAACTGCACCTGCGAAGCATCGTGCATGAACTGCTGTGGTTTCTCTCCGGCTCCACCAACATCCGCTATCTGCAGGACAACGGCGTCCGCATCTGGGACGAATGGGCGGATGAGAGCGGCGACCTCGGCCCGGTCTACGGCCACCAGTGGCGCCACTGGCCCGGCCACAGGGGCACCATCGACCAGATCACCACCCTGCTCGACCAGATCCGGCAGACGCCCGATTCACGCCGCCTGATCGTGTCCGCATGGAACCCGGCGGATGTGCCCGACATGGCGCTGCCGCCCTGTCACACGCTCTGGCAGGTGCGCATTCTGGGTGGCAAACTGCACATGCAACTCTACCAGCGCAGCGCCGACATGTTCCTTGGCGTGCCCTTCAACATCGCCTCCTACGCGCTGCTGCAATGCATGCTGGCACGCGTCACCGGCTATGAGCCGGGCGATTTTGTCCATGCCATCGGCGACGCACATATCTATTCCAACCACATGGAGCAGGTGACCGAACAACTCTCGCGCACGCCGCGCCCCCTGCCCCGGCTGGAATTCACCCGCGAGGTCACGGATCTTTTCGATTTCCGGTACGAGGATTTCGCCTTTCCCGGCTATGACCCGCTGCCCGCGATCAAAGCCCCCGTGGCCGTCTGAGGAACCCGTCATGATCACCCTCATCGCCGCCCACGACCGCAACCGCGCCATCGGCAAGGAGGGCGACATCCCCTGGCACATCCCCGAGGATCTGGCCATGTTCAAGCGTGAGACGCTGGGCGGCGCTTGCATCATGGGCCGCCGGACGTGGGAGAGCCTGCCCTTCAAACCCCTGCCCAAACGCCTGAACATCGTCGTCTCGCGCGATACCGGGCTGCATGAGCATGTGGTGGGGACGGTCGAAGAGGCCATCGCCCTGGCGCAGGCGCAGGGCTATTTCCGCGTGTATGGCATCGGCGGGCAAGGGATCTACGAGGCCATGCTGCCGCTGGCGCATCGGTTGTTGATTACAGAAGTCGATCTGGAGGTCGAGGGCGCGGACGCGTGGTTCCCGGAGATTGGGGAAGGGTGGGGAAGTCTATTGCAGCGAACAGCCATTTCCAAAAAACCACCATGTAGGCTAATGGAGATGTTGCATCAAGCGCCGATGGGATCTTGAGAATACGGATGCGCACCACATTTGAACTTGAAAGGCTCCTCTCTTATGTGCGGATAAGAGATGTTTGGTTTACTGCGGATGATGCGCTTAACGTACTCCGAAAAAGCGCAACGACCCTCTTTCACTACAGTGGGTTCGAAAGCTGGGAAGTCAGCTATAGAGGGTCGTGCAGTCTCGTTCAGTATCGAGGACGGTATTTTTGTGTCGCAACTCGGCACCAGATTTCTGGACTTGAAGTCGAAGGAATAGCTATTCTTGCAGATGGAGTGAACCGATACTTGACAAGCGGCGGCTTCAGCACACTCGGCGATTCTGACAAGCTCAAAGAAAGCGACCAGTATGATTTGGTTATTCTTGATTACTCTAAGCCCGTTGCAAGCGGAAAGATTGACGAAAACAAGTTTCACGCAATTGGAACAGAATACTTGAGGGACAACGAGGAGGTCGTCTGTATGATTTTATATGGATATGCGAGTTCTGATCAAAGATTTGATACTATTGACGATCGCGATTTCGGAGAAAGGTTGTCGCATTTGCACTTGGCAAAAAGAGAAATCTTGTGCAACTATTTTGGTGATAGCTACGAGAGTTCGGTTTTCAAACTTCGCTCCGTGGAGAAACTTAGTTGTGATTTTAACGGTATTAGTGGCGCCCCGGTCTTTGCGATTTCTGGCCCACCCGGAGATTTTTGCGCAAAATTTGCAGGACTAGTTGTCAGGGCAGGAAATGGAGTTATCCACTGCATTAAGCACACAGCAATTACAAGACTTTTGGATCGCTATTTGGAGTAATCGAATATGGGGGGGGGGGGGGGGGGGATTGA